>NZ_LGDE01000136.1 GCF_001279725.1 Streptomyces sp. WM4235 | reverse complement strand
CGGAGCCGGCGGCTCGGGGGGGCGGGCCGGACGGCGTCGTGGCGGGTCGGGGCTACCGACACGAGCGGTGTCGCGCGGCGGACGTCACACCGCGGGCAGTCCGACCCCTTGCGCCAGCTGCCCGGCGGCGTGCATGAAGAGTCCGGCGCGGTCCTCGACCACCCGGTTGAACTGGCCGAACAACTCGAAGGAGACCATCCCGGCGAGCTGCGCCCAGGCGACGACCAGGGCGGCGGTGACTTCCGGGGGCAACCCTTCGGCGAAGTCGGCGGTCATCCGGACGGCCTCCGGGCGCAGGCTGTCGGGCAGCGGCGGCAGGGCGAGGCCCCGCCCCTCGTACGCGGTACGCACCACGGCGATGAGGGTGTTGCCCACCCGGGACGCGGGGCCGACGGTGTCGAGGGGGGCGCTGTAGCCGGGAACGGGGGAACCGTAGATCAACGCGTACTCGTGCGGGTGCGCGAGCGCCCAGGACCGGAAGGCCTCGCAGATCGCGAGCCAGCGCGCCCGGGGCGGGGCGCCTTCGGCGCGGGCAGCGGCCTCGGCCCGCTCCGCCGCCGCGCCGACGCTGTCGTACGCGTCGACGATCAGCGCGGTGAGCAGCTCGTCCCGGCTGGGGAAGTAGCGGTACAGGGCCGAGGAGACCATGCCCAGCTCGCGGGCGACGGCGCGCAGTGAGAGTTTGGCGGCACCCTCGGCCGCGAGCATGCGGCGTGCCTCGTCCTTGATGGCGGCGGTGACCTCGATGCGGGCCCGTTCCCTTGCCCCACGCACGGTGCTCATGCGGATCAGTGTGCCATGCAGACGGAGCAGTGCCCAAGAACGAGTGCACCGATCCAATTCGAGAGCACTGCTCTTGCTTTGTTCCGGGGGCCCGTGCACACTGATCTCAAACGAGAGCAGTGCTCTCTCAAGCGGTCCCGGAGGCCATCATGAACGCGCCCGTTCCCTATTACGTCCAGGCCGGCCCGTTCGGCGTCCGCTTCAACGCCCTCTTCGGCAGGCTCGCCCGTCTCGGCGTCAGCCTCGCCGGTACCGCCGAGCTGTCCGTCCGGGGTCGCACCTCCGGCAAGATGCAGCGGATCCCGGTCAACCCGCACACCTACGAGGGCGCCCAGTACCTCGTCTCGGCTCGCGGCCACTCCCAGTGGGTGCGCAACATGCGGGTCGCGGGCGGCGGGGAGCTGCGCGTGGGCCGCAAGGTGCGCACCTTCACGGTCACCGAGATCACGGACCCGGTGCGGCAGGCGGCAATCCTGCGCGCCTACCTGGAGAAGTGGGGCTGGGAGGTCAACCGGTTCTTCCAGGGAGTCACCGCGAAGTCCTCCGAAGCCGAGCTCCAGGCGGCGGCCGGCGACCACCCCGTCTTCCGGATCACCGTCACGAAGTGAGGCCGTGGCTCCCGTACTCCCGCGCCGGCGGAGAACGGGAGTGCGCGGGTCTCGACCGTGCCGGCCACATCCCGCCGACCTGCACACCCACCCCACCGCGCCCAGGACACTCGGCCCGGCGCCCGGCCCTGCGCCCGATCCCGGTCCGTGGGCTCCGCGCAGGGGTTCGATCTCGGGCCCGCGCAAGGGCCCGAGCCGGCGTCGCACGGACGGCCGGACGACTGGCGGACAGCTGGAAGACCGGCAGACGGCCGGCCGGGCCGACCGGCAGACGGCACACGGGCGACCCGTTCACCGACCGGATCCCGTCATCGGCCTGATCGCACCGGGCCGGATCGGCCAGACCCGTCGAACCGGTCGGATCCGGTCCGAAGCCGGCCGGTACCAGTCGGACCCTCCGACCAGACCGGGCCCGGAGCCGGCCAGGACGAGCCAACCAGGCCGGACATGCCGGCCCGGCCGGACCTGCCGGCCCGGTCGACCCAGACCCACCCAAAGCCGGCCCGGTCAGCCCGCCAACCCGGTCGGCCGTCAGCCAGGCTGGCCCGGTCGGCCCGTCATCCCATCAGCCCGGCCGGCCCGGTCAGCCGTACCCCGCGCCGACGCCGCGCCGACCCCGCCAGCCCGGCCAACCCGGCCAACCCGGTCGGCCCGGTCGACCCGGTCGGCCCGGTCGACCCGGTCGGCCGTACCCCGCGCCGACCCCGCCCCGGCCCTCCGGGCCCTCCGTCCGCCCCGCCCCGCCCCGGTCCAGCGACCGCACCCCGCGTCGGCGAACCAGGAACCGCCGAACTAGGAACCGCCCTTGCCGGTCTGTCGACTGTCCAGCGCGTGCAGCGCCCGCCGGGCCAGTGGGTACTGGCGCACCAGTTCGGCGAGTGTCGTCGAGCCGCGCGTGATGCGGGCGAAGGCCAGCCACGCCGGCCTCAGACCCGTGATGACGGCGTGCAGCAGACCCGGCTTGGACTCGAACAGGGTCAACATGCGCCTGCCCACGCCCATCTCCACACCCAGCCCGGCCTTGATGGCGAAGGCGTAGTTCAGGGCCTGGCGCCGTGCGTCCACCGCGTCCTGCGCCTCGGAGATCTTGACGGCCCACTCCCCCGCGAGCCGACCCGAACGCAGGGCGAACGAGATGCCCTCACGGGTCCACGGCTCCAGCAGTCCCGCCGCGTCGCCCGCGACCAGTACCCGACCCCGCGACAGCGGAGACTCGGGCTTGCGGCAGCGGGTCAGGTGTCCGGAGGAAACGGACGGCTCGAAGCCGGCCAGGCCCAGCCGGGCGATGAAGTCGTCCAGGTACCGCTTGGTGGCGGCGCCTTCGCCCTTGGCCGAGATGACGCCGACGGTCAGGACGTCACCCTTGGGGAACACCCAGCCGTAACTGCCGGGCAGCGGACCCCAGTCGATGAGCACCCGCCCCTTCCAGTCGGCGGCCACCGTCTCCGGTACGGGGATCTCCGCCTCCAGGCCGAGGTCGACCTGCTCCATCTCGACCCCGACGTGCGCGCCGATGCGGCTGGCGCTGCCGTCCGCCCCGACCACGGCGCGTGCCAGCACCGTCTCGCCGTCCGCGAGCACCACGGCCACGGTGCGCCGGTCGGGCACCGCCGCGCCGTGCTGCTCGACGCGGGTCACGGCCGTGCCCGTACGGATCGTCGCGCCGGCCTTCTCCGCCTCCGCGACCAGCGCCGCGTCGAACTCCGGACGGTTGACGAGCCCGAACAGCATCCCCCTGGAACGCCGGGTCCGCGTCAGTCGCCCGTTCATGGAGAACGTGACCGCGTGGACGCGGTCCTGGAAGGGCAGCACGAACCCCGGCGGCAGGGCGTCGCGCGAAGGCCCGATGATGCCACCGCCGCAGGTCTTGTACCGGGGCAGTTCGGCCTTCTCCAGCAGCAGGACGCGCCGCCCCGCGGTCGCCGCCGCGTACGCGGCCGAAGCCCCGGCCGGTCCGGCGCCGACCACGACCACGTCCCACACCTCGCCGGTCCCCCCGGCGTTCCCCTCCTCCGTCACCTCGGCGGCGGACCGCTCTGCGCTTGCGTCGTGTACGTCGTCGTCGCTGCTCACGATGTGTTGCTGCTCCTGATCACGCTGTTGCTCGGATGCCGGGGAAATCCTACGGTGAGAGATCGCCTCGGCCCGCTGTGCGAGGATCGGGAATGTCTTTCGCCGTACCCCGCATACGCACACCCCTGCGAATGCGGGTGGCGTACAAACAGAACAACGTCGCACCCAAGAGGAGCGTGCCCATGTCCCAGAATCCGATCGCCGAGACCATCGCCTCGCTGATGCCCCGCGCCAAGACGGAGCTGACCGAGCTGGTGGCCTTCCAGTCGGTGGCGGACTGGGCACAGTTCCCCCAGAGCGAGAGCCACGGCGCCGCGAACTGGGTGGCCGACGCGCTGCGCGTCGAGGGCTTCCAGGACGTGGCGCTGCTCGACACCCCCGACGGCACGCAGTCGGTGTACGGATTCCTGCCCGGTCCCGAGGGCGCCCCGACCGTGCTGCTGTACGCGCACTACGACGTCCAGCCGCCCCTGGACGACGCCGCCTGGATCTCGCCGGCCTTCGAACTGACCGAGCGCGACGGCCGCTGGTACGGGCGCGGCGCGGCGGACTGCAAGGGCGGGTTCATCATGCACCTGCTGGCGCTGCGCGCGCTCAAGGCCAACGGCGGTGTGCCGGTGAGCGTGAAGGTGATCGTCGAGGGGTCGGAGGAGCAGGGCACCGGCGGGCTCCAGCAGTACGCCGAGGCCCACCCCGAGTTGCTGACGGCCGACGCGATCGTCATCGGCGATGCCGGCAACTTCCGTCTGGGTCTTCCCACGGTGGTCGCGACCCTGCGCGGGATGACCCTGCTGAAGGTGAAGATCGACACGCTGGGCGGGAACCTGCACTCGGGCATGTTCGGTGGGGTCGCGCCCGACGCGCTGGCCGCGCTCATCAGGGTGCTGGACTCGCTGCGCGCCGCCGACGGCACGACGACGGTCGACGGTCTCGCGTCGGACGCGGTGTGGGAGGGGCTCCAGTACCCGGAGGCGGACTTCCGCAGCGACGCGAGGGTCCTCGACGGTGTGGAGCTGATCGGTCGCGGCACGATCGCCGACCGGCTGTGGGCACGTCCGGCCGTCACGGTCCTGGGCATCGACTGCCCGTCGGTGGTCGGCGCCACCCCGTCGGTGCACGCCAGTGCCGGCGCCCTGATCAGCCTGCGGATCCCGCCGGGCGCGGACACCGCGCAGGCCATCAAGCTGCTGGAAGCACACCTGGTGGCGCACACGCCGTGGAAGGCGCGCCTCGAACTGGAGGTCGTCGGTCAGGGCCAGCCCTTCCAGGCGGACACGAACAGCCCTGCCTACGCCTCGATGGCGGCGGCCCTCGAACTGGCCTACCCGGGGCAGAAGATGCAGATCAGCGGCATGGGCGGATCCATCCCGCTGTGCAACGCGCTGACCTCGCTGTACCCGGAGGCGGAGATGCTGCTCATCGGGCTGAGCGAGCCCGAGGCGCAGATCCACGCGGTGAACGAGAGCGTCTCCCCCGAGGAGTTGGAGCGTCTGTCGGTCGCGGAGGCCCACTTCCTCGTCAACTACGCCGAATCCAAGCGCGCCTGAGCGCACGTCCGAGATCCATGCCTGAGATGCACGCCTGAGATCGATGCCTGAGATGCGCACCCGAGGCGCGTGTAGAGGGCTTGCGCCACGGGCGAACTCCGCTCCCGGTGAACCGGACGCCGGGAGCGGGGATCTTCCTCGTAGGTTCGCGACATGACTCTCTTTGAGCGTGTCGAGGTGGTCCCCGGGCGGCTGCACATGCTGCGCTTCCCCATCGGCCAGGCCTACTTGTGGTGCGACGACGAGGCCCTCACCCTGATCGACGCCGGATACGCCGGTTCGGCCCCGGAGATCGAGGAGGCGATCCGCTCGCTCGGCCTGCGGCCCGAGCTCCTGGAGCGGATCGTCCTGACGCACTGCCACCGCGACCACGTGGGCGCCTCGGGGGAACTCGCCGCCCGCCTGGGTGCCGAGATCGTGGCGCACCGGCTGGACGCGCCGGTGATCCGGGGCGAACAGCCCGTTCCCGAGCCGGTGTTGGCGGACTGGGAACTCCCGCTGTACGCACACGGCCTGACGGCCCCGGAGGCCCCGCCGACCCGCGTGGACCGGGAGGTCGAGGACGGCGAGGTACTGCCGTTCGGCGGCGGCGCGGTGATCGTCCACTCCCCCGGCCACACACCGGGCAGCATCGGCGTCCACCTGCCCGCTCGGGGCGTGCTGTTCACGGGCGACTGTGTCGCGGGGGTCGGGCAGGTGATGCAGGGGGTGTTCAACGTGGACGGCGAGCAGGCGGCGTCCTCGTTCCGTCGCCTGGCGGAACTGTCCCCGTCGATCGCATGCTTCGGGCACGGCGACCCGCTGACCCGGGACACCGCCCGGATCCTCGGCGCCGCCACGACCGAACCCCAGCCGCGCTGAAGGCCGCCGTCCCGGTCCCCTCCGGGGCGGTGGCCGTCGGGAACACGGACCGACGGTTCGCCTGCGGGCGCCACTTTGACGGCCCGCCCTACGGGACCGGTCGTCCCGCCTCCAGGTACAGCGCGCACCCCCGCTCCCGGGCGCGCAACGCCCACCGCAGGCGTTCGTGACGGTGTGCCGGCAGCAACGTGGCCGCGTCCTCCTCCGTCACGAACCTCCATGCCCTCAACTCCGGTCCGGGCAGCCGTAGTTCAGCAGTCTGAGTCTCCGTCAGCCGTCCCCCGTCGAACAGCAGCCGCAGGCCCCCGTACGCCGGGTGGGCGGGCGGCTCCCAGTCCATCACCAGCAGCGCCGGCAGCCGCCCCAGGACCAACCCCAGTTCCTCCTCCACCTCCCGCACGCCGGCGCGGGCCGGCGCCTCCCCCGCTTCCACGACACCTCCGGGGAATTCCCAGCCCGGTTTGTACGTCGGGTCGACGAGCAGCACCCGGTCCCGGTCGTCGAAGAGGAGGACGCCGGAGGCCACCGTCTCCCGGGTCGGTTCGGGTGTCTGCACGATGTCGCAGATGCCCGCGTCGTCCGTGCGGACGGCTTCCGCGATGCGTTCGGCGGTCTCGCGGACGCTCAGCCGCCCGTTGTCGATGACGTGCGCGTCGGCCGCCAGCCAGCCCAACGCCTGCCGGTAGGCGGGGATGTGGTCGTACGCCCACTGTCTGAGTCGCAGGTCCGCCTGCTCCGGTGCCCCCGGCTCCTCCCTGGTCGCGATCCGTGCCCGGAGAATCGTTTCCTCAGGGGCGAGCAGTACGTGCCTCACCGGGATCCGTCGTGCCGCGAGGCCACCGAAGATCTCGTCCCGATACTCCTGCCGCAACAACGTCATCGGCACGATCAGCACCCCGCCCAGCTCCGCGAGCATCGCCGCCGCCGTGTCCACGACGAGCCGCCGCCAACTCGGCAGGTCCTGGTAGTCGGAGACCTCCGCGAGCCGTTTGCGCGGCAGCAGCACGCGCAACGCGTCCCCGATGAACTCCGGGTCGAACAAAGCGCTATCCGGCAGGAGTCCGGCCAGTTCGCGGGCCGTGCTGGTCTTCCCGGCACCGAAAGCGCCGTTGATCCAGACAATCACGTCTACCCCTCTCCCGATGGCTCGCCTCGAAGCCCCCAGAGGCTTGCCCGCACCACCCTGCCACGGAAACCCATTCGGCGACCGAGTGCTTATCCTCAAGGTCAGAGCCTTGCCCGAGGCCCGTCCGAACACTCCGCCGGAGATCCCGTGCCCCATTCCCGCCGCCCGTCCGAGCCCCGCTACGGCAACCGGCCGACCATGAAGGACGTGGCGGCCCACGCCGGCGTGGGCCTGAAGACGGTCTCACGGGTGGTCAACGGCGAGCCGGGAGTGACCCCCGACACCGAGCGGCGCGTCCAAGAGGCCATCGACGCACTGGGTTTCCGCCGCAACGACAGCGCCCGCGTGCTGCGCAAGGGGCGCACGGCCACGGTGGGCCTGGTCCTGGAGGATCTCGCCGACCCCTTCTACGGCCCGCTGAACCGGGCCGTGGAGGAGGTGGCCCGAGCCCACGGCGCCCTCCTCATCAACGGCTCCAGCGCCGAGGACCCGGACCGGGAGCGGGAGTTGGCCCTCGCGTTGTGCGCCCGGCGGGTGGACGGACTGATCGTGATTCCGGCCGGGGACGACCACCGGTACCTGGAACCGGAGATCCGGGCGGGCGTGGCCACGGTGTTCGTGGACCGCCCGGCGGGCCGGATCGACGCGGACGTGGTCCTGTCGGACAGTCTCGGCGGAGCCCGGGACGGGGTGGCCCACCTGATCGCCGGCGGCCACCGCCGCATCGGTTTCATCGGCGACCATCCGCGCATCCACACCGCGACGGAACGCCTGCGGGGCTACGAGGCGGCCATGGCGGACGCGGGCCTGCCGGTGTCCGAGTCCTGGGTCTCACTGGGCTCCACGACGCCGGACAGGGTCACGACGGCCGCCCACCGGATGCTGACCGACCGGGAGCCGGTCACCGCGCTCTTCGCGGGCAACAACCGGGTGACGGTCACCCTGGTCCGGATCCTGGCCGGCGGCGACCCGGTGGCGCTGGTCGGCTTCGACGACTTCGAGCTGGCCGACCTGCTGCGTCCCGGCGTGACGGTGGTCGCCCAGGACGCGGCCGCCCTGGGCCGCGTCGCCACGGACCGCCTCTTCCAACGCCTGTCGGGGGCCGCACTGCCGCCTGCCCGCATCGAACTCCCCACGCGCCTGATCCCGCGCGGCTCGGGCGAGATCCCCCCGAGGCCCTGACCGACGCCGAGCACCGGACACGGAATACGGGATACGGGACGATCCGGGATGCCGCGAGGCCCGGCCGGGAACACCCCGGCCGGGCCTCGGGCGCCCGGGTCGAACGGATCAGGCCGTGGCCGTCAGGGTCGCGGAGCGGCGCGGGATCGCGAAGGCGTCCAGTTCCGCGCGGGTCAGGCCGGTCAGGGCGGTGACCTCGTCGGCGCCGACGGCTCCGCAGTCGAGGCCGCGGACCAGGTAGCCGGCCAGCGCCTTGGCGGTGGCCGGCTCGTCCATCACGTCGCCCTCGATCTTGGCCACGTACGCCTTGAGGCGCGCGGCGGCCGTTTCCAGGCCCTCGCGGTAGAAGGTGAAGACGGCCGCGTAGCGGGTCGGCAGGTGCGCGGGGTGCATGTCCCAGCCCTGGTAGTAGGCGCGGGCCAGGGCGCGGCGGGTGAGACCGTAGTGCAGCTTCCAGGCCTCGTGGACGTGCTCGGTGGTGCCGATCGGCAGGACGTTGGTCGAGCCGTCGGAGACGCGTACGCCGGTGCCCGCGGCCGCGACCTGCATGATGGCCTTCGCGTGGTCGGCGGCGGGGTGGTCGCTCGACTGGTAGGCGGCGGAGACCCCGACGCAGGCGCTGTAGTCGAACGTGCCGTAGTGCAGGCCGGTGGCACGGCCCTTGGCGGCCTCGATCATCCGGGCCACGGTGGCGGTGCCGTCGGAGGCGACGATCGACTGGCTGGTCTCGATCTGGATCTCGAAGCCGATCCGGCCCGGACGAAGGCCGCGGGTGATCTCGAAGGCCTCCAGCAGCTTGACGAAGGCGCCGACCTGCTCGGCGTAGGTGACCTTCGGCAGGGTGAGGACGAGGCCCTCGGGCAGGCCGCCGTGCGCGAGGAGCCCGGACAGGAAGATGTCCGTGGTGCGGATGCCGCGGTCGCGGACGTTGGACTCCATGCACTTCATGCGGATGCCCATGTAGGGGGCGTTGGTGCCGTTGGCGAACGCTTCCGAGACGAGGCGGGCGGCGCGGGCGGCGGCCTGGTCCTCCTCCTCGTCGGAGCGGACGCCGAAGCCGTCCTCGAAGTCGACGCGCAGGTCCTCGATGGGCTCGGACGCGAGCTTGGCGCGCACCCGGTCGTACACGGGCACGGCCAGTTCGTCGGAGATGCCGAGGACCTTGGCGAAGGTCGCGGCGTCCGGGGCGTGCTCGTCGAGGGCCGCGAGGGCCTGGTCGCCCCAGGAACGGATGGTGTCGGCGGCGAAGACGTCACCGGGGACGTAGACCGTGTGGATGGGCTGGCGGGTGCCGGGGTCGCCCGGGTAGTGGCGCGCGAGTTCCGCGTCCACCGGCGCGAGGGAGGCGCTGATGCCCTCGCTGACCGCGCCTGCGAGGCTCGTCGCCACCTTCTCCTGCTGACCCATCGTGCACTCTCCTCTTTTCCGCTTCACGGAATCTTGGATCCGTATTGCAGAATTTAGTCACGGGGTTCCGCTCCGTCAATGGTCCTCCGGCCCTCCCGGGGAAACGACTCGGGGCCGTGTGGTGACAAACACCACACGGCCCCGGAGGCGGAGAGTACGCAGGTCAGCGAGTGACCCGAGGGTTTCAGCCCTTGCGCGCCTTGATCTCGCCGGTCAGCTGCGGGACGACCTCGAAGAGGTCGCCGACCACGCCGTAGTCGACCAGGTCGAAGATCGGGGCCTCGGCGTCCTTGTTGACCGCCACGATGGTCTTCGAGGTCTGCATGCCGGCCCGGTGCTGGATCGCGCCCGAGATGCCGGAGGCGATGTACAGCTGCGGGGAGACCGACTTGCCGGTCTGGCCGACCTGGTTGGAGTGCGGGTACCAACCGGCGTCGACGGCGGCGCGCGAGGCGCCGACGGCCGCACCGAGGGAGTCCGCGAGGTCCTCGATGATGTGGAAGTTCTCGGCACCGTTGACACCACGGCCGCCGGAGACCACGATCGCGGCCTCGGTCAGCTCGGGGCGGCCGGTCGACTCGCGCGGGGTGCGGGAGGTGACCTTGGTGCCGGTGGCCAGGGCGCCGAAGGTGACGGCGAGCGCCTCGACGGCGCCGGCGGCCGGGGCGGCCTCGACCGGGGCCGAGTTCGGCTTCACGGTGATGACCGGGGTGCCCTTGGAGACGCGGGACTTGGTGGTGAACGACGCGGCGAACACGGCCTGGGTCGCGACCGGACCCTCGTCGCCGGCCTCCAGGTCGGTGGCGTCGGTGATGATGCCGGAACCGATGCGGACGGCCAGGCGGGCCGCGATCTCCTTGCCCTCGGCGGAGGACGGGACGAGCACGGCGACCGGGGAGACGGCGTCGTACGCGGCCTGGAGGGCGTCCACCTTCGGCACCACGAGGTACTCGGTGAACTCGGGGGCGTCGGCGGTGAGGACCTTGACGGCGCCGTGCTCGGCGAGCACGGCGGCGGTGGCCTCGGCGCCGGCGCCGAGGGCGACGGCGACGGGCTCGCCGACGCGGCGGGCGAGCGTCAGCAGCTCCAGGGTGGGCTTGCGGACGGCGCCGTCCACGTGGTCGACGTAGACGAGAACTTCAGCCATGGGAATGCTCCTGCGAATGCGAAGAGGTCAGGGGGGTGTCGAGGTGACCGAAGCTCTTAGATGAACTTCTGGCCGGCCAGGAACTCGGCCAGCTGCTTGCCGCCCTCGCCCTCGTCCTTGACGATCGTGCCGGCGGTGCGCTCCGGGCGCTTGGTCGCGGAGTCGACTGCGGTCCAGGCGCCCTCGAGGCCGACCTCTTCGGCCTCCAGGTCCAGGTCCGACAGGTCCCAGGCCTCGACCGGCTTCTTCTTGGCGGCCATGATGCCCTTGAACGACGGGTAGCGGGCCTCGCCCGACTGGTCCGTCACCGAGACGAGCGCGGGGAGGGAGGCCTCCAGCTGCTCGCTCGCGGAGTCGCCGTCGCGGCGGCCCGTCACGGTGCCGTCCTCGACCTTGACCTCGGAGAGCAGGGTGACCTGCGGGACGCCCAGGCGCTCGGCCAGGATCGCCGGGAGGACGCCCATGGCGGCGTCAGTGGACGCCATGCCGGTGATGACCAGGTCGTAGCCGGCCTTCTCGATCGCCTTGGCCAGCACCAGCGAGGTGCCCATGACGTCGGTGCCGTGCAGGTCGTCGTCCTCGACGTGGATGGCCTTGTCGGCGCCCATCGAGAGCGCCTTGCGCAGCGCGTCCTTGGCGTCCTCGGGACCCACGGTCAGGACGGTGATCTCCGCGTCGTCCGCCTCGTCGGCGATCTGCAGCGCCTGCTCCACGGCGTACTCGTCGAGCTCCGACAGCAGACCGTCGACGTCGTCGCGGTCGACGGTCAGGTCATCGGCGAAGTGCCGGTCGCCGGTGGCGTCGGGTACGTACTTCACACAGACAACGATCCTCAGGCTCACGCCGGCTCTCCTACCGCATCGTCTATTTCTGATACCGCCTTGTGCAGGCAGCATAGGCGCCTTGTCGGGCGGATCCCGATCGGGGCGGCCCGCGCCCCGACAGGAATGTTACTCGTCAGTACACAGTTGGTGTTCCCTGGTGGCAAGGCCACCGAACTGTGATCTGCCCAACGCCGCCCGAACGGGCGCCGGCAGGGACGATTCAGTCGCGCAACGCGTTGAAGCGACCCTGGTGATACAGCAGGGGACGCGCCTCGCCGGCCGGTCCCGAGGCGGGATCACCGGCCACCGCCTCCGCGATGATCACCCTGTGCTCCCCGGCGGGCACCCGCGCCACCACCCGGCACACCAGCCACGCGAGCACTCCCGAGAGCACCGGGACGCCGTGCGGACCCTCGACCCGCTGCGTGCCCGGACCGAAGCGGTCGGCTCCGCCGCGCGCGAACAGTCCCGCCAACTCCCGCTGGTGCTCGCCGAGTATGTGCACGCCGAGATGCGCGGAGTCCCGTATCACGGGCCAGCTGGAGGACCCCGTTCCGAGAGTGAAGGACAGCAGCGGCGGCTCGGCGGAGACCGAGTTGAGCGAGGTCGCGGTGAAGCCGACCGGCCGGCCGCTCGGGTCGGCGGCGGTGATCACGGCGACCCCCGCGGCGTGTTGCCGGAAGACGGAGCGCAGCAGATCGGGTGAGCCGGGCCGGCCCGTGGTCGAAGAGGGGAACTCAGCCGTCGGGGCTGTCATGGAAGGACTCCTTCTGCCGCGCGGTCGCGGGCACGGTGGGGATCGGGCAGCCGGGGGCGTTCAGCGATCCCAACAGCGCGCGCTCGCGTACCGGACGAGGTCCACGTGTGTCCGTCCGTAAAGCAGGAGTTCGTACCGCATGTCGTCAGCCTGACGATCACCCGTGTACACAGTCAAGCCGCAGCGGCCAGATGTCAGGCGCGTCACTCTGCGTACGGGCGCGCGCACCGGCGCGATCGGGTCCGGCCCCGCCGCGCGCCCGGCCGTCCGGGTGACCCCGAGGCCTCGCGTACGGGGCCTCACACGGCGGCTCCCAGGGCCGCGATCACGTCCGCCTTGCGGGGCATTCCGGCCGCCCGCCGCACGATCCGCCCGGCCGAGTCCAGCACCAGCACCGTCGGGGTCCTGTCGATGCCGAGCGCGCGCACCAGTTCCAGGTTCCGCTCGGCGTCGACCTCGATGTGCGCGACCCCGTCCACCATGGCCGCCACCTCGGCGAGGATCCGCCGCGTCGCCCGGCAGGGCTGGCAGAACGCGCTGGAGAACTGGACCAGGCTGGCCCGCTCCCCCGGCTCCGCGCCGAGCTCCGCGACGCCCAGCCCCGCCGCGTTCCCGTGTCCGCGCACCTCGGCTCCCATCGACACCCGCCCGCTTCCGTTCGTACGCTGATGCGAGCGCCCCGCGGGTGCGCCGCATTCCCCACCGCTTCCCGGCGTGACGAGAATCTCCCCGGGCACAAGCGTCTGGGCTGGCCAGCAGCCCTCGTATGGGGCACGATCCCCATGGTCAGCGTACCTACGCTTCCGTAACTTCCGCCGGGAGCACCTCCCCAGGCAGAAAGGCGGGGTCTCCCCACCATGGCTGAGCTCGTCTACCCTCCCGTGATCGGCGCGGCGCACACGCTGTTCCGCGCGCTGGACATCCGTATCGACATGAAGGGCACCGAGAACATCCCGCGCAAGGGCGGGGCGGTCCTGGTGTCCAACCACATCGGCTACCTGGACTTCATCTTCGCCGGCCTGACGGCGCGGCCCCAGAAGCGCCTGGTGCGTTTCATGGCCAAGGAGTCGGTGTTCCGGCACAAGGTGTCCGGTCCGCTGATGCGGGCGATGAAGCACATCCCGGTGGACCGGGCGCAGGGCGAGGCGGCGTACCAGCACGCGCTCGACTCGCTGCGCGCGGGCGAGATCATCGGGGTCTTCCCCGAGGCGACGATCTCCCAGTCCTTCACCCTCAAGACGTTCAAGTCGGGTGCGGCGCGCATGGCGCAGGAGGCCGGGGTCCCGCTGATCCCGGTGGCGCTGTGGGGCACCCAGCGACTGTGGACCAAGGGCCGCCCGAAGGACCTCAAGCGCAGCCACATCCCGGTGACGATGCGGATCGGCGAGCCGATGGACGCGCCCTCGGACCAGTACGCCGGGGCGATCACGCGCCGGCTGCGCGAGCGCGTGCAGGAGCTGCTGGACGCGGCGCAGCGCGCCTACCCGACCAAGCCGAAGGGCTCCGAGGACTCCTGGTGGCTGCCGGCCCACCTGGGCGGCACGGCGCCCACGCCGGCGCAGGTCAAGGAAGCCGGCTGAGCCGTCCGTCCGACGGATGGTTCACGTAGGCGGGCCGGGTGGCCGACCCGGGGTGGGTGCCGCGTCGGCGCCTTCCCCCGCCGCCGCCGGCCCGCTCGGCGTGGTGCGGTGCGTGGCCGGGCGGCCCGCCGAGCGCGCCCGATTCGCGTCACGCGATCCGGAGGGGGTTCCCGCATGAGCGGGTTCGGGCGGTACCTGGCCGCGGCGCTCGCCGCGCGGTTCGCCTCCGAGGGCATGGGCATGGCCGTGGTGCTGTTGGCTCTGGAGCGCACCGGGGACGCGGCGTTCGGTGCCTTCGTCCTGACCGCCTGGTTGGCCCCGCACGTGCTGGCGGCCCCGCTCGCCGGGGCCGCCGCCGCGCGGGCGCGCAGCCCCCGGCTGTTCCACGTGGGCTGTCTGGCGGGGTTCACGGCCGCGGTGGCCGCCCTGGCCCTGCTGTTGGGCCGCGCGCCGGCGCCGGCGGTGTTCGCGGTGGCGGCGCTCGGGGGTGCCTGCGGGCCGATGGTGACGGGCGGACTGTCCAGCCTGGTCGCGGGGTTGTGGCCGCCCGGCCCGGGCCGCGACCGGGCGTACGGCTGGGACGCCTCCACGTACAACGCGGCCGGGGTGACCGCTCCGGCGGCGATCAGCCTGGTCGCGGCGACGGGTTCGGCGGCCTCCGCGATGGCACTGCCGGCGGCGGCCGGCGCGCTGGCGACGGTGCTGGCGGCGACGCTTCCGTACGGAACCCCGGGCGCGGGCCGGCCGCCGGGCGGACCCCGGGTCGGGGTGGGCGGCGGTCTGGCGGCGCTCTGGCGGGTCCGGGAGCTGCGGGCCATCACCTCGGCGACGACCCTGGCGTTCGTCGGCATCGGCTCGCTGACCACCACCTCGGTGCTGTTCGCGGCCGATCTGGGGAACCCGGGAGCGGGCGGGGTGCTGATGACCGCCTTCGCGGTGGGGGCGCTGGGCGGCTCCCTGACGCTGGGTCGGATCACGGCAGTGGCTCCGGGCCGGCTGGCCTGCGGGGCGTTGGCCGGGACGGGACTGGCTCTGGCGGGTGCCGCGTTCGCCCCTTCCGTCGCGTGGGCGGCGGTGGCGTTCGCGGTGGCCGGGGTGTGTGACGGTCCCCTGCTGACGGCCACGCTGCGGATCCGCTCGGACCACGCGCCCGACGGGGTCCGGACCCAGGTGTTCACGCTCGGGGCGGGGCTCAAGCTGACGGCCGCGTCGGCGGGCGCCGCCCTGGTGGGGTTCGCCGCCGACGCACCGCCGTGGACACTGCTGCTCGGGATCGCCGGGCTCCAGGCGGCCGCCGCGCTGCTGTACGCCGCGCTGGTGCGTGGCCCCGTACCGCCGGAGGCCGTCACAGCGCCGTCGGCAGCCTCCGCCACAGCTCCGACCGGTCCGCCGACTCCCGGAGGGCCGTGAGCGGGGCGGGGTGGGGGGCCGCGTACAGCCCCGGGTAGTCGACTTCGCCGAGTTCGGGGCGGACGGTGAAGGCGAGCCGCTCGTGGTCGAGGGTGAACCGGGCGTCCACGCCCGGCTTGTTGCCGCGCGGGTCCACCCGGGCCCAGTGGGCGCTGCCGGGCAGGCGCAGGGCGACGAGGCCGTGGATCAGCGGGCCGGAGCCGTCGTCCTCGGTCAGACGCTGGTAGCAGAGGGCCGCCGGGATGCCCCGGGCGCGCAACAGCGCGGCGAGGGCGTGGGACTTGGCGTGACAGATGCCGGTCCGCGCGGCGAGCACGTCGGAGGCGCGCCAGGTCACGCGGTCGTCGCCGGCGTCGGCGGAGTGCGTGACGGTGTCGCGGACGAACTCGTAGGCCACGGCGGCGTAGGCGTACGGGTCGCCGCCCGTGGCGGTCCAGAGCGCGTCGGCGGTCTCGGCGACGAGGGGGTGGCCGTGGTCCACCGCCTCGTCGGCCGCGAGATAGGCGGGGTCGGGTTGCTCCTGGATCATTTCCATGATCCAGGAGCATACCTATGCATGCTTTGGCATGCCTATCGCATTATGGGTGTCGAGTCGGCGGCCCCACCGGGCGTCTGACGGGCGGGCCCTACCGGGCCAGCTCCTCCTTCAGCGCCTGGAGGAAGGCGTCGACGTCCTCCTCCTGGGTGTCGTAGCTGCACATCCAGCGCACGTCGCCGGCGATCTCGTCCCAGAAGTAGAAGCGGAACCGCTCCTGGAGCCGGCGCGTCACCGCGTGCGGCAGTCGCGCGAACACCGCGTTGGCCTGCACCGGGTAGAGGATCTCGACCCCGTCGGTCTCCCGGACACCGGCCGCCAGCCGCTGCGCCATCGCGTTGGCGTGCCGGGCGTTGCGCAGCCACAGGTCCTTGGCGAGCAGGGCCTCCAACTGCACCGACACGAAGCGCATCTTGGACGCGAGTTGCATCGACATCTTGCGGATGTGCTTCATCTGCCGGACCGCGTCGGGATTCAGCACGACGACGGCCTCGCCGAACATCATCCCGTTCTTGGTCCCGCCGTACGACAGGACGTCCACGCCGGCCGCGTTGGTGAAGGCACGCATCGGCACGTCGAGCGAGGCGGCGGCGTTCGCTATCCGCGCGCCGTCCAGGTGCACCTTCATGCCCATGCCGTGCGCGTGCTCGCAGATGGCCCGGATCTCGTCGACCGTGTAGACGGTGCCGAGTTCCGTGTTCTGGGTGATCGAGACGACCTGCGGCATCGCGCGGTGCTCGTCCTCCCAGCCCCAGGCCTGCCGGTCGATCAGCTCGGGGGTGAGCTTGCCGTCCGGAGTGGGGACGGTGAGCAGCTTGAGCCCGGCCATCCGCTCGGGCGCGCCGCCCTCGTCCACGTTGATGTGCGCCGACTCGGCGCAGACCACGGCGCCCCAGCGGTCGGTCAGGGCCTGGAGGGCCGTGACGTTCGCACCGGTGCCGTTGAAGACCGGGTAAGCCTGCGCGTACGGGCCGAAGTGGCTGCGGAAGATCTTCTGCAGATGTTCGGTGTACTCGTCGTCGCCGTAGGAGACCTGGTGGCCTCCGTTGGCCAACGCGATGGCCTCCAGGATCTCCGGATGCACCCCCGCGTAGTTGTCGCTGGCGAATCCGCGCACCGCCGGATCGTGGTGGCGGTGCGCATCGGTCTTCCCGCTCGCGGTTCTCACGGTTGCGGAGTGAGCCACAGACGCTGTCCGTTCACATCGGGTGCGGGCCGCTCCCAGACGCCGGCGATGGCCTCGGCCAGCTCCTTGACGTCGGTGAAGCCCGCGAACTTCGCAGTGGGACGCTCGGCGCGCATCGCGTCGTGCACCAATGCCTTGATGACCAGGATCGCAGCCGCGGCGTTCGGGCCGTCCTCGCCCCCCGCCTTGCGGAAGGAGTCCGCCATGGCGAGCGTCCAGGCCTCGGCCGCCGCCTTGCCCGCGTTGTACGCGGCGTTGTTGGCGACCGGCTTGTGCGCGCCGGACTGGCTGATCAGGACGTAGCGCCCCCGATCGCTGCGCAGCAGGCCGTCGTGGAAGGCGAGCGAGGTGTGCTGGACGGTGCGGATCAGGAGCTTCTCCAGGAAGGCCCAGTCCGCCAGGTCGGCGTCGGTGAAGGTCTTGCTGCCGCGCCAGCCGCCGACGAGGTGGACGAGGCCGTCGACCCGGCCGAACTCCTTCTCGGTCCGCTCGGCCCAGGCCTTGGTGGCCTCCAGGTCGAGGAGGTCCACGGTGTCGCCGACGACGGTGGCGCCGCCGTGTGCGTAGCGGGCCGCGTCCACGGCCTCCGCGAGGCGCGTCGGGTCGGCGTCGGCCGCGACGACCACCGCGCCCGCTTCGGCGAGGCGGAGCAGGGCGGCCTGGCCCGCGGGCCCACCGGCCCCGGCCACCGCGATCACCGCTCCGTGCAGCTTCCCGTCACCGTTGCCGGTGTTACCGGAGCCGTTCATCTGTGCAGCCTCCTGTGGGCGAGAGCTCACGCGGCGGCCTGCTCGGCCGTCTCGGCGTTCAGGGCGGTGATGCCCTTCGTGGAGGCGATCACACCCTTGAGCTTCTTGGCGAGGGCCTCATAGAACATGCTCAGGGGAAACTCGTCCGGAAGCACGTCGTCGACGAGCTTGCGCGGAGGCAGGGTGAGGTCGAGGGCGTCGGGGCCCTTCGCCCACTTGGAGCCCGGGTGCGGGGCGAGGTAGGTGGAGACCAGCTCGTAGGCCTTGAACCAGTGGACGAGCTTCGGGCGGTCGATGCCGGCCCGGTAGAGGTCCTCGATCTCGGCGCACAGCTGGTTGGTGACCTGCGGGGCGCGCATCCAGTCGATCTTCAGCTTGTTGTCCGTCCAGCGCACGACGTCGTGCTTGTGGAGGTACGCGAAGAGCAGCTGGCCGCCGAGGCCGTCGTAGTTGCGGTTGCGGTCGCCGGAGACCGGGAAGCGGAACATCCGGTCGAAGAGGACGGCGTACTGCACGTCACGGCCGTGCTCGTTGCCCTCGGACTCCAGCTTCACGGCCTCCTTGAAGGCGGTGAGGTCGCAGCGCAGCTCCTCGAGGCCGTACATCCAGAACGGCTGGCGCTGCTTGATCATGAAGGGGTCGAACGGCAGGTCGCCGTGGCTGTGGGTGCGGTCGTGGACCATGTCCCACAGCACGAAGGCCTTCTCGCAGCGGTGCTGGTCCTCGACCATGGCGGCGATGTCCTCGGGCAGCTCGATGCCCAGGATGTCCACGGCCGCCTCGGTGACCCGGCGGTAGCGCGCGGCCTCGCGGTCACAGAAGATGCCGCCCCAGGTGAAGCGCTCGGGGGCCTCGCGCACGGCGATGGTCTCCGGGAAGAGCACGGCGGAGTGGGTGTCGTAGCCCGGGGTGAAGTCCTCGAAGGTGATGCCGAGGAAGAGCGGGTTGTCGTACCGGGTGCGCTCCAGCTCGGCGAGCCACTCGGGCCACACCATCTTCAGCACGACGGCCTCGAAGTTGCGGTCCAGGTTGCCGTTCTGCGTGTACATCGGGAAGACGACGAGGTGCTGGAGGCCGTCGGCGCGCCCGGAGGCCGGGTGAAAGGCCAGCAGGGAGTCGAGGAAGTCCGGCACGCGGAAGTCGTCCGCGACCCACTTGCGCAGGTCCGCGACGAGCGCGGCGTGGTACTCGGTGGCGTGCGGCAGCAGCGGGGACAGCGCGAGCACGGCGTCCGCGACGCGCTCCACGACGGCCTCGACCTCGACGCGCGCGGGGGCTCCCTCGGCCTCGAAGTCGATCGAGCCGTCGGCCGACTGCCAGGGGCGGATCTCCTCCACGGCGGCCTTGAGCGCGAGCCACGCGGGCTGGTCCACTACCCGCGTTTCCGCGGTTGTCACGGCACCGCCGACGCCCGGCACAAGAGTTTCCGTCATGTCACTTCCTCCACAGGAGAACCTCACGTCAAGACAGCGTATGCATGTGAGGCTCTCCCACTCAAGAGAGAACTCGGGAAATTATCCTGCCTCACCCCCCGCTTCGCCGAAATTCTTCCCGTCCTTCACGGTGGAAGCCAAGCCTCCGGTCTTCCCTCCCCATACCCCGCGGACCTGCGAGAACGCCTTCGGGACCGCTCCGGGCACCGAAGGCGCGCCGGCTCGGGACGTCGAGGACCGAGGGCGGCGGGCCCGCTCCCGACCTCCCGTGATCCTGCTCACTCGGCGCCGCGGAAGTGCGGGATGACGTGCTCTCCCCACTGGCGCAGCGTCTCCAGGCAGGCCTCCTGGGGCACCGTGCCCATCTGGATCAGGCACATCACCTCGTCCGCGCCGGCCGCCCGGAGCCGCTCCACGTGGGCGATGGCGTCGTCGGCGCTCCCGTAGGCGTGATCGGCGTTGAACGTGGCCGTGGCGGTGGGCCGCACCGGGATGTCCTGCTCGTGCAGTCGGGCCACGACCTGCTCGGCGGCCCTGCGCATCTCGGCCGGCTCGTCGGCGCCCGCCACCACCGCCTCGTCCGGGACGCCCGCCCCTCCGTACCAGTGGCCGATCGACTGGGCGAAGAAGCGCTGCCCCCGGACGCCGATCCGGCGGGCCTCGGCCGGGTCGTCGAGCACGATCGTCGGACAGAGCACGGAGAAGTGGTCGTTGACGGCGGTCGACACGAAGCGCGACCCGTCCCGCCCGACGATCGCCCCGTCGTACACGGCGCGCATCCGCGCGATCGACTCCGGACCCGCGAAGCCCATCACCAAAGCCCCGATCCCCAGCTCGGCCGCCTGTACGAGGGTCTCCGCGCGACTGCACGCCAGGAAGAGCGGCGGGTGCGGGGTCTGGGTCGGTCGGGGCAGGATCGGGTGCGGGCCGATGTCCAGCAGTTCGCCGCGGTACTCCAGCTCCTCCTCCTGCCAGGCCCTGCCGATGATCCGCAGCGCCTCCTCCACCTCGGCGGTGGTCCGGTCCTTGTCCACCCCGCACAGGGAGGTCTCCTGCGTGGTGCCGCCCCGCCCGGCCCCCAGGTCGAGCCGGCCGCCGGACAGCAGGTCGAGCATGGCGGCGCGCTCCGCGACCCGGACCGGGTGGTTGAAGTTGAAGGGCATGCACACGACGCCGTGCCCGATGCGTATGGTGTCGGTCCGGGCCGCGACCCAGGTGAGGAAGATCTCCGGGGCCGACATGTGTGCGTACCACTTCAACGAGTGGTGCTCGACGGCCCAGATCCGGTCGAATCCCATGCGTTCGGCGAGTACGGCCTGCTCGACGCAGTCGCGGATGACCTGGTGTTCCCGTTCCGCGGTCGGATCGGCCAGCTGAGCTTCGAAGATCACGGAGAATTTCACGATGCCTCCAGAGTTGCGTCCCGTGCCCGGCCTTGCTTCGATTCGGAATATGACTAGTAGTAATAAGTCGAGGAAGCAAGACCTCCCGCAGGTCCTTCCGCCGACCGCGTGGGCGGTTCTCGGCCTGCTGTCCTTCCCCGGGGAACGCACGGGCTACGAGCTGAAGAAGTGGGCGGACTCCTCACTGCGGTTCTTCTACTGGTCGCCGGCGATCAGCCAGATCTACGCCGAACTGCGCCGCCTGGAGGAACTGGGGTACGCGGCATCCGTCCGCTCGGGCCCCGAGGAAGTGCGGACCAAGCGGCGCTACGCCATCACCGACGCGGGCCGCACTGCCCTGGCCGGCTGGGCCTCGGACACCGCCGAGGCCGGGCCCCCGGTCCTCAAGCACGGGCTGCTGCTGCGGATCTGGCTCGGACACCTGGCCGAACCGGCGCTGCTGCGCGCGATGGTGGAGGACCATCTGGAACGGACCCGGGGCGAACTGGCCGCCGTTCGGGAGGCCGTGGAACACGCGGGCGGGGTGAGCGAGTGGGCCTTCCCCACCCTCGCGCTGCGTTGGAGCGAGCGGCAGCACCTGGCCGAGCTGGAGCTGGCCGAGGCCCTGCTGGCCGACCTGGCCGAGGTCGAGGCGGTCGCCGCCCCGCGGGCCGAGACCGCTCCCGGCGCCGGAGCGAGCACCGCCGGAACCGAGGGCGGACCCGGCGCCGGGGCCTGAGTCACGGACGCCGGCGTACGTCCGTCAAGCCGATGGGGACGCGCCCACGCCCGGGTGACACGGGGACGGCCCGGCGGGCCGTACGAGCCCGACGGGAAAAGGCCGGCACGCTCCCGCGCGCCCCGCACGGGCGGTCCCATCGCACGGTCGGCGCACTAGCATGCGCCTCACCGCGCGCGGCCGGTCGGGACACCGCGACCGTGCGGGGAGCCGCCGTCGACGGAAGCGAGAGAACCTTGACTTTCCTCACCATCGGTCATCGCGGGGTCATGGGCGTCGAACCGGAGAACACGCTGCGGTCGTTCGCCCGCGCGCAGCGATCCGGCATGGACGTCATCGCCCTGGATGTACGCCTGAGCAAGGACGGCGCCCTCGTCGTACTGCACGACGAGGAGGTGGACCGCACCACCGACGGAGCCGGCCCCGTCGCCGAACTCACCCTGGCCGAACTGCGCACGCTGGACGCCGGGCAGGGCGAACGGGTGCCGGTCCTGGACGAGGTGGCGGACGCGGTGGAGGTACCGCTCCAGGCCTGCGTCCAGGACCCGGCCACCGCCGAGGCGCTCGCCCGGTGGATCCTGCGCCGCGACCTGACCTCGCGGGTCGAGGTCGCCTCGTACGACGACGCGGTGCTCGCGGAGGTCACCCGGCTGGTGCCGGGCGTGCGCGGCTGCCTCTACGCCGACCGGCACGAGGCGCAGCGCAGGGTCATCGAGGACCGGGCGCCGGCAGCGGGCGCCGAGACCGTCGCCCTGGAGATCCACCGACTCAACCTGGCGCTTGTGGAGTCGCTCCACGCGGAGGGGCTGCGGGTGACCGGGCGGACCGTCAACACCCTGGAGCACCTGCGGCTGGCGCGCGCCCTCCAACTGGACGGCGTGATCACGGACTTCCCGGAGATCCGCAGCACGGGCCGCTTCACCGCCTGACCAGTCGCGTCGAGCGCCGGGACCCGGCCAACCGCAGGGCGCGCTACAGGGACTTGACCAGCAGTTCGAAGGCCAGGTCCTCACGGCGCGGCTTGCCGAAGCGCTCGTCGCCGTACGGGAAGGGGCTCAGCTCGCCGGTGCGCGCGTAGCCGCGGCGCACGTAGTAGGCGATGAGCTCCTCCCGTACGTTGATCACCGTCATCCGCATCTCCTTGACGTCCCACTGCTCTCGGGCGCGGCGCTCCGCCTCGGCCAGGATCTCCTTGCCGAGGCCGCCGCCCTGAAGGCCGGGGCGGACGGCGAACATCCCGAAGTAGGCGTGGTCGCCGCGGTGCGCGAGGTGACAGCAGGCGACGATCTCGCCCGCGCGTTCGACGACGAGGAGCACGCTGTCCGGGCCGCCGATGACCTGGCGGACACCGTTCTCGTCGGTGCGCTGTCCGTCGAGGTGGTCCGCCTCCGTGGTCCAGCCGCCGCGGCTGGCGTCCCCGCGGTAGGCCGACTCGACGAGCGCCACGAGTTCCGGCACGTCGGCCTCGACGGCGCTGCGATAACTCAGTTCGGTGGGGTGGGCGGTCGACATCGACGGCTCCGTTCTTCCTCTGGGCACATGCCGCGCCTGGCACGGTATGGAGAGCCTAACCCGGGCCGGCGTGCGGACCTGCGGACAGGGGCATCTCTTCCGGTGAAGCCGACGAACCGGGGGGTTCCGCCGTGCACGGATCCGCGATGTCCTCCATCTCCTCCGTCCTTTCCGCCTGGCTGCTCGTGCTGCTGTGCGCCGTGAGCGGGACCTACTGTCTGCTGCGCGCGAGCAGAGCCGGCGGGGAGGGCCGCGGGCCGGCGGCGGGCGAGGCCGTGATGGGACTCGGGATGGCCGTGATGGCCGTACCGCCGGGGACCGGGGCGTGGGGCGCGCGGATCCTGCTGGGCGCGTTCTGCGGCGCCGCCCTGCACGCGCTGTGGCTGCTGCGCGACGGCGCCCACCACGCGCACCACCTGGTGGGCTCCCTGGCGATGGCCTACATGGCCTACCAGGGCCTGGCGATGACAGCCGGACACGGGCACGGCCCGGCGGTCGGGGCGGCGCGGGGGATGCCGCTGGTGACCGGGGTGCTGCTCGTCTACTTCACGGGGTACGTGCTGCTCGCGGGGGCCCGGCTGATGGCCGGCGGGGGCGGGCGGCCCGTGGTGTCCGCGGCGGGCGGGCAGTCCCTCGCGTCGGCCGTCGGCGGGACCGGCGAACTGACCCGGGCCTGTCGACTCGCCATGGGCATCGGCATGTTGGCGATGCTGCCGGGCATGTGAGGTCCCGGGCGGGCCGCACCGGCACGTGTCCTGCGTCACCAATGCGCCGAGGCGATACCCGGGGGAGGTCTCGCGCTCATAGGCTGGCGACCATGATGGTCCCCGCCGCCCTTCTGCTGCTCGGCGCACTGACCGCTGTGCTCGCTCCCCGTCTGCTGGCCCGGGCCCGATGGCCCGACCGCGAGCCGGTCGTCGCGCTGTGGGTGTGGCAGTGCGTGGTGGGCGCGGTGCTCCTGTGCCTGGCGCTGTCGATGGTCTTGAGCGCGGCGGCCGCCTGGCCGGCGGTCCGGGGCCGGCTCTTCGCGTCCGCGCCGCACGGGGTGGCCGACGCGTACGCGCTGGGTACGGCGGGCGGGCCCTGGGCCATCGGCACCGCGCTGGTCCTCGCGGGCGGCGGACTGTGGACGGGCGCGATGCTGACGCGCGAGGTGCTGCGGGCGCGGGCCCGACGGCGCGTGGGGGCGGCCGAACTCCGGGACCGGGCCCCGCTGTTGCCCGGCGAGGACCCCGCGGCGGCGCGCCTCGTCGTCCTGGAGGGTTCCCGGCCCGAGGCGTGGTGGCAGCCGGGGGCGGTCCCGCGCCTGGTGGTCAGCACCGCGGCGTTGGGGCGGCTCAAGGGCAGCCAGCTGGACGCGGTGCTGGCGCACGAACAGGGTCACGTGGCGGCCCGGCACGACTGGTTGTTGCACTGCTCGCGGGCGCTCGCCCAGGGGTTCCCGCAGATCCCGGTGTTCGCGGCGTTCGAGGCCGAGATGCACCGGTTGGTGGAGCTCGCCGCCGACGACGTGGCCTCGCGGCGCTTCGGGCGGCTGACGATCGCGCTCGCCCTGGTGGGGCTCAACGAGGACCGCGGTGTCTTCGGCCCCTGCCCCACCCCGCAGGCCCACGTACCGCAGCGGGTGCGGCGCCTGCTGTCGGCGGCGCCCCGCCTGTCACCGGTCCGTCGGCTGCGTCTGACGGCCCTGGCGACCCTGGTCCCGGCGGTGCCGCTGCTGGTCGCGTTCGTACCGGGCCTCAGCGCGCTGACGTAGGGCCCCGGTCGCGAGCGGTGCGAGGATCTCCGCATGCGGAATGACCTCGTACGGATTGCCGGGATCTCCTGCGCGCTGCTCGCCGCCGTTCTGACGGTGCTCGTGGTGAGACGGTGGGACCCGCTGATCTCCTTCGACGACGGGGTCGCCCGGGACCTGCACGCGCACGCCGTCACGCACCCCGGGGTCACCCACCTGGCGCGGGTGCTCTCCGACTGGGTCTGGGACCCGTGGACCATGCGCGCCCTGGCCGCGGCCGCCTGCCTCCTGTTGTGGTGGCGGGGTGACCGCAACCGCGCGATGCGGGTCGCGGTCGCCGCCCTCGTGGCCTCGGTGGTGCAGCAGGGGTTGAAGGCGCTGGTGGGTCGGGAGCGGCCGGAGTGGCCGGACCCGGTGGACTCGGCCCACTTCGCCGCGTATCCGTCCGGGCACGCGATGACGGCGACCGTGGTGTGCGGAACGCTGCTCTGGCTGCTGCCCGAGCAGACCCCGAGGACGAAGGCGGCCGCCGCGTGGACCCTCGCCGTCGTCTCGGTCGTCGGGGTCGGCCTCACCCGGCTCTACCTCGGCGTCCACTGGTTCTCGGACGTGCTCGCCGGCTGGCTGCTGGGCGTGGCCCTGGTCGCGCTCGTGACGCTGTGGCGGCCCCGCTCCGGGCGACCCCCCGCGTCGCCCGGAGCACCCGGCCCCGCCTGAGGGATCGCGATCCCGTCGGTCGGGCGACGGCTCCTGTGCCCAGGATGCGTGCGTCCGGCGCGCCACGCCGGTCGGGGTCCTCGGCAGGTCCTGTGGCAGGCTCTGATCATGGACGCACCCTCGCGCGGCGCCTGGTCGCGCGCCGGAATCAGCCGTGACGGCGGACCGCTGCGGGAGACCGACACCGTCGTGTGGCTCCAGAGCGGCAGGTTCTACGCGGACAGTCGCGGTTTCGCCGGCACCACCTCCTACGAGGGCGGGCAGGTCACCTTCCACCACGAGGTGGGCGTCCCCGGGCACGACGTGGGAACCCTGCGCCGGGAGGGGGCGGGCCTGGTGGAGACCGGCACGAACCTCGACGGGAGCACCTTCCTGGAGGTCTGGATCCCCCTGGGCGACGGGGCCGACGAGGGGGGCGACGCCGCCGGGGCGGCCGGGGGGACGCGTGGGGACGAGGGGTCGTGGCGCGTCGGCGGCACCCAGACGGTCCGGGTGGGTGCGCACGTCGTGCACGTGGACGGGGCCGGGGTCGGCGCGCACTTCCTGCTGCCGCCCCGCTGATCCGTTCGGCCCGCGACCCGACCGGCCTGGTCCCGTTCGCGGAGGTCCCGCTCCCCGCGTCGAACGCGACGGTCCGGCGTACGTTGGAACGTGAGGCACGAACCTGAGGCAGGGTGCGGGCGGCAGGAAGGCCGGAGCCCATGGCAAGAGCGACCCATTCCCCCGTCGCCGGCAAGGTGGCCGGCATCCTGAACAGTCCCTTCGTCGGCATCTCCCCCTGGATCGCGTTCTCCCTGCTGGTGGGGCCGGGGCGGTTCGAGTGGGCGGTGGCGCTGGCCCTGGTGATCTCGCTGACCCTCGTGGTGGGGGGCCGACTGGTCGACCGCGGCTCGTCGTGGAAGCTTCTGGAACTGTCCGACCTGGTGTTCTTCGGAGTCCTGAGCATCGTGGGCCTCACGGCGAGTCCGGGCACCCTGCGGTGGCTGGAAACGTACGCCGGCGAGGTCTCCAACATCGCCCTGGTGGTCATCGCGTTCGGGTCCATGGCCGTGCGGATGCCCTTCACCCTCCAGTACGCCCGCGAGCGCGTGGACCCCTCGCTCTGGAAGACGCCCGCCTTCCTGCGGACCAACTACGCGATCACCGGGGTCTGGGGGCTCGCCTTCCTGGTGGCCGCCGTCGCGGGCGCCTTCGGCGACCTGGTGCTGCGCAACCCGAACAACATCTGGACGGGCTGGATCATCCAGATCCTGGCGATCGTGGCGGCCCTGCGCTTCACCGAGTGGTACCCCGACGTCGCGCGCGCCAAGGCCCGCGGCCTGCCCGCACCGCCGGTCTCCAGACTGCTGCTCCCGCTGGCCGGGCTGCTGATCCCGGTGGGGATCGCCGTGCTGATCTTCGACAACACGTGGTGGCTCGGCGTCGGCCTGATCGTCGTCGGCGGTTTGACCACCCGACTGCTGCGCCGACAGGAGGAGCCGGCCGGCTCGCCTGATCAACAGGTGCCCGGCTGAATCGTTTCAGCAGACCGCCGGATCCTGCCTGCTCTGGGCGATCCCCCGCGTCGCCCAGAGCAGACGATCTCGTGCGCTGAGTATATTGGCTCGCAGCCAGTCAACGCAGGAGTAAGCATGTCCCCGCGCAGCGCATCGGTCAATGAAGAATTGCGTAGACGTTCCCGGGAGCGGCTGCTGCAGGCCACGGTCGAACTCGTCGCCGAGCGCGGCTACGAGGCCACGACCCTCGGCGACATCGCGGACCGCGCGGGCGCGGCCCGCGGCCTGGTCTCGTACTACTTCCCCGGCAAGCGACAGTTGCTCCAGTCGGCCGTGCACCGTCTGATGCACCTGACCTTGGAAGCGGCCCTGGAACGGGATCCTCCGGCGGATGACGGCCGCGAGCGGCTGGCCCGGGCGATCGACGCGATCCTGGGCCTCGCCCGGGACCGGCCGCGGCTGATGCGGACCCACATGGCGGGCATCCTCCAGGCGGAGGGGTTCGTCCAGTGCGTCGAACAACAACGGCTCGCGGAGCTGCTGCGGGACACGGTCGCCCGATACGGGTCGGCGGACGTGGACACCGACTACCCGCTGCTGCGGGCCCTGCTGATGGGCGCGGTGGTGGCGGTGCTGCTGCCGGGAGCGCCGATGCCGCAGACCCGGCTGCGGGCCGAGCTGTTCCAGCGGTACGCGTTGGACTGGGAGATGGGCGACCCGCCGGACGGCGGGCCGCCCGGCGGATCGTTCCCCTCGGCACGGTGAGTGCCCTGTCGTCGGGCGGGGTCAGTGGTACTCGGGTTGCGTCTGCACGTTGAGGCCGTCCATCCGCACCCACTTGGCGCTGTCGGTGCGCCGGTCGTCGAGCCGCAGCACGTCGAGGCCCTTGACGATGTCGTTCGAGTAGATGTGTCCGTTGTAGTAGTACGCCGACCAGGAACCGCCGAGGCCGAGCGTGTCGGTGGTCAGGGGGCCGCGCTCGAAGTACGCGATCTCCCTGGGCCGGGTGGAGTCGGTGAAGTCCCACACCGAGATCCCGCCCTGGTACCAGGCCTGCACCATGACGTCGCGACCGCCGCCGACCGGGATCAGCGAGCCGTTGTGGGCCACGCAGTTCTCGGTGTCGGCCTGGAGCCGCGGGATCTTGAAGTAGCTCTTGAAGACGAGCTTGCGCTGGTCCCCGCGCCCGGTGATGTCGTAGATCCCGTCCGCGCCCCGGTCGGGGCCGGTGGCCTCGTTGCAGGTGGCGCCGCTGCCGCCGCCCAATTCGTCGGTGAACACGACCTTGTTCGCGCGCTCGTTGAAGGTCGCGGAGTGCCAGAACGCGAAGTTCACGTTGTCCTGGACCCGGTCGATGACCCGCGGCTGCTCGGGCTTGCTGATGTCGAAGAGGATGCCGTCGCCCATGCAGGCGCCGGCGGCGAGGTTCTTCGAGGGGAGCACGGTGATGTCGTGGCAGCCGGTGGTCTTGGAGACGCCGGGGTTGGCGGGCGCTCCCGGGTTCCCGCCGTCCGGGAAGAGGACGGGGAAGGCGACGACCGAGGCCGTCGTCGGGGCCTTCTTCGGGACCTTGACGACGGAGATGCCGTCGTGCGGCGGCTTGCAGTCGGGGAAGGC
The DNA here is from genome assembly GCF_001279725.1 of Streptomyces sp. WM4235. Taxonomy (GTDB): domain Bacteria; phylum Actinomycetota; class Actinomycetes; order Streptomycetales; family Streptomycetaceae; genus Streptomyces. The sequence continues at coordinate 56,258 of NZ_LGDE01000136.1, read as the reverse complement.
CTCGTTCGGCGAGTACGAGGAGACGTAGAGGTAGATGTCACGGCCGCCCGGGACCAGGGTGTGGGTGTGCGAGCCGCAGGCGGTCTCCACCGACTTGATGTACTTGGGGTTCTTCTTGTCCTTGATGTCGAAGATCTTGATGCCCTCCCACGAGGACTTCTCCGTGGCGGGCTGCGAGACGCTGTTGCAGGAGTCGTCGCTGCGCGAGGAGTCGGTGGAGAGGAACAGCAGGTCGCCGGAGACCGATACGTCGTTCTGCCCGCCGGGGCACAGGACCGTGGTGACGGTCTTGGGCGCCTTCGGGTTGCCGATGTCGTAGATGGTGAAGCCGTCGTAACTGCCCGCGTAGGCGTACCTGCCCTGGAAGGCCAGGTCCGAGTTGATGCCCTGGGGGTTGGCGCTGGGGATGTTGGCGAGGGGCTTGATGTTGCGGCTGTGCACGATCTCGTCCTGACCGGGGATCTCCCCGGGGGCGAGTTCGCGGCCTTGGGCGGGTGCGGCGTTCCGCGCGGATCCGACGCCGGGTAACGCGTCGCCCGGGTCGGGGCTGGCGACCGCCGGTCCGGCGGTGGCCAGGAGCGTGGAGAGCAGCCCGGCGGCCACGAGGGCCACCGCCGGACTCCTGCGTGGCGCTCTGACGGTGTGCGAGGTCACTGTGCCTCCCGTGGGGGCCCGTGCGTTCCGCTCTTCCTGGGAACGGAACCTGGACCCCGGCAGTATCGTCCTTTCCATGGACATGGCAAACGCCTTACTCGGCCGAATCCTGGGAGCGGCGCTGACCGCCGGTCTCCTGTTCACCCTCGCCGGCTGCCGGCAGGACGGCTCGTCGGACGACGCCCGTGACGGCTCGCCGGTGGTCGTGGCCCCCGGCAGACCGGGTGAGAGGGCACGGACCCTCTCCCCCGAACAGGCCGCCAAGGAGCGTCCGGACGACAGTCCCAACGCCGCCGACCAGACGTACGTGCGCCACATGATCGAGCACCACGGGCAGGCGCTGACGATGAGCGCGCTCGCCCCGACCCGGGCCTCGGCCGACGGGGTCAAGCGGGTCGCGGAACGCATAGCCGCCGCGCAGCGACCCGAGATGGGGGCCATGGAGAAGTGGCGGGCACGGCACCCGGAGCCCTCCACCGACGCCGGATCCCATGACCACGGAGCGATGCCGGGCATGGCCACGGAGCGGCAACTCGCGGATCTCGCCGCGGCGAGGGGCGCGGACTTCGACCGGCTCTTCCTCACGCTGATGATCGCCCACCACGAGGGCGCCGTGAAGATGGCGGGCGAGGCGCTGGCCGGGGGCAACAACGTGGCGGTCGAGGAGATGGCGACGGAGGTGGTGGCCACCCAGAGCGCCGAGATCCACCGTATGCGCGCGATGGGCTGACGGCCGGGGGGCCCGGTGTCATGCTGGGAACACCTGCGGGAGGAGCTCCGCCGTGCTTCGTGTCGCCGTCGTCGGTTCGGGCCCGAGCGGGGTCTACGCCGCGCAGACCCTGGTCCAGCAGCGCGAGGTGCCGGGTGTACGGGTCGATGTGCTGGACCGACTGCCGGCGCCGTACGGGCTCGTGCGGTACGGGGTGGCCCCCGACCACGAGAAGATCAAGTCGCTGACCGGAAGTCTGCGCGCGGTGCTGGAGGACGAGCGGATCCGCTTCCTCGGGAACGTGGAGGTGGGCGGCCCGAGCCTGACCACCGCCCGGCTGCTGGAGCTGTACCACGCGGTCGTGTACTGCGTCGGCGCCGCCCGGGACCGGCTGCTGGGGATCCCCGGCGAGGAACTGGCCGGGGTGCACTCCGCGACGGCCTTCGTGGCCTGGTACAGCGGGCACCCGGACGCGGCGGCCTTCGATCTGCGCGGGGTGCGCTCGGCGGTGGTGGTCGGGGCGGGCAACGTCGCGGTGGACGTGACCCGCATCCTGGCCCGGGGCGCGCCCGAGCTGACGGCGACCGACATGCCGCACCCGGCTCTGGGGGTGCTGGCGGGCAGTGGTCTGCGGACGGTGTCGATGGTCGCCCGGCGCGGCCCCTCCCAGGGCCGGTTCACCACGAAGGAACTGCGCGAACTGGGCACCCTGCCGGGGGTCGCGGTGCGGGTGGATCCCGCCGAACTGGCCCTGGACCCGACCTACCGCGACCCGGACGCGGCGGCCGCGCTGCCCGCCGTGGCCCGGCGGAACCTTGAGGTGCTGCGGGGCTGGGCCGAGGCGGACGGCGAGGAGGCGGCCGAGAAGCCGGATCGGACCATCGCCCTGCGGTTCCAGTTGCGTCCGGCGATGGTGCTGGGCGGGACGGACGGGCGGGTCGTCGGCATGCGGTTCGAGCGGACCGCGCAGGACGGCGCGGGCGGGGTGACCGGCACGGGCGTGTACGAGGACGTCCCGGCGGAGCTGGTCCTGCGGTCGGTGGGGTACCAGGGCGTGCCCCTGCCCGGTCTGCCGTTCGACGCCGCGCGCGGCACGATCCCGCACGCGGCAGGTCGGGTGCTGCGCGCGGGCCGGGCCTCGGTCGGGGAGTACGTGGCGGGCTGGATCAAACGCGGCCCGACCGGGGTGATCGGCACCAACCGGCCGTGCGCCAAGGAGACGGCGTCCTCGCTGCTCCAGGACGCGGGGGCGCTGGCCCGGCGCCGGCTTCCGGGCGACCCGCTGGACGCCCTGCGGGCGGCGGGACTGAGGCCGGTGGAGTGGCCGGGCTGGCTGGCCATCGAGATCGCGGAGGCCGACCTGGGGCGCTCGCTGGGACGCCGCTCCGTCAAGATCCCCGACTGGTCGGGCCTGCTGGGCGCGGCGGGCTCCCCGTCGCCCCCTACGCCGTGACCGCTGTCGTGTCCCGCGCCGTCACCGGATCCGCGGTCGGATCCGCCGCGGAGGTGGTCGTGAGGCGGGCCTCCTGGGCGCTCGCCGCTTGGAGGACGCTGTCCAGCAGGCCGGGGAAGAGGGCCTCCAGGTCGGCGTCTCGCAGGCCGTTCAGCTTGGTGGTGCCCGCGTAGGTCTGCCGTACGACGCCGCTCTCGCGCAGCACCCGGAAGTGGTGCGTGGTCGTCGACTTGGTGACCGGCAACGCGAAGTGCGAACAGGCGAGTTCGGTGTCCGAGGAGGCCAGGTCCCGGACGATGGACAGTCGCAGCGGGTCGGAGAGCGCGTGCAGCACGCCCTCCAGGCGGATCTCGGCGCGGTCGGGGTGGGCGAGTGCGCGGGTGGTCTCACGTTCCGCCATGTCCTGCTCCACTCGCTCGGTGTGACTCGTGCCGCCATTGTACGAGGGATGCCGTACGAGACGGCCCGCGCGGGGAGGGCCGTCTCGCGGCGGGGACGTCTCCCGGCGGGACGCCTCCCGGTGGGGCCGGCCCGGACGTGGGGGCCCGGGCCGACCCGGTTCACCAGGCCCGGTGGTACGGGGAGGGCGTACGCGGCTCCGCGCCCAGTTCGGCCGCCGCGCGGCGGGCCCAGTACGGGTCGCGGAGCAGTTCCCGGCCGAGCAGGATCGCGTCGGCCTCCCCGTTGGACAGGATCTTCTCGGCCTGGGCGGGCTCGGTGATCAGGCCGACGGCGGCGACGGGCAGCGAGGTCTCGGCCTTGACCCGGGCCGCGAAGGGCACCTGGAAGCCGGGAGCCACCGGGATCTCGGCGTCCGGGGCGAGTCCGCCGGTGGAGACGTCGAGGAAGTCCACGCCGTGCTCGTGCAGGAGAGCGGCCAACCGGACGGTGTCGTCGCCGGTCCAGCCGTCCTCTTCCAGCCAGTCGGTGGCGGAGACCCTGAAGAACAGCGGGAGTTCCTCGGGCCACACCGCCCGTACGGCGTCGACGACTTCGAGGGCGAAGCGGGTGCGGTTCTCGAAGGAGCCGCCGTATTCGTCGGTGCGGTGATTGCTGCGCGGGGACAGGAACTGCCCGATGAGGTAGCCGTGCGCGCCGTGGATCTCGACGATCTCGAAGCCGGCTTCGAGGGAGCGGCGGGCGGCGTCCGCGAACTGCGCGGTGACCTCGTGGATCTGCTCGACCGTCAGCTCGTGCGGGATCGGGTCGCCCTCGTGGAAGGGCAGCGCGCTCGGGGCGTCGGGCAGCCAGCCGTGGCCCTCGGGTCCGACCGACCGGCCGCCCTTCCAGGGGCGCTCGGTGGATGCCTTCCGGCCGGCGTGCGCAAGCTGAATGCCCGAAATGGTGCCCTGCGACTTGAGGAAGGCGGTGAGCGGGCGCAGCGCCTCGACCTGGGTGTCGTTCCAGATGCCGAGGTCGTACGGGGAGATGCGGCCCTCCGGCGAGATCGCGGTGGCCTCCTGGATGATCAGGCCGGTGCCACCGACGGCGCGGGCCGCGTAGTGCGCGAAGTGCCACGGGCCGGCCGCACCGACCGCGGGGCCGGTGGCCTCGGCGCTGTACTGGCACATCGGAGCCATCCACACGCGGTTCGGGATGGTCACCGAGCGGATCGTGCGGGGCTGGAAAAGGGCGGCAAACGCGGCGGGGGCAGCACTCATCGGGCTCTCCGGGTGTCGGTGGGCGCGCGCCGGGCTCGGCGGCTAAGTACGAGATTTACCGTACTACGAATTTCCCCGTACTACGAGACCTCTCGTACAACTGGGGTTCGCGGAGTCGCGGGGCCGGGACCGGAACCCGGAACGTCACTGCGAGCCGCTGTCGGCGGTCGGGTGCAGACTGACTCAAAGCTGCTGTCGTGAAGGACAAGGAAGTCCGGAGGTGTCGGCCATGTCCGACGTTCTGCTGCTCGCGGGTACCCGCAAAGGACTCTTCATCGGCCGACGGACGGACGCCGGGCCCTGGCGGTTCGACGGGCCGCACTTCAACGCCCAGGCCGTGTCCGCGGTCGCGATCGACACCCGGGACCCGGCCCCCCGCCTGCTGGTCGGCGGGGACAGCGCGCACTGGGGCCCGTCCGTCTTCAGCTCCGACGACCTGGGCGCGACCTGGCGGGAACCCACCGCGGCGGCCGTGCGGTTCCCCCGGGACACGGGCGCCTCACTGGAACGGGTGTGGCAGTTGCACCCCGCCGGACCGGAGGCCCCGGACGTGGTCTACGCGGGTACCGAACCGGCCGCCCTGTTCCGCTCGACCGACCGGGGCGAGTCCTTCGAGCTGGTCCGGCCGCTGTGGGAGCACCCGAGCCGCGGGAGTTGGGTACCGGGCGGTGGCGGCGAGGGCCTGCACACCGTGATCACGCACCCCGGCGATCCGGACGCCGTGACCGTCGCGGTCTCCACCGCCGGCGTGTTCCGGACCCGGGACGGCGGGGCGAGCTGGACCCCGTCGAACCACGGGGTCTCGGCCGTGTTCCTGCCGGACCCGAACCCGGAGTTCGGCCAGTGCGTCCACAAGATCGCCCAGGACGCCGGGAACGCCGACCGGCTGTACCTGCAGAACCACTGGGGGGTCTACCGCAGTGACGACGCGGGCACGGACTGGACCGACATCGGCGCCGGGCTGCCCTCCGACTTCGGCTTCGCGGTGGCCGCACACCCGCACCGGCCGGACACCGCGTACGTCTTCCCGCTCAACGCCGACTCCGATCGCGTCCCGGCCGAACACCGCTGCCGGGTGTTCCGCACACAGGACGCGGGGGCCCGCTGGGAGCCCCTGGAGCGGGGGTTGCCGGACGGGGACCACTACGGGACCGTCCTGCGGGACGCGCTCTGCACCGACGACGGGGACCCGGCGGGGATCTACTTCGGCAACCGCAACGGGGAGTTGTACGGCAGTCACGACGACGGGGACAGCTGGCAACTCCTGGCCGAGCACCTGCCGGACGTGCTCTGCGTGAGGGCCGCCGTTCTCCCGTGACGGATTGAGCCAGTAGAGTGATCGACCGTGGCAGCACGACCGTTGAACGAGATCGTCGAGCCGGGCTGGGCCCGGGCTCTTGAGCCGGTGGCCGCGCAGATCGCCGCGATGGGCGACTTCCTGCGCGGCGAGATCGCGGCGGGAAGGACGTACGTCCCCTCGGGGGCGAACGTCCTGCGCGCGTTCCAGCAGCCCTTCGACGAGGTGAAGGTGCTCATCGTCGGACAGGACCCGTACCCCACCCCGGGGCACGCGATGGGTCTGTCCTTCTCGGTGGCGCCCGAGGTGAGTCCGTGGCCGCCGAGCCTGGACAACATCTTCCGCGAGATGCACGCGGACATCGGGACGGGCCGGCCGCTCAACGGCGACCTGACCCCGTGGACCCGGCAGGGCGTACTGCTGTTGAACCGCTCGCTCACCACCGCCCCGCGCAAGACCGGCGGTCACCGCGGCAAGGGCTGGGAGGCCGTCACCGAGCAGGCCATCCGCGCGCTCGCCGCGCGCGGCAAGCCGCTGGTGTCCGTGCTGTGGGGGCGTGACGCACGCAACCTGCGGCCCCTGCTGGGCGACTTGCCGGCCGTGGAGTCCGTGCACCCCTCCCCCATGTCCGCGGCCAACGGGTTCTTCGGTTCCAGGCCGTTCAGCAGGACGAACGAGTTGCTGGTGGGACAGGGAGCGCAGCCGGTTGACTGGCGCCTGCCGAACGCCAGTTGATCCGTACAGTTGAAACGTATACGACATTCAACGGATAAATACGGACAGAAGCCGCCGGAAGAGGCCCTGCCCGAACACTCTCTTCCGATAAGCCAGTAGCATGCGGCGCCATGAGCTCCCCCACTGGGCCCGACAATGGCCTGCCCGTACGAATGCCGCGACCCCGCCCTGCCGGACGGCACCGCCGACCCGAGCCCGCGGTGGCGCCCGAGGGCGCGCCCGCGCTGGTGCTCGCCGTGCCCGGTGCCCCCTCCGCCGCCTCGCGCGGACTCGCGGAAGAGATCATCAGCATCGGTCGTTCCGAGCTGCCGGGCCTCGACGGCCGGATCGGGTACCTCGACGGCGATGACGTCGAGGGTTCCGAGTTCCCGTCGCTGTCCGGCGTACTGACCTCCGTCGCGCACGAGCGTGCCGCGCGCGCGGAGTTCTCCCGCGCCGCCGGGCACGAGGTGCCCCCGGCGACCGGCCCGGACGCGGTGGTCGTGCCCCTGCTGGCCGGCCCCGACGGCGACCTGCTGCGCCGCGTCCGCCAGGCGCTGATGGACTCCTCGGCCGCCGCCGAGCTGGCCGACGTGCTCGGCCCGCACCCGCTGCTCGCCGAGGGCCTGCACGTGCGGCTCTCCGAGGCCGGTCTGGCCCGCGCCGACCGGGCGCGCCTGTTCACCGTGACCACCGCCGCCGACGGCATCATCCTGGCGACCACCGGCGGCGAGGAGGCCGTCCGGGCCGCCGGGATCACCGGCATGCTGCTGGCCGCCCGTCTCGCGGTGCCGGTCAAGGCCGCCGCCCTGGACCAGGAGGGCTCGGTGGCGTCGATCGCCGAGCAGCTGCGCGCCGAGGGCTCGACGCAGTTGGCGCTGGCCCCGTACCTGATCGGCCCGGAGGCCGCCGAGGGGCTGCTGGACACGGCCTGCAAGGAGGCCGACTGCGCCACCGCCGAGGTGCTGGGGGCCTACCCGGCGCTCGGCAAGCTGGCCGTCGCGCAGTACAGCGCGGCGCTGGGGATCACCCTGGGCGCCGCGGCCCACTGAACCACCCGCTCGACATCCGTACGCGAGGGCCCGCGCTCCACGACCTGGAGCGCGGGCCCTCGTGCGTGCGGGAGCGGGCCCGTCGGCCGGGCGGTCAGCCGAAGACCACGCACGTGGCGGCGGGCACGGGGACCGAACCGGCCCGCCGCGGCCGGCCGGTCAGCGGGTCCACGTCGAACCAGGTGACGTCCCCGGACCTCTCGTTCGCCGCGTACAGCCGGCGGCCCGAGGGGTCGAGGGCGAGGTCGCGCGGCCCGCGCCCACCGCAGGAGACGATGGCGGTGAGCTGCGGTTTCTCGGGGCCGCCGGCGAGCGAGAAGGTGACGAGTGTGTCGGCGCCGCGCACGGCGGCCCAGACGAAGCGCCCGTCGGGCGAGGCGACCACGGCCGAGGGGTGGTCCCGTACGGGCCCTGAGGGCCCGCCCGCGGCGATCGGAACCTCCGCGACCGGTTCCAGTCGCCCGGAGGTCGCGGTCCACCGGCAGACGGTCAGCTGGGCCTCCAGTTCGTGCAGGACGTAGACCACCTCGCCGTCCGGGTGGAAGGCGAGGTGGCGCGGTCCCGTCCCGGCCCGCAGCGCGGTCTCGCCGTACGGCCGGGGCTCGCCGCCGGCCGGGTCGAGGGCGTGGACCAGTACCGAGTCGGTGCCCAGGTCCACGGCGAGCAGCCGGCGGCCGGTGGGGTCGGGCACCACCTGGTGGGCGTGCGGGGACGCCTGCCGGTCGGAGTCGAGACCGGAGCCGCGATGCGCCAGGACGGCGGCGGGCCCGAGGATCCGCCCGTCGGCGGCGAGCGGGAGGCTGCTGACGCTGCCGGAGGTGTAGTTGGCGGCGAACAGGCGCCGACCCGCGACGCAGAGATGGGTGGGACCGGACCCGCCGACCCGGACGGGGTCGCCGAGCGGTTCGAGCCCCTCGGCCGTGGCACGGAAGGCGCCGACCCCGCCCTGCTCGGTCTCGCTGACCGCGTAGAGCACCCCGGTGTCCCGCGCGAGGGCGAGGTACGAGGGGTCCACGAGGGCGGCGGTGGCGGAGATCGGGGTCAGCGCCCCGGTGGCCGGATCCACGGCCGCGGTGGTGACACCGCGACCGCCCCCCGAGGTGAACGAGCCGATGTAGGCCCGGTGTCCGTCCGCTTGGTCCGTGCTGTGCGCGTCGTCCACAGGTACCTCAATTCCGCCGTTCCGGATCCGTTCGGAGCCGACGGTAACAGAAGGTCTAGACCAAATCCCGCCCTTGGGCCCTTTCTTGCGCGCCGCGGTGGTGAACGTAGGCCGTCGCGCTGGCCCGGTCCTCGTACGTGCGGTGGAACACCGGGGTCGCGGAACCGGAGATCGGCGGCACGATCCAGGACCAGTCCGCCCCGACCGCACGACCCTTGCGCTCCTCCCGCTCCAGGTGGGACAGGAAGCGCCGGGACTCGGTGTGGTGGTCGGCGATGGTCACTCCGACCCGGTCGAAGGAGTCCAGTACGGCCCGGTTCAGCTCGACCAGGGCGCGGTCCTTCCAGAGGGAACGGTCGGTGGACAGGTCGAGGCCCAGCCGGCGGGCGACCGCGGGGAGGAGGTTGTACCGGTCGGTGTCGGCCAGGTTGCGGGCTCCTATCTCGGTGCCCATGTACCAGCCGTTGAACGGCGCCGCCGGGTAGTGGATGCCGCCGACCTCCAGGCACATGTTGGAGATGGCCGGGACCGCGTGCCAGCGAAGTCCCCAGTCCGCCCAGTCGTCGGCGGCGTCGGGGTGACGGATCGGGACCTCCAACACCGCGTCGGCGGGCGTCTCGAACCAGCGCGGCTTGTCGTCCACGCCCTGGACCACGAGCGGGAGGAGGTCGAAGGGGGTGCCGGGTCCGCCGGGCCAACCGAGGCCCAGCAGTGCGCCGGTGAGCGGGCCGTTGCGGGCGTCGCCGACGGTGATGGAGGGATGGTCTCCGTACCCGGCGTACCGGACCAGTTGCTCGCTCCAGATCAGCGGGCCGGGGTGGCCCGGGGCGTCCGGGGCGAAGACGGTGATGGTGGGCCGGACCCGGCCGCCGTTGGTGGCCTCGCGCAGGTGGGCGAAGCACTCCTCGGCGATGCCGTCGGCCTCGGTCAGTTCGCGGCGGTCGCGGACCCGCAGCGAGTTCCAGTAGAGCCTGCCTATGCAGCGGTTGCTGTTGCGCCAGGCGACGCGGGCGCCGTGCACCAGTTCCTCAGGGGTGTGTCGGTAGGTTCCGGTGCCCGCGAGTTCGGCCCGTACGGCGGCGAGTCGAGCACGCGGATCACCGGCTTCCGGATTCTCCCGGTGGAAGAGTCGGATGAACTCCTCGGCCGCTTCCCACACCTGAGCGGTGTCGGAGCGCTGGTGAAGAATTTCCATTCCGGGCCGTTACCCCCCGTTCGACCAGATCCACCCGGTACGTGCCGGATGAACGTGCATTCTCCGATCACCCGTTGTACATGCCGCAGGTCAGCGGCAGGCGACCCTTGCCAGGGGAACACTCGTCCGAGTGGTCTTGGCGGGAGGAGCCCCGAGAAGCTCCGGGAGCGGAGTAACATCCGCCCCGGTTGGCCGAGTTGTGCGTGTTCGGCGGCGGGGATCAGGGCTCGATGAGGCCGACGCGGATGGCGTAGCGGGTGAGTTCGAGGCGGTCGCGCAGGCCCAGCTTCTGGAGGAGGTTGGCCCGGTGTCGTTCCACGGTCTTGGCGCTGATCACGAGCAGGTCCCCGATCTCCTTCGAGGTGTGGCCCTCCGCGACGAGCTTGAGGATCTCCTCCTCGCGTTCGGTGATGGGCCGGGCCGGGAGCGGGTCGCCTTGGCGGGCGCGGTCGAGCCAGCTGCGGATGAGGGCGGTCTCGGCGCCGGGGTAGATGAACGGTTCGTCGCGCAGGACGGCCCGGCAGGCTTCAACGAGGTCGCGGTCGGCGACGGACTTCAGGACGTACCCGCCCGCGCCGGCCCGCAGGGCTTCGAAGAAGTACTGCTCGTTGTCGTACATGGTGAGCATCAGGATCCGCAGCCCCGGCCGGAGGCGGGCGAGCTCCCGGGCGGCCTGTAGACCCGTCTGTCGGGGCATGGCGATGTCGAGGATGGCCAGGTCCACGTCGGTGGTGCGGGCCAGGGCGACGGCCTCGGCCCCGTCGGCCGCCTCGGCCACGACGGTGAGGTCGGGTTCGGCGTCCAGGATGAGCCGTACGCCGCCCCGCACGAGGGCGTGGTCGTCGGCGAGCAGGATCCGGGCCGGTGCGGTCATCGGGCGTTCTCCCCGGTGTCGGTGTGGGTGTGGGCGGCGGTGTCGGTGGGGGCGACCGTGAGGCGTACGTCGGTGCCGCCGGCGGCTCCGGGGGCGATGGACAGTTCGGCGCCGATCAGCAGGGCGCGCTCGCGCATGCCCTGGATGCCGGCGCCCTCCGGCGCGGCACCCACGCCCCGGCCGTCGTCGTGGACCAGCAGCACCACGCCGCCGCCGGGTCGCGGGCGCAGGTGCAGTGCGACGCGGGTGGCGCCCGCGTGCCGGGCGGCGTTCGTCAGGCCCTCCTGGGCGACGCGGTACAGGACGAGTTCGGTGGCGGGCGTCAGGGCCGGCAGTCCCGGGGTGATGTGCGCGCTCACGCCGAGGCGCGGGGTGGTGAATTCGGCGACCAGCGACCGGAGCGCGCTGTGCAGGCCCAGTTCCTCCAGGACGCCCGGGCGCAGGCGTCGGGCGATGCGCCCGATCTCGTCGAGACCGGCGCGGGTGGTCTCCTGGGCCTGGCGCAGGTCGGCGCGCACGGGTTCGGGTACCCGGTCGGCGGCGTGCTTGAGCTGGAGGAGCACGGCGGTGAGGGTCTGGCCGACCTCGTCGTGGAGTTCGCGCGCGATGCGGTGGCGCTCCGCCTCCAGGGCCGACAGGACACGGCCGCTGCTGGTGGCCCGCTCGGTCTCCAGCCGGTCCAGCATGCTGTTGAACGTCTCGGTCAGCTCGGCGATCTCGCCGCGGCCCGTGACCCGGGGACGCCGACCGGGACGCAGCAGGTCCGCCGTGGCCATGGCCCGGGTGAGGCGTTGCAGCGGGGCGAGTCCGATCCGCAGGAGAACGGCGTTGGCGACGAGCATGGCCACCAGTCCGCAGAGCAGGACGAGCGCTTCCCCGAAGAGGACCGGGGTCGAGACGGTGACCGGACCGAAGAGCAGCAGCACGGCCACGACGAGCACGGCGGCGTTCAACAGGAAGATCCGCCAGTACAGCGACATGGGAGCGCGCCTCTCTCGTCGAACGTCCGTCCCACTATCGCCGTCCCCGCCTCCACCACCCGCATCGGCCGCCGACCGGGTCCGGCCCGAGCCTCGTCCCGGCCCCCCCCCGCGGCGGGATCCACTTCCCCGCCCCACCCTCACCGCTGCGGACCCGTCCTGTCCATCCGTGCCGACACCCATTTCACGCGCCTTCGGAAAGTGGCAGCATGGGCCCGCGCCGAGGCCCGTGACCTGCCCGAACACGCCTGCGGCGCCGTACGGAAACCACGGATGGATCAAGGGGGGACGGGCTGTGCCTGCTCCACGGATGAGTACGACACCGCTGCCCGGCATCGGGGTCCAGTACGACCTCACCACGCGCGAACACCGCCACCTGTCGGTGATCGCGCACCGGGACGGCACCCGCACGGTGAACGTGTACCGGGCCGACGACCCCGACGCCTGCGCCCAGTCGCTGCACCTGACCGGGCCGGAGACGGCGTCGCTGATCGACGCGCTCATGCCGGCGCACCACAGTCCGAACGTCCTGCACACCACCGATCTGGGGCTGGTGGCCGAACGGATCGAGCTGTCGGCGCACTCCCACTGGAACGGCCGCGTTCTGGGCGAGACCCGGATGCGGACCGAGACCGGCGTCTCGGTGGTCGCCGTACTGCGCCGCGCCGAGGCCCGCCCCTCCCCCGCGCCGGACTTCCGCCTGGCCGGCGGGGACACGCTCATCGTCATCGGCACCCGCGAGGGCGTCGAGGCGGCCGCCGCGATACTCGGACGGGAGTGAGGCCGTGCACTCCGCTGTCTTCCTCATCGAATTCGGCGCGATCATCCTCGGCCTGGGCCTGCTCGGCCGGGTCGCGGGGCGCCTCAAGTTCTCCCCCATCCCCCTCTACCTGCTGGCGGGGCTCGCGTTCGGCAACGGCGGGCTGCTGCCCCTCGGCGCCAGCGAGGAGTTCGTGGCGATCGGCGCCGAGATCGGCGTCATCCTGCTCCTGCTGATGCTGGGCCTGGAGTACACCGCCAGCGATCTCGTCTCCAACCTCAAGACCCAGTACCCGGCGGGGCTGGTCGACTTCGGCCTCAACGCGGTGCCCGGCGCGGTCGCGGCGCTGCTCATGGGCTGGGGGCCGGTCGCGGCCGTCGTCCTGGCCGGGGTCACCTGGATCTCCTCCTCCGGTGTCATCGCCAAGGTGATGGGCGACCTCGGACGCCTCGGCAACCGGGAGACGCCGGTCATCCTCAGCATCCTGGTGCTGGAGGACCTGGCCATGGCCGTGTACCTGCCGATCGTCACGGCGCTGTTGGCGGGGGTGAGTCTCGCGGCGGGCAGTCTGACCCTGGCCATCGCGCTCGGTGTCGCCGGGGCGGTCCTGTTCGTCGCCGTCCGGTACGGGCGGGTGATCTCCCGCTTCGTCTCCAGCGACGACCCGGAGAAGCTGCTCCTGGTGGTGCTCGGACTGACCCTGCTCGTCGCGGGCGTCGCCCAGCAGCTCCAGGTCTCGGCGGCCGTCGGCGCGTTCCTCGTCGGCATCGCGCTGTCCGGGGAGGTCGCCGAGGGCACGCACACGCTGCTGAGTCCGCTGCGGGACCTGTTCGCCGCGGTGTTCTTCGTCTTCTTCGGCCTGCACACGGATCCGGCCAGCATTCCGCCGGTGATCCTGCCCGCCCTCGCGCTCGCGCTCGTCACCGCCTGCACGAAGGTCGCCACCGGCCACTGGGCCGCGCGGCGGGCCGGGGTCGGCGTCAAGGGGCGTTGGCGGGCGGGCGGCACCCTGGTGGCGCGCGGGGAGTTCTCCATCGTGATCGCCGGGCTGGCGGTCACCGCGGGCATCGAGCCGGCCCTCGGGCCGTTGGCGACCGCGTACGTGCTGATCCTGGTGATCGTGGGACCGCTGACCGCCCGCTACACGGAGCCGTTGGCGGTGTACCTGACCGGGCGGCGGGTCCCGCCGGGGCCGCTGTTGGCCGCGGTGCCCGCGCCGGCGAAGTCGCCGGAGGGCGTGTCCGAGGGCGTGCCGGAGCAGAACCAGGATCCGGCCGGGCGCGCCTGAGGGGCGGCCCGACCGGTCTCGCTCAGGCGCTGACCAGGGAGCCGCGCGCGGGCGTGCGCAACGGGGCGTCGAGCTGGGTCAGGAGCCGCTCCAGGCCGTGCAGGTGGGCCAGCGCGTGTTCGCCGGCGCGCTGCTCGGGGATCAGTCCCGCGGCCGGTCGGCCGTCGGCGTCGGCAGGTGTCCCGGGCGAGATCAGCGCCTCGACGGCGGTCTCCACGCGCCGGCAGGCCGCCGCGAGCCGGGCGTCGTGGCCGGCGTCCGGGTCGGCGGCCACGGTGACCAGCCCCCGCACCTCGACGGCGCACTCGTCGAGGAGGGACAGCACGTGGCGTGCCCGTGCCTTGCGGGCCGCGTACGGGCTGAGCGGGTGGACGAGCGGGGCGAGGGAGAGCCGTACCCGGCCCAGCAGCAGTTCCAGCTCGGCGGCGTGCGGGGCCGGGTCGGCGACCGGTGAGCCGGCCAGTCGGGCGGCGGCCTCGGCCGTGCACGTGCGGACGCAGAGCAGGGCGCGCTGGATCCAGGCGTCGTTCGTCGCGTGCGTGGTGACGGGCAGGACGAGGATCACGGCGAGCGCCGCGCAGACCGCGCCGACGGCCGTTTCCTGGAAGCGCAGCACGAGCAGGCCCGGGTCCAGGACGCCGAGGAGACCGTAGAGCAGGCCGGCCATGACCGTCACGGCGAACATCATCCAGCTGTACGAGACGGGGGCCGTGTAGAAGATCCCGAAGACGCAGACGGCGACCAGCGCGGCGGTCGGCGCGGGCGCCCCGTCCAGCGGGATGGCGACGAGCAGGCCGACGCCGATCCCGATGACCGTGCCGAGGACCCGGCGGAAGCCGCGCACCAGGGTCTCGCCGCGCGAGGCCGTGTTCACGAAGATCCACCAGACGGTGCCGACGGCCCAGTACCAGCGGTCCTCGGACAGCACCTGGCCCACGCTGAGCGCGACGGCGCAGGCGGCGGTGGCCTGGAGGGCCTGTCGGGTGGTGGTCCGCGCGAAGCCGGTGCCGGGCAGGCCGGGCGGGGTCGGGGGCGGCGGTGTGCGGCGCTCGATCGGCCACAGGACGAAGCGCACGGCGCCGGCGGAGAGCAGTGCCAGGCCGACGGCGGTGAACAGTTCGGGCAGTTGGGCGGGGACCGCGTGCAGGAACTGGGTGGTGAAGAAGCTCATGAAGGCGAAGACGCCGAGGGCGTGGCCGCGCGGACCCCAGCGGCGGGCGTAGACCCCGGCGAGGACGACGAGGAGGAACGCCGCGTCGCGGGCGAGCGTGATGCCGTGCAGGGTCGTGGCGAGGGCCAGTACGGGGAAGCCCGCCAGGGGCAACAGGGCCGTGGTCACCCGCTGGGCGCGCACGGTGGCGTCGAGGACGGTGAACAGGGCCAGCAGGGCCGCCAGTCCGCCGGTGATGGAGGCGGTCAGGGACAGTCCGGCCAGTTCGGCCGAGGCGACGGCCAGGCCGATGCCGATCACGGCGCGGAGCGCGTTCCTGAGTCTCATTCGCCCCGGGTCCGGAGCCACGAACATCCTCTTCACGGCGGTGTGCCGCCCCCCTCGATACGACGCGCGCCGGGCCTGCGTCCGCCCGGGGGTGGTGGGCGGTGTGCGGGCACGGCGAAGGCGCCACGGTCCGGAGCGGCCTCGTCGCCGTCCGGCGCTGCGTGGCGCCGTAAGTACATGGATAGGACACAGATAACCACCCCCGGGCCCACTGGCTCAACTCGGGCTCGGTCGACTGGGCCATTGGCCCTGTTCCGGGCTCGGGATGTGGGCCGGCGCGGACCAAGGGCCCGGTATCGCGTCCGTGACCCGGCGTCGCGTCCGTGACCGGGGTCAGGCGGGGCGGGGGTAGGTGCGGGACTGTTTCACGCTGCCGTAGGCGAAGCTCGACTCGATGGAGGCGATGCCGGGGATGGCGTGGATCCGGTCGCGGACCAGGGCCTCGTACGCCTGGAGGCTTTCGATCACGACCCTGAGCAGGTAGTCGCTGCTGCCCGCCATCAGGTAGCAGTCCTGGATGTGCTCGATGCCGCCGACGTGCCCCTCGAAGATCCTGACGGCCTCGCTCGTGTGGCGTTCCAGCCGGATCCGGACGAAGACGGTGATGGGGAGCCCGAAGCCGACCTGGTCGACCATCGCCGTGTAGCCGCGGATGAGACCGGCCTCCTCCAGTCGGCGGACCCGGCGCAGACACGGCGAGGGGGAGAGTCGGACGCGGTCGGCCAGGTCCTGGTTGGACAGGCGACCATCGGCCTGCAATTCGCGAATGATTTGCAGATCGACTGAGTCCATCGGCCCTCCTTGGCAGATTCTGCCCCAAAGCTATGCCTGGGAGGCAGAAGTGGCAATCGGCTGCCCCGGCTCAAGCTCTAGCGTTGCCTGGTGGCCGATTCCGGCCCCCTCATGCTGGAGGAACCCTTGGTCACGCAGAGCGTCCTGCCCGCGACGGCCCCCCCGCGCGGGTCCGTCGCGCACCGGCTCTCGCCACAGGCGCGGGGCACGGCGGCGCTGGTGGTGACCGTGCTGATCTGGGCCGCCTTCGCGCTCAGCGCCCGGGCCCTGAGCACCTCGACCCTGCTGCCCGCCGACGCGGCCCTGCTGCGGTTCGGCGTCCCGGTCCTGGTCCTGGCGCCCGCGCTGTGGCGGCGGCGCGCCCGGATCGCGGCCGTGCGCCCGGCGGCCGCCGCGAAGATCGTCTGCGGGGCGGGCGTCCCGTTCTTCCTCGCCGCCATGCAGGGCGGCTCGCTGACCTCGGCGGCGTTCGTCGGGTCGATCGTCCCCGGCATGGTCCCGCTGTTCGTGTCCGGGCTGATGGTCGCCGGCGGGCGCGGGATGCCCCGGGGGACCCAGGCGGCCGGACTGGCGCTGATCGGCGCCGGTGTCGGGGCCCTCGTCTGGCGCCACGTCGTCCCGCTGAACACGGACGTGCTGAGCGGCTCGGGGCTGCTGCTGGTGGCGAGCGGGCTGTGGGCCCTGTACACGGTGGGCCTCAAGGAGGTCGATCTCGATCCGGTCGGGTCGATCGGGCTGCTGTGCCTGCCCTCGGTCACGGTGATGGGCCTCCTCGTCCTCACGGGCGTGCTCCCCACCGGCATGGCCTCGGCGACGGGCGGCGACATCCTGCTGTTCCTCGTGGTGCAGGGGCTCGGGGTCGGGCTGTGCGCCGGCCTGCTCTACGCGTACGCCATCCGGGCGCTGGGCGCGGAGCGCAGTTCGGTCGTCGGGAGTCTGAGCCCGGTCGCCGTGGTCCTCCTCGCCATACCCCTGCTCGACGAGTCGCCGACGCTCGCCGTGCTCGTCGGCGTCCCCCTCATCACCGCCGGCGTCGTCCTCGCCAATCGGCGCTCGCGCCCCCGATCCCAGCCCGAGGTTCCCGCAGATGCTTGAGCTCCTCCTTCCGCCGCCCGTGGATCCGCTGTGGGACCTGACCGAGGCCTTCTGGGCCGACGCGCGGCCCGAGCGGCTGAACCTCGTCCTCGGGGTGTACCGGGACGAGACGGGCGGCACGCCCGTGATGGCGGCCGTGCGCGAGGCCGAGATAGGTCTGGCGGAACGTTCCGCCTCGAAGGAGTACCGCGGTCTGTCCGGCAACACCGCCTTCAACCGCGCGATGCTGTCGCTCGTGCTGGGGCCCGGTTCGGGCGCGGCCGAGGCGCCGGCCGAGCGGGCCGTCGCGGTCCAGACCGTCGCGGGCAGCGGGGCCCTGCGCCTGCTGGCCGACCTGATCTGCCGGACCCGTCCGGGGACCACCGTGTGGATCAGCGACCCCGCCTACGTCAACCACCGGCCCATCCTGGAGGCGGCCGGGCTGAACGTGCGGACGTACGCCTGGGTGGACGCCGAGGGTCGCCACGACACGGCCGGCATGCTGGCGGACCTGGCGCGGGCGCGCCGCGACGACGTCGTGCTGATCCAGGGCTGCTGCCACAACCCCAGTGGGGTGGACCCGTCGCCGCGGGACTGGGAGGAGCTGGCCGCGCTCGCGGAGCGTGCCGGCTGGGTCCCGTTCGTCGATCTGGCGTACCACGGACTCGGCGACGGCCTGGAGGCCGACCTGGCCCCGACGCGCATGCTCGCCGAGCGGGTGCCGGAGATGCTCGTCGCGATCAGTTGCTCCAAGAACTTCGGCCTCTACAGCGACCGCACCGGTTGCGCCGTCGTCATCGGTTCCTCCCGCGCCTCGCTGCGGCACGTGGAGACGGCCCTCCAGAACGCCGCGCGCACGCTCTACTCGATGCCGCCGGAGCACGGGGCCGCCATCGTGACGGCGGTCCTGGAGGACGAGGGACTGCGGGCGACCTGGCGGGCGGAGCTGAACGCCATGCGCGACCGGATCACGGACAACCGGCGCGATCTGGTCGCGGGCCTGGAGAAGCTCGGCTGGAGTTCGCAGGCGGACGTGCTCGCACGGCAGAAGGGCATGTTCTCGATGCTGCCGCTCGACCCGCGCCAAATGCTGCGGCTGCGCAGCGGATTCGCCATCTACGGGACCACCTCGGGCCGGATCAACATCGCGGGCATCCCCTCGCACCGCGTCCCCTGCCTCGCGCAGGGCGTCGCGGCCGTGCTGGCCGAGAAGAACTAGCCGCGCCACCGCGCGGGAGACGGGCCCTCGCCGCCGCCGGGCAACGCCGCGGAGCGGCACGCGCCCCGGCCGGTCGGCCGGGGGCGTGCCGCTCCGGGGCGGTTGCCCGGGCGGGCGTCAGCTCACCTGGAGGGTGACGTCGTCCACCACGAAGGAGGTCTGGAGGGACTGGTCCTCGGCCCCCTGGAACTGCAGGGTGACGGTCTGGCCGGCGAACCGGGAGACGTCGTAGCTCTTCAGCGCGTAGCCGGAGTTCGCGTTCACGTTGGACAGCGTCTCCAGCGTCTGGCCGCCCACCGAGACCTTGAAGGTGTCGTAGACGACGTTCTCGTCCTCGTCGGTGTCGATGTGGAGGTAGAAGGACAGCTGGTGGACCGAGCAGCCCGCCGGGATGGTCAGCGACTGCGAGGCGCTGTCCGTGCGGCTGGTGCCCCAGCCGTTCAGCCACGCCTTGTACGAGCCGCCGTGCGGGGTCTGGCCGGCCTGGTTGGTGATGACGCCCGAGGAGGCGGTCCAGGGGCTGGAGCCGTTCTCGAAGCCGCCGTTGACCACGACCTGGCGCGGGGTGCAGGTGCCGCCGCCGCCCCCGACGGTCAGGGTGTAGGTGGTGCTGTGGCTGGTGGTGCCGGTACCGGTGACGGTCAGCGTGTACGTGCCCTGCGCGGTGCCCGCGCCGACCTGTACGGAGAGCGTCGAGGACTGGCCGGACTGGACGGAGGTCGGGCTGAGGGTGGCGCTGACGCCGGAGGGCGCGCCGGAGACGGACAGGGCGACGGTCTGGGCCGCGCCGCTGACGGTGGTGGTGTTGACGGTGGAGGTGACGCTGCCGCCCGGGTTGGCGGAGCCGGCCGCCGGGGAGGTGGCGAGGGAGAAGTCCTGGGCGGGGGTCTCGCCGCCCACGGCCTGCTTCCAGATCGCGTAGGCGACGCCGTCGGCGCTGCGGTCGAGGACCGTGGCGCTGATGTTGTTCGTGGTGTCACAGGCGCTGTGGTAGCAGGAGTCGTACGCGGAGTTCGCGGTGCCGCCCCACTTGCCGGCCTGGGCGGAGGTCTTGCGGGCGCTGGCGCCGGCCGCGTAGCCGGAGGTGGGGATCCCGCCCTGCTGGAAGGAGTAGTCGTCGCTGCGGCCCTGGCCCTCGACGTTCTCCTCGGGGGCGAGGTTCAGCGAGGTCCAGTAGGCCTTGAGGGGGGCGGCCGCGGCGGAGTTGACGTTGTTGATGAAGTAGCCGCCGTTGGTGGAGCCCACCATGTCGAAGTTGTAGTAGGCCTTGATGGCGGTGCGCTCGGCGCTGCCGAGCCGGCCCACGTAGAACTCCGAGCCGTTCAGGCCCTGTTCCTCGTCGGTCCACCAGGCGAAGCGGACGTGCTTCGTCATGGTGGGGTTCTTCTGGGCGAGGACCAGCGCGTTCTCCAGCAGGGTGGCGGAGCCGGAGCCGTTGTCGTTGATGCCGGGGCCCGCGGGGACGCCGTCGAGGTGGGCGCCGAACATGACGGTCTGGTCGGCGGGGCCGCCGGGCCAGTCGGCGATCAGGTTGTTCGACGGGTAGGTGCAGGAGGTGCAGTTCTGCTCGGTGACGGTGAAGCCGGCGGCCTGGAGCTTGCCCTTCACATAGGCCAGGGACTGGGTGTAACCGGCGCTGCCGGCGCGGCGGTTGCCGCCGTTCTGCGAGGCGATGGTGTTGAACTGGGTCAGGTGCGCCTGGACGTTGGCGACGCTGATGTTCGGCGGGTCGTTGCCGGGCTGGGTGCCGCCGACGTTGAGCGTGTAGTCGACGGTGTGCGCGAGGCTCGGGCCCTGGCCCTTGACCACGACGGTGGAGGCGCCGGGGGCCGCGCTGGAGTTGGCGGAGAGGGTCAGTGTCGAGGACTGGCCGGACTGCACGGTGGCCGGGTTGAAGGTGGCCGTGACGCCCGCCGGCAGGCCGGTGGCGCTGAGGGTGACCTGCTGGGCCGATCCGGTGGTGGTGTTGGTGGACACCGAGGTGGTCACGGAGCCGCCCTGCTGGACGGTGCCCGCGGCCGGGTTGAGGGCGAGCGAGAAGTCGTCGTTCTGTCCGCTCGGGACGCAGGTCGGGTCGGCGCTCTGGGCGGGCACGCTGATGGCGTCCCAGGCGGCCTTGGTCTTGTTGAACAGGTTGCAGGTGGTCGGGTCGAGCGACTTGGCCGCGCCGAGGGTCGCCGTCCGGTACTTCTTGTAGGACATGCCGCTGGTCTTGAGCAGCATGCCGCCGTAGAAGATCTTGCCGGCGTTCTGGACGCCGACGCCGGTCAGGGTGCTGGAGTTGCAGGTGCTGCTGTTGGGCTTGCCGCCGCCCGGGTTGGTGCCCTCGGCGAGCAGGTAGAACCAGTGGTTGAGCGGGCCGGCCGCCGCGTGCACCTCGGTGCCGGGTATCGCGGAGCTGTAGCAGGCCGGGTCGTTGTTGACGGCCGGCGGGTTGTACATGTTCCGGATCGGCCCGCGGCCCTGGAGGTTGATCATCTCGCCGACGGTGTAGTCCGGGGTGTCGTACGGGGACGGCTCGTTGATGTACGCCTCGGTGAGCGCGCCGAAGATGTCACCGGTGCCCTCGCCGAGCCCGGCCTCCTGGCCGCTGGTGCCGCCCGGGGTGTTGGAGTCGATGGCGTGCCCGTACTCGTGGGCGACCACGTCCACGCCGGCGATCCACTCGTTGGCGGTGTTGCGGCCGATGGTGACGGAGCTGCCGTCCCAGTAGGCGTTGAGGTCGCTCAGGCCGACCTTGCCGGGGAAGCTTCGGCCGTTCCCGCTGACGCCGTTGCGGCCGAGCCACTGACCGAGCATGTCCCACTGCTTCTGGGCGGCGAACATGAGGTCGGTACAGCCGGTCTCCTTGGAGGTGGCGTTGGTGCTGCCCCAGGAGTCGGAGGACTTCGAGAAGACGGTGCCGGTGCTGTAGTCGGCGCAGCTCAGGCCGGTGCGGTTCGGGTCGCGCAGGGAGTAGGTGCCGCCGGAGGCGGTGGTGTCGATGGTGAGCGGGCTCGGGCCGTTCCACTTGCTGGTGCCCGTGCCGGCGACGACCTCGTCGTGGCGGTCGACGATCTTGCCGGTGCGGGCGTCCACGAACACGTGCAGCTTGCTCGGAGCGGTCTTCGTGCGGCCGGAGAGGACGGTCTCCCAGGCCAGGACCGGCTTGTCGTCCTTGAGTCGGACGACCAGCCGGCTGTCGAGGACCTTGTCCACCGAGGCGAGTTCCGCGCGGGAGGTGGCCTCGGCCGTGCGGGCGGCGACGGTCGGGGTGGTCGCCACGTCGATCACGGTCGCGGAGGCCGACTGGAGGGCGCGGACCCGGCCCTCGCCGTCGGCGAGGACGACCGCGTCACCACCGACGACCGGCAGGCCGCGGTAGCTGCGTTCGTAGGCGACGGAGTACAGGTCCTGCACCCAGGGGGTGACCAGGCGCCGGTCGTACTGCTGTTGGGGAGAGTTGACGAGGGTGTCGAGTCCGCTGCGGACCGCCGCGTCGGCGGCGGCGACGGCCCGGGCGGCGGATCCGGTGGGTTGTCCCTGCTGCTGGGGCGTGGCCGAGGCGGTGCCGGCCAGCGCGCCGGCGAGGCTCGCGGTCAGCGCCATGGCGGCCACGGACGCCATCCATCTGGTGGGCTGCAAGAGTCCACTCCGATCGTGTGTGGGGGGTCTGGCTGCGCCGAGTATGGGCGTGGACATGGCGAGATTGGGACATCCCTGCCGGCATAAGACCCGCGTTATGGTGCGGTGGGGTCACCCTGCGTAAGCTGCCCGGATGCAGTTGGAGTTGAGACATCTGCAAGCCGTCTGCGAGATCGCGGAGGCCGGCAGCCTGGGGGGCGCGGCGCGGCGGCTGGGCATCTCACAGCCGGCGCTCTCGGCCCAGTTGCGCAGGATCGAACGGGTCACCGGCGGCGAACTCTTCGTCCGGGGCCGACACGGCGTGGAACCGACCCCGCTGGGCCAGTTCGTGCTGGCCAAGGCACGCCGCGTCCTCAACGAGATGGACGCGCTCGGCGCCGACACCCGGGCCATGTCGACCGACGATCCGCTGCGGCTCGGCTGCATCATGCTCGTCCTGCTCGACGGCCTGCTCGCGCGCACCGATCTGGCCCTGTCCGGGCGGGAGATCACCGTGGACCTGGAGGACTCGGTGACGGCCCTGGTGCGCATGCTGGGCGCGGGCCGCTACGACGTCATCGTGTACGGCGAGGTCAACGACCACGTGGTTCCGTTGCCCGGCGGTGTCCTGGCCCGGACCCTGGTCCCCAGGGAGCCCTTCTGCATCAGGATGTCCGCCCGGCACCCGTTGGCCCGACGCGAGGACCTCGAACTGGCCGAACTGGCCGACGAGCAGTGGATGACCCTGGTGGAGGACGACGACGGCGGCCCCGAGGCGCTGATCGAGGCCTGTGCGAAGGCGGGGTTCGTCCCGTCACTGCGCTATCGGATCATCGACCGCAAGATGCGGCACGACCTGATCGCCGCGGGCCGCGCCATCGCGCTCAGTCAGCCCACGGCCCCCGTCGTGGACGGCACTGTCATGCGCCCCCTGGTCGGCACCCCGATCACCGGACGCATCCGGCTGGCCTGGAACCGCTCCTCGGTCTCCGCGCTCCAGGCGGACGTCCTGTACCGCGCGGCGGCGGGTTCGTACCTCGCCAACATCGACAACCACCCCTTCCACCGGGCCTGGTGGGACGCCCACCCGGAGGTCCACCCGGCCCTCGACTGAACCGGGGCCGTCAGCGGGCCGGCGGGACCGGGACAAGGGGGACGGCGCGACCCGGGCCGTCAGCGGGCGGCGGCGACCCGCGCGGACGGGTCCGTGTCCAGGAGCGCGAGGTCGGCGGTGAGGTTGTCGAGCCAGGCCATCGCCGCGAAGAACACGGGCGCGGCCGTGGCCGGTTCGGGACGGCGCAGGGCCCGCTCCGGCGGCGCCGACGGGGGCCTGGGGGCGCCGGAGCGGTCGGCCGCCTCCCGCAACCCGGCCGCGACCCAGGTTCCGTACTCCCGGATCCCGGCCGCCTCGACCGGCCCGAGCGGCAGGCCGTCGGGGCTGTCGAGGACCCGCCGGGAGCCCCAGAGCACGTGGTGGCCGACCATCAGAGCGGCCTGCCAGTCCTGGTGGGGCGCGGCCGGCCGTTGGCGTTCGGCCTGGTACTGGGCGAACGCCGTCTCGGCCATGGTCAGGGCGTGCCGCACCCGCATGTCCTCGGGGCCGGGCGGCGCCCCCGTGTCACGGGTGGTCACCTCGACGTCGTCCGCCGCGGTCCGCAACAACTCGGCGACCGCGCGCTGGAGTTCGTCGTGGGCGCCGCGCGGCCAGGCCAACACGCCGCAGACGATGCCGATCACGCTGCCGATGAGCACGTCCAGGAAGCGGACCTCGGCCAGTTGCCAGGTCACGGGCGACAGTTGGGCGAAGACCATGGCGACGACCAGGGTGAACATCGCCTGCGCCCAGCCGACCCCCTTCACCGGCCCGACGATGAACGTGACCAGCATCAGCGGCGGCAGCATGACCTGGTAGACGGTGGTCGCCTCGCCCGCGAGCGCGAGCACGGTACCGGCGGCGAGCGCGCCGAGGCTGGTGCCGATCAGGGCGGTCCGTACGGTGCCGCGGGTGGCCACGGCGGTGGTGCGGGTCAGGCTGACCACGGCGAGCATCGCCCAGAAGCCGTGCGGGAGCGAGTCGATCCCGGCCACGGTGCGGGCGACGGCGAGGGCCACGGCGAGCCGGACGGCGTTCTGGAAGTGCACGGACCTCGGACCGGTGTGCCCGGCGATCCGGTGCCACCACAGTCGGGCCGTGCTCTGTCGGGCGTACCAGAAGCGGTCCGCCGGGTCGCCTTCCCGCCCGGCCGCCCGGCCGTACACGGCGAGTTCCGCCGCCGAGCGCAGGACGAGCGCGGCGTCGGCGACCTCCAGCAGCGCGGCGTGCCGGGGGCCGGAGCCCGGCTCCGAGATCGGGGTGTCGGCGAGTTCGGCCCGCAGCCTCCACAGGGGCGCGGAGTCCGTCGGGGGCCGGCTGCCCTCCCGCAGCAGGACGGCGGTGCCGTCGGCCGACTCCCGCACGGCCCGTACGACGCGCAGGCCGGGCTTTCGGGCGGGCAGCCCGGCCACCGGCGCGGGCAGGTTGCGGAGCCGGGCCAGCAGGGTGCGGGCCGCGAGCCCGGTGTGGGCGAGTCCCCGCTCCCGTACGCCGGGGCCGGCGGGCCGTTCCGCCTCCGGGACCATGGAGGGGCGCAGGGTCTCGGCGACGGCCTTGGACCGTTCGGCCTCGGCGGCGGGCAGGGTGTGGGGCCGGCGTTCCAGGTCGGCCGCGCAGCGGGCCGCCTCGACGGCGGCGTCGGCGGCCCGGTCCCGGTAGCCGGGGACGCGCGGGTCGGGCAGGACGTACCGCTCGGCGAGGATCAGCAGGACCAGTCCCACGAGGGTGCCGCCCAGCCGCTCCGCGAGGTCGTCGGGGGCGTACGGCGGGAAGCTCGGCAGGATGTACATCAGCTGGAGGCCGGGGGCGGCGCCGGCCGGCCGGGGCCCGCCCGCGGCGGCGAACGCCAGGCAGAAGCCGATGACGAGCATGCCGGCGACCGCGGTCCAGGTCCGCACGGCGAGGAAGGTGCCGATCACCACCAGCACGCAGGTCACGGGCAGGACCCGCACGATGACGACGGACCGCTGCCGGCCGGTGCCGGGGATCCGGGACAGGCCCGCCAGGGCGACGGCGGCGAAGAGGGCGTAAGTGGCGCCGACGGGCCGGTCCAGGCCGTACAGCAGCCCGTAGAAGGCGAGGCAGGCGGCGAGGGTGACCCGGACGGACCGGCGCGCGGCCGCCGGCACGGCGCCGGTGCCGGTCCGGAGTTCCTCCAGGGCTCGCACGGTTTCAGCGTCGCACGGCCGGCGCGGGCGGGACATTCGGAGGCGTCACGGCTCCGTCGGGACACACAGCACGGGGACCGGCGACAGGTGCAGCAGCTTGTGCGGGGTGGAGCCGAGCAGGGCGCCGCGGATCGGGCTGTCCCCCCAGGTGCCGACGATGATCACCCGGGCCCGGTGGCGTTCGGCCGCGTCGAGCAGGGCCTGGGCGGGTTTGTCGTCGACGACCTCCACCGTCGAGGGGACTCCGGCCTCGTCGGCGGCCTCCACGGCGTGCGCGAGGGCGCTGCGGCCCGCCTGGCGGACGGCTTCGCGGTGGGCCCGGTACTCCTCCCCGGTGGCGCCGGGCGCGTTCGCCCCGTAGACCAGCACCAGGGGTTCACCGAAGGCGGCGGCCACCTCCAGGGCCACCCGCAGGGCGCGTTCGGCGCCGGGTGATTCGTCGTACCCGAGGACCACGGACATGGGAGGCCTCCCGCCTCAGTGCTGTTCGGCGTGGACGAGCGCGGGGTCGGCGACGCCGCGTCGCTCCTGCCAGAACCGGCCGTCCCGGAGCCGCCAGAAGCACATGACGAGGACGCCGACGACGGCGATCCCGATCCCGATGACCAGCGGCGGTCCCAGTCCGAACCAGGAGACGCCGCCGGCCGAGTTGGCCGGGTTCGCCATGTCGCCGACCGACTCCACGAGCAGCCAGGACAGCAGTGCGGCGCCGACCAGCGGGCCCAGACCGATGAGCAGGAAGTTGTGCAGGCTCTCCGTCAGGTGGCGCCGGTAGTAGATCACGCAGGCCAGGCCGGTGAGCGCGTAGTAGAAGGCGATGAGCAGGGACAGCGCCGTGAGGGAGTCGAGCAGGGCGTTCTCGCTGATCTGGTTGACGACGAGGTACCAGGCGATGGCGATGCCGGCGACCCACCAGGTGCTGACGTCCGGGGTGCGGAACCGCGGGTGGATGTGGGCGAGCCCCGGAGGCAGTGCGTGGCGGCGGGCCATGGACAGGGCGGTGCGGGAGGCGGGGATGATCGTGGTCTGGGTGGAGGCGAGGGCCGAGGTGCAGACGGCGAGGAGGACCACCCAGTCCAGGCCGCCCATGACCTCGTGGGCGAGGACCGCGAAGACGGCCTCCTCCTCGCCCGCGTTCTCGGCGAGGAAGGCGGTTCCGGCGTAGGCGACGACGGCGAAGCCCACGGACAGGTAGGTCACCAGCAGCACCACGGTGGACCAGATGCCCGCCTTGCCGGGCGCGGTGGCGGAGTTCTCGACCTCCTCGGTGAGGTTCACCGCGGATTCCCAACCCCAGTAGATGAAGACGCCGAGCAGCAGTCCGCCGGTGAGGGCGGCGCCGCCGGCGCCGAACGGGTTGAGCCAGTCGATGCTCGGTTCGATCGAGTCGAGGGTGCTGGTGCCGGCGTAGACGCGGTAGAGGGCGACCACCGCGAAGGTCAGCAGGAAGAAGACCTGGGCGATGATGAGCACGTCCTGGAGGCGCGCCGACATCTCCGTTCCGATGACGCAGACGGCCGTCATGGCGAGGATCACCACGACGGTGAGGGTCTGTCGGATCACGGGGTCGGTCGCCCAGTCGTCGAGGCCGGCGGCGAGCAGACCGAAGTGGACGGCCACGTCGGCGAGGGAGCCGATGACCAGCACGCCGGTCATGGCGATCGCCCAGCCGCCCAGCCAGCCGGCCCACGGGCCCATGGCCCGGGTGACCCACGAGAAGGTGGTCCCGCAGTCCTGGTCGACCTTGTTGAGGTAGTAGAAGGCGGCGGCGATCAGCAGCATGGGGACGAAGGACGCCAGCATCACGCCGGGTGCGTAGATCCCCGCCAGTGCCACGATCGGCCCGATGACGGCGGCCAGCGAGTAGGCGGGCGAGGTGGAGTTGAGGCCGATGACGAGCGCGTCGAGGAAGCCGATCGCGTTGGCTTTGAGCCCCGCCTCCGGGATGTCGCTCGCCGGTCCGCCGGCCGTGCCGTCCTGGGCCATGTACGCATCCTCACGCACCCGGCACCGCCGCGCGAGGTGGGCGGCGGTGCCGGTGGGCCGGTCGGGCCGGGGTGGGGCGCCGTCAGTCGACGGCCTGGGCGAAGCGGAAGAAGCGGTGCGGGTCGTAGGCGCGCTTGACGCTCCGCAGCCGGGCGTAGTTGCGGCCGTAGTAGGCCTCCCGCCAGTTCGTGAGCGCCGGGTCCATGTAGTTCTGGTACGAACGGCGGCTGGAGCGCGGGTACAGCGTGGCGTAGCCGCCGTCGACCCAGGCCTGGGCGCGTTCGCGGTCCTGCGCGGCGGGGTCGCCGACGGGGAGGCCGACCTGGAAGCCCGCCTCGAAGAGCACGTCGCGGTGGACGAACGCGGTGGCGCCGGGGGCGACCTCGTTGATCCGGCCGCCGTACGAGAACAGGCCCAGGAAGCGGAACTGGCCCGGCCGCGGATCGCTCTGGAGGACGGCGAGGGCGGCCTGGGCGGTCGCCGGGGGCCAGCGCCGGTCGAAGTACACGTTGCGGTAGGTGGCGTAGCTCTCCCGGGGCAGCGTGGCCCTCGGGGAGTAGCCGATCCGGTGGCATTCCTCGACGGTGGCGTCGGCGCAGCCGTACACCTTCATCATGGCCTGCTGGTACGGGAGCTGAGCGGCCTCGCGGCTCGTGGTCGGGCGGCCCGCCGAGGCGATCAGCCGGTCGAGGTGTCGGTCCGCGGCGGCCAGGGCGCCGACGTGGGCGCCGGAGACGACGACGGTGGGGGCGGTGCCCTCGGGTGAGTCCGCGGGGAGGATGACGAACAGCTCGGAGGCGAGTTCGCGCGGCGCGTCGGCCATCCAGTCCTGCCAGGCGAGCAGGACGTCGGCGGCGTGGGCCCCGTCGTAGGTGAGGGTGTAGACGGTCATCGAGGGCGCGTCGACGGGGCGCAGTTCCAGGTCGGTGACCACCCCGAAGTTGCCTCCGCCGCCGCCGCGCAGGGCCCAGTACAGGTCCGGGTGCTCGGCGGCGGAGGTGTCGACCACCGAGCCGTCGGCGAGGACGACGCGCGCGGAGACGAGCCGGTCGCTGCCCATGCCGAAGGCGCGCGCCGTCAGTCCGAGGCCGCCGCCCTGCACCCAGCCCCCGATCGCCACGGTGGGGCAGGTGCCGGAGCCGAGCTGGATGCCGAGGGGGGCCAGGGTGTTGAGGATGTCGACGCCCTGGCTGCCGGGGCCGAGGCGGACGGTGTCGCGGCCGGGACGGATGCTGCTCAGCCGGGAGACATCGATGACGAGTCCGGTGGTGGTCGAGTAGCCGGCCTGGCTGTGGCCGCCGCTGCGGACGGCGGCGTGGAGCCCGTGGTCCTGTGCGAAGCGGACGCAGTGGGCCACGTCGGCGCTGTTGGCACAGTAGGCGACGGCCTGGGGGCGGATCGCGTCGTAGCGGGCCATCTGGAGCTGTTTGGCCAGGTCGTACGTGGGGTCCTGGGGCAGGACCAGTCGGCCGGTCAGCCGTTCGCGCAGGCGGGCGAACGGGGCGCTGCGGTCGCTGGCGAGGGCCGCGGTCCCGAAGGCGGTGCCGGAGGCGAGGAGGCCGGCGGCCCCGGTCGCGGCGCCGGCTCTCATGAGTGTGCGTCTGCTGATCATGCGGATGGCTCCCCCGGTGGGCACGGTGAGGTGGGTGTGGTGGATCGGGACGGGCGTGGTGGGTCGGGTCGGTGCGGTGGGTCGGGTCGGTGCGGTGGGTCGGGTGGGTATGGGTCAGGCGGGTGTGGTGCGGCGGGTGCGGAAGGCGGGGTCCGCCTGGCGCAGCAGTTCGTCGGCGTCGTCCAGCGGGGGGCGGATCCACTGCGCGGTGAGGGTCCGCTTGAGGGTCTTGGCCTCCGCGCCGGTCAGCCGTACGGTTCGCTCCCAGCCGGTGGTGGACACCGCGCCGGCCTCGCCCAGGTCGAGGGTGGTGACGTGGGGAGCCGGGCGGAACGGTGCGGGCGTCCGGCCGATCAGGCTCGCGGCGGCGTTGTGCCCGGCGTGTTTGCCGAGCGGGATGGCGTACTGGCAGCTCGGCAGCACGAGGTGGTCAGGGTCCGCCCGGGCGGCGGCGGTGTCCCCCGCCGCGTACACCCCGGGTGCGCCGGGGACGCGGAGGAACTCGTCCACCTCCAGGCGTCCGATCGGGTCGCGGGCGCCGGGGACCAGCGCGGTGAGCGGGGCCGCGACGACCCCGCCGGTCCACACGACGGTGCGCGTGGGCAGCACGGCGCCGTCCGAGAGGGTGGCGCCGGCGGGGGTCACCCGTTCCAGGGTGGTGGCCGGGCGGGTTTCGACGCCGAGCCGCTCCAGCGCCTCGACGATCACCGGTCGGGGGCCGGGGCCGAGGCCGGGGGCGAGTACCGGGGCCCGTTCCACGAGGACCACCCGCACCTCGGCGGTGGCGCCGTGGGGTGCGGCGATCACGCGGAGCCGGCCGACGAGTTCGGTCGCGGTCTCCAGGCCGGTGAAGCCCGAGCCGACGACGAGGGCGGTGAAGCGGCCCGGTGCGACGGGCTCGCCCGGCAGGCCGTGCAGGTGGGTGTCCAGGGCGGTGGCGGAGTCGATGTCGTCGACGTCGAAGAGCAGGTCGGCGCCGGGCAGCTCGGGCCGCACCAGACGGCTTCCGCACGCCAGGATCAACCGGCGGTAGGGCAGGACGAGTTCTTGGCCGGCCGTGTCCGCGGTGGTGACACGTCGCCCGACGGTGTCGATTCCCGTCACGGTCGCGGCGACGCGCCCCACCCCGATCGGGCCGAGGACGCGGTCGAGCGGGACCCTCATGGTGTGCGGGTCGGCCTCGTGGAGCCGGGGCCTGAGCACCAGGTCGTTCCCCGGGGTGACCAGGGTGACCGAGTGGTGGGGGGCGCCCGCCTCCCGGAGGGCGCGGACGGCGGACGCGGCCGCCCAGACCCCGGCGAAGCCGCCGCCGACGACGAGGATGTCCGGCATCGCGCTAGCCCCCCGCGCCGTCGGCCCGAAGGCCCGGGTCCCGGGTGATCCGGTCGAGGAGGGCGTGTACCGCGTCCACGGCGTTGACCGCCTCTCGGGCGTGTGCCGCCGTCTCGTGGACGTGTCCGACCGCCTCTCGGGCGTGTGCCGCCGCCTGCCGGGTGTGCTCCGCGTCGTACGGGTCCTCGGGCGCGGCGGGGCCGGCCGCTCCGGGGTCGGCCGGCCCCGGGGAGATCAGCAGCTCCAGCACGGCGCCGAGGAGCAGGGCGAGCCGGCCCCCGTTGTCCGCGAGGAAGCTCATCGATCCCTCCGCGAGGGCTGCCCGCAGGCGGGGCGCGGTGAGTGCGCCGTCGCCCGCCGAGGCGGTGAGCAGGAGTTCGCCGATGCGGGCCTCCAGCGCGGTCGGCGCCCACCGGGCGCTCGCGTGGTCCCGGCTCAGGGTGGCCAGCAGGGTGCGGACACGGGTGAGGGCGGCCGGCTCCGGGAGGACGGGGCGGGTCGACGAGGGGGCGTGCGTGGTCATGTCGCCAGCGTCCCGGCCGCCGGACAGGGCGTGACCAAGAACCGGCAAGGCGCGGGCGAGGCCCCGTCGTCGAGAGGCCGCGGTCGGGTGCGGCGGAGGCGGGTCTCAGACCTCGACGGCGAAGTGCAGGGCGCCGATGGTCAGGCCGTGGCGGTGGTAGAAGCGGTGGGCGCCCTGGTTGGTCACCCCGGAGTCCAGTTCCACGCGGACGCATCCCTCCTCCCGGGCCCGGGACTTCAGGGCGGCCAGCAGCAGCGCACCGGTCCCGCCCGAGCGCCGGTCCGGATCGGTGACCAGGTCGTCGACGAACAGGATCCGACCGCGGCTGGTGGCGAGGACACGGTGGGCCGCCACGCCGAGGCAGTGGCCGGCCTCGTCGTAGGCGGCGGTGAACACCAGCCCCTGTGCCTGGGCTTCGGTCGCGAAGGCCGCGAAGGCCTGCTCGTCGAGCGCGGGTCGCAGGGCCCGGATGAGCGGGCCGACGTCGGTGGTGACGCGCGGATCGCCGATCGGCACCTCGTGGAGTGCCGCGGTGCGCGGCGGGGTCGTGGTCATGACCGGCATCGTAGGGATGGCGGCCGGGCGGCCGATGGAGCGGCGGCCTCGTCCGACTTGACGTTCCGGGCCCGGACTTGACGTGCGGGACGGGGACTTGACGGACCTCGGTGGTGCGATTCGTCGTCCGGGGGCGCCGAGGTGACACACCGGGGACGGGGAGGTGACGGACCTCGGGCGGTGATCGCCTCCGGCGGCCCGGGAGCCCCGGAACCGCACCAGAATCCGAGCCATGCGTGCTGCCTACATAGAAGAACTCGGTCCCCCCGATTCCATCCGTCACGGCGAACTGCCGCCGCCCGTTCCCGGTTCGGGTGACGTGCTGGTCGACGTCGAGGTCACCGCCGTCAACCACGTGGACACCTTCGTGCGTTCGGGCGCCTGGCGAACCCCGGTGCCGTTCCCCTTCGTCGTGGGACGGGACCTCGTGGGAACGGTGGTCTCCGCCGGTCCCGGTGCGCCCGGCTTCGCGGCGGGTGACCGGGTGTGGTGCAACAGCCTCGGTCACGCGGGCCGGCAGGGCGCCGCCGCCGAACGGGTGGCCGTGCCGGCGGACCGGCTGTACCACCTGCCGGCGGGGGTGGACCCGGTGCACGCGGTGGCGCTGGCCCATCCGGCGGCGACGGCGCACCTCGCCCTGTTCACGCACGGTCGGGTCCGGGCCGGCGAGACGGTCCTCGTCCTCGGCGCCGCCGGGAACGTGGGGAGCGCGGCGGTGGTGATGGCCGCCCAGGCGGGCGCCCGGGTGGTGGCCGTGGCCGCCGGGCGCGACGCCGCGTACGTGCGCTCGCTGGGCGCCCGGCACTTCGTCGACTACCGCGAGGAGGACGTGCCGGCCCTGATCCGGGCGGCGGCCCCGGACGGCGTGGACCTGTACGTGGACACCTCGGGCCGCAACGACCTGGAGACGGCGGTGGAGTTGCTCGCCTCCCGAGGCCGGGTGGTCGTCCTCGCCGGACTGCGGACGCGTCCGGTGTTGCCGGCCGGCGCCCTGTACCTCCAGGACCGCTCGGTGCTCGGCTTCGCCATCTCCCACGCCCGTACGCACGAACTGGCGGACGCCGCCGCGAACATCAACCGGTTGCTGGCCGACGGGCTGCTGAAGCCGCACGCGACCGAGGTGCTGCCGCTGAGCGAGGCGGGCACGGCGCACCGTCGGCTCGACGAGGGAAAGGTCCGCGGAAAGCTCGTCCTGCGCGTTTCCTGACGCATTCCCGAATTCATGGACGCATGGCGTCATCGACCTGACGGATAGCAATTTCGGCCGTTGACCGGCCGCCCCGACAAAGACAGGATTTCAACCATGACGAACATCATCGAAACCTCCCCGCTGTTTGAACTCCGCGCCGACATTTCGGTGAACGCCACGCCCGAGGAGGTGTACGCGGTGGTCAGCGACCTGCCGCGCAGTGCCGAATGGAGCCCGGAATGCATGGGCGGCGAATGGATCTCGGGAGAGCCCTCCGCGGTCGGTTCGATCTTCCGGGGCGAGAACCTGCGCAGCGAGCAGGTCGTCGCCTGGGCCCCGCTGGTCCGCGGCACCTGGTACACCGAGGCCCGGGTCACGGCGGCCGAGCCGGGCCGGACGTTCCGCTGGATGATGCTCACGCACGCCCAGGAGGACCAGGAGAGCGTCTGGGGCTTCGACGTGAAGGCCGACGGATCGGGTTCCGTGCTCACCCACCACTTCCGGATGGGAAAGGCGACCGCCGGAATCCACAAGATCGTCGCGGATCTGGACGAGGCGGGGCGCCGGAAGTTCGTCGACGACTGGACGGCGAAGTTGGTGCAGGATCTCGACGCCACTCTCTCCCGCATCAAGGACGTCATCGAAAAGGCCTGAATTCAGACCGGCATCGGCAATTCACGGACGAGAGAGTGACGCATGTTCCTCCAGCGCATAAACAACAAGGGAATTCGGCTCGGCACGCTGTTCGATCGAGCGGCCGCCCGACACCCCGGCAATTTCGTGATCCTCGACCACGATCTCGACATCGCCCCCGAGCTGAGCCGCAGGGCCACCCTGACGGAGGTCGCCGAACTGGTGGCGGAGCTGGCCTCCCGGCTGTGGTCGGTCCAGGTCCGCCCCGGTGACCACGTGGTGGTGCACAAGGGGGACGGGTTCGACATCACCCTGCTGGCCTGCGCCATCGCCCGCATCGGGGCCGTCCCGGTGCTGCTGTCGCCGAAGTTGGACGGGGCGACCGTCGCCGAGCTGCTGCGGCGCGTGGGCCGGCCGTTCCTGGTCACCGACCAGGAGAAGCTGGAGCACTCGCTGCCCGCCGAGGTCATGGCCCTCTCCCGGGAGGTGCTGCTCGCCTCCGGGGCGTACGAGGGCGCGACCGCGTTCGCCGCGCTCGCCGGGGCACCGCGGGTGCCGGCGGTCGCCATGCCCGCCGACCATCCCACCCTGATCACGCACACCTCGGGCACGACCGGCACGCCGAAGCTCGCCGTGCACACCGGCACCAGCTTCCAGGCGCGCTACCGGCCGCAGGCCACCGTGGTGTCGACGGCCGTGCGGCGCAGCGAACCGATCGCCGTGCACGTCTCGTTCGTCCACTCGCGGATGTTCACCGCGATGCCCATCGCCGTGCTCCAGGGCCATCCGCTGATCGTGTTGCGCGACGACGACCCGGAGACGGTGGGAGACCTGTTCAGCCAGGTGCCGCCGGGGTTCATCGAGGCGCACCCCAACACCTTCCTGCGCTGGGAGGTGTTGGCCGAGGACCCGCGCCGGCCGCTGGCCAACGTGAAGTACTTCTCCAGCACCTTCGACGCGATCCACCCCCGGACGGTGAACCGGCTGCTCCAGGCCTCCGGGCGGAAGAACCGCCGGTTCGCGCAGGCCTACGGCCAGAGCGAGGTCGGTCCGATCGCGGCCCGCACGTACTCCCTCAAGGACGGCGCCGACTTCAACGGCCGGTGCGTGGGCGTGCCGTTCCCCGGGATGACGGGGGTACGGGTCGTCAGCCGCGACGGCAACCCGCCGGACAAGGACAACCCGGGCTGGATCGAGGTCCGCAGCGACGGCCGGATCATCAGCTACCTCGGCGAGCACCAGCGCTGGGAGAAGCAGGTCAACGACGGCTGGTGGCGCATGGGCGACGTCGGCTACCGCACCAAGTGGGGCTGTCTGCACCTGCTGGACCGCGAGGTGGACGAGATCCCGGGCGTCAAGAGCACCCTGGAGATCGAGGACAAGCTGTTCACCCGCGTCCCCGAGCTCGTCGAGGTCATCATCATCCCCGGCCCCGACGGCACCGCCGTCCCCGTGGTCAGCACCCGGGACGACAAGCCGCTGGACCTGGCCGCCTGGCAGTCGGCCGTGGTCGGGCTGCCGCCGCTGGCGGAGCCCGTGCAGTGGCGGCTGGAGGACCTCCCGCAGACCGCGACCACGAAGATCAAGCGCCTGGAGCTGGCCCGGCTGCTCGGCGCCGGCGAGTCCACGAGCACCGCCAACTAGTCGTCCGCGCACCGTAGGAATGGGAGTTCCGCAATGAAGAAGAGCCGAGTAGAGCTCGCCGTCATCGGCGCCGGACCGCGCGGCCTGTCCGTCCTGGAGCGGCTGATCGCCGCCGAGCGGACCGCGCCTTCGCGCGAGGGCGTCGTGGTGCACGTCGTGGACCCCTCCGCGCCCGGCGCCGGAACGGTGTGGCGCGCGGCCCAGTCCCGGCACCTGCTGATGAACACCGTCGCCTCGCAGATCACCGTCTTCACGGACCACAGCGTCCGCATCGACGGGCCCATCGAGCCGGGTCCGAGCCTGTACGAGTGGGCGCAGGGCCTGGCCCTGCTCGGGGACCGTGACAGCCACGACGAGGCCACGCTGGCCGAGGCCCGCCGGATGGGTCCGAACACGTACCCCACGCGCGCCTTCTACGGCACCTACCTGGGCGACTGCTTCCGCCGGGTCGTCGAGAGCGCGCCCGGCCACGTCACGGTGCACGTGCACCGGACGCGGGCGGTGGCCATGGCCGACACCCACGGGGTGCCCGGTGGACCGCAGGGCGTGCGGTTGGAGAACGGCGTCCGGCTGAACGCGCTCGACGCCATCGTGATGGCGCAGGGGCACGTGCCGGCCCGGCTCACCAGCCGGGAGGCCCGGACGGCCAGCCTGGCCCGGATCCACCACCTCACCTACCTCACGCCCTCGAACCCGGCGGACCTGGACCTCAGCGGCATCGAGGCCGGCCAGAACGTGCTGTTGCGCGGTCTGGGCCTGAACTTCTTCGACCACATGGCGCTGCTGACGGCGGGCCGCGGCGGGGCCTTCGAGCGGGAGGGCGACAAGCTCGTGTACCGCCCGTCCGGGCAGGAGCCCCGGCTGTACGCGTTCTCGCGGCGCGGCATCCCCTACCACGCGCGCGGCGAGAACGAGAAGGGCGCGCACGGGCGTTACTACCCGCGGCTGCTGACCGCCGAGTTCATCGCGGCGCTCAAGGAGGACGCGCGGGACGGCCGGCCGGTCAGCTTCAGCGCCGACCTGTGGCCGCTGATCGCCCGCGAGGTGGAGAGCGTCTACTACGGCACCCTGCTCACGCAGCGCGGCCGGGACGCCGAACGCGAGCCGTTCGTGGAGCAGTACCTGGCGCTGGAGCCGGACGCCGATCCCGCGCCACTGCTGACGGCGCACGGCATCGAGGAGGCCGACCGGTGGGACTGGGAGGGCCTCTCCCGTCCCTACGGCGACCGGGTGTTCACCGGCCGCGCCGATTTCACCGCCTGGCTGTTGGAGTACCTGGCCCGCGACGTGGTCGCGGCCAAGCAGGGGAACGTCAGCGGCCCCGTGAAGGCCGCCCTGGACCTGCTGCGCGACCTGCGCAACGAGATCCGGCTGGCGGTCGACCACGGCGGGCTGGAGGGCACCTCGCACCGCGACGACCTGGAGGGCTGGTACACGCCGCTCAACGCGTTCCTGTCCATCGGCCCGCCGGCCTCCCGCATCGAGGAGATGGGCGCCCTGATCGAGGCGGGGGTCCTGACCATCCTCGGCCCCGGGGTGCAGGTCCGCATCGACACCACCGCGCAGCTGTACGTGGCCGAGTCCTCGGTGGTTCCCGGTCCGGCGATCCGCGCGACCGCGCTGATCGAGGCCCGCCTGCCGGAGCCCGATCTGCGGCGCACGGCCGACCCGTTGCTGCGCCACCTCCTGGACACCGACCAGGCCGCCACCTACCGGATCGACGCCGCGCAGGGCACCACGTACGAGACGGGCGGGCTCGCGGTGACCGAGCGACCGTTCCACATGCTCGACGCGCGGGGCCGCGCGCATCCGCGACGGTTCGCGTACGGGGTGCCCACCGAATCGGTGCACTGGGTGACCGCGGCGGGCATCCGTCCGGGCGTGGACTCGGTGACGCTCGGGGACTCCGACGCCATCGCCCGCGCGGTACTGGACCTGCCCGCGGTCGCGCACGTGCCGGCCGGGCTGGGCCCGGTGGACGCCGGCACCGACCTCACCGGAGTGATCGTCTGATGCCCGGCGGTCTGCGCCTGGTCGAGCCGGCCGCGCCCCCTCCCGCGGCCGAGGTCGAGCCGGCTCCCGCGACGGCGCCCGACGCGGGCCTGCTCTCACCGGTCCGCGCCGGCACCCCCGTCGAGGCGGTGACCGGGGATCCCGCCTGGCTCCAGGCCATGTTGGACGCCGAGGCGGCACTGGCCCGGGCCCAGGCCCGGCTGGGCACCCTGCCCTGGCAGGCCGCCGACGCCATCACCGACGCGGCCCGGGCGGAGCGGCTGGACCTGCGCGAGCTGGCCGTCGCGGCCCGGGAGACGGCCAACCCGGTCGTGGGCCTGGTGCGGGCGCTGACCGCGGTGGTCGCGGCGGACTCCCCGGAGGCCGCCGAGTACGTCCACCGCGGCTCCACCAGCCAGGACATCTTCGACACCGGGGCGATGCTGGTGGCGCACCGCGCGCTGACGCTCGTGCGGGAGGACCTGACGCGTACCGCGACGGCCCTGGCCGCGCTGGCCGGGGAGCACCGGGACACGCTGATCGCCGGTCGGACGATGGCGCTGCACGCCGTGCCGACGACGTTCGGGTTGAAGGCGGCGGGCTGGCTCCAGCTGGTGCGCGAGGCCCGGGAGAGGCTCGCGCGGGTCCAGGAGGAGGGGCTGCCCGTCTCGCTGGGCGGCGCGGCGGGAACCCTGGCCGGGTACGTCGAGTACGCCGGCCTCGACGGCCCCGAGGGCTCCGAGGACGTGCTGGACCCGGGGGTCTTCCACGACCGGCTGGTCGCCGCGTACGCCGCCGAGACGGGCCTGGCCCGGCCGGCGTTGCCGTGGCACAGCCTGCGCACGCCGCTCGCCGACCTGGCGGCGGCGCTCGCCTTCACGGCGGGGGCGCTCGGGAAGATCGCCGTGGACGTGCAGGGCATGGCCCGGACCGAGGTCGGCGAACTCGCCGAACCGGGCGGCGCCGGGCGGGGGAGTTCCTCCGCGATGCCCCACAAGCGCAATCCGGTGCTGTCCACGCTGATCCGCAGCGCGGCCCTCCAGGTCCCGGCCCTGGCGGGCGCGTTGACGGCCTGTCTGGTGTCGGAGGACGAGCGGTCCGCGGGCGCCTGGCACGCCGAGTGGTTGCTGCTGCGGGAGTGCCTGCGGCTGGTGGGCGGCGCCTCGCACACGGCCGTGGAACTGGCCGAGGGGCTGGAGGTCAGGTCGGAGCGGATGCGCGCCAACCTGGACCTCACCGGCAGCGCGGTGGTCTCGGAGCGGATCGTGGCCGTGCTCGCCCCACGGCTCGGGAAGGCCGCGGCCCGCACGCTGTTGAACGAGGCCACGGCGACGGCCGGCGCCGAGGGACGTCCCCTGGCGGACGTCCTCGCCGAGGCTCCCGAGCTGGCGGGCGTCCTGGGGCCGGCGGCGCTGGCGGGCCTGTGCGATCCGGCCGGGTACACGGGCGCGGCACGCGCCCTGGTGGAACGCGCCCTGGTGGAACGCGCCCCCAAGCGGCCCTGAGCGGGCCCGAGGCGCCCCGAGCGGCCTGAGCGGCACCCCGTCGGGCCCGGTGTCGCCGAGAGGCGGACCGGGCCCCAGAGAGGAGAGACATGAAGACCAGGCCCGCCGCCGGGCGGTGGATCGAAGGCTGGAACCCGGAGGACGAGCAGTACTGGGAGCGCACCGGGAAGCGGATCGCGCGCCGCAACCTGGCACTGTCCGTGCTGTCCGAGCACATCGGGTTCTCGGTGTGGAGCATGTGGTCGGTGCTCGTGCTGTTCATGTCGCCGGAGATCGGCCTCGGGTTCACCCCCGGTGAGAAGTTCCTGCTCGTCGTGGTGCCGACCCTGGTGGGCGCCGTGTTGCGGCTGCCGTACAGCTGGGCGGTGACCCGGTTCGGCGGTCGCAACTGGACGGTGTTCGCCTCGGCCGTGCTGCTGGTGCCGGCGCTGCTCGCGTTCGTCTTCGTGCAGCGCCCGGGGACCCCGCTGTGGGTGTTCCTGGTCATCGGCGCCACGGCCGGGGTGGGCGGCGCCAACTTCGCCTCCTCGATGACCAACATCACCACCTTCTTCCCGCAGAACCGCCAGGGCTGGGCCCTGGGGGTGAACGCCGGCGGCGGCAACCTCGGCGTGGCCGTGGTGCAGTTGCTGGGCCTGCTGGTGATCGCCACGGCCGGGGACACCCACCCGTCGTACGTGGCCGCCGTCTATCTCCCGCTGATCGTGCTCTCCGCGCTGCTCGCGGCCCTGAAGATGGACAACGTCGACGCGGTCCGGGCCCGGCCCGGGGCGCTGCGCGAGGCCGCCGCGAGCCGCCACACCTGGTTCATCTCCTTCCTGTACATCGGCACGTTCGGTTCCTTCATCGGCTACGGGTTCGCCTTCGGGCTGGTGTTGCAGAACGAGTTCGGCTCGACGCCGCTCGAAGCGGCCTCGTACACGTTCATCGGCCCGCTGCTCGGCTCGGTGTCACGGCCGCTCGGCGGGAAGCTCGCCGACCGCTGGGGCGGGGCGCGCGTCACCCTGTGGGCGTTCCTGGCGCTGGCCCTGGGAACGGCGGGGCTGCTGCTGGCCTCGCGGGCCGGGTCCTTCGGGGCGTTCGTCGCGGCCTTCACCCTGGTCTTCGTGCTCAGCGGGCTCGGCAACGGCTCCACGTACAAGCTGATCCCGGCCGCGGCCGCCGCCGAGGCGGAGGCCACCATCACCTCGGGCGGCGAGGCCCGGCAGGCCTTCGCCCGGGCCCGTCGGATCTCGGGCGCCGCCATCGGGATCGCGGGCGCGGTCGGCGCGCTCGGCGGGGTGGCGATCAACCTGGCGTTCCGCGCCTCCTACCAGGGGCCACAGGGCAGCGGCACCACGGCGTTCGCCTGCTTCCTCGGCTACTACGCGCTCTGCGTGCTGCTCACCTGGGCGGTGTACCTGCGTCCCGGGCGGCGGGTCGCCCAGGGACCCGCCCCATCGCGCGAGCCGAGGCCGGCCCGTGCCCGCTGACCTGGTCGCGGCGCCCGAGGCCGCCACGCACTGCGCGTACTGCGCCCTCCAGTGCCCGACCGTGCTGCGCGACGAGGGCGACGCGGTCGCCGTCCGGCCGGCCGACCCCGCCGGGGGCGGCCTGTGCCAGAAGGGCTGGACGGCCCCCGCGGTGCTCCGGGCGCCCGACCGGCTGCGGACCCCGCTGGTGCGCGGCCCCGACGGGCGACTGGCCCCCACCGACTGGGACTCGGCGCTCGACCTGGTCGCCGGTCGGCTGGCACGGCTGCGCGGGGAGCACGGCGCGGACGCCGTCGGGGTGTTCGGCAGCGGCGGACTGACCAACGAGAAGGCCTATCTGCTCGGCAAGTTCGCGCGGGTGGCGCTCGGCACCAGCAGGATCGACTACAACGGCCGCTTCTGCATGTCGTCGGCCGCCGCCGCCGGGAACGCGGCCTTCGGGCTCGACCGGGGTCTGCCGTTCCCCGTCGCGGACCTCGGGCGTGCGCAGGTCATCCTGCTGGCCGGCGCCAACCCCGCCGAGACGATGCCGCCGTTGATGCGGCACTTGAACCGGGCGCGCCTCGTCGTGATCGACCCGCGCCGCACCCGTACGGCGGAACTGGCCGCGCTGCACCTCCAGCCCGTGCCGGGCACCGATCTGGCGCTGGCCCTGGGCCTGTTCCACCTCGCCGTCACGGAAGGCCTGCTCGACGAGGCGTACGTGGCCGAGCGCACCACCGGCTTCGACGAGGCCTGGCGGCGGGCCGTGGCCTGGTGGCCCGAGCGGGTGGAGGGGATCACCGGCGTACCGGTCGCGGACATGCGCGAGGCCGTGCGGATGCTCGCCGGGGCGGACCGCCGGTACGTGCTCACCGGGCGCGGCGCCGAACAGCACAGCAAGGGCACCGACACGGTGTCCGCGTTCGTCAACCTGTCGCTCGCGCTGGGCCTGCCGGGCACCCCGGGCAGCGGGTACGGCTGCCTGACCGGCCAGGGCAACGGGCAGGGCGGACGCGAGCACGGCCAGAAGGCCGACCAGCTCCCCGGGTACCGGATGATCACCGACCCGGCGGCGCGCGCCCACGTGGCGGGCGTCTGGGGCGTGGAGCCCGACACCCTGCCCGGCCCGGGCACCGGCGCCTACCAACTGCTCGACTCCCTCGGCACGCCCGGCGGACCCAAGGCCCTGCTGGTCTTCGGCTCCAATCCGGCGGTGTCCGCCCCGAACGCGGCGCACGTGTCGCGCCGGCTGGCCGCCCTGGACCTGCTGGTCGTCGCCGATTTCGTGCCGTCCGAGACGGCGGCCCTGGCCGACGTGGTGCTGCCCGTCACCCAGTGGGCCGAGGAGGAGGGCACCCTGACCAATCTGGAGGGGCGGGTGGTGCGCCGCCGCCCGGTCCTGGCCCCGCCGCCCGGGGTACGGACCGACCTCGACGTGCTGCACGGGCTCGCGACGCGACTGGGGCAGCCTCCCGAACGGTTCCCGACGGCGCCGCGCACGGTCTTCGAGGAGCTGCGCCGGGCCTCCGCCGGGGGCCGCGCCGACTACGCGGGGATCAGCTGGGAACGGCTCGACGCGGGCGAGGAGTTGTACTGGCCCTGCCCGGCGGACGACGGCGGCGCCCGGCATCCCGGTACGCCCCGGATGTTCCTGGACCGCTTCGCGCACCCGGACGGGCGGGCCCGGTTCGCCCCGGTGGAGGACCGGGAATCCGCGGAGGTCCCGGACGCCGGGCGGCCGCTCCTCGCGACGACGGGCCGGGTCCTGGCCCACTACCAGTCGGGGGCGCAGACCCGCCGGGTACCCGAACTGATGGCCGTCGCACCGGAGGTGTTCGTCGAGGTCCACCCGGACACGGCCGGGCGCTTCGGACTGACCGACGGCGCTCACGCCCGGGTCGTCTCCGCGCACGGGGCGGTGGTGGCCCGGGTCCGGCTGGTGGAGAGCCTGCGCGCCGACACCGTGTTCGTGCCGTTCCACTTCCCCGGCGCGGGCCGGGCCAACCTGATGACCGGGCCCGCCCTGGACCCGGTCAGCGGCATGCCGGAGTTCAAGTTGGCCGCCGTCCGCGTCGAACCCTGGTCGGAGTCCTCGTGAGCGGGATCGTCGTCGTCGGCCACGGCCCGGCCGCCCACCGCCTCTGCGCCTCCCTGCACCGGCTCGGGCACCGGGGTCCGGTGACCGTCCTGGCAGCCGAGCCGCACGCCGCCTACAACCGGGCCCTGCTGCTGTCGGTCCTGGACGGCACCCTGCCCGGCCGCGCCCTGGAGCTGGCCGCGCCGCCGGGGAACGCGCGGGTGCGCCGGGCGGCCGTCGTGACCGGCATCGACCGTGCCCGACGCGAGGTCCGTACCGCCGACGGGACCGGGTACGGGTACGAGGTCCTGGTGCTGGCCACCGGGGCGCGCCCGCGGTCCCCCGGCTTCGACTCCCCCGCCGTGCGCCGACTGGGCACCCTCGCCGACGCCGAACCGCCCCCGGAGGGGCCGGTGGTGATCGCCGGGGGCGGGCTGCGCGGGGCGGGCGCCGCCGCCGCGCTGAGCGGCGCCGGGCACGAGGTGACGTTGGTGCACTCCGGGCCGCGGCTCGCCCACCGCGACCTCGACGGGCCTGCCTCGGCGGTACTGGCGCGGACCCTGGAGGAGGCCGGCGTGGCCTTGGAACTCGGCCGCCGGGTGGCCGGCGCCGAGCACGGCAAGGCCGTGCTGGACGACGGCCGGCTGCTCGCGGCGGCCACCGTGCTGGCGTGCGCGGGCAGCGTCCCGGAGACCGCGGTGGCCCGGGCGGCGGGGCTGGAGGTGCGGCGCGGGATCGTGGTGGACGACCGGCTGCGCACCGGCGATCCGCGGATCCACGCCATCGGGGACTGCGCCGAACACGCGGGCGCCGCCGGGGACTCCCTGACGTCGGCGTGGGAACAGGCGGACGCCCTCGCAAGCATCCTGACCGGCTCGGACAGGCCGTACCGGCCGACGCGACGCGTGCTGCGCCCCGGGATCCGGGGACTGGAACTGACGGTCGTCGGCCAGGGCGGGGAACCCGCTCCGGACCGGGAACCGGCCCCCGGCGAGGAAACCGTGTCGCTGTCCGATCCGGGCGGCGGGCGCCACGCCCGACTGCGGCTGCGCGACGGCCGGATCCGGTCCGGGATCGTCGCGGGGTTCCCGCAGGCCGTCGCCGCCGTGGGCCGGCTGTACGCGCGGGACCTCCCGGTGCCGAGCGACCGGCTGGCCCTGCTGATCGGTTCCGCCGGCGGGTACGCGGCCTCGGGCGCGCTGCCGGACACGGCCGTGGTCTGCCAGTGCAACAACGTGACCCGGGGGGCCCTTCGGCAGGCCTGGGACGGCGGTGCCCGCGCCCTGCCCGAGCTCGCCGCCGCGACCCGGGCCACCACGGGCTGCGGGACCTGTGTCCCGGCGGTGGGCCGGCTCTGCGCCGAACTCGCCCGATCCGCGGAAGGGGGGCACCGCCCGTGAGCGGGACCCTGGTCCTCGCCGGCCACGGCATGGTCGGCCACCGGCTCCTCGAACTCCTGCGGGCGGACGAGCGGTTCGCGTCGTGGCGGATCGTCGTCGCGGCCGAGGAACCCCGCGCCGCCTACGACCGGGTGGCGCTCTCCTCGTACCTGGACGGGCGGAGCGCCCGGGACCTGACGCTGACCGGCCCCGAGGTCCTGGAGGACCCCCGGGTCGAACTGCGGCTCGGGGTTCCGGTCGTCGCGATCGAGCGGGCGACCCGTACGGCGACCTTCGCGGACGGCTCGCACGTGCGGTACGACGCGCTCGTGCTGGCCACCGGGTCGAAGCCGTTCGTGCCGCCGATCCCCGGTCACACCCTGCCGGGCTGCTTCACCTACCGGACCCTCGCGGACCTCGACGCCCTGCGCGCGGCCGCCGAACCGGGCGCCGCCGGCGTGGTGATCGGCGGCGGGCTGCTGGGGCTGGAGGCGGCGCAGGCCCTGCGTTCGCTGGGAATGCGACCCCATGTGGTGGAGGTGGCCCCGCACCTGATGCCGCTCCAACTCGACGAGGGCGGGGGCGCGGTGCTGGCCCGCCTGGTGGGCCGGCTCGGCATGAGCGTGCACTGCGGCCGCGGCGTGGCGTCCGTGGACGCGGGCCCCGACGGGTGGGTCCGCGGGGTGACGCTGGCCGACGGTGACGTGCTGCCCGCCCGTTGCGTGGTGTTCTCGGCGGGGGTCCGCCCGCGCGACGAACTGGCCGAGCCGGCCGGGCTTCCGCGCGGGGAGCGGGGCGGTTTCCTGGTGGACGCCCACTGCCGTACCGAGGACCCCCGGATCTGGGCGGTCGGAGAGTGCGCGGCCGTCCTGGGCCGCTGCCACGGCCTGGTCGCCCCCGGCTACCTGATGGCCGAGAGCGTGGCCGCGCAACTGACCGGCAGGGCGTCCGAGCCCTTCCCGGGCGCCGACACCTCGGCGAAGCTGAAGGTGTTCGGCGTGGACGTGGCCGGGTTCGGCGACGTCCACGCCCGGGTCGAGGGCGCGCTGTCCTTCGTACGGGAGGACCACACGGCCGCCACCTACGCCAAGTTGGTCCTCGGCCCGGACGGCCGCACCCTCCTCGGTGGCGTCCTGGCCGGCGACACGCGCGCCTACGGGGAACTCCGCTCGATGCTGGGCCACGAACTGACCGGGCCCCCGGAGCGGCTGCTCGTCTGAGACGCGGGCCGCGGATCGCGGCGGCCGAGGGGCAGGGTGGGGCGGGTCGGCGCTACGGCGCCGACCCGCCCCTTTGTGCGTTCCCCTTGGTGCCGTTCGCCGGCCGTCCCCCGCCGGTGTGCGCCGAGGGCGTTGCTTCTCGGGCAGCCGCGTCTCCGTCCCGGTGTCGGTATCGGTATCCGTGTCCGTGTCGGTACAGGAGCCCGCCCCGTGATGGAGGTCGGCGACGACAGCGCCTCCCCGGAGCGTCTACCGGAGCTTTTCGCACGCCTTCGCCGGTCAGGTCGGGACGGGTCGGGACGTGCTGACCGGTGCCCCCGACCTGCGCCCCTGACCGCACCCGGGCTCCCGCGGTGTGGAGCGGCCGGGTGCGGCGTCGTCGACCCGAGGGGTGGGAGCCGAAGCGCGGAAGCCCGCCCCACCCCCGAACCCGCGCCCCGCCAGAAGCGCACTCGCACGCGAAAGCGCCGGGCGCGGCTCCTTGAGGGAGCCGCGCCCGGCTGTCTGTCCCGCCCGCGGGGGACGG
The DNA here is from genome assembly GCF_001279725.1 of Streptomyces sp. WM4235. GTDB lineage: Bacteria > Actinomycetota > Actinomycetes > Streptomycetales > Streptomycetaceae > Streptomyces. The sequence continues at coordinate 11,385 of NZ_LGDE01000136.1, read as the reverse complement.
TTGGTCGCGGGGCAGACGATCAGTGGGCGGCCGCGGTGGCCGGGTCGGTCGCCGGTTCGGCGGCCGGGGCGGAGTCGGTCGGGCGGCCGGAGCGTCGGCCGACGACGAGGAGGGTGAGGATCGCGAGGCCCGCGCCGATGTACAGGACGCTGGCGGTGGCGAGGTTGTCCACGGCGATGCCGCCGAAGAGGGCGCCGAGGGCGATCGACAGGTTGAAGGTGGAGACGTACAGGGAGGAGGCGGCCTCGGTCGCGTCGGGGGCGGCGTCGAGGATCCAGGTCTGGAAGGTCACCGGCACGGCGCCGTAGCCCAGGCCCCACAGGACGAGGATGACGGCCGCGGTGACGGTGGTGTTGCCGACGGTGGCGAGCAGCAGCATGGCGACGGCGAGGACGATCGCGATGCCGATGACGACCTGGCGCAGCCGCTTGGCGATCAGGGCGCCGGCGATGAAGTTGCCGGTGATGCCGGCGATGCCGAAGGTCAGCAGCAGGACACCGATCATGTTGTCGCCGACGCCGTCGTCCTGGAGGAGCGGACGGACGAAGGTGTAGGCGAGGAAGTGGCCGGTGATGACGAGGAAGGTCATCGCGATGCCGATGCGGACGCCGGCGTTGGACTTCCACACGCGGGGCAGGTCACCGAAGACGATGGTGCGCTCGGCCGGGACCTTCGGCATCAGGAAGAGCATGGCGGCGAGGGCGACGAGGCCGAGGATGCCGACCGCGGCGAAGGCGGTGCGCCAGCCGGAGAGGTCGCCGAGGAAGGTGCCGGTGGGCACGCCGAGCACGGAGGCCGTCTCGACGCCGCCGAAGATGACGGCGGTGGCGCGGGCGACGTGTCGTTCGGGCACCAGGCGCAGGGCGATGCCGCCGGCGATGGACCAGAAGCCACCGACGCTGATGCCGATGAGGAAGCGGGCGACCAGGACCACGGCGAAGCTGGTGGCGAAGGCGGAGGCGAGGTTCGCCAGGCCGACGATGGCGATCAGGATGACCAGGACGAGCCGCCGGTCGAACTTTCCGGTGGCGACGGTCACCAGCGGGGCCGAGATCGCCGCGACCAGGCCGGGGATGGTGACCATGAGGGCCGCCGTGCCCTCGGAGACCTTCAGGGCGTCCCCGACCGGGGTGAGCAGGCCGACGGGCAGCAGCTCGGAGGTCATGAGGGAGAAGATGCCGAGGGTGACGGCCAGGACGGCCAGCCAGCCCTTGACCGCGGAGGGTTCCTTGCCCGCGGTGCGCGGTGCGGATGAATCGAGGGTGGTCACGATGTCAGTCCTTCGTCAGCGGTCCCCCTCTGGTGCCGGGAGACGGGGGTGGGGGCATGCGTGGGGCGGTGGCCTGGCCTGTCCGGCGGTGGCCACCGCCCTGGTGCGTCGTTATGGGGTCTGAGGGGGTCGCGGAGCGGCCGGACTACTCGGTTCCGGGGGTCTTGCGGGTGGCGACGTTCATCCGGTTCCACACGTTGGCGGTGAAGATGAGCGCGATCAGGTGCGCGAGCTCCTCCTCGCCGAAGTGGCGGGCGGCCTCGTCGTAGACGGCGTCGGTGACTCCGCCGGGGAGGAGGGTGACCTCCTCGGTGAGGGCGAGTGCCGCGCGCTCCTTGACGGTGAAGAGGCTGGACTCCTGCCAGGCGGTGAGCTGGTAGATCCGCTCTTCCGACTCGCCGCCCTTGCGGGCGTCGCTGGTGTGGTAATCGATGCAGTAGGCACAGCGGTTGATCTGCGAGGTGCGGATCTGGACGAGCTCCAGGAGGATCGGGTCGAGGCCCTGTCGGGCGGCCCCGTCGAGGGCCAGGACGGACTTGAAGATCTTGGGGGCGACGGCGGCGAAGTTCATGCGCTCAGGAACCTGAAAAGTGGTCATGTGAAAACTGTAGGAGCGCAATCGGCCCGCAGTAGGGTGCATTCCCATGCAGAGATCATGGGTCAATTCCGAGGGTGCGTCCGATCCCGATCCGACGGGTACCGGGAGCGATCTGCACCTGGAGCTGAGCGGCGAGGGCAGCCTGCGCAACCAGCTGATGCAGGCGTTACGCACGGCGATCGACTCCGGCCGGCTCGCCCCCGGCACCCGGCTGCCGCCCTACCGGGCCCTCGCCGTGGACCTGGGGATCGCCCGCAACACCGTCGCCGACGCGTACGCCGAGCTGGTGGAGGAGGGCTGGTTGTCGGCGCGCCAGGGCTCCGGTACCCGGGTGGCCCGACGGGCGGCCCCGCTCCAGCCCGACCGGCCGCGCGGCCCGGCCCGGCCGACGCACCGCCGGACCGTGCACGACCTGCTGCCGAGCTCCCCCGACGCCTCCGCCTTCCCCCGTACCGCCTGGATCGGCGCCGCCCGGCGGGCGCTGGCCGCCGCTCCGCACGACGCCTTCGGGGTCGGTGACCCCCGCGGCCGGATCGAGCTGCGCCGCACGCTGACCGAGTACCTCGCGCGGGTGCGCGGCGTACGGACCGCCCCGGACCGGATCATCGTCTGCTCCGGTTTCGCCCACGGGCTGGAGCTGCTCGGCAAGGTGCTCGCCGGCCCGGTCGCGGTGGAGTCGTACGGGCTGTCCTTCCACCGGGACATCCTGGTGGCGTCGGGGCTGGCCACGGTGCCGCTGACGGTGGATGGCGGGGGCGCGCGGGTCGAGGAACTCCCCGGGACGGGCGCCAAGGCGGTGCTTCTCACCCCGGCTCACCAGTTCCCGACGGGCGGGCCCCTGCACCCGGAGCGGCGGGCCGCGGTGGTGGACTGGGCGCGGGCGAGCGGTGGAGTGCTGATCGAGGACGACTACGACGGGGAGTTCCGTTACGACCGCCAGCCGGTCGGCGCCGTCCAGGGCCTGGACCCGGACCGGATCGTCTACATCGGCTCCGCCAGCAAGAGCCTGTCGCCCGCGCTGCGGCTGGGTTGGATGGTGCTGCCCGGCTGGCTGGTGGACGACGTGCTCGCCGTGAAGGGCCCCCGCGAGATGTGGTCGGGGGTCACGGACCAGCTGACCCTGGCCGAGTTCATCGGCTCGGGCGCCTACGACCGTCACCTGCGCCGGATGCGCCTGATCTACCGGCGCCGCCGGGACCAGCTGGCGGCCCGGCTGGCGCAGGAGGCCCCGCACATCAAGGTCAGTGGGGTGGCGGCCGGGCTGCACGCGGTGCTGGAGCTGCCGAGGGACACCGAGGAGGCGGCGTTGCGGGCGGCCCGCCGGCAGGGCCTGGCGCTGGACGGATTGCGGCCGTACCTGCACCCCGAGAGCTCCATGACCCCGCGGGACGGGCTGGTGCTCGGCTACGGAACCCCGCCCGACCACGCCTTCGCGGCGGCCCTGGACGCCCTGTGCCTGGCGTTGCCCGACCCGCCGCAGGAGGAGGAGCGGGTGGGCTCCGGCGGGGAGGAACCGCCGCGCCGCCGGAGCGGGTCCGACGCACCGTAGGCCCCTGACCTCCCGGAACGCGCACGAGCGCCGCCGTCCGGCCTGGGCCGGGCGGCGGCGCTCGCGGGGGTGCTCGGTGGTGCGGGGTGCGGTGCTCGGTGGGGCGTGGGGGTCAGTGGTCGGGTGTCGGGGTCAGGGCGTGGCGGAGTTCGGCCTCCAGCCGGTGCAGGTCGTCGGTGTGCCCGTGGGCCGCCACGTGCCCGTCGGGCCGGATCAGGTAGTACCCGGGGCGGGCGCACAGCCCGCCCCGGCCGGGCAGGTCGGGTGTGGCCCGCAGGACGCGGAGCCCCGGCCAGGGGCCGACGGTGTGCTCGACCCGGGCGGTCCAGGCGGTGTCCCGGGCGGGCGGGCGCAGCAGCAGCGTCCAGCCCGCCGGGGCCCGCCCCGGTCCGGCCAGGCCCAGCGCGACGGCGGCGGCCCGGGGGAAGACCGAGCCGGCCCGGATGCCGCCGGGCAGCCGGTCGCGTACCCGACAGGCGCCGGTCGACGGCTGCCGGGTGTCGCGGTCCGGGGTGTAGGCGAGCCGGCGGCCCGCCATCACGGGGGCGTAGAGCCGGGCGGCGGCGCCGGTGCGGTCCAGCAGCCGGAACGCGGTGTCGCGGGCGGCGACCCGGCGCCGGGTGCGGGCGGTCAGGGCCCGGGTGTGCAGGTCGGTGTCGCGGACGATGCGACCGGTCGCCTCGACGCGTTCCCTGCCGTAGCTCTCCAGGAGCGTGGCGGGGGCCTCGCCGGCGAGGACGGCGGCGAGTTTCCAGGCGAGGTTGTGGGCGTCCTGGAGGCCGTTGTTCATGCCCTGGCCGCCCGCTGGGCTGTGCACGTGCGCCGAGTCCCCGGCCAGGAAGACCCGGCCGCGCTGGAAGTCGGTGGCCCGCCGGGCGTGGACCCGGAAGACGGTCTCCCAGACCGGTTCGGTGATCCGTACGCCGTGGGGGCCGCGGGTGTCGATGAGTCGCTGCATGTCGTCGCGGGTCAGGGTGGTGCCCTCGGGCATCACCGACAGGAAGCGGAAGACCCCGTCGGGCTGCGGGACGACGCACAGGGTGCCCGAGGTGCTCTGGTAGTACGAGATCTCGTCGGGCGGGAGGTTCCCCTCGATGCGGGTGTCGAGGAGGGCGAAGGCCATCTCGTAGGTGGATCCCTCGAAGCCGATGCCGAGTTGCCGGCGGACGTCGCTGCCCGCCCCGTCGGCGCCGATGACGAAGGGCGCGGTGAACCGCTCGACGAGGCCGTCGCCGTGCTCCAGCACGGCGGTGACCGTGCCGCCCGGCTCGATCCGGCCGGAGTAGTCGACGTCGTCGAGGCACAGCAGCCGGACGCCGCGCTCGATCTTCCCGCCGAGGGCGTGCAGCCGTTCGGTGAGGATGCGTTCCGTCTCGGGTTGGGGGAGCTGGCGGGCGGCCAGCTCCTCGGTGAAGGTGAGCGAGGCGACCGGCTTGCGGTCGGAGAAGTAGCGGAAGGCCCGTACGGGTACGGAGGCCTCCTGTACGGCCTCACCGACGCCGAGGTCGGTGAAGATGTCGCGGACCCGGGGCCACAGCGACAGCGCCTTGGGTACCCGGGCGGCTTCGTGGGCCCGGTCGACGATCCGTACGCCCACGCCGCGCCGCAGTAGTTCGCAGGCGGCGAGCAGGCCGGTGGGACCGGCTCCGACGATCAGCACGTCGGCATCGCTGGTGGCGTTCACGGGTGTTCTCCTGCCTGTCGCCGGACGGTGGTCAGGACGACTGCGGGGCGGACAACCGCCGCAGTCGTGCGGTGAGTTCGAGGCGCTGGACCTTCATCGTGGCCGTGCGCGGCAGTTCGGAGAGCTTCATCTGCACGGGCTCCGCGAGCTGTGGCCACGCGGCGGCGGCGGAGCGCCAGCGGGCCGTGTCCAGCGGCAGGTCGTCGCGGGTGCAGAGCACGGGGACGCCCGCGCCGTCGGGTCCGGGGACGACGACGAGTTCGGTCAGTTCGTCGAGCCGGCCGAGGACGGTGTCCTCGATCTCCAGGGTGGAGTGGATGCCGGGGATGGCGTCGACCTCGCGGTCCAGGAGGTGGAGGCAGCCCTCGTCGGTGCGGTACCCGAGGTCCATGCCGCGCCACCAGCCGCCGTGCACCTGGGTGTCGTAGCGCTCGCGTTCGCCGAAGTAGCCCAGCGCCCGGCCGGCGGCCTGTACGTCGATGTAGCCGGGGTTGTCGCGGGTGACCTCCTTGCCGTTGCGGCTGACGAGCCGGAACTTGGTGTCGGAGGGGAAGGCGTGGCCCTGGCAGCGGCCGTCCGCGCCGAGGGCGGTGGCGCGGGTGAAGCCGCGGCCGACGAGCGGGCCCGTCTCGCTCTGGCCGTAGATCTGGTAGAAGAGCGGCGAGCTGCGGTCGGTGGCGTGCAGCAGCTTGTGCATGGTGCTGGGGTGGATGGCGTCGAAGGTGGTGCTGAAGTACTTCACGTTCGACAGCGGGCGCAGCGGGTGGTCGGCCAACACCTCCCATTCCATGAAGGAGTTGGGGTGCGATTCGATGAATCCGGGGCGGGTCTCGGCCCACAGTCGTGCCGCGTGCTCGGGCTCGGCGTCGTTCATGATGACCATCGGGTTGCCGCGGGGCAGCAGGACGGCCAGGGCCAGGGGCATCCGCGAGTGGACGTAGCTGACGTGCAGGGCGACCGTCTCGTGTTCGCGGATCATGTCGAAGAGCTTGGCCTGCGGGCGGTAGCGGCCGTGCAGGGTGCGGGCCGAGTGCACGACCAGCTTGGGCAGGCCGGTGGTGCCGGAGGTGTGCGTCATGAGCGCGGGCAGGTCGAGGTGGGGGACGACGGGGGCCTGCCGCGGGGAGCCGGCCAGGTCCGCGAGGGAGACCGTGCCCGGGCGGGAGCCGGCCACGATGATCACCTGGCCGGCGATCTCCGCGAGGGGGGTGCCGGCGAACGGTCCGTCGAGCTTGTCGGTGTCGGTGACCAGGTGGGGGGAGCCGAGCCGGCGCAGCAGCGCGAGGACGCTGTCGGCGTCGAGGTACGGGGAGAGCTGGACGGGGACGGCTCCGAGGCGGGCGACGGCGCTGGACAGGATGTTGATGTCGAAGCCGTTGGACTTGTGGAGGGCGACGTGGTCGCTGCGGCGCACTCCGGCGGCGTACAGGCGGGCCGCGGTGTCGTCGATGTACTCGGCCAGTTCGGCGAACGTCAGGCGTCGCCCGGCCTCGGGAAAGAGGTCCAGGTCGTGGTCGAGGATGATCAGCTGGTCGCCGTGGGCCTGGGCGGCCCGCTCGGCCACGAGACCCATGTACAGGCCCTTGTCACTGCCGTTGACGGGAAGCATCGCGGAACTCCTTCGCGGGAGGGGTGTGGGTGGGTGGTGGGCCGGTCAGATCAGGCCGGTGAGCAGGGACTCGACGATGCGGACGCCGTCCCGGGTGAGCACGGATTCGGGGTGGAACTGCATGGAGGCGAAGTGCGGTCCGCGCAGGGCGTGCACCTCGTCGGTCTCCGGGTCGCGGCTGACCTCGAACACGCCGACGCCCTCGGCCTCGGCCTTGTCCTCGGCGCCGCGGGCGGCGAACGTGTTGTAGAAGCCGACCCGTTCGGCCGCGCCGAACAGTTGGATCTGTCGCTGTACGCCCTGGTTGGGGTGGTCGCGGCGGACCAGGTCGAGCCCCAGTTCCCGGGAGAGGACCTGGTGGCTGAGGCACACGGCGAGGAAGGGTCTGCGCTTGGCGAGCAGCGCGCGGACGTCGGCCGACAGCCTGGCGATCTTCGGGTGGCCGGCGTCGCGCGGGTCGCCGGGTCCCGGGCCCATGACGACCAGGTCGTGGGCGTCGAGGGAGTACGGCTCGTCGAAGCGGCTCACGGTCACCCGCAGGCCCATCGAGCGGAGCTGGTGGGCGATCATCGAGGTGAAGGTGTCCTCCGCGTCCACGACGAGGACCGAGCGTCCGACCAACGAGGCTTGCGGCAGGGCGCGTTCGCCCTCCTCGGCCAGCCAGTACCCGGCGATGGAGTCGTTGCGCCGGGCCAGGGCGGCCCGGACGTCGGGGTGGGCGGAGAACCGGGTGGCGCCGTCCGATTCCAGTGCGGCGAGCAGGCCGGCGGCCTTCGCCTTGGTCTCCGCGACCTCGGACTCGGGATCGGAGTGGCGCACCAGGGTGGCTCCCACGCCGATGGAGACCCGGCCGGCGGCGTCGATGTCGGCGGTGCGGATGAGGATCGACGAGTCGAGTTCCCGTTCGCCCGTCTCGTCCGTGCCGATGAGGGCGACGATGCCGCTGTAGTAGCCGCGGCCGCGCGGTTCGTACCTGCTGATGACGCGGCAGGCGCTCTCCAGCGGGCTGCCCGTGACGGTGGGGGCGAACATCGTCTCGCGCAGGATCTCGCGCGGGTCGCGGGTGGTGCGCCCCTCGATGAGGTACTCGGTGTGCGCGAGGCGCGCCATCTCCTTGAGGTAGGGGCCGACGACCCGGCCGCCTCCCTCGCAGACCCGCGCCATCATCTTGAGTTCCTCGTCGACGACCATGTACAGCTCGTCGGTCTCCTTGCGGTCCGCGAGGAAGTCCATGACCTGGGGCAGGGTGGGTCCGCCGGCGGGGTAGCGGTAGGTGCCGCTGATGGGGTTCATCACGGCGGTGCCGCGGTGCACGCTGATGTGGCGTTCGGGGGTGGCGCCGACGAAGGTGCGCTCGCCGGTGTGGACGACGAACGTCCAGTAGCCGCCCGATTCCTGCTCCAGGAGCCGGCGGAAGAGGGTCAGGGCGCTGCGCGGGGTGTAGTCGGTGATCTCCGCGGTGAAGGAGCGTTTGATGACGAAGTTCGCTCCCTCGCCGGTGCCGATCTCGTCGGCGATGACGCGACGGACGATGTCCGCGTAGCCGGCGTCGTCGATGTCGAAGTCGCCGCCGGTGAGCCGGATGGGCCGGTCGCCGATGCGTGCGACGGCCTCCGCGAGGGGGACCTTCTCCTGACCGGTGACGGCGAGGGTGATGAGCGGGGAGCCGTCGTCGGCGGCCTCGAAGCCGCGTTCGCGGATCTGCCGGAAGGGTACGAGGACCAGCGCCTCGTGCCGGCCGGGCTCGGCGGCGCCCCGCTCGGGCAGGGGTACGGACGCCAGGGTCTCGGGGTGGGACACGTCGCCGACGAGGACCTCCACCAGGCCGGGCCCGGTGGCTCCGGGCCGGTGCAGCAGGGCGAACGGTGGTGGCGAGGGGGCGAGGATCCGGGCGAGCAGGTCACGCTCCGCCGGTTCCCGGGCGGCGGTCATGCCAGGGTCTCCTTCACGGTGGTGACCACGGCGCAGCGCCGGGCCGCGTAGTCGAGGGTGCGGTGGTGGTCCTCCTCGGTGAAGTCGGCCAGGGCGTCCGCGACGAGGAAGGTCTCCATGTCGTGGCTGAACGAGTCGACCGCGGTGGCCAGTACGCCGACGTGGGCGTACACCCCGCCGACGACGAGTTGGTCGCGTCCCGCCTCCCGCATCCGGGCCAGCAGGTCGGTGTGGTGGAACGCGCTGTAGCGCCACTTGGTGAACACCCAGTCCTCGGGACGGGGCCCCAGCTCGTCGGCGATCTCCCGGTCGGCGCGCGAGGGCTTCATCCCGGGCCCCCAGAAGTCCCGCAGCAGTCCGCGCTGGCGCTCGGTCATGCCGCCCGGCTGGGCCGTGTAGGCGACGGGGACGCCGAGTTCGACACACCGGTCGCGCAACTGGGCGCAATTGCGGACGAGTTCGTTGCGCAGGGTGTCCGGCAGGGGTTTCAGGAAGTAGTGCTGCATGTCGTGCAACAACAGGACGGCGCGGGCCGGGTCGACGGACCAGGCGGCGGTGTTGAGGGGCAGGTCCCCCGATGTCGGCATCGGGTAGGCCTCGATGGTCGGGATGCCGGCCATGGCTTCCTCTCGTGGCTCTGACGTGGTGGAAGGGTGCGGGTGAGGGTGGTGCGGGACGGCGGCGGGTCGCGGGCGCGGAGGTCAGACGCCGAGGGTGGCGCCGCCGTCGACCGTGAGCGTGTGCAGGGTGATGTGCGCGGCCTCGTCGGAGAGCAGGAAGGCCACGGCGTCGGCGATGTGTCGGGGCTGCGCGAGTCGGCCGAGCGGGATGCCGACGCGGTACGAGTCCCCGTGTCCCTCGATGGAGCCGCGCGGACCCGACTCGTCCTGCCACATGGACCGCAGCATCGGTGTGTCGGTGGAGCCGGGGGCGACGACGTTGCAGCGGATGCCGTGGCGGGCGACTTCCAGGCCGAGGGACTTGGTGAACATGGTGGCCGCGGCCTTGGAGGCGGCGTAGGCGGCCATGTCCGTGCGGGGGGTGCCGGCGGCGTTGGAGGCGACGGTGACGAGGGAGCCCCCGGCGCGCTCGACCATCCGGTTGACCACGGCCCGGGAGACGTGGAAGACGCCGGTGGTGTTGACGGCGAAGGTGGCGTTCCAGTCCTCGTCGGTGAACGCGCGGGCCTGGCCGAGGCGCAGGATGCCGGCGGCGTTGACGAGGTGCTCGATCGGGCCGAGTTCGCTCTCCGCGGCCTCGACGGTCCGCTCGACGTCGGCGCTGCTGGTGACGTCGGTGGGGAAGGCGACGGCCTTGACGCCCTGGTCGGCCCACTCCTCGACCGCCCGCCGCAAGGCAACCGGATCGCGGTCCACGGCGGCGATGCGGACACCGCGCGCCCCGAGGGTGAGGGCGACCGCGCGGCCTATCCCGCCGGCGGCTCCCGTGACGAGTGCTGTGGTGCCGTCCATCAGAAACTCCAGCTGGATACGACGGATATGGCCTGTCCGGGGTTGAGCCGCGGGTCGCAGTGACTGGTGTAGAACTCGCCGACCCGATCGATCGCGGACGGATCGGAGACGCATTCGGTGACGGCGTCCGGGGTGGTCTCCAGGTGGAAGCCGCCCGCGACACCCCCGGCCTCGGTGACGGCGAAGTGGAAGGCCACGGCCTCGCGTTCGACGGTCTCGACGTAGCGGGTCTTGTACCCGTCGGGGGTGCTGACGGTGTTGCCGTGCATGGGGTCGGTCAGCCAGATCACCGGGTGTCCCGCCTCCCGGACGGCGGTCACGAGCGGGGGCAGGGCGTCGGGGGCGGCGTCGGCGCCCATCCGGGCGATCAGGGTGAGGCGGCCGGGCTCGCGGTCCGGGTCGAGCCGTTCGCACAGGGCGAGCAGCTCCGCCGGGCTCATGTTCGGGCCGACCTTGCAGGCGACCGGGTTGCTCACCCGGGACAGCAGCTCGACGTGGGCGCCGTCGACCTGCCGGGTGCGCTCGCCGATCCAGGGCCAGTGGGTGGAGGCCAGCATCAGTCCGCCCGCCTCGTCGCCGCGGAGCATCGACACCTCGTAGTCGAGGAGCAGGGCCTCGTGGCTGGTCCACACCATGGGGTCGATGCCGGCGCCGGGGCTGCCGGGGCGCCAGCCGAGGCCCCGCATCACGTCGTCGGCGGCCATGTAGCCGGTGAGCAGCCGCAGCGGGTCGGGGCGGCGGGCGTCGACGTCGGGTTCGGGTCCGTTGACCATGTGGCCCCGGAAGACGGGCATGTCGACCCCGTCGACGACCTCGGTGGGGCGCGAGCGGGGCTTGGCGTACTGGCCTGCGATCCTGCCGACGCGCAGCACCGGCTTGCCGGTGATCAGTCGCAGCGACCCGGCGAGCAGGTCCAGGACGGCGGCCTTGCGGGCGACGTGGTCGGGCGTGCATTCGGCCGGGTCCTCGGCGCAGTCGCCGACCTGGACCACATGGGCCTGGCCGGCCGCCACCCGGGCCAACAGCCCGCGCAGGGTCCGTACGTCGTCCGCGGCGACCAGCGAGGGGCGGGCCAGGAGTTCCTCCCTGACCCGACGCAACTGCGCGGGGTCGTCCCAGTCCGGCTGTTGGAGCGCGGGTTTCAGCCGGATGCCGATGTCGGCGTTTTCCACGGGGTGCCTCCGAGTAGACGAGCGAGGGCGCGGTGCCCGCTCTGCCGCGCGGTGTGGGGTCGCGGGAGCGGGGCGCGCGGGCGAAATGCGGGGGTGGGT
>NZ_LGDE01000135.1 GCF_001279725.1 Streptomyces sp. WM4235 | reverse complement strand
TTCGCCCTCGAAGTCGCCCTCTACCGACTCCTCGAATCCTGGGGCATCAAGCCCGACCACCTCGCCGGCCACTCCATCGGCGAACTCGCGGCCGCACACATCGCCGGAATCCTCACCCTCCCCGACGCCGCCAAGCTCGTCGCCGCCCGCGCCACACTCATGCAGGCCCTGCCCACCGGCGGCGCCATGATCGCCGTCCAAGCCACCGAAGCCGAGGTACTCCCCCACCTCGAAGACCTCCACGACCGCCTCGCCATCGCCGCCATCAACGGCCCCACATCAGTGGTCGTCTCCGGCGACGAGGACGCGGCGCTGGAGGTCGCCTCCCGACTCGCCGCGCAGGGCCGCAAGACCAAGCGGCTCACCGTCTCGCACGCCTTCCACTCCCCCCACATGAACGGCATGCTGGAGGAGTTCCGGAAGGTCGCGGCAGGCCTGAACTACGACGAACCCCGCATCCCCATCGTCTCCACCCTCACCGGCAAGCTCGCCACCGGGAACGACCTGCGCACCCCCGACTACTGGGCCGACCAGGTCCGCGGCGCCGTCCGCTTCACCGACGCCGTCGCCGCCCTGGAAGCCCTCGGCACCACCACCTTCACCGAGATCGGCCCCGACGCCATCCTCACCGCCCTGGTGACGGGAGCCGTCGAGGACCCCGACGCCGCGGTGGCCGCGGCCACCCTGCGGGCGGGCCGCCCCGAGGCCCTGCAACTGGCCGCAGCCGTGGGCCAGGTGTACACGCGAGGCGGTCGGGTCGACTGGTCCGCGTACTTCGGCGGCCGGCTCGACTCCACCCTCGACCTGCCGACGTACGCCTTCCAGCGCGAGCGCTACTGGCTCGACGCCGTCGAGGCCGCCGCCGACGCGTCGGGGCTCGGCCTGAGCCCCACCGACCACCCCATCCTCGGGGCGAGCCTGGACCTCGCCGACGGGGAGCAGACCCTCTTCACCAGCCGGTTGTCGCTGCGCTCCCACCCCTGGCTGGGGGACCACGCCGTTCTCGGCAGCGTCCTGCTCCCGGGCACCGCCTTCGTGGAGCTGGCCGTCCTGGCAGGAGGCCGACTCGGCACCCCGCAGGTGGAGGAACTGACCCTGTCGGCCCCGCTGGTGCTGCCCGAGCACGGCGGGGTGCAGGTCCAGCTGGTGGTCGCGGACGCGGACGGTTCGGGTCGCCGCGGAGTGGACGTGTACTCGCGTCCCGACGGCGAGGAGCCCGCCGAGGCCCGACCGTGGACCCTGAACGCCAAGGGCGTCCTGGCCCCCGCCGCCGACACCGGCGGCGAGGCCCTGTCGGTGTGGCCGCCGGCCGGCGCGACCGAGATCCCCCTGGACGGGGTGTACGAGCGGCTCGCCGCCCAGGACTACGCCTACGGCCCTGCCTTCCAGGGGCTGCGCCGCGTCTGGAAGGGCGACGGTGAGATCTTCGCCGAGCTGGCCCTGCCGGACGCGCGGCGCGCCGACGCCGGACGGTTCCTGCTGCACCCGGCGCTGCTGGACTCGGCGCTGCACCCGCTGCTGCCGGGTGTGGTGGACGACGAGCGGGTGGCGCTGCTGCCGTTCTCCTGGTCCGGGGTGAGCGTGCACGCCACGGGCGCCGCCGCGCTGCGGGTGCGGTTGACGCTCACCGGTCCCGAGGTGGCCTCGCTGACGGTGGCCGACGGGACGGGCGCCCCGGTGGCGACCGTCGAGTCGCTGCTGCTGCGCCCGCTGTCGAAGGAGGCACTGCGCGAGGCCAACTCCTCGGCACGCGACGGGCTGTTCCGCGTCGCCTGGAACGCGCTGCCCACGGCGCGCCCGACGGTGGACACCTCGGGCTGGGCCGTGATCGGTGACCTCACCGTCGACGGCGCCCGCCCGTACGCCGACCTCGCCTCGGTCGCGGCGGCCGAACCCGTGCCGGGCACGCTCGTCCTCGCGCTGCCGGCCGGCGGCGTCGACACCGACGTACCGGCCGCCACGCACCGCGCGGTGCGGGAGGCGCTCGCGACGGTCCAGTCCTGGACGGCCGACGAGCGGTTCGCCGACACCACGCTGGTGGTGGTCACCCGGGGCGCCGTCGCCACCGCCGACGAGCCCGTCACCGATCTGGCGCAGTCCTCCGTACGGGGTCTGCTGCTCGTGGCGCAGAGCGAGAACCCGGGGCGGATCGTCCTGGTGGACCTGGACGGCGACAGCCTGCCGGCCGGGGCCCTGGCCTCGGGCGAGCCGCAGATCGCGGTGCGCGGCGACGCGTACCTCGTGCCGCGTCTGGCCCGTACGAGTCAGGACACGGAAGCGATCACGCCGCGTTGGGACCGGGGCACGACCCTGATCACCGGCGCGACCGGCGCGCTGGGCGGCGTACTGGCCCGGCACCTGGTCACCGAACACGGCGCACGGCACCTGCTGCTCCTCAGCCGACGCGGTACCGAGGCGGCGGGCGCGGCCGAGTTGACGGCCGAACTGACCGGGCTCGGCGCCGAGGTCACCGTGGCCGCCTGCGACGTCGCCGACCGGGAGGCCCTGGCGGGCGTGCTGGCGGCGATCCCCGCCGAGCAGCCGCTCACCGGGGTGATCCACACGGCCGGTGTGCTGGACGACGGTCTGCTCTCCTCGCTCACCCCCGAGCGGCTGGGCAAGGTGCTGGCGCCGAAGGTCGACGCGGCCTGGAACCTGCACGACCTCACCAAGGACCTGGACCTGTCGGCCTTCGTCCTCTACTCCTCCATCGCCGGTCTGATCGGCAACGCCGGCCAGGCCAACTACGCGGCCGGCAACACCTTCCTCGACGCCCTCGCCCAGTACCGCCAGGCCAACGGCCTCCCGGCCACCTCA
>NZ_LGDE01000134.1 GCF_001279725.1 Streptomyces sp. WM4235 | reverse complement strand
TCGGTAGAGGGCGACTTCGAGGGCGAAGAGGGCGGGTTGGGTGTGGCCGGTGTCGTCGAGGCCTTCGCCGGTGGCGATGACCTCACGGATCGGCCGGTCGAGGTGTCGGTCGAGTTCGGTGGTGGCCGCGTCGAAGGCGGCGGCGTAGGCGGGGAAGGCGGCGTACAGCTCCTCGCCCATCCCGGCGCGCTGCGCGCCCTGACCCGTGAACAGGAACGCCGACTTCCCGGCGGACTTCGCACCCCGCACCAGCCCCGGGGCCGAGCCGTCCTCGGTCAGGGCCCGCAGGCCCCGCACCAGCTCCTCACGGTCGACGCCCGCGACCACCGCCCGGTGGTCGAACGCCGCCCGCCCGCCGACCAGCGCCCGGCCCAGCTCGGCCGGATCGAGGTCCCCGTGCGCTTCCACGTACGCCAGCAGCCGCTCCGCCTGCCCGGCCACGGCCCGAGCCGACTTGCCGGACAGCACCCACGGCACCACCGGCACCACCGGCGGGGCCGGCTGCGGTTCCGTGTCCGCCGCCTCCGGGGCGGGCGGGGCCTGCTCGACGACCACGTGCGCGTTCGTTCCGCCGAAGCCGAAGGAGGACACGCCCGCCCGGCGCGGAGCACCGGTCTCGGGCCACTCCCGGGCCTCGTGGAGGAGCGCGACCGCGCCCGCCTCCCAGTCGATCCGGGTCGAGGGCTCCTGCGCGTGCAGGGTCTTGGGCAGCACCCCGTGCCGGATCGCCTGGACCATCTTGATGATGCCGCCGACGCCGGCCGCGGCCTGGCTGTGCCCGATGTTCGACTTCAACGAGCCGAGGTACAGCGGGCGGTCCTCCGGCCGGTCCTGGCCGTAGGTGGCCAGCAGCGCCTGTGCCTCGATCGGGTCGCCGAGCGAGGTGCCGGTGCCGTGCGCCTCGACCACGTCCACATCGGCCGTGGTCAGACCGGCGTTGGCCAGCGCCTGGAGGATGACCCGCTCCTGGGAGGGGCCGTTCGGCGCGGTCAGACCGTTCGACGCGCCGTCCTGGTTGACGGCCGTGCCGCGGATCACCGCGAGCACGGTGTGCCCGTTGCGCCGCGCGTCGGAGAGCCGCTCCACGAGCAGCAGGCCCACGCCCTCGGCCCAGCCGGTGCCGTCCGCGTGCTCCGAGAAGGACTTGCAGCGGCCGTCGGCGGACAGACCGCGCAGCCGGGAGAACTCGATGAACGCGGTGGGCGTCGACATGACGGCCGCGCCGCCGGCGAGCGCGAGGTCGCACTCGCCGGAGCGCAGCGCGTTCGCGGCCATGTGCATGGCCACCAGCGAGGAGGAGCAGGCCGTGTCGACGGTGACCGTCGGCCCCTCCAGCCCGAAGGTGTAAGCCAGCCGGCCCGAGGCGATGCTGCCCGCGCTGCCGCTGAACAGGTACCCCTCGTTGCCCTCGGCGGGCAGCCCGGCCCGCGAGCCGTAGTCGTTGTACATCAGGCCCGTGAACACGCCCGTACGGCTGCCCCGCAGCGAGGCCGGATCGATCCCGGCCCGCTCGAAGGCCTCCCAGGTGGTCTCCAGCAGCAGCCGCTGCTGGGGGTCCACGGCGAGCGCCTCGCGCGGGGACATCCCGAAGAACTCGGGGTCGAACCGGTCGGCCTCGTGCAGGAACCCGCCCTCGGCGGTGTACGAGGTGCCCGCCGCGTCGGGGTCGGTGTCGTACAACCCCTCCAGGTCCCAGCCGCGGTTGACGGGGAACCCGCCCACCGCGTCGACCCCGTCGGTGACCAGCTTCCAGAGGTCATCGGGGGTGGCGACCCCGCCGGGGTACCGGCACGCCATCCCGACGATCGCGATGGGCTCCTGCGCCTTGTCCTCGACCTCGCGCAGACGCTTCTTCGCGTCCCGGGCATCGGCGATGGCCCGCTTGAGGTACTCCCGGAGTTCTTGCTCGTTCGCCACGTGATCTCAGCTCCCCGACGTGATGTGGCTGGGTGATGAATTTCGGGCCCGCACGGTGTTCCGACGCGTGCCGACCGGTCGTCTGCCGCTCCGTGCCGCTCAGTCCATGTCGTCGAGGAGCGCGAAGAGTTCCTCGTCGCTCGCCCCGTCCAAGTCCTGGTTCTCGGCCTCGTCCGCCTTGCCGCCGCCCGCCGAGTCGGCGATGTCCAACAGCTCCCGCAGCCGGCCGGTGATCTGGTCGAAGGCCTCCCGGTCCGAGGACGCGGCATGGATGGCGGACTTCAACCGGTCGAGGTCCGACAGCACCGGAGTGGCCGCCGACACCTCCTCGACGGTGATCTGCCGGCGCAGGTACGCGGCCAGGGCCGCCGGGTTCGGGTAGTCGAAGACGAGGGTGCTGGGCAGGCGCAGACCCGTCGCCGTGTTGAGCTGGTTGCGCAGTTCCACCGCGGTCAGCGAGTCGAAGCCCAGCTCCTGGAAGGCGCGGTCGGCGTCGATGCCGCTGTGGTCGGCGTGCCCGAGCACCCCGGCGACCTGGCCGCGCACGAGATCCGTCAGCGTCGCGAGCCGCTCCTCCTCCGGCAGGGCGCCCAGGCGCTCCGCCAGCGAGGGACCGTCCGTACCCGCCCCGGACCCGGAACCCGCGACCGCGCGGCGCGGACCGGCCGGAGCCAGGTCCCGGAGCAGCGGCAGCAGGCGGTCGCCCTGCTTGCGCAGGGCCTCCACCGCGAGCCGGGTGACGGCCAGGACCGCCTCGCCGGTGCCGGGGGCCGCGTCGAAGAGGTCCATGGCGTCCGCCGAGGACAACGGCAACAGGCCGAGCCGGGCGAGGCGACGCAGGTCGGCCTCTTCCAGTGAGCCGCTGAGGGTGCTGGCCTGGGCCCACAGGCCCCAGGCCAGTGAGGTGGCCGGGAGGCCGTTGGCCTGGCGGTACTGG
>NZ_LGDE01000133.1 GCF_001279725.1 Streptomyces sp. WM4235 | reverse complement strand
CGGGTACGTCACCCCGCTCGAAACGAGAACCCTGCTCAGGCAAGACCTCGCCCCGGCAGCGTGAACACCCGCTGTCCAGTTCGCGGGGGGAGCTTCACTCCTCGTCACGGTCATTCATGGTGAGCACGACAACGTCAACCACCGCGCGTTGGGGCGCTTCCCTGCTCACCTGAAACCGTCCTTCACTCGCTTGGTCTTCCGCGCCCCATGAAAGCGCCCGCTGCCTTCGAGGGGCACAGGGAGGAAGGTCTCGGAGCCGTCTGACCGCACCGCTGCCCAGCGCAGCGTAGCGTCCAAGGCGCCTGCGGAAGAAAGGAGCGGGTAGGACCTGCGGTCCATGCGGTTCCAGGGAGCTCATACGGCTCGATCTCGTCTGGTGGCCGCCGATTCTGCGACAGGGCGGTCACCGAAGACCCCCTCGTCACCGTCACCGGACCCCTGGATGACGTGAGGCCGCCGTCGCGTTCCAGGCTGTGGCCTCTACGATCAGGCGATGGCCACCAGGGATTGGACCTGCCCGCGGTGCGCGGCAAAACCGCGGAGCAGTTGCAGGACGGCGGCCGGCGCGGAGCGGATGCCGCATTGGAGGCGTTGGCGGCTGGCTCGGAGCGCGGGGATGGTCCAGGGCCGGCTGGCACAGGCCGGGGACCTCGAACGACTGCTGCACCTGGTGGACACCGCGGAGGGGCGCGAGACCTGGTGGGCGGAGCAGACACCGCTTGACCCGGCTGTCGAGGACGAGAGCAGCAGGCTGCGTGCGCTGTGCAACCTGCGGGTGCTGCAGGACTACGTGCACCGGTGGCTGGTGGCGCTGGACAGCGAGCACGTGGACACCACCGGCCTCGCCGCCGGCGCCCGGGACGTCACCGTTCGCCTCGACGAGACCACCAGCGTGCTGCGTGAGGTCCTTGTGGGGCTGCCGGTGGATCGCGCAGGCCTTCCGGGCGATCGGGCGCCGACGGTTGCCGACCTTGTTGCCGCGCGCACCCGGGGCGACGTCCGGGCCGCCGAAGCCGACTTTGAGCAGCGCTTGGCCGCAACCCGAACACAGCTGTCGGCCCGGATGGGCTGGACGGTCACTGTCAACGCGGACCGTGGCTTCGATGCCCGCTCTGATCAGGGAATTCGGGTCCGGGCCCGGTCGGTGCTGCCCGCTGCCTTCGAGTCGCAGTTGACCGGCTGGACCGTTCCGCCGCCCTGGCCGGACGTGCACTACCAGGGCGGTCGCCCCACCCGCCTGCCCGCCCAGCTGGACCTGACGTTCAGGGAGATGCAGCTCGCGCCGTCCGCCTGGGACCTCGACGACTTCGAACGCCACGACGCCGAATACGCAGCAGGCCCCCACGCCGACCAGGTTGCCGGCCTTCTCCAAGGCCTGCGAGAACGCCTCGCACCCGAAGACGTTCCGGCGTTCTTCGCCGACCGCTGCGCTGCCCTCAACACGACAGCGGCGCAGCTGCCCGAGCTGCTGCCCGATCCGGACGGCCTGGAGGAACCGCACACCTACGCCGGCGCCCGCACCTGGGTCGACCCGGCGACGATCGTGCGCACTCCCGACCACGTGGCATGGGGCACGATCAACCGCGACGGCGATCGGGCAGGCGCGGTGTGGATCCCGAACGCGATCCGCCAGTGGCTGACCTGCGACGACGTCCCCGGTCTGCTGCGCGAGGCCATGACCGGCGGATCGCCGGTCCAACTCCATCGCGTCGCCGGTCCCGCGGGACCGCTGCACACGATGATCACCGACGGCACCCACCGCGCCCACCTCTGGAGGATCCTGGACCTGCCAAGGCTGTTCGCCTACGTGGACGGCACCGTGATGCCCCGCCGGCTCACCCCGTCCACCGTCTGCGGGGACGGTGCGCAGCCAGACGCCCCGGACCAGGTTGCGGCCGTGTGGGCCGGCCTTCACGCGAAGGGGATCCTGCGCGGCCGACTCCCCCACCCCGGCTCAGGGTACGGCGAGCTGACGCTCCATTCCGTCCCCGCGCTGTGGCTGCTCTACCCGCCTGCCCTGGCCGTCGCCTACGGACAGCGCTACAGCGAGATCTACCCCGGTGCCTGGGAGGGTGCCGGGATTCCGGCGGACGTCTTTACGTCGCAGGCGTCGTGGGTCGCATGGGCAACCGGTCGCTGAGAGTCTCGCAGCACGGCGGATGGTGCGCCCGCCGGTCATGGCCGTGCCGAGAGAGGAGTGGGCTCCCACTGTCCGGCCGCCCCGTGACGGCTTGCCGACCTGTGCGATCCGCCAGTGGGGCGACGTCGACGATCCGCGACAGTTCTTCGAGCGGTTCCGTGCGGTGCTGGGCGCGGAGATCCGGACGGACGCCGACCTGGACCGGGAGCGGTTCAACGGGATGCTCGATGGGCTGCTGTGCCGGGCCCGTCGAGAAGGCCCGCCGCGTGGGCAGCCCAACCGGGCCTTGAGCCGGTGCTGCCGGGCCGCCGGGTTACAGCTTCCGGGCACAGCCGGCAGGGGCCGCTGCCGCTCCGGATCAGGCCCCGGCGGTCACCGCCGCGATGTCCGGCAAGGTCACCGTGAGGAGCACGGGCCGGGGAAGCATCGAGCCCGGCAGCCACGCGTCGATGATCAAGCGGACCGTGCCGTCCGTGCCCGGCACCAGGCCGACGGCACGCTGGCCGAGGACAGTGAGCAGCAGGGTGTGCTCGTGGGTGCGCAGGTCGGTGCTGTACAGCTCGACGGCCGTCCCACCGGATGTACGGCCGGCCGAGAGCACCGTGTGGGCGCCCCAGGGCAGGAGGGCTGCGCTCTCGCTGAGGGGCGCTGCGCGTTTCCAGTCCTGTTCGGGGAAGGCCATGGTCTCTTGGATGCCGAGGGCGCCGGCCCGGCTTCCGCCGACG
>NZ_LGDE01000132.1 GCF_001279725.1 Streptomyces sp. WM4235 | reverse complement strand
ACCCAGCACTACCGGGAACGCGAGCAGGAGCACGTGGCGCAACTGGTCGGGCAACGTCACCGCCCGCCCCGCGCGGACCGCAACGCCCGCCTCGGTCGAGGAACTGTCCACCGTCATACGCAGGGCAGCCGAAGACGGCCTACGAGTGAAGGCAGTCGGCACCGGCCACTCCTTCACCAACGTCGCAGCAACCGACGGTGTGCTGATCCGGCCCGACCTCCTCACCGGCATACGCACCATCGACCGCGAAGCGGGCACCGTCACCGTAGAGGCAGGCACGGTGCTGAAGCACATGAACGCGGCCCTGGCACGGGAGGGCCTCTCGCTCACGAACATGGGCGACATCATGGAACAGACCGTCTCGGGCGCGACCAGCACGGGCACCCACGGCACGGGCCGCGACTCAGCCTCCATGGCCGCACAGATCCGCGGACTCGAACTGGTCACGGCAGACGGCACCCTCCTCACGTGTTCAACAAAGGACCACCCGGACATCTTCGCAGCGGCACGGATCGGCCTGGGGGCCCTTGGTGTGGTCAGCGCGATCACCTTCGCCGTAGAACCGCTCTTCCTCCTCGCCGCCCGTGAGGAACCGATGACCTTCGACAAGGTCACGTCAGACTTCGATGAGCTCTCCGAGACAAACGAGCACTTCGAGTTCTACTGGTTCCCCCACACCGCCAACTGCAACACCGTGCGCAACAACCGCACCATCGGACCGATTGCCCCGGTGAGCAAGCTTCGCGGCTGGCTTCGGGACGAGTTCCTCGCGAACAACATGTTCCAAGCACTCAACTCGCTGGGTCGAGCCGTCCCCGCCGCCATCCCGACCATCGCGAACGTCACCAGCCGCGGTCTCTCGGCGCGCACACACACGGACATCCCCTACAAGGTATTCACCAGCCCACGCCGCGTCCGCATGATGGAGATGGAATACGCACTCCCTCGCGAGGCCCTGGTTGCGGCACTGCAGGAACTGAAGAACATGGTCGACCGCTCAAACCTGCGCATCAGCTTCCCCGTCGAGGTTCGTACGGCTCCCGCAGACGACATCACGATGTCCCCGGCATCGGGCCGCAAGACCGCCTATGTAGCCGTGCACGTCTACAAAGGCGCGCCGTATCAGGAGTACTTCACGGCTGCGGAGCGGATCTTCACCGCATACAGCGGGCGTCCGCACTGGGGCAAGTTGCATACACGCGGCGCCGAATACTTCGCCAATGCCTACCCGAACTTCACCGAGTTCATTGCCCTACGCGACCGCCTGGACCCGCACCGGCGCTTCGACAACGACTATCTGCGGAAAGTCCTGGGGAACTGACACGGGGGGCGGCAAGAATTTCGGCTGCAAGGTGCGGCGGTCGCGTACTCGATGCCTACCTCCACCAAGAGACCGAGTTTCCATCAGGGGCGCCCTACCCAACGGCTGGACGTCACCATTGAGCCGGACTGGCTGACCACCCTGCAGCTCGTCCTCCTCTACCTCGGTGGCCCGGACGCGCTGATCAACCACGCCGACATCGCCACAGGCGGGGGCCGGACCGTCTCGCGGTCGCGCGCTGGAGTCGGGAGCTGCAGGGGGTGGACGTGGGCCGCTACCCCGCCCGTCTCTCCCGGGCTGCGCGGGTCGTGTACTGGACGACACACCTGGCGCCTCCCCTCCACAACGTCAGATGCTCGCCGCGCGAGCGAAGATCCAACAGGCCGACAGCCGCAAGGCGACCGCACGGGCAAGGAGCACGCATGAGCAGTCGGATGGGCAACCGGGTTGTCCTCATCACCGGGGCGAGTTCGGGCCTGGGCGAGGAGATGGCGCGCCAGTTCGCCGCCGCAGGCTACGACCTGGCCCTGTGCGCCCGGCGCACCGGGCGGCTCGACGCCCTCGCCGACGAGATCCACGCGTCCACGGGCAGTCGGGTTGAGACCGCTGCCCTCGATGTCACCGACAGCGCGGCCGTTGCTTCGGTGTTCCACGGCTTCGCACAGAAGTACGGGACGATCGACCGGGTCGTCGTCAACGCCGGCATCGGCAAGGGCGCTCCCCTCGGGACGGGGCAGTCCGACGCCAACCTGGCCACGGCGATGACGAACTTCGTCGGAGCGCTCGCGCAGACCGAAGCCGCCTTGGAGATCTTCCGCCGGCAAGGCCGCGGTCACCTCGTGCTCATCTCGTCCATGTCCGCCCTGCGCGGCATGCGCAAGTCCATGACGACCTATGCGGCGACCAAAGCCGGGCTGGCCTCCCTCGCGGAGGGCCTGCGATCGGAGAACATCCGAGGGCTCGACGTCTCCGTCGTCCACCCGGGCTACATCCGCTCGGAGATGAACGCCCACGTCGAGCAGAAGACCCGGTTCATGGTCGACACCAAGACCGGGGTGCGGGCAATGGTCGCCGCCATCGAGAAGCGCCGCGCCAAGGCATACGTCCCGGCGTGGCCGTGGATCCCGATCGGGATCGCCATGAAGCTCCTGCCCCTGCAGGTCGTGCGGAGGCTCACGTGAGAAAGACATACCACGGCCGGGAATCAGCCGGACACCCTCTCCACCGACGCCGCCGGGCCTTGCCCGGTCCGCGGCGAGGACGCCTTCGACTTGGCGGCCATGGCTGCCTGGCTTGCCACACACGCGACGCCGGGTGGTACTCGGCTCGACCCGTCCGGCGTCCCGGAAGTAAGACAGTTCTCCGGCGGCGTGTCGAGCCCGAACTGTCTGCTGCGCTAACCGGATGGTGATCACAGAGGCCACGCCGTGACTGTAGCGACGGGCAGTAACCGACTGGCGACGCTCGTCATGTCGGTGCGGGCGGAAGCCCACCTCGCCCCAGACAGCATCATCGTCCGCAGCGGCCGTCACGCATGGCGCTTGCGCGGTCCCAGTGCGGCGAGGAGCATTTGGAGTTCGGTCTCGGGGAGATCGGTGCGGGCGTCGGTGGATGGGGCCTCCTCCGG
>NZ_LGDE01000131.1 GCF_001279725.1 Streptomyces sp. WM4235 | reverse complement strand
CGGCATCCACCACGTCCACCTGCTCACCGCCGTCTCACCCGCCGCCGACCGAGCCCACGGCATCGAAGCCCGCCCCGTGGTGCCGCGTGTGCTGCCCGCCGCCGCAGTCCACCACCGCTTCACCCACCACACCCTCGACGGAGGCCATTCCCGCGGGAACAACGCGTACCCCCTCAGAAGGTCTTGAACACGCGAGTTCTACAGGGAAGCGGTCACCTACGACGAGATCAGTGCCGGGCGGCGTAGGAGGAAACTTGAAGGTGCCCAGCACCGACGTGCGGATTGTCCCGGTCCGGCCGGGGGAGCTCTCCGAGACTCAGGTCTGACACCACGCACTGGTCGCTCACATACCGCATCCCGCGAGCCCGTCCGGCGCGCACACTTGCCCACCTTCGCCGCGGCACCGAGGTGCACTCCTTGACCTCTCGAAGGGCGAAGCAGGTGCTCGCCCGCCCGTTCACTCGTACAATTTGACACGTGGGACCCGAGGCCGATGCCTTCCTCTGCGATCTCGCCCGCGGGCTCAGATCCCGGGTGGATCAGCTGGCCGACGTGTTGACAGACGTTGTGCGCAACGAATTTCCCGACATGTGGCAGTACGAAGACGTCGCCGCTCTGGTACAGCCAGCCGCGTACGACGATGTCACCTGCATTCTGGCTGTTTTGGAACACAGGGTTGACGTAACCGCGGTTGAGACGCCACCCGCCTCCATCGAGTTTGCTCGCTTGGTGGCCGAGCACGGCGTGCCCCTGAGCGAACTCCTACGCCTCTACCGACTCAGCCACGCGGGTGCGCTCCGCCTGCTCCACGAGGAGGCGGCCAGTCTCAGCGGGGACTCGGATCTGACCGCCGCGACCTTCCTTGCGTTGACCGAGATGAGCTTCCAGTACGTCGACCGTATCTCGGAGCAAGTCGTCGTGGCCTACCAGGAGGAACGGGACCGTCAGCTTCAACGGCGGCTGATCATGGTCAATGAGGCCGGCGCGCGCATCGGGACCACACTCGACACCGCCCGCACCGCCCGAGAACTGGCAGACCTTGCCACGAGCCGCTTCGCCGACCTCGTCAACGTCGACCTGCTCGAAGCCGTACTGCTCGAAGAGGACGCCCTCCCCGCTCCGGGTTCATCGGCACTCCGCAGAATCGCCCGGAGCTCGGCAGGCGAGGGCTTTTCAGTAGAAGCAGACGACTTCCCAGTAGAAATGGGGCAGGCACACACCTACCCAGAGGGGTCGGATCCTTCTCGTGCGCTCGCCACCGGACAGCCCTCGCGGCACGACTTCACGACCTCCGAAACTCCGTCTTGGCTTGCTCGGTCTCCCGGCCAAGGACGTACCCCCCGGTCCGTCGGCGCCCACTCGGTGTTGCTGGTGCCGTTGTGTGCTCGTGGAAGCACCCTGGGTCTCGCACAGTTCCTTCGTTACCGAGATTCAGAGTCGTTCGACAACAACGATCTGCTCCTGGCCAGCGAGATCGCGTCCCGAGCCGCCGTCGCCATCGACAACGCCCGCCGCTACACCCACGAACGTTCCACGGCATTGACACTCCAACGCAGCCTGCTACCACAGCGTCTGCCGGAACAACCTGCCGTTGAGACGGCCTACCGCTACCTGCCCAGCGGATCCCGAGCCGGCGCAGGTGGCGACTGGTACGACGTGATACCACTTTCCGGGTCCCGCGTCGCCCTCGTCGTGGGCGACGTGGTGGGCCGTGGTCTCGCCGCCGCCGCAACCATGGGCCGACTCCGCACCGCTGTCCGCACTCTCGCGGACATCGACCTGATGCCCGACGAACTGCTCACCCACTTGGACGACGTGGTGATCCGCCTCCAGCGCGAGGGGGCACGCGACGCGGACGAGATCAGCGCGACATGCCTGTACGCCGTCTACGACCCAGTCTCCTCCCTTTGCTCCCTGGCCAGTGCCGGGCACGTACCGCCTGCCGTCGCCATGTCCCCGGCTCTCGGCAGTGAAGGTCCAGCCTCCCGCTCGGTCGACTTCCCAGCCGTGCCGATCGGCCCACCCCTGGGCCTGGGCGGGTTCCCATTCGAAACAGCCCAATTCGAACTGCCACCGGGCAGCCTCCTTGCCCTGTACACCGACGGCCTCATCGAAGACCGCGATCGCGATGTGGACAGCGCACTCGCCCTGCTACGCGACGTCCTCTCGCATGCACCGGCGTCGCTCGAAGACACCTGCGACAGGCTGCTCTCGACCCTGCTGCCCTCCCACCCCCTCGACGACATCGCTCTTCTGGTGGCACGGACGCGCGCTCTCGACGCCGAACGGGTCGCCACGCTGAACCTGCCTTCCGACCCGGCGGTCGTCTCGAAGGCCCGTGCCTACACATCCGAAAAGCTGGCGGCCTGGGGCCTGGAAGAGTTGGCGTTCACCACGGAGCTCATGGTCAGCGAACTGGTGACGAACGCGATCCGCTATGGCAAGGATCCCATCCGACTGAGGCTGATCTTCCAGTCCACCCTGGTCTGCGAGGTTTCCGACAGCAGCAGCACCGCCCCACACCTGCGTCGGGCACGAACCTTCGACGAAGGGGGCCGCGGCCTACTTCTTGTCGCCCAGATGGCGGAACACTGGGGTACCCGCCACAGCCGCGAGGGAAAGGTCATCTGGGCAGAACAATCCCTGCCACCAGCGGCCGGGCTGAAGGCTGGGGGGCTCGCGGACGTGCCGCAATGACGTATCGACGCGTCAAGCGATGCCTCGCATTGAAGCCAGGCCACTATCAAGCAGTGCGCGATAGATGCTCGCGGCGCCGATGACCCCGCCCGCCACAGGGGGAGGCTCAGCGGCCACCGCCTCCTCGGTGGCCTCGAGGGCCACTTCTTCGGCCATGGCCAGCCAACCGCGCACGGCCAGGCGCAACAGCTGTGTCTCGGCGGTTACTCCCGCCCGCCCCAGAACGCGGTCAACCCGGGAGGGGCCGGTGGCCCCCAAGAACTCCCCGGACCGCTC
>NZ_LGDE01000130.1 GCF_001279725.1 Streptomyces sp. WM4235 | reverse complement strand
CTCTCGCCCCATCGACAGGGGTTGAGGATCAGGTTAGGCTAACCTAAGTTTCGCTGGCAGTCGCACGTCGTCATGCCTCGCTTCCGCTGTTCCCCCCTCACACCTGGCAAGCGGCCGCCCCCCGATGGGAGTGACATGTCACAAGCTCTTCCTGACGATGCGCCATTGATCCACGACCTGATTGGAATCGGCTTCGGACCGTCCAATGTGGCGATGGCCATCGCACTGAGCGAGCACAACGCGAGCGTCGGCAGGGAGGGGGCGGTCACGGCCCACTTCTTCGAGCAGCAGCCCCGCTTCGGCTGGCACCGCGGCATGTTGATCGACGACGCCACCATGCAGGTCTCCTTCCTGAAGGACCTGGTGACGCTGCGCAATCCGACGAGCGAGTTCAGCTTCCTCTGCTACCTGCAGAGCCGGGGGCGGCTGATCGACTTCGTCAACCACAAGAACCTCTTCCCGCTGCGCGTGGAGTTCCACGACTACTTCGAGTGGGCGGCGGCCAAGGTCGACGACATGGTGTCGTACGGCCACGAGGTCATCGCCGTACGGCCCGTCGTGGTCGACGGCGCGGTGCGGTACGTGGACGTGATCGCGCGCTCCGGCGCGGAACCGGTGGTCCACCGTGCCCGCAACCTCGTGATCGGCACCGGACTGCGACCGCGGATGCCGGAAGGCGTCGAGCGCACGGACCGCGTCTGGCACACGTCCGACCTACTGACGCGGGTGGACGCGCTCAAGGACACCGCCCCGTCCCGGTTCGTCGTGGTCGGCGCCGGCCAGAGCGCCGCCGAGAACGTGGCCTTCCTGCACCGCACCTTCCCCGAGGCCGAGGTCTGCGCGGTCTTCTCCCGGTACGGCTACAGCCCCGCCGACGACAGCGGGTTCGCCAACCGGATCTTCGACCCGGACGCGGTCGACGAGTACTTCGCCGCACCCGAGGACGTCAAGCGCAAGCTGATCGCGTACCACGCCAACACCAACTACTCCGTGGTGGACATCGACCTCATCGACGACCTCTACCGGCAGCAGTACCAGGAGAAGGTCCTGGGCACCGAACGGTTGCGCTTCCTCAAGGTCTCCCGACTCACCGACGTGGTCGAGACGCCCCACAAGGTGCTCGCCACGGTCGAGTCGCTGGTCACCGGCGAGCGGACCCATCTGGACGCCGACGTGCTGATCTACGCCACCGGCTACCGTTCGGCCGACGCGCTCGCCCTCCTCGGCGAGGTCGGCCGGTACTGCCTGCTGGACGAGCAGGGTCGGGTCAGGGTCGAGCGGGACTACCGCCTGACGACCGATCCCGAACTGCGCTGCGGCATATACCTCCAGGGCGGCACCGAGCACACCCACGGCATCACCTCGTCCCTGCTGTCGAACACGGCGGTCCGGGTCGGGGACATCCTGGGGTCGATCGTGGACCGCGGCCCGGAGCCCGCCGGCGGACCCCGCCGCGCCGCCGACGAGATCGGCTTCCCGCTCTTGGGCTTCGTCGTCACAGTCCCGCCCGGCGCCCGCACGGCCCGCCGGGCCGGTGCGACGTACACCCGCCCGCACCGCGCACTCCCGCACGCCCGCAGTCCCGTGAAAGGAAACACCCGTGCCACTTGGTACCCGCTCCGCGTCCACGAGATTCGCCCGCCTCCTGCCCCGTGTGGCCGTGGCCGCGACGGCGGCGCTCGCGCTCGCCGCCTGCGGCGGCGGTGACTCCGACAAGGCGGACACCGCCAAGTCCGGCGAGACCGGATCGGCGGCCGGGGCCTTCCCCGTGACGCTGGAGCACAAGTACGGCAGCACGACGATCGCCGAGCAGCCGAGGAAGGTCGTCACGCTCGGCCTGTCCGACCAGGACGCCGTCCTGGCCCTCGGCGTGAAGCCGGTCGGCGCGGTCGACTGGTTCAAGGAGCAGCCGTACGGCAAGTGGCCCTGGGCCAAGGACCTGTGGGGCTCCGCTCCGCCGCAGGTCGTCGGCGAACGCGACGAGTACAACATGGAGAAGAT
Organism: Streptomyces sp. WM4235; assembly: GCF_001279725.1. Classification (GTDB taxonomy): domain Bacteria; phylum Actinomycetota; class Actinomycetes; order Streptomycetales; family Streptomycetaceae; genus Streptomyces. Next base: position 987 of record NZ_LGDE01000130.1, on the reverse strand, counting down.
CGCGGCGCTCAAGCCCGACCTGATCATCGCCCAGTACTCGGGCATGAAGAAGGAGCAGTACGACACCCTGTCCAAGATCGCCAAGGTGGTGGCCCAACCCAAGGGCTCCGAGGACTACCAGGCGACCTGGCAGGTCATGACGGAGCAGATCGGCAAGGCGCTGGGCAAGGACGCCGAGACCGAGAAGCTGATCGCGGGCATCGACGCGCGCTTCAAGGCCGTCCGGGACAAGCACCCCGAGTGGAAGGGCAAGACGGTCTCGGTCGGGGAGCCCTACGAGCCCGGCAAGTTCTCGGCCTTCTCCCCCAAGGACCCCAAGGTCATCTTCTTGAGCGAGATGGGCTTCACCACCTCCGAGGCCTACCGGACGGCCCTCGGCAAGGAGAACGTCGCCGACCTCAGCTCCGAGCGCCTCGACGTCATGGAGGCCGATCGGACGGTCTGGCTGGGCACCTCCGAGACCGAGGCCGCGATGAAGGCGGACCCGCTCTACCAGAAGACCAAGGTCCACCAGGAGAAGCGCGACCTGTTCCTTCCGTACGACAACCCGGACATCGGCGCCGCGCTGTCCTTCAACACGGTCCTGAGCATCCCGTACGCCATCGACCAGGTCGTGCCGAAGCTCGAGGCCGTCAAGTAACGCAGGTCCCCGTCCCGCGCGAACCAGGGAAAGGCTGAACGAACGATGTCTGACGCCGCCGAGCCGGACAACCCGGCATCCGACTCCGCAATACCCGTCACCGGCGGGCAGGCCGGGATCTGGCCGGCCCAGCGGATCGAGCCGGACAGCTCGGCCTACAACGTCACGTTCACCCTGGAGTTGCGCGGGCCGGTCGACCTCGACCGCCTGACCGCCGCCGTGCGGCAGGTGGTCGAGGAGGCCGAGTGCCTCCACGTACGGTTCACGGCGGACGCCGACGGGCAACCCCGTCAGCACGCCGTGCGCTTCCCGGCGCACGTTCCCCTCGTCGACCTGCGGGACGCGCC
>NZ_LGDE01000129.1 GCF_001279725.1 Streptomyces sp. WM4235 | reverse complement strand
TTCCCGGGCAATGCCCCCACCACGCTGACAGACGGGGAGCTGCCGCACGCCGCCGACGCCGCCGACGCCCTGGCCTCGGGCCAGGCGAACGAGGTGATCGCCTCCGCACCGGCCGGGCACCGCGAGGCGGCGGCGGACCTCGCCCACCAGGCTTTCGCCGCTGGTCTTGACCGCGTCTTCCTCCTCTCGGCCCTGGCCGCGGCTGTCGGCGCCGTGGCCGTACTGCTCCTGGTCCGTACGGCACCCGGCTCCGGCCGCACCTCCGAGGCCGCAGGCAAGGTATCCACCCCTGCGCGGACGTGACGCCAACGCCGGGACCGGCCGGAACGAGGGCGCAGCCCACGGCTCCGGAACTGGTGGGGGACAGGACGGCGAGGGCGCGGTCGCCGCCCGCGAGCTGCCGGGCTCCGGCGACGGGCTGACGCCACGGCGAAAAGGCCACGGATGCGCTGCGCGAAGTTGTCTGGCGTACTCACACGTTGCGCCGTGAGTCGGTCTTCGTCACCTCACCCGTTCAACGTCGAGAAATTGAAAGAACACCACCGTCTCGTACGTGATCGCGCCGTGTCCCGGTCTCATGTCGGAGGAACCCAAACTTCCGCCGGGCCGGCAGGAATCACTCACGGCAGTCATGACAAAAGGAAGTGCGAAATGGGAAACGTAGTGCTGGTCCACGGTGCTTGGAGTGACGGCTCGATCTGGCAGGAGGTCATAGGCCACCTGCACGAACAGGGCCATCAAGCACTGGCCGTCCAGTTGCCGATGACCTCACTCGCGGACGACATCGCCTGGACCCGTCGGCACATCGACGCGCTGGAAGGACCGGTCACCCTCGTCGGACACTCCTACGGCGGCACCGTCATCTCCGGCGCGGCACTTGAGCATCCCAAGGTCAACTCCTTGGTCTTCGTGGCCGGCTACGTGCCTGGCGAGGGGGAGACCATCGGCATGCTGAGCGACAAGGGTGCCGAGATGCCAGGCCGCGTGGCCTTGCGGTTCGCTGCGGACGGCTGGTCGGACGTGGACCCGGAACTGTTCGGTGACGCACTCGCCCACGACCTGCCGCCCCGCCTTGCCCGGAGCCTGGCCGCCATGCAGAAGCCGACCCATGGAGCCTGCCTGGCAGCCCCGGCCTCTGCGGGCGCCTGGCACGACCTCCCCTGCGGCTACGTGCTCAGCGCCCACGACCGGATCCTCGATCCGCAACTGCAGCGATGGTTCGCCACACGTGCCGGAGCCGTCATCACCGAGCTCCCCAGCAGCCACCTCTCGCCACTGTCGCATCCCGAGGGAGTGGCCGCGGCAATCTCGGCGATGCTTCGGCCCGAAGAGGATTCCGCAAGCTGATCCGAGCTGCGGCCCTGCCCGTCAATTCCCAGCCTGCCGGCTCGGGTCATGTCCGGTCCCGCGCGCCCGAAGCGGTCTGAGCGAGGCGGGGTACGCCGCGCTCAGACCGGCGGCATCGGCGAGATCCGCCGGCAGCCGTACCCGGCCCCGTTCGGGTACTCCGCCGCCGTCGGCACGACCGACGACGGACGGTATCGGCGACTCACCGTGCACCTCCCCGCCACGTACACACAGCGCCTGTTCGACGCACGTGACTCGGGGGCCAGCGACCAGGACATGCGCCGAATCATCGCCGAAGGGTTTAAAGAAGTGTATTTCCAGGACGGCGGCGGTCGCGCTATGGGAGTGTCGACGTGGAAATCAACGACATCGATTACCTCGATCTGGACTGCCAAATAGGAACGGAAAGCGTGACCGCTGAATTCCCGCTGTGACTGAGCGTTTCGGTTGGCGAGTGAGCGCGTGAGTTGGCTATCGGAGCGTATTGTGTCTCAACCGATGATGGAACGTGCGAGTCCTGACGGACGCGGAGTGGACAGTTGTGCGCCCGTTGGTGCCGGTGCCAACCTGGCTGGAGGGTAAGAGGCAACCCGAAATCTGTCATGTTTCCGCCCGCAGCACTCCACGGGGTTGTGGGCGGAAAAGGGGGAGCAGGAAGTCGACGACAACGGTAAGCCCTTCGTTTCATTTCCAACCGGACTTCCCGCACCGTTCTACGACACGTCGGCCCATCAGCTCACCCTGGCCCCCCTGGAGGACGTCGAGGACGCGAGCGTGGTTACGCTCGCGTCCTCGACGGAAGACACCACGAGGTCCGTACGCCCTGGAGGCGCACGGTGAACGGCCTCGCCCACCGATTTCGAATGCTCCTGGTACAAGCCGGTGCGGTGTTGAGGCGTGCTCAAGGAATCAGCAGCTGACCCAGCTGAGCCCCGCCACGTAGATCGGGTTGTCGGCAGGAGCCCTGACCTGCCGGTACTGGGTCGAGCCCTTCGGGCCCACTCCGTCGGAGTGCACGTGCCCGCCGGAGATCAGCTGGGCCGTCAGCCTCGGACACCTGCCGTCCGCCTTGTCATCCGTCACGTCGGCCCACGCCCACGTCTTGTTGTCGCAGTACCGGATCCAGGCGTGCCCCTCGCTACGGCTCGAATAGAACGCATCACCGCACCCGGAGGGCATGGAAGGCGCGCCTGCCGGTGCCGCCGTCGCCGAGCCGCTCAGTGCCGTAACCGCGAAGAGCACAGCGCCGGTCATCGACGCCCAATGTTTTTTCCGCATGGAAACCAGTCCTTCGTCAGGTCGTCCGGCGGATTTGCCGGCGCGCCCAGCTTGCTGGCGCTCAGTAGCAGGGCAGGCCCAATGGCCGGAACTCGCGGCCCGAAAGACCAGCGGCGCAATCTTGACAGCAACGAGCCGCCACCGGCTGACGTGCGACTGTCAGAGGCGCACAGTACGGTCCCGGCACGGAAGCCGGAATCCGACTGTACGGACGCCCACTTGCCGCACCGGTACCCTGCTCATCTCGCCGAATCAAATACTCAGTCACACCCGCCCATCGACCGCTTCAAGAGCCCGCTGACCGCCGTGGACGACGAGGCCGTGCGCTTGGTCGACGTCCTCCAGGCCCCCCCGGACACCAGCGACGTCACCGACGCCAGCCACCAGGGTGACAT
>NZ_LGDE01000128.1 GCF_001279725.1 Streptomyces sp. WM4235 | reverse complement strand
AACCCCACCCACGGATGCATACCCGACACAACGATCACACCGACAACACGTCACTCCGACCACGGGAAACTACTTGCGGTGCTCAAACAACGGCATTGGGCGGGAACCTGGTAGTTGCCGGGGGCCCTGAGAGCTTCTGTGGCGGGTTACGAGCTCGATCGGGGGTGGGCAGGGCCGAGACCCCGGCGGCCCGCTACACCTACGGCCTGCCTGGCGGGCTGGGGCCCAGACCGCTGCCCCGTTACCGCACCCGGCCCCTCTCCTTACGTGACCACGTGCTGGCCGCCGGCCGACGGGCAGGACGCACGCTGACCTGGCGCAAGGGATCGAAAGCGGCGATGAGCTCGCACTTCGTGCTCCTGCGAGTCCGCCTCGCGGGCCGTCGGCCCAAACCCGCCGCGGACGGAACGATCCCCCTCGTCTGGCTGGTCGCTCAGTGGCCCGAGGACGAGGCAGAACCGGTGAAGTACTGGATCTCGAACCTGCTCACCGGCATTCCCGCCAAGGACCTGGTCCGCCTCGCGAAGACCCGCTGGCGGATCGAACACGACTACCGCGAACTGAGAACAGCTTTGGGCCTCGACCACTTCGAAGGCCGGTCATTCACCGGCCGGCACCGCCACGTCCCCCTCGTGACCGCCGCCCATCTATTCCTGACCGAACAGCGGAGGACCCCAAAAGCCCCTGCCAGGGCCTGACCCTCTACCAGGCCCTGGACCTCCTCCAACACCTACTCGCCACCTGGACCGGCACCTGCCCAACCTGCCGACAACCCACCTGGCAGCCCTACGACACCGCCTGACAAAGCCCTATTAGAAGACCGTGTTGAAGCCGGCCGCGTCCAAGTCCGAGTACACGGACGAGGTGACGGGGGGCTTGAACGGGGTGGCCGCGTCGCCGGTGCCCGCATAGAGCTTCGAACCTTCCGGTCCGACCGCGTAGAGGTCGCCGCGGCCGTCGTGGTCCGCGTCACCGACGCCGACGAGGTGGGTGAAGGCGCCCCAACCGCCGCCGAGCTTCGCGCGAGGTCCGAAGGTGCCGTCTCCCTTGCCCTCGTACAGCCACAGGACGCCGTCGGCGTCGCGGGCGAGGAGGTCTCCGGCGGCGCTCGCGGTGATGTTGCCCGTGGTCGTGAGCTGGTTGTAGATGCCCCAGCCGCCGCCGAGCTTCACGCGTCCCGCGAACGGCGCGCTCGTGTTCCCCGTGCTCTTGTAGAACCACAGGGTGCCCGCCGTGTCGGTGGCGAGCAGGTCGGACCTGCCGTCGCCGTCGAGGTCGCTGCCGCCGGTGAGCCGGCTGTAGCCGCCCCAGCCGCCGCCGATCTTCGTGCGGGCGGCGAAGTTCCCGTCGCCCTTGCCCTCGTACAGCCACAGGACGCCGTCGGCGTCGCGGGCGACCAGGTCGGCGGCGGCGCCTCCGGCGATGTCGCCGACGGCCTCCAACTGGTTGAAGACCTGCCAGCCGCCGCCCATCCGCACCCGTCCGGCGGAGTACGTGTCCTGCGAGAGCGGCGTCTTGACGGTGTCGTCGCGCCACAGCACACCCGAGGCGTCCCGGGCCAGCAGGTCGGGGCTGCCGTTGTCTGTGTAGTCGTGCATGTTGGTCGCGCGGACGACCTTGAAGGTGCCGGACTCCTTCAGGCTCGGGCCGATGCCGTTGAGCGGGGTGGCGTCGAGCTCCCACGTGTAGTCGCCGCCGGGAGCGAGCGCGCCGTAGCCCTGGGCGTTGGGGAGGAGCCCGTCCCAGCGGAAGGTGACGGCGCCGGTCCCGTGGGGCGTGTTGAAGTCGAACGTGAACTGCTTGCTCTGCCCCGTACGGACATGGCGCAGGGTCACGGACCCCTTGGCGTTGTACCGGGAGAGCGTCCAACTGAGCGTTGCCGCACCGCCGTGCTTGTCCAGTTCGGCGACCTGGGGGACGTCCTTCCCGACCAGCGTGAGCGCGGTGGACTCGCCGGTGCTCGCGATGAGCGTGGCCTTGGGTGCACCGTTTGTCCCGTGCGCGATCCGATAGATCCCCTCGCCGTGGGCGAGCGTGCCGCCACGTACCAGAAGCGCGCCGTCGGGGGTGGAAACGGCGGACGTCGCATGGTCGAGCAGCTTCACCGTCGTCTTGTCGACGACGTTGACGGCGTTGAATGCGAACCGTTCGGACGGGTGGGTGTAGTTCTGTGCGTAGGGCAGTGGGGCGTACGCCACCCAGTCGCCCAGGAGGCTGACATGTGCGTCGCCGGCGTTGCCCAGGTCGGCCAGGGTCACGGCCGGAGTGCTGCCGTTCCCGCCGCGGTCGGCGTACTGCAGCTCGTAGCCGCCCGCCGGAGTGCCCACCACCCAGGCCAAGCGGCTGCCGGAGGCGGCCGCGTCCACGTCGGACGGGGCCTTGCCCAGCTCGCGGTCCTCGATGACGGAGGCCGTGGCGAGGTCCACGACCGCGAGGTGGGAACTCTTCGTGCCGGGACCGCCGACGAAGTAGCGGACGAGCATCTGGGTGGAGGAGACGGGCTCCATGGTCTGAAACCGGAAGTCCGCCGGGAGACCCGTCACCTGCCGGTTCGAGCCCACCTGGTTGCCCTCGCCGATGAGACGAAGCTGACCCTTCTGGGTCGCCTCGTCCCACGAGGAGAAGGCGAGCGTCCTACCGACGATCCCCCTCCACAGGAGACGGCTGTCCGTCTGCTCGATGAACTTCGGGGAGCTGCCGGGCGAGGACATGTCGTGGAGGGCGTAGCGGCTCGTGGCGTCCTCACGGGTCGCGACGGTGTCGGAGCCGCCGACGTGGTAGCCGTTGTACCGGTCCGGAAGATCCGTGGTCACGCCCGTCGCGGTGTTCGTCCAGCGGAAGACCGTCTTCTGCTGTCCCGTCACGATGTCGGCGGACAGGAACCCGCTCTGCCCGGCGCCTACGATGCGCGAGGTCCGGGGGATCGAGATGACGCCGTCCCGCGCCTTGGCGGGGGCTGCGGTCGTCGATGCCGCGGACCTCGGTACGGCGGTCGGGGGGGCCGCCGGAAGGGCGGGGCCGGGGGGGGCGGGGGGGGGGGGGGGGGGCCCGGGGGGCGGAC
>NZ_LGDE01000127.1 GCF_001279725.1 Streptomyces sp. WM4235 | reverse complement strand
GACGAGAGCACCGCCCGGACCGACCTGGCGGCCGTCGAGCAGGCCGCGCGCACCTGGCAGGACTCCTTCGCCTCGCCGAGCCTCGCGTCGGCGAAGGCCGGGACGGCCGGGCCGTCGGTCCAATTGGGCAAGGACCGCTTCGACGAGGTCCGCGGGCGCGTCAAGACCCAGCAGACCCGACTCGACACCCTGCAGGGCGACGCCCGCGCCACCTTCGCGCAGGCCCGCTCCGAACGCGACCACGTCCTGTTGGCGATCGTCGTGGCCTTCCTCGTGACCGGCCTCTGCCTCGCCGTGCTCCTGCAGATGAGCGTCGTCCGGCCGCTGGCCGAGGTCCGGGCCGCGTCCCGGAGGGTGGCCGCGGGCGCGTTCGAGGAGGAGATCCCCGAGACGGGACCCTCCGACCTGCGCTCGCTCGCCCGCGCGGTGGAGGCCATGCGCCGCCGGACCGTCGCCGAGCTGAAGGCCTCCCGCCGCAACGCGGAGGAGCTGAAGCGGACCGCCGCGGACCTCGACGCCCAGGCGGTGGAACTGCGCCGCTCCAACGCCGAGCTGGAACAGTTCGCGTACGTCGCCTCGCACGACCTCCAGGAACCGCTGCGCAAGGTCGCCTCGTTCTGCCAGCTCCTGGAAAAGCGGTACGGGGACCGGCTCGACGAGCGGGGCAGCCAGTACATCGGCTTCGCCGTCGACGGCGCCAAGCGCATGCAGGTCCTGATCAACGACCTGCTCACGTTCTCCCGGGTGGGCCGGGTCCAGGACGCGCGGGAGACCGTCGCCCTGGACGGCACCGTCGACCGCGCCCTGCGCAACCTCGCCACCGCCGTCGAGGAGAGCGGGGCCGAGATCGTGCGGCCGGAGCGCCTGCCCGCGGTGTCGGGCGACCCCACCCTGCTCACCATGCTCTGGCAGAACCTCGTCGCCAACGCCGTGAAGTTCCGCTCCCCCGACCGCCCCGCGCGCGTCGAGATCGCCCTGCGCGACGACGAGGAAGGGACCGGGGCCGAACCCGGCTTCCACACCTTCACCGTCACGGACAACGGAATCGGGATCCCGGCCGAGTTCGCCGACAAGGTGTTCGTCATCTTCCAGCGCCTGCACGGCCGGGAATCCTACGGTGGCACGGGGATCGGCCTGTCGCTCTGCAAGAAGATCGTCGAGCACTCAGGCGGTCGCATCTGGATCGACACCGCCCATATCGGCGGAACGCGGATGGTCTTCACCCTGCCCGTACTCACCGACGACGGGTCCGTGACAGGATCCGGCTCCGTGGCAGGATCCGGCGTGGCGGGATCCGATTCCGCCTCCGTGAACGCGAACGCGACCGTACCGACCATCGAAGGAAGCACCGCATGAGCACCCCCCTCCCCAGGCCGCAGAGCCAGCCGGCGGAAGTCCTGCTCGTCGAGGACGACGCGGGTGACGAGCTCATGACCCGCGAGGCCTTCGAGGACAACAAGATCGGCAACACGCTGCACGTCGTCCGGGACGGCCTGGAGGCCCTGGACTTCCTGTACCGCAGGGGCGACCACACGAACGCCCCGCGCCCCGACCTGATCCTCCTCGACCTGAACCTTCCCAAGTACGACGGTCGACAGGTCCTCGAACAGATCAAGAACGACCCCGAGCTGAGTCACATCCCGGTGGTCGTCCTCACCACGTCGGCGGCGGAGGAGGACATCCTGCGCAGCTACAAGCTGCACGCCAACGCCTACGTGACCAAGCCGGTGGACCTCGACCAGTTCATCCGGGCCATCCAGCAGATCGACGACTTCTTCGTCACCGTGGTGAAACTGCCGCGGTCCGTCTGATTCGAGCACCGCGACCGGGTGCGACCGGTCGGACCGGATCAACCGACATCGGAGAGAGAGAAAGATGGAGCACATGGACGCTCACACGTTCCCGGGTGGCGATGACGCGCGGTGCCGCGTCGAGACGCGTTCCGAGGGCGACGTCCGCATCGTCGTGATGGCGGGCGAGTTCGACATGGACAACGTGGACGAGCTGCGCGGCGCCCTGGACCCCGAGGCCGCCGGCGTCGCCCGGTACGTCCTGGACGTCGCGGGGGTCACCTTCGCGGACTCGACGACGCTGAGCGTCATGCTCCAGCCGGCCCTGGACCGCCCCGTGATCCTGGCCGGGGTGGTACCGCCCCGCCTGGGCCGGCTCCTCGACATCACGGGTGCCTCCCAGGTCTTCGCCGCGGCCCCCACGCTGGCCGAGGCCATGATCATGACCGTGCCGTCCCAGCGTCGTCGACCGTGATCCACGGGCCGGGGAGGGCACTGGTGTTTGCCGCCGCGATTGCCGGCGCGGCTACAGGGCAGTCGAGTAGCGTCCGCGTCTGACGTGACCGATGAGGAGGTGAACGTGCGATACGACGTGAACGGACCGGCGCAGCCCGTTCCGCACACCGCCATGGAGGCGAGGGACCGCGTGCGGTTCCTGCTGGGCTCCGCGGGACTCGTCGGTGTCGGCCCGGACGGGGACGACGTCCTGACCGACGCGCTCCTGGTGACGTCGGAACTGGCGACGAACGCCATCCGGCACGGTGGCGGGATCACCGGATTCAGCGCCTCGGTGTCGGAGAACGGTCTGCGCCTGAGCATCAGCGACCCCAGCGGTGACCGTCCCGTCACCCTGCCCCGCCAGGCCGGCACGTTCCTCGCCGGCGGCTTCGGCTGGCCCCTGATCCAGCGCCTCTCGCACAGTGTGACCGTCACCCTGCTGCCGGCGGGCGGCAAGCGCATCACGGTGCTCGTACCGCTGGCCGCGCACCCCGTGGCGACCGACCGCACCGGGAACCTCGACCCCCGCCTGGACCTGGACCCCAGGCTCGACGTGGACCCGGGCCCCAGCCGCGACCGCGACCGCGATCGTGTGTCGCGCGGGAGTGACGCCGCGTCCTGATCGGTCGCCGGGCGGTCCCGAACGTTCACGACCGGTCTCAGGCGGGCGTGTGTTCAGACTCAGGCAGGCGTGTCCATCCGCATGCTGAGATGCGACGCCGCGGGGCGGGATTCTCGTGGCAGACCCCCCGCCATGCCGCACCAGCTGATTATTGGCGCCGGCGTGCGGGCCCCG
>NZ_LGDE01000126.1 GCF_001279725.1 Streptomyces sp. WM4235 | reverse complement strand
GGTGTTGGTGGATGCCGGCGGGGAGTGTGTGGGGGCTCTGTATCGCGGGGTCTTCGATGCCGAACTCGTCGTCGAGGCGGGCGGCTTGGGGGGCGGGGAGAGCGCGCGGGTGTGTGAGCTGTCCGTGGGGACCGGGGAGGCCGTCGAGGCGCGGTTGACCTGTGGTGGACAGGCCGAGGTGTTGTTGCAGCCGCTGGTGTCGATCCCGGGCGAGTGGTGGGAGCTGCTGGGGCAGGGGGCCGGGGTGGCGCTGGTGACGCGGTTGAACGCGGCGGCCGATCGGGCGGTGAGCGAGGTGGTGCGGGCCGTGGACCTGCCGGCCGATGACGCCGCGCGGCGGGCCGGGGAGCTGTTGGCGACCCGGCGGCCGGGGCGGGACGCGCTGTACGGGGGTGCGGGGCTGGTGCTCGTGGAGGCGTACCCGTCCGCTCCGCGCGTGGTGATCGGGGGTACCGGGGAGCTGGCCGAGATCATCGGGCGGCAGGCCGCGTTGCTGGAGTGGGGGGTGACGGTCGTGGAGTCGGCCGGGGAGGCCGCGAAGGTCCTGGCGGATCATCGGGACGCCGCGTGTCTGGTGCTGCTCAGTCACGAGCCGGACTTCGACGTGCCGACGCTGCGGACGGCGCTGGCGCTCGGGATCCCTTACGTGGGGGCGCTCGGCTCCCGGCGGACCACCACGCGGCGCCGTGAGGGGCTGATCGAGGCCGGGGTGAGCGCGGCGCAGCTGGCGCGGGTGCACGGGCCGATCGGCCTGGATCTCGGGGCGCGGACCCCCGCGGAGACGGCCTTGGCGATCTGCGCCGAGATCCTCGGGGTGCTGGGTGGCAGGGACGGCGGCGGGTTGCGGGATTCCGACGGGCCGCTGCGGGGGTGAGGTGTTCCGGGGCGTGGCGCCCGGTGGGGGCCGCGTTCCGGGGCGTCCCGGTCGGGGTTCCCGCGTCCAGGTCGGGGTTCCCGCGTCCAGGTCGGGGTTCCCCGCGTCCAGGAGGCGTTCCGGCCAGGGGCAGGGGCATCCCCCGTCCGGAGTACCCGGCGTCCGGCAGCATCCCGGCCGGGGTTCCCCGCGTCCAGAAGGCGTCCCGGCCAGGGGGCGGGGAGGTTTCCGCGAGCGCAGGAGTGAATCCGGACCAAATGCGGGAAACTGGTACACATGGACACGAACCTGATCTATCTCGCGGTGGACAGGACCCTCACGAACATCGCGTGGCTCCTGGTCGTCGGACTGATCGTCGTGGGCTTCCTGCTCGGCGGGTTCATGCTGGGCAAACGGGTTCGCGCGCACGAGCCCGCGCCACCCAGTACCGAGAGCCAGCCCCACCTGCCCGACGGCGGTGCGGTGCTGGAGGTCTCCGAGGAGCGTGAGCCCGTGGAGTTCCCCGCCGCCGGTCTGCGGCCGCACGAGATGCAGGGGTACGGGAACTTCGGCTCCCGGAGCCACAGCCACCAGGAGGACGCCCGCGCGGAGCGGGAGTCCGGGTACGAGCACCCCAATCCGCGGCCGCCGGCGGGCAAGCAGCCGCCGACCGTGCCTCCGCTGGGCGGCGCGAAGCCGGTCTGACCCCCGACCGGGGCCGGACCCGACCCCGCCCTGACCTCCCGACGTCGACCTCCGACCCGCGCCGCCCGCGCGGGTCGGAGGTCGACGTGCGTTCGCGGATTCGCAGGTCCAGGGATTCGCAGGTCAGAGGAGGTCAATGCGCAGGCGCAGGACCTCCGGGGGCGGGTGCCGGCCCGAGGTCTGGCGTACTTCCGCCGCCAGTGGCGGGTCCAGCGGGCGGTACGGGACCTCGCCCAGGCCGATGGCGGTCACGGTCGCCCCGGCCGGGGCAATCTCCGCGCGCCGGGCGAGGGTCGCCGCCAGTTCGGTGCGCAGTGCCGGGGACAGTGGGCTGGACACCAGGGGTTCCTCGTCCTCGCCGGGCAGGACGAGGACCAGCGCGAGCGGGCGGCGCGGGCTGCCGGTGTGGCCGACGACGGCCGCGTCCCGGACGTTGGTGTGACGGAGCTTGCGCCAACCGCGGCGGCCGGCCGGGTAGGCCTGGTCCAGCCGTTTGACGACGAGGCCCTCGACGCCGCCGGCGGGCAGGGTCTCGTACCAGGTCTCGGCCAGCTCCGGGTCGGTGGTCATGGGCACCGGTTGCAGGGGTGGGCCGAGCGGGAGCAGCAGGTCGACGAGGAGTGCGCGGCGTCGTTCGTACGGGCGGGCGCGCACGTCGAGCCCGGCCAGTTCCAGTACGTCGAAGGCGGCGTACGAGGCCGGCAGGGTACGGGCGAGCAGCGCGGCCCTGGCCGGGGTGGCGGCGGCCCGTCGCTGGACGAGCGCGAAGTCCGTCCGCCCGGCGTGCCAGACGACCACCTCCCCGTCGAGGACGGTTCCGGCGGGCAGCATCAGCGCCGCCGCCGCGAGGTCGGGGAAGGCGGCGGTGACGATGCGCCCGGAGCGGGCCTGGAGCACCGCTTCCTCGGCCGTGCGCACGACGACGAGGCGGTGTCCGTCGAACTTCGGCTCGTACGCGAGACCCGGCTCGCGCGGCAGGGTGGCGACGGCGGTGGCGAGTGCGACCCGGATCGTGCTCACGGCAGCCCGCCGGCCTGGTCGGGGTCGAGCAGTGGGGCGCAGAGGTCCCCGTCGCGGGCCAGTCGGGGTGGGATGTCGTCGGCGAGGAAGACCAGCTCGGCGGGGTCGTGGCAGGCCTCCACCTCGTCCCAGGAGACGGGCGCGGAGACGGTGGGGAGGGCGCGGGCGCGCAGGGTGTAGGGGGCGGCGGTGGTTTTGGCGGCGGCGTTCTGGCTGTGGTCGACGAAGACCTTGCCGGGGCGCAGGTTCTTGGCCATCCGGTGGACGATCAGGTCCGGGAGGGCGCGTTCGGCCTCCTGGGCGAGGGTCTTGGCGTACGCGGACACCCGCTCGGACGGGGTCGGCTCCAGCGGCGCGATCAGGTGGAGGCCCTTGGAGCCGGAGGTCTTCGCGCAGGCGCGCAGCCCGTCGGCGGCGAGGCGCTCGCGGAGCCAGAGGGCGGCGGCGCAGCACTCGACGGCGGTGGCGGGCGGGCCGGGGTCGAGGTCGAGGATCAGCCGGTCGGCGGTGGCG
>NZ_LGDE01000125.1 GCF_001279725.1 Streptomyces sp. WM4235 | reverse complement strand
CTCCCCGCACCACCCCACCCGCCGCACCGTCGTACGGGCGGGCGCCTGCGCCGCCGCTCTCGCCGTCGGGATCCCCGGCACCGCGGCCGGCGCCGCGCCCCGTGTCGGAGCCCCCGGTACACCCGTCGCACCCCCGGCGTCCCGGGCCGCGGCGCAGGCCCTGCCCCTGCGCACCGACACCACCACCCAGGGCGACATCCTCGCGGGCTTCCGCAAGGACCACGTCCGTCTGCTCCTCGTCCACTTCCACCACGCGGGCAAGGCCCGGCGATGGCTCGGCGCACTGCTGCCCGACCTCTCCACGACCGATCAGGTCACCTGGTTCAACGCCGAGTTCAGCCGGGCGCGCACTCTGCGGGGCGGCGTGGACCCGGCCGGCATGGCCACCCTGTGGACCGGGCTGAGCCTCACCCACCCCGGGCTGAGCCTGCTCGCCGGCAAGGACCCCTTCCCCGCCGTCCCCGCCGGCGGCACCGCCGAGGCCTTCCGCGACGGGGCCGCCGCCCGCGCCGAGGCACTGGGCGACACGGGACCCAGCGCCCCCGACTCCTGGTTGTTCGGCGCGTCCGAGGACGACGTGCACGCCGTCCTCACCCTGGCCGCCGACGACTCCGGACGACTCGCCGAAGCCGTCGACCGCCACCGCCGCTCGCTGGACGCAGCCGCCGCCACGGTCCTCTTCGGCCAGGACGGCGCCACGCTCCCCGGCGCACTGCGCGGCCACGAGCACTTCGGCTTCCTCGACGCCATCAGCCAACCCGGCGTACGCGGCTTCGACCCGTCCGACGCCGCGAACCCCGCGACCGTCCAGGGCAAGTCCGGCACCCGGCTGGTGCCCGCCGGCGAGTTCCTGATCGGGCACGAACGCGTCGGGGCGCGCCCCGCCGGGCTCCCCGCATGGGCCACCGGCGGATCGTTCCACGTCGTACGACGGCTCGCGCAGGACGTGCCCGGGTGGTGGAACCAGGCCGCCGAATGCCTCGCCGAACTGAAACGCTCCGGTGCCGCGCCGGCCGACGCCGACCCGAAGTGGCTCGCCGCCCGCATGATCGGCCGCTGGCCCGGTGGCGCACCGGTCGCCACCTGCCCCGTCGCCGAACGCGTCCCCCTGCCCGGCGAGGACGTCGACGGCGCGCTCGACTTCCACGACGACCCGCAGGGCTGGACCACACCGCTGTTCTCGCACATCCGCAAGAGCAACCCGCGCGGAGGTCTCACCCCGGCCCCGGGACGTCCGCCGCTGCCCATCGCCCAACTCGACTCCCGCCGCATCATCCGGCGCGGGATCCCCTTCGGCCCACCGCACCGCCCGGAGACCGGATCCCGCGCGGAGGGCGGCGACGACACCACGCGCGGGCTCCTCTTCGTCAGCCATCAGGCCGACCTGGTCGAGCAGTTCGAGTTCATCGCCAAACGCTGGGTCAACGAGGTGGACTTCCCGCCGGCCCGCCACCCCGTCCCGGGCGCCGACCCGGTCATCGGCCCCGGCTCCCAGGCCGCGTTCGAATGCCCCTCCGAGAGCGGCAGCCGCGCCACCACGCTCTCCTTCCAGCGGTTCATCCGCACCGAGGGCGCCGTCTACGCCTTCACCCCCTCCCTCCCGACCCTGCGCGCCCTGGCCGCCGGCAGACTCGACGACTCCATCGAGGTGCACGCCGGCACCGTGCTGCGCTCCGGCGACACCCTGGACGCCGGCGCCGTCCGCCTGAGCATGGAGAGCAGCGGTGACCTGGTCCTGTACGACGGCGACGGCCGTTCCGTGTGGAGCGCCGGCACCTCGGGCACCGGAGCCGAGGCGCGGTTCACCGCCGACGGCGAACTCGCCGTCCTCACGGCGGCCGGCCGGCCCCTGTGGTCCTCCAAGACCACCGGCCACCGGGGCGCCCGCCTGCTGATCCGCCCCTCCGGCGACGTGGTCATCGTCCAGGGGGACAAGACCCTGTGGCACGCCGGATGAACACGGCCGCCCCGGGGGCGCGTTCACACGAGCCACCCCTCGTCCGAGGCGGCGCCCCGGGCCGCCCCCGACCACGGCCGGTCGGGGCACCTCCCGGGTGGGTGTCGGCCCGTACGGATGTGCCGCCCGGCGCCGGCGAACCGGCGGCCGGCCGGAGTTCGTCGGGACGGATGTGAACGACATTGATGAGCGGTACGTCGCGGAACCCGGCCTCGTCGTCTTCGACGTGACGGGCGGCGACGAGGACACGGTCCGCGCGGCGGTGGTCGCGCCGGGCCGACTGTGCGCGACATCGGGAATGGGCCGCGTCACCTGCGGACCCGGCCGGCCGGGCGTGACGGCACGCGTGTACGCGGACCTGCTGCGCCCGGGCGGGGCGCGCCACTCGGCCGCCCCGCGGAAAGTCGGGGCCGAAGGGTCCCGGCGAGGAGATCGTCCGGTCGCTAGCCTGGGCGGCATGACCGCCTCCGCCGGGAACGATCCCGCCTCCGCTCCCCGTCGCTACACCGTCGTGCTGCGCCCGGGACCCCGCCCGGAGGGCGGTACCGGGCGCGAGGGCATCCTGCGCACGGCCGCCGTGGACTTCACCGGTGAACTGGGCACGTCCGGTTACCCGCGCTACGCGGGCGAGGGCGTACAGGCCGACATCGACCCCGAGACCCGCACGGTCGAGGCGGTCACCCTCGACGGCTCGGAGCTCCCCTACGGGTGGGTGGCCCAGATCGCCGAGAACTGAGCCCGGCGCGGGGAAGCGACCTACGCGACCCCGTCGCCCGGTTCGGCCATGCCCGCCTCGAACGTGACCGCCGGACGCCAGCCCAGGTCCCCGCGCAGCCGCGCGGAGTCGGCGGTGATGTGCCGGACGTCGCCCAGCCGGTACTCGCCGGTGACGACGGGATCGGGGCCCGCGCACGCCGCCGACAGCGCCTTGGCCATGTCGCCGACGGTACGGGGATCGCCGCTGCCCACGTTGTAGGCGACGAAACCGGGGGTGTCCGCCACCGCCTCCAAGGCCACCGCGTTGGCCACCGCGACGTCCCGCACGTGCACGAAGTCCCGCCGCTGCCCGCCGTCCTCGAAGACGCGCGGGGCCTCCCCCCGCGCGAGTGCGGAACGGAAGAGCGCGGCGACTCCCGCGTACGGCGTGTCGCGCGGCATTCCGGGCCCGTAGACGTTGTGGTAGCGCAGCGAGACCACCCGCCCGCCGGTGGCCCGCGCCCACGACGACGCGAGGTGTTCCTGGGCCAGCTTGGTGGTGGCGTAGACGTTGCGGGGATCCATCGGGGCGTCCTCGGCCACCAGCCCGGGCGCCAGGTCGGCGCCACAGGTGGGGCAGCGCGGCTCGAACCTGCCCGCCCGCAGGTCCGCCTCGGCACGCGGGCCCGGGCGGACGACTCCGTGGGCCGGGCACTCGTACCGCCCCTCGCCGTACACGACCATCGACCCGGCGAGCAGCAGCCGCCGCACCCCGCTCTCCGCCATCCGGGCCAACAGGACGGCGGTGCCGAGCTCGTTGACCGACACGTAGTCCGGGGCGTCGCCGAAGTCCTTGCCCAGCCCCACCTTGGCGGCCTGGTGGCAGACCGCGTCCACCCCGGCGAGGGCCTCGCGCACCTGCGCGGAGTCCCGTACGTCCCGTCCGTTCTCCTCCGTCAGGTCGAAGACCACCGGGTCGTGCCCCCGGTCGGCCAGTGCGGAAACGACGTGCGAGCCGATGAAGCCCGCTCCTCCAGTCACAAGTACGCGCATGCCCCGACGCTATGCGCCGTGCGCTCCACCGGGGCGCCCGCCGGGCCGCACGTCACGGATCCGTAAGGACCTGGCGCGGCGACGTCGCCCCACGGGCGGACCACTCCGCATGCGGAGCGGTCCGGGCGGCGGTATGAATGGTTTCGTCGCATATGTGATCGGAGTGACTCGTGGACGACTACCCACTGCTCAATCTGTTCTGGACCATGCTCTGGATCTTCATCTGGGTCATGTGGTTCTTCCTGCTCTTCAAGGTGATCACGGACATCTTCCGCGACCACGAACTGCACGGGTGGGGCAAGGCGGGCTGGCTCATCCTGGTCCTCCTGCTGCCGTACATCGGCGTCTTCATCTACCTCATCGTCCGAGGCCGGGGCATGGGCAAACGGGACGTGAAGCAGGCCGAGGAGCAGGAGCAGGCTTTCCGGCAGTACGTCCAGAAGGCGGCCGGGACGACCGGTTCCCCGGGCGGCGCGGCGGACGAGCTCCACAAGCTCTCCACGCTCAAGGACAAGGGCGACATCACCCAGGAGGAGTTCGAGCGGGCGAAGGCGAAACTCCTGGCGTGACCGATCCCGGCCCCGAACCGCCCCCGGAACGGACGCCGGAGCCGATCGCGCGCACACCGGGATGCCACCTCGCGACCGAACCGCGAGGTGGCATCCCGGTGTGTCGGCATCCGGCTTGTCCCCGGGCGGCCCGTCACCGGTCCGGGGCCAGGGCGACGCCGGCCCCGACCGACCCCCCGACCGACCCCCCGACCGTCAGCCGCCGTCCCGCGACCGGCGGCCGGCTCCGCGGGGGGCGTCGACAGCGTCCGGCCGGGGCCAGGGCATCGGGACCGGCCCGGTGAAGAGGCCCTCGGGGAGTTCGCGGGACCCCAGGAACCCCAGCGTGGCGGCGACGGTGGCCTCGTGCCAGCGCGCGGACTGACGGAGCATCGCGTGCCCGCCCTCGGGCATGACGACGCCCGCGGCACGCGCCCCGCCGGCGCGGGCCCGCCGCACGTGGTCCCAACTCGCCCGGGCATCGGTGACCCGGTCCGCCTCGTCGTGCAGGAGCACCACCGACTTGCCCGCGAGCTGTGTCACCGGCTCACCGGGCGGGCACCACGGGGCGAGCCCGATCACCGCCCGTACCGAGGGGTCGATCGCCGCGCGCAACGCGGCCCTACCACCCATGGAGTGCCCCACGAGGACCACGGGGACGGATCCGGCCGTGCGGCGCAGTTCGTCCAGTGCGCGTATGGCGTCCCGCACCGGATCCTCCCGGGCGCCGTTCCAGCCCCGGTGGCGGTAGCGCACCTCCGCGACGACCACCCGGTCCGGCCCGGTGGCCCGCGCGAGCGCGCGGGTGAACGCCCTCATGCGCACGAGGGGCAGGTTGAGGGCGGGGGGCGCGGTCAGCCCGTCGGCGCGGCCCCCGTGCAGCACCAGGATCGCCGCCGTCGGATGCGCGGGATTGCGCCGCAGGGACAGCGCCGAAGGCAGCTCCCGGCCGGGAGCTGCGGGAACGTGGAGCGACCCGGGGCCCATCGAGGACCTCCTCCCGCCGCTCACGCCCGTGCTTGCGACTCGTACCAGCTCACCGGTGTGGCCGGCATGTCGCTGCGCCCCTCCCGGGACGGCCGGACGGCGAGGATCTGGTCGACGCCCATGCGGCGCTCGGTGAACGCGAGCGAACTGCCGGCGAGGTACAGACGCCACACACGGGCCGTGGCCTGGCCGACCAGCGCCTCGAAGTCCACCCACCGTTCCTCCAGGGTGCGGCGCCAGGCGTCGATGGTCCAGGCGTAGTGCTCGCGCAGGGCCTCGACGGAACGCACCTCGAATCCCGCGTCCTCGATGAGGTCGACGGTGCGACCGACGGGCCGCATGTGCATGTCGGGCGCGATGTAGGTCTCGATGAAGGCGCCGCCGCCGGGAGCGTTCAGACCACGGGACATCTGCTGGATCAGCAGCCGTCCACCGGGGCGCAGCACTCCGTGGAGCAGGGACGTGAACTCGGGGTACTCGACGTCCCCCACGTGCTCGCCCATCTCGACGGCGCTGACCGCGTCGTAGCCCCCGCCGTCGATGTGACGCCAGTGCCGCAACTGCACCTCGACCAGATCGGACAGGCCCTCCCGCGCGACCCGGTCGGTCACGAAGTCCCGCTGTGCCCGGGACAGGGTCACGGCAGTGACCTGGGCCTTGTGGGCGCGGGCGGCGTGGACGGCGAGCGAACCCCAGCCGCAACCGACGTCGAGGAGGCGGGAGCCGGCCCGCAGACCGACCTTGCGGCAGATCAGTTCCAACTTGTCGTACTGGGCGTCGGCCGGTGTGTAGTCGGGGTCGTCGGGGCGGGACCAGTAGCCGCAGGAGTAGGCCATGGACGGGTCCAACAGCAGGGCGTAGAACTCGTTGGACAGGTCGTAGTGGTGGCTGATGGCGGCCCGGTCACGGGTGGAACTGTGCAGCCTGCCGCCGAGGCGGGCCCTGGGGGCGTCCGGGGCGTGCGGCGGTATGCCGGCCACGCCCAGCCCCACGGCGAGCGCCGCGGCCCGGGCCCATCCCGTCGGGCTCGGCGTCGAAGTGCCGTGCTCGCGCACGGACTGCCAGGCGCGGCCGAGGCCGTCGGCCAGGTCACCCTCGATGTCCAGGTCGCCGGCGATGTAGGCCTCGGCGAGGCCGAGCTCGCCGGGCTGCCACAGCAGGCGGCGCAGTGCGTCGGGGGAGCGGAGCACGACCACGGGGGCGTCCTCGGGGCCGGACTCGCTGCCGTCCCAGGCGCGCAGGCGTACCGGTGGAGGTCCGGCGAGGAAATGCCCGAGGAGTTCGGCCAGTCTGTCTGCCACGGGCCTCATCGAGGCTCCTTCCGCCAGAGGGACCCTCGTGCACGGTTCGGGCACGAGGACACGGCCGCGCCGCCGAAGCGGGCGTACACAGGCACTTCGCAGCCGGGGCCGGATCGGATTGGTCGCGGTGTCGAGCTCGACCCATCCGACCCGGCCCGGTCGGCGGGGGAACTACCCTCCGTCCGGATCGCGCTCCGCCGCCTCGGCGACGCGCTTGACGATCGCCAGCCGTCGATCCCAGTCGGCCGCGAGCGCGGCCAGCCGGCGCGCCGTCGCGTTCAGCGCCGTCGACCGGACCTCGTACCTCACCTCACGCCCGACCCGGCGGCCGGAGACGAGTCCGGCCGCGTCCAGGACGGCGAGGTGCTTGACCACGGCCTGTCGTGACACGGGAAGCCCTGCCGCGAGCGTCGTCGCGGTGACCTCGCCCTGTTCGGCGAGGAGGTCGAGCAGCCGGCGCCTGGTCGGGTCGGCGAGCGCGGCGAGGACGTCGTCGACGCCGTCGCTCGGGTGTTCCTCCGTCACGGGGACGACTGTTCGGCGCGGTTCTTGAGCGCGTCGAACACCTGGGGCCAGCCGCCGGTGTTGTCCGCCACCGCCTTGCGGCGCAGTTCCTCCGACCCGGCCAGCGCGGAGAACCCGCTCTCGACCACCCGGAGCCGCGTCGCGTCGCCTTCGGGGGGCAACGTGAACTCGACGAGCGTGCTGTTGTCCTCGCGCGGTTCTTCCCCGGGGAAGGCGCTCGCCCAGCGGTACGAGACACGGGTGTGCGGCTCGACCTCCTCCACCCGTACGGGGAAGTCACCGTACTCGGCGCTCTTCGCCACCACGGAGGCTCCCGCCTCCGCCACGGCGCCGGTCGGGCCGGCCGTGTCGGACACCCAGAACCCGGGGTCGGCCACCAGGGACCACACCCGCTCCACCGGCGCCTCGATGAGGATCTCGCGTTCGATTCGGTCCTCGCTCATGAGGGCCTCCTTGCGTCGCTTCCAGTAAGTGCAACTCAAGGGTTGCACGTATGGGTTCCAGGTGCAACCGGTCGGTTGCGCGACAGGGTGGCGCCCGTCGTGCCCGTGCGTACCCGCCGCACTCCGGGGCGTTCACTCGAATGGCCCTGCCCGGGTGGTGGTGGCGGGCGCGGCGGCGGATCGTCGGCCTCACGTCGCAATCGCCGGCGTGTCCAACTGCTCGGGGTGTTCGGCCAAGGAGGCTGTCATGGCCCAGACCGCGACCCCGTCCGGGGCGCCGACACCGGAACCTTCCCGCTGGAGTGAGCGGGGCGGCGCCGGCTACACGGGCTCGGGCGTCATGTTCGCCGGTGTCCTGCTCTTCGTCGACGGCGTGCTCGCCGTCCTGAACGGCATCGGGGCCCTCGCCAACGACGAGGTCTTCGCACGGGTGGGCAGCTACATCTACCGCTTCGACCTCACGGCGTGGGGCTGGATCCACCTGATCCTCGGTGTGATCCTGCTCGTCGCCGGTGTGGGGATCCTCAAGGGCGCGGCATGGGCGCGCATCCTCGGTGTGGTGCTCGCGGCCCTCAGTATCGTGATGAACTTCCTGTGGCTGCCGTACCAGCCCCTGTGGGCGATCATCATCATCGCCATCGACATCTTCATCATCTGGGCCCTGCTGAAGGAGCGGACCCCGCACGCCCCGGCGTGACCTGGATCGACCGCACCCGCGGTCCGACCCGCGGTGGTGGCAGCCGCCCCCGGCCTTCGCGCCGGGGGTGGCATCCCCGCGTGCGGAGCCGACGCGATCGGCGTTGGCGGGGGTGACGGGGGTCACGTCGGGGCGAGGGAACGCGGCCGACTGGTTGAGCGTTCATATAGATGTGACCGCAGAGGGGCTCGCCCCCCCGGCCACACCCCCCGAGCCGCCCCGGCCGGTCACCCCCCAGACCGGCCGGGGCTTCCCCTTGCCGCGGACCGTACCCGTACCCGTACCCGTCCGCGAACGCCGAACTGCCCCCTCCGTGGGGAGGGGGCAGCGGAATGTCGCGGTCGCCGGTACGGACGCGCCGGGTGAGCGGGCGTCACCGGCGGGAGCGGGGTCAGTGCTTGACCGGCTCCAGGCAGAGGACGAACTTCTCCTGCTCCCACTGCTGCGCCAGGGCGGCCTCGCCCACGGTGCACGCGCTGGTGTCGAAGGTGTTCTCCACGACCTTCAGCACCTTGTAGTTGGCGTCCTTGTCGTCGCAGCCCTTCGTCTCCACCTCCGGGCTGTTCTCGCTGCCCGTCACCTTGACGCAGTCGCCCGCCTCGGCGCGCACCGGCGAGTTGAAGAAGTACGAGATGCCGAACTTCACCACGAGGGCGACGACGACGAGGGCGACGAACCTCAGGAACTTCTTCGCTTTGGAACCCTTGGGCTTCGCGGCCTCGGGAGCGGGCGTGCCAGGGGCCGGGGGAGCGGTGTGCTCGCCCTGAGGCGACGGCGGAGTCGACATGGTGGGTCCTTCCAAGGGAACTTCTTCGAACGCGTGAACGTTACAGGCCGCGAAAACGGCAATTCAGGCGTCGAGGCAACCTCGGAGATCGGATGCCGAGTTGTGATGCGTCCATGGCGAAACCGTGATTGCCGCAGGTCCCTCCGGGAGGGCCGCAGACGCCTGAGTGACCCCCCGAGGGGGAGCACTTCAGCGACCCGCTAGACGTCCTCGGGGTCCGGCAACGCCTGTTCGGACCAGAGAACCTTGCCCTCGGGCGTGTACCGGGCTCCCCAACGCCGGCTGATCTGGGCCACGAGGAAGAGTCCGCGGCCACCCTCGTCCGTGGTGGTGGCGTAGTGCAGACGGGGTGAACTGCTGCTGCCGTCGAAGACCTCGCAGGTCAGCATCCGGTCGAACAGCAGACGGACGCGCACCGGCGCGGAGCCGTGGCGGATCGCGTTCGTGATGAGTTCACTCAGTACCAGCTCGGTGCCGAACGCGAGCTCGGACAGGCCCCATTCCTCCAGCTTCCGCATGGCGTGAGCCCTCATGACGCCCACCGAACTCGGTTCGAAGGGCACGTCCCACTCGGCGATCCGGTCCGTCGGCAGCGCCGACGTCCGCGCGACCAACAGCGCCACGTCGTCGCGGGAGCGCACGGGCAGCAGTTGCGCGAGAACGGCCCGGCAGGTGTCCTCGGGCTTGCGGTCCGCGTGGGCGAGCGCCGCCCGCAGCAGATCGAGACCCTCGTCGATGTCGCGGGCGCGGTCCTCGATCAGCCCGTCGGTGTACAGCACCAGCTGGGAGCCTTCCGGCAGCTCCAACTCCGTCGACTCGAACGGGAAGCCGCCCAGGCCCAGGGGCGCGCCGGCGGGGAGCTCGGGGATCTCCACACTGCCGTCGGGCCGCACGATCGCCGGGGGCACGTGCCCGGCGCGTGCCACCGTGCAGCGCTGCGTCACCGCGTCGTAGACGGCGTAGAGGCAGGTCGCCCCGAGCAGGCCGCCGTCGGATCCGCCGTCCCCGCCCTGGTCGATGTACTGGACGAGGTCGTCGAGTCGGGTGAGGAGTTCGTCGGGGGGCAGGTCCAGCGAGGAGAAGTTGAGCACGGCCGTACGCAGTCGTCCCATGGCCGCCGCCGCGTGCAACCCGTGGCCGACGACGTCGCCGACGACGAGCGCGACCCTGCTGCCGGGCAGCGGGATCACGTCGAACCAGTCGCCACCCACCCCGGACTGGGCCGGCAGGTAGAAATGGGCCACCTCGACGCCGCTCTGCTCGGGCAGGTCGCGCGGCAGCAGACTGCGCTGGAGGGTCACGGCCAAGGCGTGCTCGCGGGTGTAGCGGCGGGCGTTGTCGATGGTGACACCGGCCCGGGCCACGAGTTCCTCGGCGAGGGACAGGTCCTCCTCGTCGAAGGGCTCGTCCTTCCGCGACCGCCAGAAGTTGACCAGGCCCAGCACCGCGCCCCGCGCCTTGAGGGGGGCTGTGATCAGGGAGTGCACGCCGTAGTCGAGGATGGCCTGCGCCCGCTCCGGGTCCTGCGCGTACCAGCCCGGCGCGTCGGCGAGATCGGGGATCAGTTCGGCCCGGCCGGTGGTGAGGCCGCGAGCCTGGGGGGTGGACGGTCGGAAGTCGATCAGCCTGCCGCGCGGGTAGAGCGGCACGTCGTCCGCGATGCCGCTGAAACCGGTGCGGAGCAGGTCGGGCGCCGTACTGTTCGGCTCGTCCCCGTGCAGCACGGCTTCCGCCAGCTCGACGGTCGCGAAGTCCGCGAACCGCGGAACGGCCACGTCGGCCAGTTCCTGGGCCGTCCGCCCGACGTCGAGGGTGGTGCCGACGCCGACCCCGGCGTCGTACAGCAGCCTCAGCCGTCGCCGGGCCGCGTCGGCGCGGGTGCTGAGGACGCGCATCTCGGTGGAGTCCCGGATGGTGACCGCGGCCCCCTCGGGCCCGCCGCCGGGACGCGTCGGCCGTTGGTTGATCACCAGGAGTCGTTCCCCGGCCTCGTGCACCTCGTCGGTGGCGACCCGGCCGGACAGCAGCAGGTCGCACACGGTCCGGTCGAGTCCGGTGAGATTCCCGATGTACTGGCCCTCGGCGTCGGCCGGCAGTTTCAGCAGGCGTTTCGCCTCGTCGTTCGCGAGGAGCAACCGTCCGCCGCCGTCGGTGATGAGCACCCCCTCGCGGACCGAGTGGAGCACCGCGTCGTGGTGCTCGTACATACGGGTCATTTCCTCGGGGCCGAGCCCGTGGGTCTGGCGGCGCAGTCGCCTGCTGATGAGCCACGCGCCCACGGTGGCGAGGGCGAGTCCGGCCGCGCTGGCCCCGAGGATGACGGGGAGCTGGCGGTCGACCACGCCGGAGACGTTCTTCACGGTGAGCCCGGCCGACACCAGTCCCGCGACCTTGCCGTCGCAGTAGACCGGCACGATGGCCTGGATCTCCTTGCCGAGCGGGCCCTGCACGCTCTCGGTGTGCACCTGGCCGGCGAGGGAGGGCTCGATGGTGCCCACGAACCGCTTGCCGATGCGGTCGGGCAGCGGATGGCTGTAGCGGATCCCCTCGGTGTCCATCACGACGATGAAGTCCACCCCGGCGTCCTTGCGCGTGGACTCGGCGAGCGGCTGGAGGGTCTTCGCGGGGTCGGGTGAACGCAGGGCCGCGCACATCCCGGTCGAATGGGCGACCGTCTGCGCGACCGAGACCGAACGGGTGCGGGCCTCCCGGTCGACGTCGTGGCGGGACTGGAGCACCAGTGCCAGGACCGCTCCGGCCGCGAGCAGCACCACGATCGCCACCTGAAGGACGAATACCTGTCGGGCGACGCTTCGCGGGCGATTCCGGCTCAGTGACCGCACCGACGTCCCCGGTACGGGTTGCAAGGATGGGTCACAGACTATTTGTAGCACCGCATGGCCGTCGGGGTCGTGATTCGCGCTCTTCTCTCGGCCGACGGGGCGGTTCGCGGGGCCGGGGCGGCGCCGGTCGAGCAGGGCGCGGGGCCCGTCCGGAAGGCGCCGGAGACGGTCGCCCGGCGCCCCGTCGGGCATCGCGTGACACCCCGTCGCGGCACGGGCGCATTGAGTGACCGCGGCCATCTCCCGCGGTCAGGCACCCGCGCCCGGGTCGATCGGTCGAACCGGACCTGCCGGGGGCCGACGGTGCCGCCCGCGCGGCCCGGCACCGGCTCCCGGTCCTCCGGTGTGCGATCGACCCGCCCCCGTCAGACGCCGGAGGCGAGGGCGGCGAGCTCCCCGTCGAGTTTGTCGCCCTCCGCGCCGGCGCCCTTGTAGAGGACCTCGCCGTCCTCGTCGAGCAGCACATAGGTGTTGATGCCCTCGGCGTGGAAGCGGTCCCGCAGGGCGTGGCCGACGTCGGAGAGGTGCGGGAGCCGGCCCGCCCCGGCCGGGGCGGCGAAGCCCTGCAGGCCGTTGCCCGCCCCCGGTTCCGCGACGGCCACCACGTGTACGCGCCCGACGTAGCGGTCGGCCTTGGCCGCGGTCTCGAAGGCCTGGGCAGGGCACTCGGCGCACGCGGCCCCGTAGAACCAGAACAGCACGGGCTTACCCGCGAGCGCCGCACCGTCGAACACCGC
Organism: Streptomyces sp. WM4235; assembly: GCF_001279725.1. GTDB lineage: Bacteria > Actinomycetota > Actinomycetes > Streptomycetales > Streptomycetaceae > Streptomyces. The sequence continues at coordinate 80,534 of NZ_LGDE01000125.1, read as the reverse complement.
GCCGTCCAGGGTCTTGGCGGTGAAGCGCAGGTGGGAGGGGGCCGTCTGGCGGCCTGCGGCCGGCGCGCCGGCGGCACCTCGGGTGGCGGGGTCGGCCCCGTCGGACGAGCAGCCCGTCAGCGACAGGCCCAGGGCGAGGAGCAGGGCGGCGGCGACGACACGAGAACGCATGGCACTCTCCCGGGCGGGACCGGACCGTACGCCGACGGTCGCAGCGAAGGGGACCGGTCTGACGGCCGGTGCTCCCCGGACGCAAGGAATCTACGGTCAGTCAGATAATCGGATGGGAGGCGGCGCGGTGCGTGCCGCGGCTTCACCCCGACGGCCCATCCCGACCCGCCAAGTGACTCGTGCGTACTGCACATCCGATCGGTGACAGCGGCGACTGTCGGGGCCAACGCCCCGCGTGACACCTTCGTCCCTGTCACCGACCGAGGGAGCAGGAGTGAACAAGGGGTACGCCGCGTTCTGCGACGCCGACCGTTGGTTCTACGACGCCCCGTACCGACGGGCCGACGAGAACTACGGCCCGGCCCTCGCTCCCGTACCGACCGGGTGGCGTTCGCACCGCACCGGCGACTGGTACGCGCTGCGCCCCGTCGGCGTCGAACTCCCCGCCCAGGGCTGGAAGATCCACGTCTCCGCCTGTCTGGACAACGCCGAGTCGATCCTCGACCGCGTCCACGCCTACTGCGTGCCCCGGCGCATCGCCTTCAAGTTCGTGCCGAGCCGCCACCTGCTGCACATACGCAACGCCAAGTACGCCGACCGCGCGGCCGGCGGGAAGTTCATCACCGTCTACCCGGCCGACCAGGAACAGTGCCGGCGCATCGCCGAGGACCTCGACGCCCTGCTGACCGGCGAGCCCGGACCGTACATCCTGAGCGATCTGCGCTGGGGCGCCGGACCGGTCCACCTGCGCTACGGCAGCTTTACCCTGCGGCACTGCTACGACGCGCGGGGCGAACTAGTGCCGGCGATCGAGACCCCCGACGGCACCCTCGTCCCGGACCCCCGCGGGCCGGTGTTCCAACCGCCCGAGTGGGTCGACCTCCCGGCCTTCCTCAAGCCGCACCTCGACGCCCGCTCGGCCGTGACGCTCACCGACGTGCCCTACACGATCGAGCGCGCGCTCCACTTCTCCAACGGAGGCGGCGTCTACGCCGGCACGGACAGCCGCACCGGCGAACCGGTGGTGCTGAAGGAGGCCCGCCCCCACGCGGGACTCGCCGCCGACGGAGCCGACGCCGTGGCCCGGCTGCACCGCGAGCGGACCGCCCTGGAACGACTGGAGGGCCTGGACTGCGTCCCGTCCGTCCGCGGCACCTTCACCGTCGGCGACCACCACTTCCTCGTCCTGCAGTACCTGGAGGGCAAGCCGCTCAACACGTACTTCGCCCGCCGCCACCCCCTGATCGAGGCGGAACCCGACCCGGAGGAACTCGCCTCCTACACGCGGTGGGCGCTGACGATCCACCGGCGGGTGACGGAGGCCGTGGAGGCCGTGCACGCCCGCGGGGTCGTCTTCAACGACCTGCACCTGTTCAACATCATGGTGACGGAGGACGAGAACGGCGAACCCTCCGTGGCGCTCCTGGACTTCGAGGCCGCCGCCCACGTCGACGAAGGGCTGCGGCAGACCGTCGCCAACCCGGCGTTCGTCGCCCCCGCCGGACGACGCGGCTTCTCCGTCGACCGCTACGCCCTCGCCTGCCTCAGACTCGCCCTGTTCCTGCCACTGACCAGCCTGTTCGTACTGGACCGGGCGAAGGCCACACATCTGGCCGACATCGCCGCCGAACAGTTCCCCGTACCGAGGGCCTTCCTCGACGAGGCCGTGGAGGAGATCCTCTACGACCCGCCGCCCGGCGAGCCCGGCCATCGCCCGACCGTACCCACCGGCCCGTACCTGCCCGTCGAACCGGGGGACTGGCCCCGCGCCCGCGCCTCCATGACGGCCGCCCTGCGCGCCTCCGCCACCCTGGACCGCGACGACAGGCTCTTCCCCGGCGACATCGCCCAATTCGCCACGGCGGGCGGCGGAACCGGCTTCGGACACGGCGCCGCGGGCGTCCTCTACGCCCTCGCCGAGACCGGCGCCGAACCCTGGCCCGAGGCCGAGAAGTGGCTGCTCAAACGGACCGAGGAGCCGGCCTCCGGCACACCCCTCGGCTTCTACGACGGCCTCGCCGGCACCGCCTGGACCCTCGACCGGCTCGGGCACCGTGAACGCGCCCTCGCCCTCGCCGAGCAACTGCTGCGCCAACCGTGGCAGACCGTCGGCCCCGACCTGCACAGCGGCCTCGCCGGAGTCGGCCTCGCCCTGGACGCCCTGGGCACCACGACCGGGGAGAGCGCCCTGCACGACGCCGCCCTGCGCTGCGCCGAACTCGTCGCCCGCTCCGCCCCCGACCTCACCCGGGCGGGACTCCTGTACGGCAACGCCGGTCCCGCCCTGCTCTTCCTGCGCCTGTACGAACGCACCGGCGACGCGGAACTCCTGGCGCGAGCCGGACAAGCCCTGCACCGCGACCTCGACCACTGCGTGACCAGCGCGTTCGGCACTCTCCAGGTCAACGAGGGCTGGCGGACCATGCCCTATCTGGGCGAGGGCAGCGCCGGCATCGGCATGGTGCTCGACGACTGGCTGGAGCACGGCGCCGACCCGCGCTTCGAGGAGGCCCGGCGCGGCATCGTGGCGGCCGCCCAGGCCACCTTCTACGCCCAACCCGGACTGTTCCGCGGCGCGGCCGGCATGATCCTGCACCTCGCACGGACCACGACCCCCGGACCCGGGACGCGGCCCGACGACATCGCGCGGCAGATCGACGCCCTCGCCCGGCACGCCGTCCCCTACCAAGGCCAACTGGCCTTCCCCGGCGAGCAGATGATGCGCCTGTCCATGGACCTGTCCACGGGCACGGCCGGCGCTCTCCTCGCCCTCGGCAGCGCCGCGCCCGGCGGGCGCGCGCACCTGCCGTTCCTCCCGCCGCTGCGCGACGCCGCAGCGGCCCCCAAGCCGGTCCCGCAAGGGGCCGTGACCCATCGGTACATCCCCGGAGAAGAAGAGGAACTGACATGACGCTTCTTGACCTGCAGTCGATGGAAACCCCCAAGGAAGAGATCACCGAGGCCGCGATGACGGGCGGCGGAAGCCGCGCGAGCCTGCTGCTCTGCGGAGACAGCAGCCTGAGCATCACGACCTGTAACTAACCAGGTCGTCAGGCCTGTACGGGGCCCGGACGGTTCGCCGTCCGGGCCCCGACCCACCTCTCAGGAGCCGCCGCGGATGACCCCGCACGACGACCCGCCGGAACCGGCCGTCCTCGCCCACGAACGCTCCCGGGGTACCGCGACCCCCACGGGCCCCGAGGCCCACCGCTCCGCCGATCGCGCACTCCGCGAAGCCGCCCGGCACAGCACCGGACGGGCCGGCGCCGTGCTCGGATGCGCGACCGCCGCCTCCGTCGCCGCCCTCGCCGAACCGGCGCTGCTCGGCCTCACCCTCGACCTCCTGCTCCGCCGCGATCCGGCCGCCCCGTACTGGACCCTGCTGTGCGCCGCCGTCATCGTGGCCGAGGTGTTCCTGGACGCCGCCACGACCCGGCTCACCGGCGCGGTGGACGCCCGCTCCACGGCCTGGCTGCGCCGGCTGGGACTCTCCCGACTGCTGCGCACCGCGCCGCACCACGCGGCCCGGCTCGCCCCCGGCGAGATCGCCGCGCGACTGACCGCGCACGCCACCGAGGCCGGAACCGTGCCGGCCACCCTCGCGACCGGGATCGCCGCGCTGCTGCCCCCGATCGGGGGACTCGTCGCGCTGTTCGTCATCGATCCCTGGACCGCACTGGCCTTCGTCGCGGGACTGCCCCCGCTCGTCCTCCTGCTGAGGGCCTTCGCCCGCGACTCCTCCGCCATCGTCTCCCGTTACCAGCGGGCGCAACTCGCGACCGCGGGCCGACTCGTCGAGGCCCTGGCCGGGGCGCGCACCATCGCCGCCGCCGGCACCGCCGCCAGGGAACGCGCCAGGATCCTCGCCCGGCTGCCCGACCTCGACACCGAGGGTCGCCGGATGTGGCAGGTGTACGGCGCGACGATGGCCCGCACCACCGCCCTCATGCCGCTCCTGCTGTACGTCGTCCTCGGCGTGGGCGGCATCCGCCTGTCCTCCGGCGCGCTCGACGTCGGCGAACTCCTCGCCGCCGTGCGCTACGCCGGCCTCGCCGCCGGCATCGGGGCCGTCACCGGCAAACTCAGCGCCGCGGTGCGGGGCCGGGCCGCCGCCCGCCGCACCGCCGAACTGTTCGACCTGCCCGCGCTGGAACACGGCGACCGGCGGCTGCCCGACGGCGGCCCCGGCACCCTGGAACTGCGCGGCGTACGCGTGACCCGCGACGGAACCGCGGTACTGCGCGACATCGACCTGCTCGTCCCCGGCGGGACCACGGCGGCCGTCGTGGGCGGCTCGGGCTCCGGCAAGACGCTGCTCGCCGCCGTCGCCGGACGACTCGCGGACCCCGACAGCGGGCAGGTGCTGCTGGACGGTGTCCCGTTGCGGGACCTGACCGCCGAAGCCCTGCGCCGCGACGTCGGCCACGCCTTCCACCGGCCCGCCCTGCTCGGCGACAGCGTGGGCGACGCCATCGCGTTCGGATCGGGCCCACCGCCGGACCCCGAAGCGGTGCGCGGGGCCGCCCGGGCGGCCGGTGCGGACCTGTTCGTACGCCGCCTGCCCCGGGGGTACGACACGCCGGTGGCCGACGCCCCCATGTCCGGCGGGGAAGCCCAACGCCTCGGCCTGGCAAGGGCGTTCTGCCGCGCCGGCCGACTGCTGATCCTCGACGACGCCACCTCCAGCCTCGACACGGTCACCGCCCGCGAGGTCGAGCGGGCCGTCGCGGAACAGGTCCGGGCCGGCACCCGGATCGTCGTCGCGCACCGGATCTCCTCGGCCGCCCGGGCCGACCTCGTCGTGTGGCTGGAAGAGGGACGAGTTCGGGCCACCGGCACGCACGTCGAGTTGTGGCGCGATCCGTACTACCGGGCCGTGTTCGCCGCGGGGGCGCGACCGGAGCCCGCGCCCGCGCCCGGTCCGGAGCCCGCGCCCGCGCCCGGTCCGGAGCCCGCGCCGGCGCCCGGGCCCGATCCCGGGCCGGCCCGCACGGCCGACCCGATCGGCCCGAGCGGTCAGGGGGCGGCCCGGTGAACGAGCACGACACCTGGCGGCGCGTGAGCCCCGACGCGCGCCGGTTCCTGCGAGGGCGCAGCCCCGCCCTGGCACGACTCGGGGGCTGGTCGCTCCTGGAGTCCGCCCACACCTTCCTCACCGGCTACGGCGTGGCCCGCGCCCTCGACGACGGCTTCCTCGCCGGGCGCACCGCGGTCGGCCTGGGCTGGCTCGTGGTCGCCGGACTCGGCGCCCTGCTCGGCGCCCTCGCGCTGCGCGGGGTCTTCGCCGCCCTCGCCGACCTGGTGGAACCGCTGCGCGACGGCCTCGTGCGCAGGGCCGTGCGGCACGCCCTCGACCGGGCCGTCGCCGACCCGTCCCGCGCCGCGGACGCCGGCGCCGTCTCCCGGCTCACCCAGCAGACGGAGATGGCCCGGGACTCCTTCGCGGGCATCGTCCTCACCGCCCGTTCGTTCGTGTTCACGGCCGCGGGCGCGCTGGCCGGCATGGCGGCCCTCGCCCCCGTGCTGCTCCTCGTCGTACTGCCCCCGCTGCTCCTGGGCCTCGGCCTCTTTCTCGCCACGCTGCGCCCCATGGCCGGCGTGCAACGCGACTCCCTCGACACCGACGAGGCGCTGTCGCGCCGGGTGGGCGCGGTCGGTGAGGGACTGCGCGACATCGTGGCCTGCGGCGGGGGAGCGAGCACGACCTCCGGGGTGGAGACCCTGATCGGGGCGCAGGAGCGGCTGACCCGCCGCCTCGCCCGGTGGGCGGCCGTGCGTACCGTCGCCCTCGGCGCGGCGGGCCGGCTGCCGGTGATCTCCCTGCTGGTGGCGACCCCGTGGCTGCTGGACCGGGGGGTCACCGCCGGGACCCTGGTGGGCGCGCTCACTTACCTCGTACAGGCGCTGCTGCCCGCCCTGCACTCCCTGATGACGGCCCTCGGATCCGCCGGCACCCGGCTGTTGGTGGTACTGGAGCGCTTCCACGAGCCCGAGCCCGCCCCGAACCCCTCGCATTCCCCGTTGCCCCCGGCGCGCCCGTCGCCCGTACCGTCGCCCGCGACGCCGCCCGTCCCGCCGTCCGCCGCGGAGCTGCGCGGCGTGACCTTCGCCTACGGCCCCCGGGCGGCCCCCGTGCTGGAGGACCTCGACCTGGTCGTCCGCCCGGGCGAGCACCTCGCCGTCGTCGGCCCGAGCGGCATCGGCAAGTCGACGCTCACCGCGCTGCTCGCCGGGCTGCTCAGCCCCGACCGGGGCACGGTCCTGGTCGCAGGGGCGGCCGCACGCGGAGAGCGGGACGCCTCGGAGCCGGATCCTCGACGCACCCTGCTGCCCCAGCAGGCCTACGTCTTCACCGGCACCGTCCGGGAGAACCTGACCCACCTGTGCCCCGGAGCGCGTCCACCCGACGACGCCCGGGTGCGCGAGGCGGTCGTCGCCCTGGGCGTGGGCGCCCTCGTCGAGCGGCTCGGCGGCCTGGACGGGGCCGTCGTGCCGCAGCGACTGTCCCAGGGCGAGTGCCAGCAGCTCGCTCTGGCCGCGGCCCACCTCTCACCCGCTCCGCTGCTGCTGCTCGACGAGGCCACCTGTCACCTGGACCCGCACACCGAGGCGCGTGCCGAGCGGGCCCTCGCCGCCCGTCCGGGCACGCTGGTCGTGGTGGCCCACCGGATCTCGTCGGCGGCGCGGGCCGACCGGGTCCTCGTACTGGACGGGACCCGGGCGGTGTGCGGCACGCACGAGGAACTCCCCGGCCGATCGCCCTTGTACCGGGACCTGGTGGGGCTCTGGAACGCCGCGGGGGAGGACTGAGACGGGCCCCGCCTCCGGGCGGGGCGCTCTCGGCCCCGGCCTCGGCTCGCCGTCGGCCGCGGTCTCAGACCCAGCCTTCCCTGCGCGAAATGCGGATGGCGTCGATGCGATTGCGTGCGCCGGCCTTGCGCGTGGCGGCGGCCATGTAGTTGCGGACGGTGCCGCTGGCCAGGTGCAGGGCGCTGGCTATCTCGGCTATCGAATCGCCCTCCGCCGCACGGGCCAACACACTGAGTTCGCGCGGACTCAGCGGTACCGGGTCCGCCTCCATGTAGGCGGACGCGAGCGAGGCGTCGACGAAACGTTCACCGGCCGCGACCCGGCGCACGGCCCGTACCAGGCGGCCCGGCGAGCCGTCCTTGTCCACACACCCCAGCACCGGTGCCCGGAACGCCCTCCGCAGCGATCCGGGCGTACCCGCCGAGGCCAGAACCAGTATCGGCGAGGACGCGGGGGAGGAGGCGTGCCGATCCCTGCGGCCCGCCCCCGCCAGGAGCGGAGCGGCGCCCGGACAGTCGAGGTCGACGACCGTGACGTCGGGGCGTAAGGACTCCGTCTCGCGCACCGCGGTCCGCCAGCCCACGGCGGTGACTTCGAAGGGGCCCTCGGATCTCAGCAGTGCCGCGAGGGCGGAGCGGACGAGGCGAACGCTGTGCACGACCAGGACCTTCGTCATGGCGAAACTGCTCCTTCGGTAAGCGACAACGGCATGAAGCGGCTGCCCCCGCACCGGTCTGCTGGAACGTCACTGTGGGGGCGCTCTGGGGTGTTCGAGAACGTTGGCCGAGATCCCTCGGGGATTGCCTTCCGCCTTTGGCGGGGAACGTACTTGAGTGTGGCGCCGCACCACGTCCGCCCCCTTGCGTCCTCGTACACACGTCCGTCCGATTCGAACGGGTTCGATCGGGTCGGCGTGCCGCCGGCCAGGCACCGGCGCATGCTGGTGGAGGCGGTTGGCGGGGGCTGCGGACAGGACGTGTCGATGGGCGTGGACGAGGTGGCCACCGGATCGCGCGGGCGCCGGCTGTTCTCCGGCCGGGACCGCGCCGTCATCGCGGCGGCCTCGCTGTCGATGCTCCTGGTCCAGATGGACTGGTTCGCCCTCAACCTGATGCTGCCGGTGATCGCCCGGGACTTCTCCACCCCGACCACCGACCTCCAGTGGCTGGTCAGCGGCTACATGCTGACCCTGGGGGCCTTGATGATCACCGGGGGGCGAGCCGCCGACGTGCACGGCCGCCGGACCGTCATCGTCTGGGGGCTGACCGGCTTCGCCCTGGTGTCCGTGGTGTGCGCCGCCGCGCAGAACGAGCTCTGGCTGGTCATCGGGCGAGTGGTACAGGGGGCCACGGCGGCACTGATCTTCCCCGTCGCCGTCGCGGTCGTCACCGCCCACTTCCGCGACGACCGACAAGGCCGCGCCGTGGGCACCGTCCTGGCCTTCAGCGCGATCGGCACCGCGCTCGGACCGTTCGTGGGCGGAGCCTTCGCCGAGCACGTCAGCTGGCGGGCCGTGTTCCTGCTGAACGTGCCCTTCTGTGCCGTCGCGGCCTTCCTCATGCTGCGCTTCGTCACCGACACCCGCGACGAGGAGGCCGGACACGGACTGGACCTGCCCGGCGCGGTGACCGTGGCCGCCGGTCTCACCGCGATCATGATCGCCGTCGACCAGGGCGGTCGCTGGGGCTGGGCCTCGCCGGCCACCCTCGGCTGTCTGGTCGCGGGAGCCCTGCTGCTCGTCCTGTTCGTGGTGATCGAACGGCGGACCGCCGAGCCGCTGCTCGACCTGTCCCTGCTGCGGAACGCGCCGTTCGTCACCGTCACCCTGGCCGGCTCCGTGTCGAACATCGTGTACTGCCTGGTGGCGGTCCTGTCCGCGCTGTACCTCCAGCAGGCCCGCGGGATCTCCCCGCTGGACGCCGGGCTGATCTTCCTCGCGCTGTCCGTCGGCGCGGGATCGGCCAGCTACTGGTCCGGGCACCTCGCCCACCGGTGGCGGCCCGAGACGCTGATGGCCGGCGGCCTGGTCCTGAGCGGACTCGGCCTCCTGCTGCTGACGTGGACGAACCCGCTCGCCCTCTACACCGCGGTCTTCGCTGTCGTGGGCGTCGGACTCGGGTTCGGCTGGGCCCTGACGAACGTGGCCACCCAGTCGTACGTCCCCGAGAACCGCCTGGCCGCCGCCTCCGGGCTGGTCCTCACCTCACTGGTCCTGCTCGGCGCCGTGGCGGTGGCCGTCGCGACGACCGTCCTGGAGGTCCTCAGCGGATCCGCGGAGCGGGCCGCCTCCGACGGACCGGCCATCGAGGAGGTGCTGCGGGTCGCGGCGCTCCTGTCGCTCGTGGGCGCCGCCGCGCTCCTCCCGCTGATCCGGGCGGGACGCCGGTCGCCCCCGAGGACGACCGGAACCCTTCCGACGCCGTGACCGTCACCCCGCCGCCCCGTCAGAGGCGGCAGGGCGGGAACACGGTGCCCGTCGAGCGGTCAGGCGTTGATGCAGGTGTTGCCGAACGCCGGGTTGAGCAGACCGATGACGCTGACGGAGTTGCCGCAGGCGTTGATCGGGATGTGGATGGGCACCTGGATGACGTTGCCGGACAGGACACCGGGAGAACCGATCGCCGCACCCTGCGCACCGGCGTCGGCGGAGGCCATGGAGGCTCCACCGATCACGACGGCTCCGGTGGCGAGGGCGAGAGCGGCGGTCTTCAGAACACGCGACATGGGTCTCCTTCAAAGGCGGTGACGGACCCGCCCCGTGAAGGGGCGTGCCCCGGGGCCCCGTCGGGACCCACGCAAGTGTTTCGTTCCGTACCGCCGGTCCGGCTTGGCCCTGCCCCGGTCATTCCCTCGCACGAGTGACTCCCTGGGCCAAGTGCGCGCCCCGCCTCGGGAATTCCCGGACGGTCGGGCCCGCTCAGCGCACCTGGACCCCGACGAGGCAGGTGTCGTCGTCCGTGTCGGACCGGCTGTGGGTCAGCAGACGGTCGAGCCGGCTCTCCAGCGACGGGGACTCCCGTTGCGCGAGACCGAGGAGCTGCGTCAGGGAATCCATCATGGAGGTGTCCCGGCGCTCCACGAGCCCGTCGGTGTACATCAGCACGGTGTCCTCCGGTTCGAGCTGCACCTCTTCCTCCTCGTACTCCGCGTTCGGCACCGCACCGAGCAGCAGGCCCTTGGTCAGCGGGAAGGCCGTGGCCCGCGCGCCCCGCACGAGGATGGGCGGCAGGTGTCCCGCGCGCGCCCAACGCAACACCCGCCGCTCCGGATCGAAGATCCCGCACACGGCGGTCGCGGTCAGGTCGCTGGTCAGGTGGTGGGCGACCGCGTTCAGCCAGGTGAGCAACTGCGCGGGTCCGGCCCCGGTCACCGCGAGGCCGCGCAGGGCGTTGCGCAGGACCACCATGCCGGTGGCCGCCTCGATGCCGTGACCGGCGACGTCCCCGACGCACAGGAGCACCTGCCCGTTCGGCAGGACCACCGAGTCGTACCAGTCCCCGCCGATCAGGGCCTGCGACTCGGCGGGCCGGTACCGCACCCCGATGCGGATCCCCGGCGCGTCGAGCGGCGCGGGCGCGGGCGGCATGATCGCGTGCTGCAACTGCAACGCGAGACGGCTGCGCTCCGCCGACTCCGCCTCGGTGTAGGCCAGTTGGTCCCGGGTGGCGGCCAGAGCCACCTCGGTCCAATGCTGCGCGGAGATGTCCTGGTAGGCGCCCCGCACGGCGAACAGCGACCCGTCCGCATCCTGGACGGGCTCCGCGACGATGCGGATGTGTCGGGTGACGCCGTCCGGACGCTGGAGGCGGAAGGCCACGGAGGCCTCGCGCCGGTAGTGCATCAGCGTGCGCAGGAACCGACTGATCGACGTGATGTCATCGGGGTGGGCATGGGCGGGGAGCGCCTCCAGCGGCACCGGCGAGGCCCCCGCCGGCAGCCCGTACAGGGAGAAGAGCTGCCCGTTCCAGGTGATCTCACCCGTGGTGAAGTTCTCCTCGAAGCCGCCGATCCGGCCGAGCCGCTGCGCGTGTTGCAGCAGACTGGCCAGCCGCGCGGTCTCGTCCTCGATCCGCCAGATCAACAGGAGCGCCGTGCCGTGCCGCGTGATGCTGGCGTCGGCCACGGCGGTGAGCGGGACGTCGTCGATGAAGGCGGTCAGCGTCATCCGCCGGGTCTGGAAGGACTCCCCGGTGGCGTAGACGCGCTCCAGCTTCTCGAAGAGCCCGTTGTCCTCGGCCGCCAGGGGATAGGCCTCCAGGAACGTGGAGCCGCCCACGGCGCTGCGGGGTCGACCGGCGGGGTCGGTGAAATGGTCGTTGGCGTGGTGGACCCGGAAGTCCGTCAGGCCGCCGGCGGGGCCGAGGATCGGTGTGAGGACGAGCGCCGGATCGTGCAAGTGGTCCGCGAGGGACGTCAGTTCGGCCACGGCCGCGTGCGGGGTCCGGCCCGGCACCGAGGGCGTGCCCGCGCCCGTCGGGTCCTCCAGCGTGTGGGCGCACAGCTCCGCCAACGCCTCGATCTGGCGGATGATCCGCGGCGGCTGCGGGGCCAGCGGCTGCGGCCAGCACACCTCCAGCACGCCGTGGATGCGGCCGCCCGTCCCGGCGGGTACCGCTATGCGTCCCCCGTGCGGGTGCCGGCGACGCCCGATCGAGGGCATGCCGGAGTCGGAGAGCCGGGAGACGAAGGCGGGCCCCCGCTCGACGAGCGCGAGACGCGCGCAGGTGGCCACCTCGGGCGGGACGTACCGCCAGCGCAGCGCCTCGTCCTCGGTGAACCCGGCCTGGCCGGCGAGCGTCAGCGAGGAGTCGGCGCCCGCGAGCCAGATGACCACTCCGTGCGCCCCGAGCGGGGCCAACGCGTTCTCCAACAGCGCGGTCGCCACGGCCTGGGCGTCCGAGGCGGACAACAGGCCGCTCTCGGCCGCCCGCAGCCGCACCGCGGCCGAGCCGTCCGTGTCGTCGCCGTCGGCCGCGGCGCGATCCAGGAACTCGGCCGCGAGCTCACTGACCCGGTCGCGGGACGCCTCGTTGATGATCTCCACCGAGAGTCCGAGCACGGTCGTGCCCGACTGCTCGGCCAGGATCGCCAACTGCCGCGCCGCCTCGGCGGGACCGCAGCCCAGTTTGCCGACGAGGACACCCTTGGCCATCTCGATCAGGGCCCGCCCGTCCGAGGCCGACTGTGCCTCGCGCACCTCCCGGCGCAGGCGTTCCACGGTGGCGGCCAGCGGGCCGACGTCGCCGCCGGCATCCGGCCGCTCGGCCGGACCGGGCCCACCCGGCCGGGGGCCGCGGGCGGCGGGAACGGTGACGTCGTCCGCCTTCGGGGCCGACAGCTCACCCCGCGGTCCGTTTTCGTGTCGAGGGCTGTTCACGGTGAGTCCGGGCTCCTGGGCGAGGGCGTGGGGGACGGCGGGGAATCAGACACGTGCGGCCCCCGAGACGTCCCGCGGCAGCAGCCAGTGCCGGACGCGGGCCATGAGGTCGTCGGCGTCCACCGGCTTGGTGACGTAGTCGCTGGCTCCCGACGCGAGGCTCTTCTCCCGGTCACCGGGCATCGCCTTTGCGGTGACCGCGATGATCGGCAGGTCGGCGTACGCCGGCATGCGACGGATCTCGGTGGTCGCCGCGTACCCGTCCATCTCGGGCATCATCACGTCCATCAGGATGAGATGGATCCCGGGATGACCGGTCAGGGCGTCGATGGCGGTACGGCCGTTCTCCGCGTGCACGACCTGGATGCCGTGCAGTTCGAGGATGCCGCTGATCGCGTACAGGTTCCGCGCGTCGTCGTCGACCACCAGGACGGAACGGCCCGCCAGACCGTCGTCGAGGAACGCGGGAACGGCGGCGGGGGAGTCCTGCGAACGGACCAGGGAAGGCACGTCACCGGGTTCCTGGGCGGAGAGGTGCAGCGAGATCCGCTCCCGCAACTCGTCCAGGCTGGACAGCACCTCCAACGGCTGCGCCGACGTGTGCTCGTGCAGCTCCCGCTGCTGCGCCGCGTCGAGACGACGGTTGTCGTGGGCGAGCACGGGCAGGGAGGCCAGCGCCGAGTCCCCGGCCAGCGCCCGCAGGAAGCGCAGCGCCTCCCCGTCCTGGCCGAGTTCGAGGACCACGCAGTGGAACGGCGCGGTGGCGAGCACCTCCGCCGCCTCCTGGGCGCTCACGGCGGTCACCACCTCGACGGGCTCGTCCGCCGCGAACGGCGAGCGGCCCAGCGCGAGATCGTGGGTGGCGCTCTCGGCGACGAGCGTCAGCAGGCCGTTGCTGCGCTCCTCGATCACCAGGAGCCGGCGCGGGCGTCGCTCGGGTCCGGGCCCCGGTGTCCGGCCCCGCTGCTCGCCGACGGTGCTTCCGGTCGGCTCGGTGCGGGGACCCACCAGGGCGCGGTCGGCGAACTCCGTCCGGGCCACCGGCAGGTAGAGGGTGAAGACGGAGCCCGCGCCCGGATCGCTGAGGGCGGTGACGGCGCCCCCGAGGAGCTGGGCGATCTCCCGGGTGATGGAGAGCCCGAGTCCGGTGCCCCCGTACTTGCGGCTGGTCGTGCCGTCGGCCTGCTGGAACGCGGCGAAGATCGATTCGAGTTGGTGCTCCGCGATGCCGATTCCGGTGTCCTTCACGCGGAAGGCGACCATCGGGCCGCCATGGCTCAGCCCGGCCGGCACGTCGGTGGCGGCCACGGGCTCGATCCGCAGCTCCACCCTGCCGTGCTCGGTGAACTTCACCGCGTTGGAGAGCAGGTTGCGCAGGATCTGGCGCAGCCGTGAGTCGTCCGTGAGCAGGTCCACCGGTACCCCGGTGGCGGTCGTGATCTCGAACTCCAGGCTCTTCTGGCTGGTCAACGGCCGGAAGGTGGCGTCGACGTAGTCGAGGAGCCGCCTGAGCGGGACCCGCTCGGGGTTGATGTCCATCTTCCCCGCCTCGACCTTCGACAGGTCGAGGATGTCGTCGATCAGCTGGAGGAGGTCGGAACCGGCCGAGTGGATGATGCCCGCGTACTCGACCTGCTTGGGGGAGAGGTTGCGGCTGGGGTTCTGCGCGAGCAGTTGGGCCAGGATCAGCAGGCTGTTGAGCGGGGTGCGCAGCTCGTGGCTCATGTTGGCCAGGAACTCCGACTTGTACTTCGAGGCCAGGGAGAGCTGCTGGGCGCGGTCCTCCAGCTCCTGACGGGCCTGCTCGATCTCCAGGTTCTTCGTCTCGATGTCGCGGTTCTGGCTGGCGAGCAGAGCAGCCTTCTCCTCCAGTTCGGCATTGGAGCGCTGGAGCTCGTCCTGCTGTACCTGGAGTTCCTCGGAGCGGGCCTGGAGTTCGCCGGTCAGCCGCTGGGACTCGCCGAGGAGCTCGTCGGTGCGCGCGTTGGCCACGATCGTGCTGACGTTGACGCCCACGGTCTCCATCAGACGGCCCAGGAAGTCGCGGTGGACGGCGGTGAACTCCTTGAACGAGGCGAGCTCGATCACGCCGAGCACCTGGTCCTCCACCACGATGGGCAGCACGATCAGGCACGCGGGCGCGGACCGGCCGAGGCCGGAGGAGATCAGGTAACCGGCGGGCACGTCCTCGGCGACGATGATGCGGCGGCTTCGGGCGGCCTGGCCGACCAGCGTCTCGCCCGGGGTGAGGCGGTCGTTCTCGGATTGGCCCGAGGGACGCCCGTACGAGCCGATGAGGGTGAGCCAGGACTGCCCGTCGGTCTCGTCGGCCAGGTAGAAAGCCCCGTAGCTGGCGGCCACCAGCGGGGTCAGTTCGTCCATGACCAGCTCCGCGACGACCGAGAGGTCGCGGTGGCCCTGCATCAGGCCGGAGATACGGGCCAGGTTGGACTTGAGCCAGTCCTGTTCCAGATTGGCGCGGGTCGTCTCGCGCAGCGAGCCGACCATCGAGTTGATGTTGTCCTTGAGTTCGGCCACCTCCCCGGAGGCGTCGACCGTGATCGAGCGGGTCAGGTCTCCCTCGGCGACGGCGCTGGCGACCTCCGCGATGGCGCGCACCTGCCGGGTCAGGTTGCCCGCCAGCTCGTTGACGTTCTCCGTCAGCCGCTTCCAGGTGCCCGACACACCCTCCACCTCGGCCTGGCCGCCGAGCCTGCCCTCGCTGCCGACCTCGCGGGCGACGCGGGTGACCTCGGCCGCGAAGGAGGAGAGCTGGTCCACCATCGTGTTGATGGTGGTCTTGAGTTCGAGGATCTCGCCCCGGGCGTCCACGTCGATCTTCTTCGACAGGTCGCCGTTGGCCACGGCGGTGGTGACGAGGGCGATGTTGCGGACCTGACCGGTGAGGTTGTTGGCCATCGAGTTGACGTTGTCGGTGAGGTCCTTCCAGGTGCCCGCCACGTTGGGGACGCGGGCCTGGCCGCCGAGCCGGCCCTCCGTGCCGACCTCGCGGGCCACGCGGGTGACCTCGTCGGCGAAGGCCGACAGCGTGTCCACCATCGTGTTGATCACTCCGGCGAGCGCCGCCACCTCGCCCTTGGCCTCGACGGTGATCTTCTGCGAGAGGTCGCCGCGGGCGACCGCGGTGGCCACCTGGGCGATGGAGCGGACCTGGCCGGTGAGGTTGGACGCCATGACGTTGACGTTGTCGGTGAGGTCCTTCCAGGTGCCCGAGACGCCCCGGACCGTGGCCTGACCGCCCAGGTTGCCCTCGGTGCCGACCTCGCGGGCGACGCGGGTGACCTCGTCGGCGAAGGCGGAGAGCTGGTCGACCATCGTGTTGATGGTCTCCTTCAGTTCCAGGATCTCGCCGCGCGCGTCGACCCGGATCTTCTGCGTCATGTCACCGCGTGCCACCGCCGTGGTGACCTCGGCGATGGACCTGACCTGCGCGGTGAGGTTGTCGGCCATGAAGTTGACCGAGTCGGTGAGGTCGCGCCAGGTGCCGGAGACGCCCTTGACGTCCGCCTGTCCGCCGAGGCGGCCCTCGGTGCCGACCTCGCGGGCGACGCGGGTGACCTCGTCGGCGAAGGCGGAGAGCTGGTCGACCATCGTGTTGATCGTCGTCTTCAGTTCCAGGATCTCGCCGCGCGCGTCGACCCGGATCTTCTGCGACAGGTCGCCCTTGGCCACGGCGGTCGCGACCTGGGCGATGGAGCGCACCTGGGCCGTCAGGTTGCCGGCCATGAAGTTGACCGAGTCGGTGAGATCGCGCCAGGTGCCGGAGACGCCCTTGACGTCCGCCTGTCCGCCCAGGATCCCCTCGGTGCCCACCTCGCGGGCCATTCTGGTGACCTCGTCGGCGAAGGCGGAGAGCTGGTCGACCATCGTGTTGATGGTGTTCTTGAGTTCCAGGATCTCGCCGCGGGCGTCGACGGCGATCTTCTGGGACAGGTCGCCCTTGGCGACGGCCGTGGTCACCTGGGCGATGTTGCGCACCTGGTCGGTGAGGTTGCCGGCCATGAAGTTGACCGAGTCGGTGAGGTCCCGCCACACGCCCGCGACACCCGGCACCTCGGCCTGCCCGCCGAGCCTGCCCTCGCTGCCGACCTCGCGGGCGACGCGGGTGACCTCGTCGGCGAAGGAGGAGAGCTGGTCCACCATCGTGTTGACGGTGTCCTTGAGCTCCAGGATCTCGCCGCGCGCCGCCACGTCGATCTTCTGGGACAGGTCTCCGCGGGCCACGGCCGTGGCCACCTGGGCGATGTCGCGCACCTGGGTGGTGAGGTTGCCGGCCATCGCGTTGACGGAGTCGGTCAGGTCCGCCCAGGTACCCGACACGCCGGGCACCTCGGCCTGGCCGCCCAGCGTTCCCTCGGTGCCGACCTCGCGCGCGACGCGGGTCACCTCCGAGGTGAAGAGCGAGAGCTGGTCGACCATGCCGTTGAACACGGTCGCGATCTCGCCGAGGAGACCGTCGGCCTCGTCGGGGAGCCGGGTGCCGAAGTCGCCGTCACGGACGGCCGTCAGGCCGGCCAGGAGCTGACGCAGCTCCGGTTCTCCGACCACCCCCGGCGCGGTCCCCTCGACATTCGAGCGCACGCCTGCCTGCCTGGCCATCTGTCCCCCGCTCAGTTCCCGGATTCCCGCGGTGCCGTTGACGGGCGGTGCGGCACTGCATCGTCCGGCCGCCGAAGCCCCGCGGGTCCCGGTCGGTCGGCGAACAAGGTGAAGACTATCCGGCGAGGTCCCCGGTCCCGCTTCGTTCTCCGGAGGCCGGCAGGGAGCCCGCGACCGCGACATCGCGGGGCCCCCGCTCCGACATGCGGACACCGGCCGGACTCGAACCCACCAGATCGAGCCAAGAGTGACCGAAATTAATCGGTGATTGACCGTGTAGCGCCCGAAAGCGGGGGCAAGAGCGGCAACGAAGCCATCCGCACCAGGGAGGGAACGTCGCCATGCCTCGCTCTGTCGCAGTCGTCAGCCCCGTACGTGAGACAGCCGCCGAGGTCGTTCCCCCGAGCGGAATCCCGGCGGGGGAGTCCTTCACGGAACTGCCCCCCGTGGGGAACGCCCGCGAGGTCGCACCCGGCGACGCGCGAGAACTGTCGCGCCTGTTCCTGACCCGGCTGCGGTCCCTGGAGGAGGGGACGCGCGAGTACCAGTACGCGCGCAACACCCTCATCGAGATGAACATCTCCCTCGTCCACTTCGCCGCCCGACGCTTCCGCGGGCGGGCGAGCGGCGGCGGTGTGGAGATGGAGGACATCGTCCAGGTGGGCACGATCGGCCTCATCAAGGCGATCGACCGCTTCGACCCGGAGCGGGAGGTCGAGTTCTCCACCCTCGCCCTCCCCTACATCACCGGCGAGATCAAGCGCTACTTCCGTGACACGACGTGGGCCGTGCACGTCCCCCGCCGGCTCCAGGAACTGCGGACGGAACTCGCGAAGAGCCAGGAAGAGCTGACGGACGTGCTCGGCCGGGCGCCGACGGTCAAGGAGATCGCCGAACACCTGGAACTCGGCGAGGAGGAGGTCATCGAGGGTCTGGTGGCCGCCAACGGCTACACCAGCGGCTCCCTCGACGCCTCAGCCGACTCCGACGACCAGGCGACGAGCGGGCGCAGGACCCGACCGCTGGCCGAGAGCATGGGCGAGGCGGACCCGGCCGTGGAGCTCTTCGAGGAGATGCACACGTTGGCCCCGCTGCTCGGCCGGCTCCAGGAGCGCGACCGGCTGATCCTGCGGATGCGCTTCGGCCAGGAGAAGACCCAGGCCGAGATCGGCGCCGAACTCGGCATCTCCCAGATGCAGGTCTCCCGCCTCCTGTCGCGGATCCTCACCCAGCTGCGGAGCGGCATGCTCGCCGCCTGAACCCGCCTTGCGGGCGGCACCCCCGGACCCTTCCGGCGGTGCCGCCCTTCCGTGTGTCCGGCCGGCCCGGCCGTGTTCGACGGACCCACGTCGAGGAGTCCACGGCGCCGGTAGAATCCTTGCGTCAGTCGATGTCGATTCCGTCCCGCCTACGAGGGAAGCGCGTGCCTTCACCCCACCACCGCCGGCCCTGCTCACCCGGCGCTGCCGGCGAGCACGCGCTCCTCTCCCACGAGGACGACGCGGCGTGGGCCGAGGCCGTGGTGCGCCGCGTGGGCCGGCCGCGAACGTCGGGAACGCCGCTGGGCGCCGCACCCCCGCGCGACCGACCGGGCATACGATTCGCCGGCGGCGGAGACCTCGACGCCCGTGAGGTCATCTCATGACCGCCACGACCTCCCCGACGGCCACCCCCGGAGCCTTCGTCCACCCCGCCCTCTTCTACCGGGGCCCCGAGGAATACACGGCCGGCGTGGGCGACTTCGTCCGCACGGCACTCGCCGCCGACGAGCCGGTCCTCGTCGCCGTGCCGGGCCCGAGCCTGGACGGGCTGCGCCGGTACCTGGGCTCCGACGCCGACCACATCGACGGCGTGGACATGACGGAGCTGGGCCGCAACCCCGGACGCATCCTCGCCGCCCTCCAGGGGTTCGCCGACCGGCACCCGGGGCGCACCGCGCGGATCGTGGGCGAGCCGATCTGGCCGGGCCGTTCCCGGGCCGAGGTCCTGGAGGCCACCCGCCACGAGGCGCTCATCAACACCGCCTTCGCGCACCGGTCCGCGACCATCCTCTGCCCGTACGACACGAGCGCGCTGGCCCCCGAGGTGGTCGCCGACGCCCGGCGCACCCACCCCACCCTGATCGAGTCCGGCCGGGAGTCCGCCAGCCCCGCCTACACCGACGCCGCCGTCGTCTGCGCCGACTGCGACCTCCCGCTGCCCGAACCCCCCGCGGAGGCCGTCCTCGTCGACTACACGGCGGGCCGGCTCGCCGACGTACGCGAACACGCGCAGGCCTGGGCCCGGCGGACCGCGCTCGACGCGGAGCGGCGCGACGACCTGATCCTCGCCATCAGCGAGGCGGCCGCCAACTCGGTCGCCCACGGTGGCGGGAAGGGACGGCTGCGCCTGTGGACCACACCCGGGGGAGACGTGGTCGCGGAGGTCGGCGACGGCGGCCGGCTCCGCGACCCGCTCGCCGGTCGCTCCCGCCCCGCCCTGTCCTCCGGCAACGGGGGGCGCGGCCTGTGGATGATCCACCAGCTGTGCGACCTCGTCGAGGTCAGGGCCCTCGACACCGGACTCGTCCTGCGCCTCCACATGACGATCAACCGACAGTCATGAGCACGACCAAGAGTGACGAACCGGCTGTAGAGTTCAGACGCGAACACGCGCAACGGAAAAGACAGTGCATCGGAAGGCTGACGTGGGAACTCGCGACCTAGGGGACAGTGACGTGCCGCCCCGCGCCGACAACGAGACGGTCGAGCCGCGGCGGGCCGAACTCCGGCACAGCGAGCCGGACGCCGTGGTGTGCGCGCTCTCCGGAGACCTCGACCTCGACAGCCTGGGATCCGTCCAGCCCGTCCTGGACGAGGCGATCGGGTCGGGCCCGTCCCGGCTGGTGATCGACCTCTCGGGGGTCGGCTTCTGCGACTCCTCGGGCCTCAACCTGCTGCTGAGCCTGCGGCTGGACACCGAACGGGAGGGCATCGCGCTGCGACTGGCGGCGCCCACCGACCAGTTGTCGAGACTGCTCCAGCTCACCGGCGCGGACGGCGTCTTCACCATCAGCCGCACCGTGCCGGAAGCCCTCGCCACGGGATGAACCCCGTCACCGCCTCGCACCTGCCGTGACCCCTCCCAGGAGGGGGACCGGCACCCGCATCCGAGGTGTTCAAGAGGACAGGGCGGGTATGCGCGGGGTCTGGGACACCGAAACGGTCGATCCGGACTTTTACCGGGCCAGGACGGCAGGAGTACGACATCAACGACAAGACGAGTGCCCCAGGGGGTGAGACCACAGTGACGCCCATCGGACCGGAGACCGGCGATCCGCTGCGCGCGGACACCAAGGCCGTGACCCAGCGCCGGCGCCTCGCGCTGAGCGGGACCCGCGGCCAGGTCGCCAAGGGACGAGATTTCACCCGGGAAGCCCTGCGTGACTGGGGATGGGACGGTCACGAGACCGCCGAGGACGTCCTGCTCATCGTGTCCGAGCTGCTGACCAATGCCGTCATGCACGCCGGCGGGTGCCAGGAGTTCGTGATCGCGGCCGCGGGCGACGTCCTGCGCATCGAGGTCTTCGACGGGGAGACCGAACTGCCGCGCCCTCGTCCCAGGCAGCAGGGGGCGACACCGGGAGGCCACGGCCTGTACATAGTGCGGCGCCTCTCGGACCGTTGGGACGCCCAGGCCCACGCCCACGGCAAGGTGGTCTGGGCGGAGGTCGACGTGGTGCGCCTGACGACCGGGCTGCCCGCCCCCGCTCCGGCGCCGAGCACGCTGCCGACCGCGTCGGCCCCCGCCGCCGCCCTCCTCGACGGCGTTCCCCTCCAGGCGGACACGCACGGCTGAACCACGATCGCGCACCGGACACGGCGGCCTTGAGGGGTCACGTGTCCCGGTCGCGCGGTGTGTGGCGGGCCCAGGGATGACGCAGTCGGATCCAGATGTCCCTGGCCTGCCGGCCGGCCGCCGTGCGGCTGCGGGCCACCAGCGCGTCCGCCTCGTCGGGCGTCTCGACCATGGGACCGGAGCCGCGCAGCGGCTTTCCCGCCGTCTCGTGGAGGAACAGCGTCGACACGAAACCGATGACGCCCGCCACCATCAGGTAGTACGCCGGGACCATGTCGTTGCCGGTGGCCTCCACGAGTGCCGAGGTGAACAGCGGCGTCGTACCGCCGAACAGTGACACCGAGATGTTGAAGGCGATGGACAGCGCCGCGTAGCGCAGGCGGGTGGGGAACAGCGCCGGCAGCGTGGACGCGGCCGTCCCCGCGAAGCAGACGAGCAGCAATCCGAGGATCGCGCAGCCCACGGCCGGCAACAGGATCCCGCCCTCCCGGATCAGCAGGAACGCCGGAATGGCCAGGGCCACGAGGGCGACGCTGCCCGCGAGGAACACCGGTCTGCGGCCCCAGCGGTCCGAGGTGTGGCCCACGGTCGTGATCGTCAGGACCACGAGCAGCATCGTCCCGAGGACCAGCAATTGGGCCGTGGTGTCGTTCTCGCCCAGGGTGACGGTCATGTACGTGGGCAGGTACGACGTCACCATGTAGTTCGTGACGTTGTAGAGCAGGACCAGCCCCATGCAGATGAGCACCGCGTGCCAGTGACGCGTGAAGATCTCCTTGAGGTTTCCCCTGCCGGTCGCGGGGGCCTCCGCGACCGCCTCCCCTTCGGCCGCCGCGTAGGCCGCCTCCTTCTTGAAGGCCGGGGTCTCCTCCAGCTTCAGACGCATGTACAGGCCGATCAGACCCAGGGGGCCCGCGATGAAGAAGGGGATGCGCCAGCCCCAGTCCTCCAGGCCGTCCGAGCCCATGACGAGGGTGAGGATCGTGACCAGGCCGGAGCCCATGGCGTAGCCGACGAACGTGCCGAAGTCGAGCCAGCTGCCCAGGAATCCCCGGCGTCTGTCCGGCGCGTACTCGGCGATGTAGGTGGTCGCGCCGGCGTACTCGCCGCCCGTGGAGAAGCCCTGGACCAGCCGGCAGACCAGGAGCAGCAGGGGGGCGACGAACCCGACGGACGCGTACGTCGGGAGGAATCCGACGGCGAACGTACTGGCCGCCATCATGATCATCGTCGCCGCGAGCACCTTCTGCCGGCCGATCCGGTCGCCGAGCGGGCCGAACACCAGGCCGCCGAGGGGTCGGACCAGGAAGGCGGCGGCGAAGGTCGCGAACGTCGAGACGACTTGGGCGCCCGGGGAACTCGACGGGAAGAAGACCTTGCCCATGGTTCCGGCCAGGTAGGCGTAGACGCCGAAGTCGAACCACTCCATGGTGTTGCCCAGGGCGGCCGCGGTGACGGCCCGACGTACCTGCGGCTGGTCGGCGACCGATACGTCCTCGCTGGTCAGGGCCTTCTTACGGCGCCGGAGCAGGGTACGGAGCAGCCGATCGGTCGACGCGTGACCGCTGCGTGGGGGCTGCGGGCGGCGGGACGGTCCTGCCATCGTGTCGACCTCTCTGCCCGGGTGCGCCGTGCCGAACCACAGCGGCCTCTGATTCTTCGGGCCGGCGCGACACTCGGCATGTCGGCAGGTCCGACCGTGTGACGGGACGGGCCGCGGCTCGCGCACCACGACGACGGGGCGGCTGTCGGCGCCGGCCGTGTGGTCGGTGCCGACAGCCGCCCCGGGGGGTCGGGCGGTTCAGCCTCGGTGAGGGGGAGTGCCTCCGGCGTCCTGGTACCGGTCCTCGTCGCGCAACACCGGGGTGATCTTCGCGGCGTGCAGCGTCAGCCGCTGGATGCGCGTCTCGTGGTTCGACGCCGTGCCGCTGGAATCGTCGGTCCCGGTCGGGGCAGCGTCCGTGAGCTCCCAGGCGGTGACCACGTCGCGGCCGTTCGCCGTCGTGGCGTCGATCCGGACGGAGCGCTGCCCGTCCGGCTCCCGGCCGAGCGCCCAGGCGAGGGCCTTCGGGGTGTCGGTCAGGACGCAGCCGGTGAGCGTCACGGTCAGCTCCTGCCCCGGCAGGCCGCCGTCCCCCTGGGGACCCAGCCCCTGCGCGTCCTCGCAGGTGAAGCGCTCACCGTCGACGGTGACGCGGTACTCGGTGGTGTGCTGTGTGGAATCGTCCATGGGGCCGCGCCTGCCCGACGCCCCGCCCGGTATGCGGCCGCCGGTCATCCGGCCTCGCCGTGGGCGTGCAGGACGGCCCGTACGTTCTCGATGCTGCCGCAGTCCGCCGCCAGCTGCTTCTCCCGCTCGCGCAGGAACGCGACACCCAGCTCGGCCCGGCGTTCGTCCGGGACGTTCTCCCTGGCACCGTTGAGGATCGTCCGCTCCTCCTCGTCGATGTGGTGCGACACCGCCTTCGACAGGTCCTCGAGGCGCTCGTCCCATTCCTCGGATCCGACGTCGGCGACCTCCAGGAGGGCCAGCAACGCCTCGTTGCCCTCGGTGTGCTCCTCGGCGCCGTGTTCCACTTCCTCGTCGTCCACGTTCTTGAACCGCTTCAGCGCCCCGTACACCTCGGATTCCTCGGCCTCGGCGTGCGCGATCAGCAGTGCGGAGAACTTCTTCAACGCCTCGGCGCGGTCGGCCTCCACGCTCCGCATGCGGCGAAACAGTTCCTCCATGGTGCGGTGGTCCTTCAGAATCACCGCGACTACATCGTGATTCGCCGTCATGGCGTGCTCCTGCCTGTTCTGTCGTGCCCGGCGTGGTTCTCGCGGCCCAGGGCCGCAGGTCAGCGTCGTCGGCCGCCCGTGACAAGGCGGTAGACGAGCAGCAGGATCATCGAGCCGACGACGGCCGCGATCCAGGTCGAGAGGTCGAAGAAGCCGTCGATCGAGTCGACCCCGAACAACACCTTCCCCAGCCAGCCGCCGAGCAGACCACCGGCGATGCCGATCAGGATGGTGACGAAGAAGCCGCCGGGATCCCTGCCGGGCATGAGCGCCTTCGCGATCATTCCCGCAAGCAGTCCGATGATGATCCAGGCGATGATTCCCATGGTGTTGCCTCTCCGGGCTCCGATGAATTTCCTACGTTCGCCGAATGCTCCCTTCGGAGGAATTCAAACCCGGGCGAAATGCCCGGCGAAAGGCGAGGGCCGGGGGCCGGCCCGGGGAGCGTGCTCACCGGGGAAGTGGGCAGACGTCGGACGAGGAACCAGCGAAAGGGCCCGTATGCGCAGTGTCGGCGTAGAGGAAGAACTGCTGCTCGTCGATCCGCGGACCGGTGAACCCGCCGCATCGGCCGGCGCGGTGCTGGCCTCCGCGATCAGGACAGGGGGCCGTGCGGCGGGAGCCGACGGCGAGATCCCGCTGGAGAAGGAACTCCACAAGCAGCAGGTCGAATTCGCCACCAAACCGGTGACGATGATGGGCGAGCTCGCGGAGGAGATCCTCCGGTGGCGCGCCGAGGCCGCCCGGCACGCGGAGGCCGCGGGTGTCGTCGCCGCCGCCCTCGCCACCTGCCCTACACGGGTGGAGCCCTCGCTGAGCCTGGGGGAGCGGTACCAGTGGATCGGCCGGCAGTTCGGCCTGACGGCACAGGAGCAGCTGACCTGCGGCTGCCACGTGCACGTCTCGGTGGACTCCGACGAGGAGGGCGTGGCGGTCCTCGACCGGATCCGCCCCTGGCTGTCCGTCCTGACCGCCCTGAGCGCGAACTCGCCCTTCTGGCAGGGAGAGGACAGCGGCTACGGGAGCTATCGCAGCAGGGTCTGGAACCGGTGGCCCTCCGCGGGACCGGTGAGCGTCTTCGGCTCGGCCGACCGCTACCACGAGCGGGTCCGCGCCATGCTCGCGACCGGAGCCCTCCGCGACGAGGGCATGATCTACTTCGACGCCCGGCTGGCCGCCTCCTACCCCACGGTGGAGATCCGGGTGGCGGACGTCTGCCTGGACGCGGCCACGCCCGTACTGCTGGCGGCACTGACCCGCGGGCTGGTGGACACGGCCTCCCGGGCCTGGCAGGCAGGAGAGCCCCCCTCCCGGGT
Source organism: Streptomyces sp. WM4235 (assembly GCF_001279725.1). Lineage (GTDB taxonomy): Bacteria > Actinomycetota > Actinomycetes > Streptomycetales > Streptomycetaceae > Streptomyces. The sequence goes on along the minus strand of NZ_LGDE01000125.1, from coordinate 55,622 downwards.
CGACACCGCCCTGCTCCGGCTGGCCGCGTGGCGGGCCGCCCGATCCGGGCTCGACGGCCCCCTGATCCACCCGGCCACCCTGTCGCAGACCCCTCCCGAGGACGTCGTGTGGGCGTTGTACGAACACGTACGGGACGCCCTGGAGGAGAACGGGGACGCCGAACGCGTCCGGGCCGGCCTGGTCGAACTCCAGGAGCGCGGGACCGGGGCCCGGGTGCAGCGCGCCCTCCTGCGCGACGAGGGGGACCTCGCCGCCGTGGTCACCCGGTGCGCGCGCCTCACCCTCGGCGGTTGACGCGCCGCCGGCCCCGGGGGGTGGCGCGCCGCCGACGCAGCGCCGCGTCGAGGGACAGGGTCGGTGCGCCCGCGAGGACCAAAGGGGTCCAGGCCATCAGATAGGCCAGGTCGTTGCCGTAGTAGTACGGGGTGGCCTGCCAACTGACGGTCAGCCAGAGGGAGAGCGAGATCAGGGCGCCCCCGAGGGCGGCGATCCGGGTCAGCAGGCCGGCCAGGACCCCCACCCCGACGGCCGTCTCGCCGAGGGCCATCGCGAGGCCGAAGCCACCCGGGTCGTTCAGGGCGACCGCCACCAGTGCCGGAATCGCGGCCGACCCCTTCACGCCTTCGAGCTGTTGGCCGATCGAACCGTCGCCGGTGGCGGAGAGGAACGCCGGGTCGAGGAGCTTGTCGACGCCGGCGTACACGAACGTGATGCCGAGGAAGAGGCGCAGGGGCAGCAGCGCGTGCCGCGTGGCGGCGGATCGCGGCCCGGAGGATGTCGTGTTCACACGCAGCACACGTCGCGGTCGGGCCCGTGGTTCGGACCGCCTTCAGGACACGGGTCCTGGCCGGCCCCGGTGAGCGGCGGCCGGCGGCCCAGCCCGCCGAAGCCGCCGAGTGGCGTCCGAAGCCACCTCGCGTTGGTCAGGGTTGCCTGACCACGCCCGCTCGGGCCGTGGTTGCCGGTCGTGCGTGCGCGGGGGAAGGCGGTCGCGACGGGACGGGAGCGGTCGCGGGATCGGGAGAGGGGGCAGGCGCGGAGATCGGCCGGGCGCGGGCGGACGCGCCGCGACGCCGTGCACGCGCGTGACCGTCGGGATCCACCGCGCGACCGCGCCGAGCCGCGCAGCCGGCCGGTCGGTCGACCCGCCGGTCAGTGGGTCGGTCCGTCAAGGAGACGTGTTCCCGCCGACCTGCGCTTCCTCGGCCGTCGGGACCACCAGCCCGATGGACTCGGCCGCCACGGCGATGGCGAAGTCGAAGTACGCGGACTCGTCCCGAACACTGTCGTGGGTCCGGCTGAAGACCTGGAACACCAGGAGCCCGATCAGGTTGCTCCACAGCACGATGCCGCGCTCGATCAGGTCCGAGAACGGGGCCTCGGGCGCGCCCCCGAACAGTGCCACGGCCTCCGGGCGCAGCAGCGGCGGCCCGGGCACCACCCGCCGCGGCGGGGTGAGTTCACCGGCCTCCAACGCGGACCGCACGATGCCGGCCAGTACCGCGGGGGTGCGGGAGGCATGAGGGACGGTCTCCTGCGGAGCGTGGTAGCCCGGCACGGGCGAGCCGTAGATCAGCGTGAACTCCGCGGAGTTGTCGAAGGACCAGCCCCGCAGCGCCCGCGTCACGGCGAGGAGCCGTGCTCCCGCCGTCGCCCCGGCCGACCGGGCGACCTGATCGGCCTCCTCCATCGCCGCGGCGGACTCGTCGTACGCGTCGATGATCAGCGCGGTCAACAGGTCGTCCCGGTGCGGGAAGAAGGCCTCCACGTCGGGGGCGGACAGACCGCCGGCGCGGGCGACGACCTCCGGGGAAAGCCCTCCGGCTCCCAGCTTCACCAGGAGTTCGCGTGCGGTGGCCTTGACGGCCGCCCGCCGGCCGGTGTCCTCGTCGCTGCCTTGGGTTCCGGAAGTATCCATGGCCAAACCGTACCTTTGGGTGACCGTGGCCCGGGGGTGGTTTTCGGTCGGTCCCGCCGCGGTCCCGCCGCCGGTGGTCGCTCGGCCTGGGACCTCCGTGCGGGGCGTAAGGGACGCTCAACAGGCCCACCGCGCGGGGTGCGCCCCGTACACCTCCATCGGGTCGGCCGGGCAGCACCGAGTCCCGGGGCCTGGGCCCCGGGACTCGGTGTGGTCCACTTCGCTGACCGTTCTTCTCAACGACCGTCCGGCTGCGGGGACACCGCCTTCCGAGACCGTGTTCCCGGACACCGGCCGACCGCGGGCCACCCAGGTGCTCCGCAAAACGGCATGTACCCGTCGGTACCGTTCCATTCATCGCACTACGCAGCGTGTTCGTCGTGACGCCGGGTCGCGGGCCGGCCCGTACGCGAGGGTGCGGGGTCACGCCGTCTCACGCGGGGGCGGCGGCCACACAGAACTCGTTGCCCTCCGGGTCCGCCATCACCACATGGTGACCCTCGAACTCCTCCACGACCTTTCCGCCCGCCGCCACCAGACGCCGGGCCTCCGCCCTGATCCGTTCCCACCGCTCGTCCGTACCGCCGTGCCCCGGCACCCGGATGTCCATGTGGAGGCGGTTCTTGGCCCGCTTGGGCTCCGGAACCCTCAGGATGGAGAGGCGGGGGCCGACGCCGTCGGGATCGTGGAGCCATGCCCCGCCGCCCGCGGGGTCGGCCGCGTCCGGGTTGTGCGCGGCCGCGCCGTCCTCCGGGGGATCGAAGTGGGCGGCCCACTCCTCGCGCGTGGCGAAAGGAGCGGGTGGCGGCTCGTCTACGTAACCCAGTGCCGTCTTCCAGAAGGCGGCCAGCGGCCGGGCATCGGCACAGTCAAGCGTCAGATCGATTCGGGTGGCCATGGCCCGACCGTAGCGCTCACCGCGGTTTCGGCCGATGGTGGCCACGCCTCCCGCGCCCCCGCCGGCGTCAGGACAGCTTGCCGCCGTAGTCGGGCAGCTTGACGGTGCGTTCGGCATGGCCGCCGACGAGGTCGCTCGTGTTGTTCCCGATGTTGGCGATGATCGTGTAGCCGCGGGCCTCGATCTCGGCGCGCTTGCCCGTCTTGTACGCGCTCACCTCGTGGAACAGGTCGGGCAGGTCCCGGACGTACAGGCCCGAGACCGGGTAGCCGACGGCCTTCAGGTTGCGTTCGGTGAGGGAGTACACGATCCCCGGGCGCGCGGTCACGAAGAAGACGGCGACCCCACGCTCACTGGCGTACCGGGTGAGCTCACGGACCTTGCCGATCGCGGGGGTGGGGAAGGTCCAGAACCAGTGGAAGTCGGTCTCCAGCGAGCTGTTGTCGATGTCCAGGACGAGCGCGGGCTTCTCCCCGGCGGGCGAGGCGGCGATGCGCTGCTCGATGGCGGGGCGGGCCGCGTCGATGACGTCGGCGACGTCACGCTGCCAGGTGGCGTAGTCGATGCCGAGGATGGCGGCGTTGCCGCCGGGCGCGGAAGCGGCGGGGGCCGAGACCGCGGGCACGGACGCGGGCGCGGATCGTTCGGCCGCGTCCGCGACGGTGGCCGGAAACAGGGTGAGGACGGTGGCCGCGGCGGCCACCGCGGCGGCGGTGGCGGTGCGGGTGGTGCGGGGGCGGGTGCTGCGCATGGGGGACGCTCCTCGTCACACGTTGGCATGTACGCGCCCATGCTTGGGGAGCGTCGTCGGTATGTCTACTGGCCGGTAAGAAACATTTGGTGGCCGACGGATGAATGCCTGGTCGCGAGGACCGGGCCGGACGGAGCGGGTGCGCGCGGCGCGCGGGCCGCAGGGGCGCCGGACGCGCGGCGTGGTTCCCGGCCGGGCGGCGAGGGTGCGCGGGGAAGTGCTGCGGCGACAGTGCCGGAGCGGTTTCCGGCCGGGGCGGCGAGGGCGCGTGCGCGGGCGAACGGCGTCTCCGCGCCCCGACCGACTCGCCCCGCCCTTCGGCGGGCCAAACCCCCTCCGCGGGCCAAACCCCTTCCGCGGCGGCTCCGAATGATGGACGAGGCCGGGCCGGCTTCCCGTCCGTGGGTGACCGACCGAGAGAGCGGACGCGGCGGCCGCCCGGCCCTCGCGACGACCCCTTCGCGTCGATCTGCGCGGCGCGGCCCGACAGCGTGCTCGCGCCCCCTTGCGCGTCACGGCAGTGCCCCGCGCCCCGTGCCCCACGCCCTGTGGCACCGGAGGACGACGCCGCCGGCCGTGGCGAACCGGCCCACCGTGTCCGGCTGTTCGCGTGCCCGATCCCCGGAGGCCCGGGACCCGGATGCCGATGCCGGGGCCGGTGCCGACCGCTCTCGACACGAACGAGTGCGCGTACCCGCTTTGCGCCCGAACGCTCGACCTCACGGCCCGCCAGGGGGCAGACTCGGGACAGCAGTCGATCGAGGGAGCGTCCCATGAGCGCGCAGCCGGTCCACCCGCACGGACCGCGTCGGATCCCGAGGCACGCCGAGGGCATCGCGGCGGCGCTGTCGGGGGAGTGCCGGCGGGAGTTCCACGCCGAACTCCTGGTCGCCGCGCCCGACGAGGCGAAGGGCGTACTGCTGCGTTGGTGGGGCCGGGCGATGCTCGCCGCCGACGCCGACCAGGGCCCGCGGGTCGCGGGCGCGCTGGCCGGGCACACCCCGACGGTGTCGGTCGGGGAGATGATCGAGCGCCGGCGGGCGGCCGGCCTACCCGTGTGACCCGCCCGGTGTTCCGTTCGAGGAGGGTGCTCGCCCGCGACCGGGCCGGCGTACGGCCGGTGGCCGGCGGCACCGGTGTCGGTGCTCCGTCGTAGGGTGCCCGTCAGCCGACCACCTCGTTTCGGAGAACCTGTGCCCTCTCTCGCGCGCCTCCTGACCACCATCGCCCCCGTGTTGTCCCCGGCCGAGGCGGATGCTCCCCACGTGGAGTCCTGGTCCCCGTCGAGCCGGCTTCTGGTCCAACGGGGCGACGCCGAGCTGCTCGTTCAGGAGCTGGAGGCTCCCGTCGGAGACCGCCGGCCCGCGCGGCCCGTCCGCATCCCGGCGCCCTGGCCGCGCGGGATCGGGCAGTACGCGGTGGCGCCGTCGGCGGATGTGGCCGTGTTCTCCGGGGCGCACGCCCTGACCGCCGTGGACCGGACGGGAGCGGTGCGCTGGGAGGTACGGCACCGCTGCTGGGCGGGGTGCGCGTCCCACGACTCGTACGAGGAGTACGCGCACGACCGTGATCACCGGTACGCGAGCAGCGGTTCGGCCGCCTTCTCGGCGGACGGGGCCCTCGTGTGGGCCCACGTACGGGGACCGTTGGAGCAGGACGGACAGGAGAGGGCCGCGGGGATGGAGGAATGGCTGGTTCTCGACGCGGCGGACGGAAGGGTTCTCGCCCGCGCCGCCACGGGGTCGGCGGCGGCCGGGTCGATCCACGTCCCGCCCGCCGACCCGGGGCGGATGGGCCTGTCGATCGGTGAGGGGCAGGACGGCGCCCCCCTGCGATGGGGGCGATGGGACGGTGCGACGCTCTCCATCGAGTCCTTCGCCGACGAGGACCTCGTGCTGTCGGCGGTGAGCCCGTCCGGCACGCGCCTGCTGACCGTCGCGCACGGACAGGAGGCACTCGCCGTGCACCGGCTCGTGGACGGATCCGCGGAACCCGGACCGGAAGCGGAACTGCACGCCGACACGGTGATCCCCCGACATCCGGAAGCGGACCCGGACGACCAGGACGTCGAGGTCTTCTGGGACTACGAGGCCGGCTTCCTCGACGAGGACACCGTCATCGCCGCGACGGTCGAGAGCGACGAGGAGTCCGGTGCGGGCCGGCACTGGATCGTCGACCTGGCCCGGGAGGGGGCGGTCGATCCGCTCCTCCATCCGTACCCCGTCACCGGAACGGTTCGCGCCCTCGGCGACGGCACCTGGTACACCGTCTCCCCGGCGGACCACGTCATGCGGATCTGGGGCTTGAGCTGACATTGGACCCGAGGCGGGTACCCGGTCGCAGGTCCCTCCCACCGCCGTCGGCGAGGGCGGCCGCGCCCGGTGCCCGAGACACCACGAGGTCCCGGATGCGGGGGCTCCGGGACCTCGTGGGGTTCATTTCGCCGAGCGTCGGGTTCAACGACCGATCGGCGAGCCGGTCACCGGCGTGGACGGGAAGTCGCCGGGGCGAAGGTGGTGTCCGCCCCCGGCCGGTCACGGCGCCGCGGCCTCCCCGGCCGGCCCCGTCCGGGCGGCGAGGCCCGAGGCCTCGTCCGTGGGTGCGGCGTCGGCCTGCCGGGGGAGCCACCGGGTGCTCCAGTCGTCCTCGCCCACCAGATCGGCGGGGGAGGACACCAGCGCCGCCTCGACGCGGCCCCAGGTGCCGTCACCGACCCAGATCCGGTACCGCTCGGCCATGCTGTGCCAGGGCCCGTACCGAGCGGGTAGATCCCGCCAGGCGGCACCCGTCGACAATTTCCACACGATGGCCTCGACGGCCGTGCGCTCCACACGGGCCGCGGGCCTGCCGAGCCGCGTCTCGATCGCGGTCCAGGCCTCGTCACTCAACTGAAATCGGCGCTCCACGGGAGCATCAACGACTGGCCGCACCCCACCGGCACGCCCGGAGAGCCACCGGTTCCCGCTCGCCGCATTTCAGGGGGGTTTCCGGGCAATGAACACCATTCGGTATGGAAAGCGGATTAGCGGGCAGGAGCCGGGTTGAAGGCTGCCCCGTGCGCCCCTCCGGCGCACGAATCCGCCGGGAGTCACCATGCTGATCATCCTCGGGCTGGTCGTTCTGATCGCCGCGGTCGTCGTCGCGGTCGCCGGTGTCCTCGGCAACGCCGGGGTCGGCCACGGGATCGGACAGGGATTCGACGTCTTCGGCTACCACGTCACCGGTTCGACCGGGACGCTGTTCCTGTACGGCATCGTGGTCGGCGCGGTCGTGCTGTTCGGTCTCCTCCTTTTGCTGGCGGGTGCCCGCCGTGCCTTCAGGCAGGGGCGGACCGCGCGTGCCGAACTCGGCGAATCACGTCGACAAGAGGCGGCCGCCAAAGCGGAACGCGATCAGCTGATCAGTGCCCGCGAGGAAGCGGCCGCGGACACCGGGGCCGTACCGGCCCGGGACCCCGCGACCGGGGTCGCGCCCACCCGGTCCCCGGCCGATCCGGCCCCCACCCCAGCCTCCACCAACCAAGCCCCGCCCACCGACGAGTCCCGCCCCGCGGGAGGAGTCCCTCGAAGGCGGCACCTGTTCGGACACTGATCCGTCCCCCACCCCGGAGCCGTGTGGCCGCCGGGTCCACAGTGAAGAATCATTACGCGAAAATCGGAGGGCACCGTGATCATCCTCGGAGTAATCCTGCTCATCGTCGCGATCGTGGCCCACATCAGCATCCTGTACACCATCGGGATCATCCTCATCGTCGTAGGCCTGATCCTGTGGATTCTGGGCGCCATGGGGCACGCGCTGGGCGGACGCAAGCATTACTACTAGGCGGCGCCGGTAGGCGGTGTCCTTCACGGCCGTCCCACACCGGCCCGGTACGTGGCAACCACACGCACCGGGCCGGTCGTTCGTTCCACGCGCGGATGAGAGCCCACACACGGAGACGAGGGGTGGACACCGATCACGGTGTCCACCCCCACCCGCCTGTGCGGCCGTTCCGGCGGCCCCCGCGGGCGGGCGCCGCGCCCGCGGGCGGGCGCCGCACGCGGGATCCGACCGGGTGTGAGACGCGTTCGCCCGGGCATGCGTTCGATGATTTCGGGAGGTCGGCTCCCCACCGCGCCCCGCGGACCCACGCCCGCGCGGCCGGAAGGCCGCCAGAAGGGACATCATCATGGCGGACCACGCACAGGCCGCGTCCGACGACGGGGGCAAGACCCCCGTGGCCGGCCAGGGACATGCGCACGACGGTAGAGGTGAGAGCCCGGAGGAACGCGCCGACCGCCAATGGCAGGAGCTCGTACAAGAGATACGCGTGGCTCAGACCGGAGTGCAGATCCTCTTCGGCTTCCTCCTGACCGTGGTCTTCACCCCGCTCTTCCACGGGCTCCCGTCGACCGACAAGACGATCTACATCATCACCGTCGTCCTGGGATCGCTCGCCACCGGTGCCCTGATCGCCCCGGTCGCCTTCCACCGCATCGTCTCGGGCCGCCGCATCAAGCCACAGGCCGTGGCCTGGGCCTCCCGGCTCACCTTCGTGGGACTCGTCCTGTTGCTGGCCACCCTCGTGACCGCCCTGCTGCTCGTCCTGCGGGTCGCCACCCACAACATGCTCGCGCCCTGGATCGTGGCCGGCGTGTTCCTCTGGTTCCTCGTCTGCTGGTTCCTCCTGCCCCTGTGGGCCCGCTTCCGCTACACCTCCGAGGACTGAGAACCGGCCAGGCATGAGGGGGCGTTCCGAGGGCAGGCGGATGAATCCACCGCCCGCGTTCCGGAGGCCCATGTGAAGACCTGTGTGTCGGACACGATTTCGATGCGTCTGGAAGAGGAGGCGGGACTCCCGCTCGTCGTCGAGGCCCGGATGACCTACGAAGGCAGCGACCCGCACGCGGTCCGGGCACGGTTCGTGTACGGCGAGACCTTCCTGGCCCAGTGGTACCTGGACCGCCAGATGCTGGCCGACGGGCTGCGCCGGCCCGTGGGGGAGGGAGACGTCACCCTGCGACCGCAGCGCGACGGCGCGGATGCCGCCGTCCGCTTCGAGCTGCGGGGCGACCCCTCGTCGGGTCAGGGGCGAGCGGTGCTGCTCGCGGACGCCGGCGCGGTGTCGCGGTTCCTGGAACAGACCTACGCCATGGTGGCCGCGGGTGAGGAGAACCAGGACGTGGACGGCTTCCTCGCCGAGGTGTTCGCCGCCGAATGAGATGCCCGGCGCCGGCCGGCCCGGTGCATGCCCGACACCGCGACGGGTACGCGGGTGACAGCCACACGAGAGCCGGCCACACGAGTGACGGGCACACGAGCCCGTGCGGTCCGGAAACAGGCGGGAGGCGGAGCCAGTGGTCATGAAAGCGGTCGGATGGGCACGCTCGTTCCCCATCGCCCAAGGAGTCCGTGCGGCACGCCGCTGGACGGACGAACACCTCGACACCCTTCCGTGGGCACGGGAAGCACCGGACACCGTGCACTCCGTCCTGCTCACCGTGTCCGAGTTGGTCACCAACGCGCACCTGCACACCGATGGCGCCGCACATCTGGTGCTGACCTGGGACGGCAGCTGCCTGCACGTCAGCGTGGCCGACGACGACCCCCGCCTGCCCGAGCCGCGCGAGGCCGGCGACGGAGCGACCTCCGGGCGCGGCCTGGGCATCGTGGCGACGCTCGCCGACACCTGGGACGTGCACGCCTGCCACGGCGGCAAGGCGATCACCGCCTGTTTCCACCCCGCCGGTCCGCCGCACCCGCACATGAACTGAAAGAGCGTCACGCGACCCGCCGAGGGGTGGACACGCCACTCCCGAGGACGGCGCGCGAACCGGTGGCCCCTGCCACCCCACCCACCGACACCCACTCATCTCGACTCCACCCCGGCGGGTTTGTGCCCGGGGGTTGCGGGCAGCCGCCTCAGCAACCGAAGAGACGAGGCCGCGGCCTGGAGGCCAGCATGAACACAAGCACACTCATCGCGATCATCATTCCCGCCGCGCTGGTGCTCGTCACCCTCGCCGCGGGGCTGTGGTTGTTCACGCGCCGCAGGAACCTCCAGCGGCAGTTCGGCCCCGAATACGACCGGACGGCCGAGGCCGCCGGCAGCCGAATGGCGGCCGACCGCGAGCTGCGGGCGCGGCAGCAGCGCCACGACACGTTCGAGATCAAGGACCTGCCGGCCGAACGCCGGACGGAGTACGCCGAGGAGTGGCGGGGCGTACAGGAAGCCTTCGTGGACCGCCCGGAAGGGTCGGTCGCCCGGGCCGACGAGCTCGTGTCCCGGCTGATGCGGGAGCGCGGCTACCCGGCGGACGGGTTCGACGGACAACTGCGTGACCTGTCCGTCGAACACGGACGCACCCTCGAGCACTACCGGGCGGCCCACGAGGTCAACGTGCGCAGTGGCGAGGGCGAGACGACGACCGAGGAACTCCGCGGGGCGATGGTGCACTACCGCGCCCTGTTCGACGACCTGCTGACGAACACGAACCAAGGGAGCCGATGACATGCGCGAGAACGAAGACACGACCGGCCGACCCGTCGAGGGCCGCCTGACCACGGAGAACCTCGCCCACCCGGGTACCGAGCGCGGCTCCTCGGTGTATCCCGGTGGCGCCGACACCACAGCCGGGACCGAGGGCGACGTCATACGCGACGACCCGCGCGGGTTCGGCCGGGACGGCCTGCCGGCCGACCCCCTGGACGGCGTACGGGACGACCCGCGTGAGGTCTCGGCGGACGACCCGACGGCGTTCGGCCGGGACGTCCTGCGGGACGAGCCGGCGCGAACCGAGGTGCGCACCGACGAGGTCGGCGCCGGCGAATCGGACGAGCCGCTGCTCGGGGGAGCCGACGCGGACGGCCTGCGCAAGCAGTGGAGCGAGATCCAGGGGCGCTTCGTGGACGACCCGCAGGAGGCGGTGCGATCCGCCGACACCCTGGTGGCCGAGGTGATGCAGGAACTCGCCCGGACGTTCTCCGCGCACAAGCAGGACCTGGAGGGCCAGTGGGACCGCGGCGAACAGGTGGCCACCGAGGACCTGCGCCTCGCACTGCAGCGCTACCGCTCTTTCTTCAACCGCCTCCTCAACACCTGAGGCGCGCACCGGGTCAGGCCCCCGCACCGGGGCCCTGACCGCCGCGCGTCCGCCGGTCGCCGCGACACGAGCGGATGCCGGAGCGGGCCGGATGAACCACGCTGGACCTCCCGGGGCGAGTCGCCCCTCACCGGACAGCGGAGGAAACCGTCGTGGACCGCGCGACCGAACCACCCGGGGCCCGGCGTCGGACACACGACGCCGGGCCCCGCGCCGTGTGAACACCGACTCCTGAACCGACTTCCGAACCGACCGGGCCGCACCCGGCTGGCGGAGCGGATCGAGGGCAGAAGGGCAACGACACGGAGGGAGGTTCCGAATGCCCGGAATCCACAGATGGCTCGACCGCGTGAAAGAAGGCGCGACCGCGTTCGGCGAGCGCCGCGCGCAGGCCCAGGCGCGCCGCGACGCGGAGTACGGGGAGAGCGCGGAGGAGGAGCGGGCGGCAGAGGCCCGACGGGCCCGCCCCCGTACGCCCGACCCGGCCGCGGCGGTGCCCTGGAGCGTTCGGGTGGCGGCCGAGGCGGGCTGGCGGTTCCTGGTGCTCGCGGCCACGCTGTGGGTGCTGATGCGGGTCATCGGCTCCGTCCGACTCGTCGTCCTCGCCTTCGTCGTGGCCCTCCTCGTCACCGCGCTGCTCCAGCCGACGGTCGCCCGCCTGCACCGCAGCGGTCTGTCCCAGGGACTGGCCACCGCCGTGACCGCGATCTGCGGGTTCCTCGTGCTGGGCCTGGTCGGCTGGTTCGTGGTCTGGCAGGTGCTCGACAATCTCGACACCCTTTCGGGGCGCCTCCAGGAAGGCATCGAGGAACTGAAACAGTGGCTCCTCGACAGCCCGTTCCATGTGACCGAGCAACAGATCAACGACGTCGCGAACAACCTGAGCGACGCGATCGGCACCAGCACCAGCGAGATCACCTCCAAGGGCCTCCAGGGCGTGACCGTGCTCGTGGAGATCCTCACCGGCATGCTGCTGGCGATGTTCTCCACGCTCTTCCTGCTGTACGACGGCAAGCGCATCTGGCAGTGGACGCTCAAGCTGGTCCCGGCCGTGGCCCGGCCGGGCGTGGCCGGCGCCGGACCGCGGGCCTGGCGCACGCTCACCGCGTACGTGCGCGGGACGATGATCGTCGCCCTGATCGACGCGCTCTTCATCGGCATCGGCATCTACCTCCTGGGTGTCCCGCTCGCCGTGCCCATCGGAGTGGTGATCTTCCTGGCGTCGTTCGTGCCGCTGGTCGGCGCGGTGGTGTCCGGGGCCCTCGCGGTGGTCGTCGCACTCGTCACCCAGGGCGTGTTCACCGCACTCATGGCCCTGCTGGTGGTGCTCGCGGTCCAGCAGATCGAAGGGCACATCCTCCAGCCCTTCATCCTTGGACGGGCCGTTCGGGTCCATCCCCTGGCCGTGGTCCTGGCCGTCGCGACCGGCGGACTGGTCGCGGGGATCGGCGGCGCCGTCGTCGCCGTACCGCTGGTCGCCGTCGCCAACACGGTGATCGGTCACCTGCGCGCCTACGCGGGGGACGAGGGCGACGAGCCCCCGGCCGAGGACGGTACGCGGACCGGGGCGCAGCCGGGGCCGGAGGCCGGCCCCCAGTCCGCGGCCGACCCGGGGCCGACCGCCGCCGCCGACGGCCCCGCCTGAGCCGTCCGCCGGGCCGGGCCGGGACCGACGCGCGCGTCTCAGTAGCGCAGGGCGGTCCCGGTCTCGGCCTTCACCTCGCCGGAGAGGTTCCGGGTGCTACGGGCCGTGCCCTTGCCGGTCGCGCCGGCCGCCACGTCCGCGAGGGTCACCACGACGGTGTCGAGCAGGTTGCCGCCGCTGTCGCGGAAGTTGACCTGGACGGCGAAGGACTTCTTGTCCTCGGCCGTGTTGGACACCGTCACGGGCACGGTGGTGCGCCCGTCGCCGTCCTGGGCGACGGTGCCGAGGGTCACGTCGTTCTTCGCGCTGACCCCGTCCTTCACACTGTCGAGCTTCTTCTTGGCCTCGGCGGCCGCGGAGTCCAGGCCCGCCCCGACCGACTGCACGGCGGACGCCGCCTTCGAGGCGACGTCCGACGGGGTGCTTCCGTCGGAACACCCCGTCGCACCGGCGGCGAGACCCGCGAGAACGACCAGCGAGAGGGCGCGCATCCACACACGGTTCATTCGGCTCTCCATTGCAGCTCGGGCCGGCCGCCGCGGGTGCGTGGGCGGGACGGCGGACGATCCATCGATGGCGGTTCGGCAACGCCATGATGGATCCCGAAGCCCGTGAACGGGCGGCCCCGTGTGCGGGTGTCGCGGTGAACGCCCCTGATGGCGCCTCCGGGGGCGCCTCGTGTCAGCTCGTGGGCAACCGCCGGTCAGGAGCGGGCCGGCCCCAGCAGCACGGCCAGCCCGAGGAGCACGCTGACGTTCGCACCCACCAGGGAGAACCACTGCCCGGCGCGCATCCGGAAGCGGGCCTTGACCAGCAGCGTCCACTCAAGGGACAAGGCGAGCAGCGCGAGGGCGAGCAGGGGCAGCCACAGAGCCGTCCACCAGCCGTCCGTGCCCCCGAGCCGCACCGACGCGAGGAAGCCGCCGCCGAGCGGCACCGCCAGGTCCCAACCCGGCTTCTCCGCAGGAGGCTTGACGTCGTTCCTCGGCTCTTCCGCAGTCGTGTCCATGGAGGCCCAAGGTACACGGAGCGTCGTGAGGGAGCCGGGGCGTCACGACCTCACCCCGGGCGGGCGGTGTGGTGGGGGGAGTGAGGTGTCGTGGCACGCGTGCGGGGAGGGAGCCGGCGCCGTGGCCGGTTCCCTCCCCGCACCGTCGGTGGGGTCAGCTCAGCGGCTTGTCCAGGACCGCCTTGAGGTGGCTGAACGTGGCCAGCGACCAGTGACCGTGGTAGTTGCCCATGCCGCTCTCGCCGACCCCGCCGAACGGGAGGTCGGAGACGGTCAGATGGGCCACGGGGAGGCCGAAGGCGAGACCACCCGAGGAGGTCTCGTGGGTGAGGCGTTCCCGCGTGGTCTCCGACTCGGTGAAGGCGTACAGGGCCAACGGCTTGTCCCTGCCACCGATGAACGCGATGGCCTCGTCCAGCCCGGCCACCTCGACCACCGGCAGGATCGGACCGAAGATCTCCTCGCCCATCACGGGGGAGTCCGGGGACACGTCTGCCAGGACCGTGGGGGCGATGTAGCGGGCCGCCCGGTCGTGGTCACCGCCGACCACCGTACGGCCCGAGGCCAGCAGGCCCGTGAGGCGGTCGAAGTGACGGTCGTTGACGATCCGGCCGTACGCGGGGGAGGCGGCCGGGTCGTCCCCGTACAGCGAGTGCACGGCGTCGGCGAGGGCCTTCTCCAGCTCCCGGGCCGTCTCGGGGTCGGTGAGCACGTAGTCGGGGGCGACGCACGTCTGCCCCGCGTTCATGAACTTGGTCGACGCCAGCCGGGCGGCCACGACGGCCAGGTCCGTGCCACGATCGACGAACGCGGGTGACTTGCCACCGAGTTCGAGTGTCACCGGTGTGAGGTGCTCGGCCGCGGCACGCATCACGATCCGGCCGACCGTCCCGTTGCCGGTGTAGAAGATGTGGTCGAAGCGCTGGGCCAACAGCTCCGTCGTCTCGGGGACGCCGCCTTCCACCACGGCGACCGCGTCGGTGTCCACGTACAGCGGCAGCAGCTCGGCCACGGCCCTCGACGTGGCCGGGGCCAGCTCGCTGGGCTTGGCGACGACGCAGTTGCCCGCCGCGAGCGCGCCGATGACCGGGGCCAGCAGCAGTTGCAACGGGTAGTTCCACGGGGCGATGACCAGGACCACGCCCAGCGGGTCCAGCACGGTGTGGGCGGTGGCCGGGTTCAGCCGCTCGGGCACCGCCACCGGCTGGGGGCGGAGCCACTGCGCGAGATGGTCCAGCGTGTGGTCGATCTCCCGCACGACGAAATCGATCTCGGTGCGGTAGGCCTCCTCGCGCCCCTTCCCGAGGTCCGCGTGGAGCGCGCCGGCCAGCTCGTCCCCGCGTTCCTTCAGCAGGGCGCGTACCGCCCGGAGCTGCGTCGTACGCCAGGAGAGCGACTTCGTGCGACCGGAGGCGAAGCCGGCGCGGAGGCGCTCGACGGTGTCTGCGGGCTGCTCCGGGAGGTGGTTCGACATGCGGTGACTCCTGAGGGGAAAGGCCAGGCCGGGCGTTGCCGTCGCCGGACGTGAGGATCTGCGGCGATCGTCGGGCGGGCGCGCCCCGCCTGCGGAGGGGCGGCGCATCGCCTCGATCGATGTATATAGCAACTAGTGTGGCCGGATTATTCCGCTCCAAACGCGGACTCCCCGGGGGCGTCGGGTGCGGTCTCGGGCGCGAGGTGCGTCGAGGCCGCCGCTCCGTCCTCCCTCACGGCGTGCGGGCGTCGGATTCCAGGGCGGCCTTGAGGTTGCGCAGGGTGACGCGGATGTTCCGACGCTGGAAATCGGCGAAGGTGTGCCCGCCCGTCGCGATCTTGTCGAAGGTGTTCGCGACGAGATCCGGCCACGAGCGGCGGTCGTCGGTCCACGTCTCCGTCACCCTCGTCCCCTCGGGGACCGCCTCGAACCGGTACTCCCAGGTGGCGATGGGCCCGCGCAGGCGCGGCCGCTTCAGTCCGATGGAGTGGACCCGGAAGCGGAACAGCTCGTCCTGGTCCGCCGCCGTCACGGTGCAGCGCGTGGTCCAGCGGAAGGCGCCACGCTTGTTGTGCCCGTCGAAGACCGTCCCGACCGGAACGGGACCCGGCTCGCGGGTGAGGGTCGCACCCAGGTTCTCGGGGCTCCAGCGGCCCATGAGCGAGGGGTCGCACACGTGCCGGTACACCGTTGACGGGCTGGCCTCGACGATGACGCTGTCGGAAACGCTGAGCAGGCGGGTCATGGAACTCCAATCCCCGGAGGCCGACGTTACCGCCTGGTAGCCGGGCTGGGCGAGTGACCCCGCACCGGAGTCTCAGCCGGCGGTGCGGACCGGGAAGGTGAACGCGTACCCGTGCTCCACGAACCACGGCAGGAGCGTGCGCAGGGCCTCCACCGTCTCGCCCCGGTCGCCGCCCCCGTCGTGGAACAGCACGGTCGGGTCCGCGGGCAGCCCGCTCTCCACCGCGGCCACGATCGCGGATGTGCCGGGGCGGCTCCAGTCCTCGGGGTCCACGCTCCACCCCAGGGGCCGCATCCCGTGCCGCGCCGCGATCCGCCGGCTGTCCGGGGTGAAGGCGCCGCCCGGTGCGCGGTAGTAGTCGACGGTCGCTCCCGGGGCCGCCTTCTCGATCGTGTTCTTGGCGTCGAGGATCTGCCGCTCCTGGTAGGCGACGGGCTTCTTGTCCATCGTCATGTCATGGCTGACGGAGTGGTCGCACAACCGGTGTCCGTCCGCCACCACCCGCCTGACGAGATCGGGGTACTTCCCGGCGTTCGTTCCGATCATGCAGAACGTGGCCTTGACCCCGTACCCCTTCAGCACGTCCAGGACCTTCGGCGTCCAGACGGGGTCGGGTCCGTCGTCGATCGTGATCGCGACGTCCCGTGCGCCGCCGTCCGCCGCACGGGCGATGGAGAGCGGCACCGTCGCCGCGGCGGGCGCCGTCCGGGCCTCGGGTGTCGTGGGCCGTGTGGTCGCGGAGGCCACCGCGGGACAGCACAGCGAGGCGAGGGTGAGCGCCGTCGCCGTGAGGGCGAAGACGGCCGTGCGGCGGGTGGCCGACAAACTGCTGATTCTCATGAAACCGCTCTTCACTGGTGACGGGACGGTGCCCCGGGGGACCAGGGGCACCGTCCCAGGCTAGGAACCCCGAGCGGCGTCCGGCCTCATTCCTTCGGCCATTCCCGGTGCCCGCCCGCCGCCGCGCCCGCCCGGCCCTCGCCGGCCTGAACTCGCCGTCCATCAGCCTTGTTTACGCGCTCACAACGGGATTCGCACGGCCTTAACCTGTCGCGCATGCCCTTGTTCCGCAGAGCGAAGAAGGCCGCGGTCCCCGCCGACACGGGGCTGCCCGTCCCGCCGTGGTGTCCCTTGGGGCCCGCCGAATGGCAGGAATTCCTGGCCCTCCTGAACAACCTCTTCCTCGACGGCGAGGGCTCGGACCAGCCGATGCGGTTCGGTGCCGAGCAGCACCTGCAGCTCGGCATCGGCAGCGGGATCCCGCTGGACCTGGCGGAGCTGGCCCTCCTGGTCCGGCCGCTGCCCCGGGCGCAGTGGCGCGAAGCCGCCGTTGGGCACCTCAACGGGCTGCTGGAGCTCGGCGACCGCCGCAGGGCCCTGCACCAGGCGGGCTACGAGGAGGTCGGCCCGCTGCTGCTGCCGCGGGTCGTGCCCCTGCGCACCGTCGCCGAGGACTTCGCCCTGGTCAGACCCCTGACCGAGGACCTGGGCGTGGTCCTGGTGGTTCGCGTGGACGGCGACCGCTCGTCCCCCGTGCCGGCGTCGCAGTTCCGCACGTGGAACGTCGACGGGGACGAGGTGTGGGCGCTCGCCGAACGGAACCTCGCCGCCGAACCCGTCGTACGGGATGACAGCGGATCGGCCAACCCCATGGTCTCCGTGACCTGCGAGACCGGCTTCACCTGTACCCACCTGCTGCGGGCCGCCGACCTCCTGGGCCGTCCCGCCCCCCTGGGCATCCTCGCGATGGTGCCGCACGAGGGATTCCTGTACTTCCAGGCCGTGGACGGACCCGACCTGCACTCCCAGCTCGTCGGCTACTCCACCGTCACCCTCGACAACTGGGAGAAGGCTCCGCCCGAACAGCGGCTGACCCCGAAGGTGCTGTGGATCCACGAAGGCGGCATCGAGGCCGTGGGTGTGGAGCCCGCCCCGGCCGGCAGCGGACGCCCCGGGGTGATCACCGGGTCCGCGTCCTTCATCGCCATGCTGTCGTCGTTCCGCCCGCCGGACCCCGAACACTGACCGCTCCCGGCCCGGCGACGGGCTGGGACACTGGGCCCGTGCCGTTCTCCCGTGAACCGATCCGCAGCGACCCGCCCTTCTCCCCGCCCCGTGCCCTGCTGACCCAGTCCTGGCTCGACCTCGCCTTCCTGCACTGGCCGGTCGACCCGGCGGACGTGGCTCCACTGCTGCCGCCCGGGACCGTCCCCGACACCCTCGACGGCGTCACGTACGTCGGTCTCATCGCCTTCCGGATGGATCGCGTCGGCTGGCTGGGGCTGCCGGGCGTCCCGTACCTCGGATCCTTCCCCGAGACGAACGTGCGGCTGTACTCGGTGGACGCCCAGGGCCGACGCGGGGTCGTCTTCCGCTCCCTGGACGCCTCGCGCCTGGTGTCGGTGGCGGTCGCCCGGACCGTGTTCCGGCTGCCCTACCAGTGGTCGCGGATGTCCCTCGACCGCACCGGTGACGTCGTCACGTACACGGGTGTGCGCAGATGGCCCGGCCCTCGGGGCGCACACTCGCGGATCGCCGTCCGCGTCGGGGATCCCATCGACGAGCCCACGGTGTTGGAAGACTTCCTCACGGCCCGCTGGTGTCTGCACAACGACTTCCCCGGTGGTCCGCTGCACCTGCCGAACACCCACCCCCGCTGGCCCCTGCACCGAGCGGAACTGCTCGAATGCCGGGAGGACCTGATCGCCGCGGCCGGTCTGCCCACCCCGACCGGGGACCCGGTCAGCGTCCTGTACTCGCCCGGGGTGGCGGTCCGTTTCGGGCGCCCCAGCCGCTTCGCGGCGGCCCCGCCCCCTCCCCGGTGACCGACCGGCGCGGCATCCGACCCGCGTCGTGACCGCCCCGCGCCGGGGTTCAGGAGGCGGAAGGGGAGGGCGCCGTCGGCGGATGCCGCAGGAGGTACAGGCCCGTCGCGGCGGCCAGCACCGTCGCGCACACGGTGAACGTCAACCCGGCACCCACCAGTCCGAGCCACAGCGTCAACGCGCCCACGCCCACCACCGGGAGCGAGATGCCCGTGTACGCCACCACGAAGAACGAGGAGATCGTGCCGCCCCGGTGCGCGGGCGGCGCCGCGTCGCTCACGGCCGTGAGCCCCGCGCGGAAGGCCATCCCCTGCCCCAGCCCCCCGCACACCGCTCCCGCCACGAGCAGCGGCATCGACTCGGTCCACAGCGAGGCACCGACCAGCAGGAGACCGACCACCAGGACGAGGCAGCCCAGCGGCAGCGCCCGCCGTACGGGCATGCGCCCCACCAGGACCTGACCGATCGTCGAGCCGAGGAACACGGTGAAGACCACCAGGCCGGCCGTGGCGTGGTTGGTCACGCCCAGGGTCTCGGACACGAAACTCGGCGCGATCGAGGTGAACAGTCCGAGCAGCGCGAACCCGGCGAACGCCGCGAGCGCGCACGGCACGAAGACACCGCGGATGTCCGGTGGAACGGACAGCCCCTGCGGCTTCAGCGGGGGTAGGCGTCGAGGGTGCTCGACCGTCTCGGGCAGCAGCAGCACGATGGCGCACGCGAAGCACAGGAGGACGAGGTGGGCCAGGAACGGCAGGATCAGCGGCAGCGGCGCGTACTCGGCCAACATCCCGGCCAGCAGCGGACCGCAGCCCAGGCCGCCCATGTTGGCCGCGGTCGCGGCCAGTCCGGCGCGCCTCTTGCGCTCGGGGGGCGCCAGTTCCAGGACGGTGACCGTACCCACGCCGCTGAGCAGCCCGGCCGAGAACCCGGACAGCACGCGGCCCGCGAACAGCAGGGGCAGACCGCCCTCCAGCAGGAAGCAGCCCGCGCTCAGCGCCGACAGCCCCAACGCGTACAGCAGTACGGGCCGGCGGCCCGCCTCGTCGGAATAGTTGCCGGCGACCAGCAGCGTGACGATGACCCCGATGGCGTAGGCGGCGAAGACGAGCGTCACCATCAGCTCGGAGAACCCGAGTTCCTCCCTGTACAGCCCGTACAGGGGAGTGGGAAGCGTCGTGCCGGCCATGCCGATCGCGAACACCGCCGCCGCGCTCAGGTATCCGAGCCGTCGCCGGTCGTGCCCACGGCCCCGGCTGATCTTCGCTGCCATGGAGCACACAGTAGAGCGCGGGGCCCGAAAGCCCGGAAGGCCCCGTCGGCGCATGTCGGCGGGCGGCGGGGGCAAGCGGTGGAACACAGCCTTTCGGAGCCGCATGGCGGAGGTGTTGAGGGTGACAGGTGCGAGGGTTCTCGAGTTCTTCCCCGCCGGTGGTCCGCGCGGAAGCTGGCCCGCCGAGGAATCCGCGGCGCGGCGCCGCGCCTGCGGCGAGGCGGTGCGCGTCGTGATGGACCTGGACCAGGACGCCTTCCTCGTGGTGGCCCAGGATCATGACGCGGGCGCCTTGACGGGCTGACTCCCCGGGCGGGGCGGGCACTTCGCGCGGACGCCCGGCACGGAAGCGGGAAATCGACCGCGGTGCGAACCCACCACCGCCCGCGGGCGGGCCGGCTTCCGGTCACGCCACACCCTCCACCTCGGACGGGGCGCGGCTTCGACTCTCGGGCAACGGATTCCCCGACAGGGCGTCCGTGTTCGGGGCCACCGGCTTCGGTGCCAACACGATCACCGAGTCCTCCGTACCCAACCGCACCCGCTCCCGCTTGTCCGGGTTGATCCGGACGCCGTACGAGGGGCCCCGCGCGCCGCCCTCGTGGAGCCGGAACCCGATGACACAGTGCCCCTGCCTGAGGCCGGACTCCACCACCGTCGCGAAGGTGACCGAACGGTCGGGCAGCACGTAGCCCGTCGCGGGCCTCAGATGGAGGGTGTCACCGCCGACCGTGAACAGGTCGTCGAAGACGTCGGCCAGGGCCGGGTTCTCCGCGATCTGCGTCATCAACAGGCTGATGAGCCGGCCGCCGACGATGAAGTCGGCTCCCTCCCGGGCGGGAGCGAGCAACCGGTTGCGGTCGTCGGTCATCTCGGTCACGACGGCCAGTTCACGCCCGGAGGCCTCTTCCAGCGCGCGCAGGTGGAGCAGGGTCACCAAGGTCCTGTCGTCACCGCCCAGGGTCCCGGGCGCCGCGGACACGTCGTCGTACCCGAGGACGATGACCCTGTCGAACGAGAGCACGTCCGACTCGTCGAGGATCCGCGGGTCCGTGACATCGCCGCTGTGCACGGTCACCCGCATGCGGCGTCCCGGGGACCGCGCGCAACGACCGGCGTCCTCCAGCGGCCCCTCGCCCTCCGCCACGACCACGAGGACCGAACCGTCGGGGACACACCGGTCGAGTTGCTCGACGACGAGCGGAGCACGGTGGTTCCACCCGAGCAGCAGGAACCGCTCCGGGGGCGGCATCGGCGCGCGCGGCACCACGATCGCCTCCTCGTCCACGGTGGGCGGCCGGTCCGCCCTGGCCGCGGTGTCGTCGTCCTCGGTGATCAACACGATCCGGTCGTCCGCCCCGAGCACCCTGTCGGAGGCCGGATTGAGTTCGACGCCGCCCGCCCCGCGCAGAACGCCGATGACGCTGGAGGTGTCGTAGGCGAGCAGCAGGTCACCGAAGGTGCGCCCGACCAGGGCGGGTTCCTCGATCATGTAGATCTCGTCGCCGCCGAAGTCCAGCAGCTCCTGGTAGACGAGGGAGAGACCGGGCCGGCACGAGGTCTGGGCGATGAGGCGGGCGGTGATGTCCTCGATGTTCAGCACCCGGCCGTGGGCCCCCGCGGCCAGGTCCGCCGCCCGTTGGTGGCGCCCGTCGCGCACCGCCGCGACGACGGAGGGTCGGCCCCGCCCGCGCACCGCCGCCTCCAGCGCCAGCAGCGTCTTCACCACGTGGGCGTCTCCGTCCTCGCCCTCGTGGGTCAGGACGAGGACGGCGCGTGCCGTCTCGGGGCTGACCAGGGAGACGACCGCGGGATCGGTGGTCACGCCGTTGCGACAGATCAGCCGGGTGTGACCGAGGCGGCCGAGAGCGGTGTCGATCTCGTCCTCCATCTCCGCCTTGTCCTTCGGCCCCAGGACGGCGATGACGGCCCGGCGCTGATTGGAGTTGGCGACGGTCAGTTCGGAGACGATCGGGAAGACCTGGTCCGACCAACCGAGCAGCACGGTGTGCCCCGACTCCAGGACGGTGGACCGGCCGCGCCGCAGGGCCAGCACCTTGTCGTTGAGGCCGGTGGTGATGAGGCTGACGAGGGTGGAGACGAACAACAACGCCACCAGGGCCAGCAGGACCGAGATGACGACGTACAGGGGGCTGCCGACGGCGCCCCCGATCTTCAGGGTCTGACCGACGCTCACCCAGACCGCGGCGAGCTGCCCGGACCACGTCGTCGGCGCGTCCTGGTCGGCCCAGACCAGCGCGACGCTGGCCGGGATCACGATGACCAGACACAGCAGGGTGAGCCAGCCGATGAGCAGCGCGGTCCCGCGCGCCACGATGGTGTCGAACCAATAGCGGGTACGCGGCCAGGTGGGGTCGGCGCGTTGTTCCGTCGTCCTGCGACCTGTCAACCGGGGTTCCTCGGTCAGCTGTCGGTGCCGGGTGCGCGTCGCGTTCACGACTGCCCGGCATCGGTGGTTTTGTACGGGATGCAGGCTAGTGCGCCCGCTCGACGCGAACGGAGCGCCGGCACGGAATCCGCCCATCGCGTGACGTGTCGATCTCGAGTTCGGGCCCGGTGCTCAGCCGGGGCCGGGGGCGCGTAGGAACGGCCACGACGGGCATGAGCGCCCCGTGGCATCGAACACTTCCCCCACCGCGCCCCGCACCACCCCCGCGATCCAGGGGAACAGCGCCGTCGCGCTCGCCGTGCGCACCCGCTCCGCCCTGCGCGACACCGCGGTGCGCGTGTGGGACGACAACGTCGCCGACTACGCCGCCGCACTCACCTACTACGCGGTACTGGCCCTCGTGCCCGCACTGCTGGTCTCGGTCTCCCTGGTGGGGCTGGCCGGCCCGGGCACCCGCGAGCGCCTGATCCTCGACCTCACCTCCTACGCCCCGCCCCAGTCAGCGGCCACGCTCCGCGAGGTCCTCGACTCCCTGACCGCGAACCCGTCCTCCATGTGGCTGCTGCTGGCCAGTGGCATCGTCAGCGCCCTGTGGTCGGCCTCCAGTTACCTCGCGGTCTTCCGCCGCGCGCTGCACGCGATGTACCGACTCCCCGACACGCGACCGCCCCTGCGCGCCGCCCACGTCCTCGTCCTCACCGCCGCGCTGCTGCTGGGCCTGCTGGTGACCGGCGCGGCCAGTCTGGTCGCCTCGGGCCCCTTCGCCCGCCGCGTCGCGGCCGCCGCCGGATACGAGGGCGTGGACACCATGGCCGTGCTGCGCTGGCCGACCCTGCTCGTCATCGCCGTCTCGCTGATCCTCATCCTCTTCCGCACCGGCCCGGCACGTGCCCGGGGAACCCGCCGCGGCCTTCCGGGCGGCGCGCTGGCGGCCATCCTCTGGCTCGCCGCCTCGGCGCTCTTCACGCTCTACACCGAGTTCGGCACCTACAGCCGGCTCTACGGTTCGCTCGCCGGGATCGTGGTCTTCCTCATCTGGCTCTGGTTCACCAACCTGGCGCTGCTCACCGGCGCCCAGTTCAACGCGGTCCTGGCCCGGGACGGGCAGCGGCCGGATCCCGACGCGTCCTGACCGTCCGAGGCGCGCCGCGCCCGGCGCGGTCGTGTCCGTGCGGGTGGCGCGTCGTTTGGGTGGACATGGCTCCGAAGCACTCCACGACCACCGGCACGGCTCGGCACCGCGGCGCGGACGACGGCGTCCTGGCCACCCTCGTCCCCCGACAGACGAGCCGTGCCGGCGCCGAAGGGGCGCCCCTGTTCGAGGAACTCGCCCACGAGTGGACCGCGCGCGGCGCCACCGTACCGGGTGAACCCGATCCCCTCTGGCAGCGGCTCGTCTCCTGGGACCACCACCAGCGCGAGATCGCCGCCACGATCCGGGACCTCCACCTCCGCGGAGCCGATCCCGCACCCCAGCCCCCCGGTGGCGGGACGCGGCGACAACCGGTCTGACGGCCCTGCGAGGGGCCGACGGGGCCCTGGGGGCCGTCTTCGGCGTGCGCCGGCGGACCGCGAGGCGTCAGGGAGACGACCACCGGGTCGTCGTCGAGCCCCGCGGCGACCGTCTCCCACATGCCGGCCGCCGGGTGGCTGCGCTCGGCACGTGCCAGGGCGCCCCGGCCCCCCATGTGGACCGCGATGGAACGGTGCCCCCGCGCACGCCCGGGCACGGCCTCGGGGGCGTCCGGCGCGGCTTTCACGAGTGTCGGGGTGCGGCCCCCGTCGCGACCCTGATGGCCAAGGCCGCACCCCGTACCAACGAACGTACCCCGAATCGGCCGCCGTGTGCGTCCCTGGTGCGTTCACCCACGTCAGACGGTACTCGGGCGCTCCACGTCCGACGGTAGGGAGACCGGCGGGCGGAGGCCTTCGCTAGCGTGTCGGCCGGAACCCTCTGGAGGACGCATGAGCGCACGGCCCGAGTACGCGCCCGCCCTGCCGCCGGCCCCCGCCCCCGCGGCGGCGGCCGAGCTGCTCGGCCGCATCCGAGCCGACCGCAACGCGGAGCGCTGGGAGCCCGCCTTCGAACGGGACTGGGCCCAGGCCCTGGAGTACGCCCGCCACAGCTACAGCCTCGCCCCGCTGCACGACGTGGTCCGCACCTGGCAGGTCCGCCTCACCGCCGCCCCGGCCGTCGACGCCTTCCAGGCCTCGGACAGGGACGACACCGACGGCACCGCCCTCGAGGACCTCTTCGGACCCCGCCGGTGAGCGGTTGGCCGGTACGACTGTCCCCCCACGCGGCGAAGGCGCTCGCGGGACTTCCCGAGTACGCGGTGGAGATCGTCCGTGACGTCCTCGACATCGCCTCCCGCGACCCCTGGTCGTTCCCGGCCTTCGACAACCGGGACCCCGAGGGGGAGGACGTCCGCTCCGCGACGATCGGGCAGCTGGCCGCGGTGTACTTCGTGAACCGGTCCGCCGGCCGTCTCTACGTCATCGACGTCGTCTGGCTCGGCTGACCGCCCCGGCTCACGCCCGGGTGGTGGCGTCCACGGCTTCGCGGATGAGCGAGGCGACCTCGCGCGGATGGGCGAGCATCACGAGGTGCGAGGAGGGGATCTCGACCGTGGTCATGCCGGCCCGCTCGTAGCCGTGACGTTCCACGTCGGGGTTGATGGTGCGGTCCTCGCCCGCCACCAGCCCCCAGGAGGGCCTGGTCTTCCAGGCCGCCGCGGGAGCCGCCTCGGCGAAGGCCCGGGCGGCCAGCGGGCGCTGTGAGACGGCGAGGACGCGTGCCAGGTCAGGGTCGATGTCGTCGGCGAAGATCCGGGGGAACCGGTCGACGTCCACCGACACGTCGGTTCCGGTCCCGTCCGACCCGTCGAGGGGGAAGGGGGTGTACACGAGGGCGGAGGCGAGCTCGGAATCGGGGAACCGGCCCTGCAGCTCGGCCAGGCTCTCGTTCTCCTCCAGGGCGTAACCCGCCAGGTAGACGAGGGCCTTCACGTTGTCCTCGACCCCCGCGACGGTGATGACCGCACCGCCGTAGGAATGCCCCACCAGGACGACGGGGCCGGCTATCGCGCGTACCACCGAGGCGATGTACGCGCTGTCCCCGATCAGGCTGCGGTTGGGGACCGCGGGTACCACCACGTCCAGGCCGTCGGCGAGCAACAGGGGCACGACGGACGCGTAGCCGGCGGCGTCGGCGAACGCGCCGTGGACCAGGACCACGGTCGGGGTCGTCGGCCGGGCGTTCGGGGTGTGAGGGCTCACGGAAGAGTCTCCTGGGGGAGGTGGGGAGGGCCGCGCGGGCCGCGGCGGGACGAGCAGCACGGTAGGGGCGCCCGGCGGCGCCCTCTTCCCCGTCAGTGCCCGACCTCTGGCCTGTGCGCGCAGCACCGCTGCCGGTGCCGCCCCACGCCGTGCCCCACGTTCGTTCCGCCGCCCGTCTTGCCCAGCCCTCAGGGGCCGAAACGGTCGCAGGTTTGCGGGATTGTAACGATCACGCACGCGACGCGCAGGCGAAATTCAGAAGTTACATTCTCGTTATAATCGGTGCGGCTGGGGTGACATGTCATGATTCGGCACGATATGAAGATCGCCGGAGAGGTACATTCGAGGGTCTCTCCGCGCCCGCACCAATAACATGCCGACCCTCCATCCGGAAGCTTGTGGACCCATGCATTTTTTTCCCGTGCTGGGTAACTTGCGTCGGCATGACCACTGCACATGCAGACCTGGACCGCAGCCGAAGCGGCTACCTGGAACTTCCCGGGGAGTTGCGCCTCGACAGCCCGGACGTGGAAGACGGAGCTTCCCTCTGGCGTATCGCTCGTGACTCGAAGACCTTGGACCTGAACTCCTCGTACAGCTACCTCCTGTGGTGCCGTGACTTCGCCGGCTCCTCGGTGGTCGCCCGTGACGAGAGCGGACGGGCCGTCGGGTTCGTCAGCGGATACCGCCGGCCCGAGGCCCCCGACACCCTGTTCGTGTGGCAGGTCGCCGTCGACGAGTCCCTGCGGGGCCGGGGCGTGGCCGGGGCGCTGCTCGACGGCCTGTCCGTCCGCGAGGCGAGGAAGCAGCCCCTGCGCTGCGTCGAGACGACCATCACGCCCGACAACGCCGCCTCGGAGCGACTGTTCGCCGCGTACGCCGCGCGCCACGGCGCGCCGCTGACCCGCGAGGTCCTCTTCGCGCCCGGTGACTTCCCCGAGGCCGACGCGCACGCTCCCGAGGTCCTGCACCGCATCGGGCCGCTGGCCTTCTGACCCTTCTCGGGCCCGGTTCTTCCCCCGTCCCACGACACCCCCACGTGGCCGGCCGCGCCGCCGATCCGTCGCCGCGTCGCGCCACGTCGCACCTCCGCACGCCGCACGTCGCACATTCACAAGGAGATTTCGTTGACCATCACCGAGCCGCTTCTGAGTGTTTTCGAGACCGTCGAGTCCGAGGTCCGCAGCTACTGCCGTGCCTGGCCGACCGTCTTCGAGAAGGCGAGCGGCAGCCGACTGTACGACGAGCGGGGGCGCGAATACCTCGACTTCTTCGCCGGAGCCGGATCGCTCAACTACGGACACAACCATCCCGTGCTGAAGCGTGCCCTGCTGGACTACATCGAGCGGGACGGCATCACACACGCCCTGGACATGTCGACCACCGCGAAACGGGACTTCTTGGAGACCTTCCAGTCGACGATCCTGGCCCCGCGCTCCCTCCCGTACAAGGTCATGTTTCCCGGGCCGACGGGGACCAACGCCGTCGAGGCCGCGCTGAAGCTCGCCCGGAAGGCCAAGGGACGCGAGGCGGTCGTGTCCTTCACCAACGCATTCCACGGGATGTCCCTCGGCTCGCTCGCCGTGACCGGCAACGCCTTCAAGCGCGCCGGCGCCGGCGTGCCCCTGGTCCACACCACGCCCATGCCCTTCGACAACTACCTGGGCGGGCAGACACCGGACTTCATCTGGTTCGAACGGCTGCTGGAGGACCAGGGGTCCGGGCTGAACCAGCCCGCCGCCGTGATCGTGGAGACCATCCAGGGCGAGGGCGGCGTGAACGTCGCGCGCCCCGAGTGGCTGCGACAGCTGGCGGACCTGTGCCGGCGCCGCGACATGCTGCTCATCGTCGACGACGTCCAGATGGGCTGCGGCCGCACCGGCGAGTTCTTCTCCTTCGAGGAGGCGGGCATCACCCCGGACATCGTGACGCTGTCCAAGTCCATCAGCGGCTACGGGCTGCCCATGTCGCTCTGCCTGTTCAAGCCGGAGCTGGACATCTGGGAGCCCGGCGAGCACAACGGCACCTTCCGCGGCAACAACCCCGCGTTCGTCACGGCCACCGCCGCCCTGGACACGTTCTGGCGCGACGGCGGCCTGCGGGACCGCACCCTCCTCCAGGGCGCGCGGATCGAGCAGACGCTGAGTGAGATCTGCGCCGAGGACGGGGGTCCGGGAACGACCCACCGGGGCAGGGGCATGGTGTGGGGCCTGGAGTTCGAGGACAGCACCCGGGCGACCGCCGTCTGCCGGCAGGCCTACGAGCACGGCCTCCTCGTCGAGACCTCCGGTCCCGAGAGCGAGGTGGTCAAGCTCCTGCCGCCGCTCACGCTGACCCCCGCCGAACTGGAAGAGGGTCTGGAAATCCTGACGCGCTCCGTCCGCGAGACGGCCTGACCACCCCGCGCGTCGCATGTGAAGAGAGGTGAACGAAGAATGATCGTCCGTTCGTTCAAGGACATCGAGGGGACCGACCGGCATGTGAAGGCCGCGTCCGGTACCTGGGAGAGCAAGCGCATCGTGCTCGCACGCGAGCGCGTCGGCTTCTCCCTGCACGAGACCGTGCTCTACGCGGGCACCGAGACGTCGATGTGGTACGCGAACCACGTCGAGGCCGTCGTGTGCACCGAGGGCGAGGCCGAACTCACCGACGAGGAGACGGGCGAGAAGTACCTCATCACGCCCGGAACCATGTACCTGCTGGACGGCCACGAGCGGCACACCCTGCGGGTCGTACGGGACTTCCGCTGTCTGTGCGTCTTCAACCCGCCCGTCACCGGGCGCGAGGACCACGACGAGAACGGCGTCTATCCGCTGCTCACCGAGCCGCACAGCGCCTGAGAAGACGTAGAGAGGAGAGGCAGGCAACATCATGATCACCACAACCGCGCGCACCACGGACACGTATCCGACCCGAGGATCCGAGGAGGTGCTGATCGGCCGTCAGGACCCCGTCGTCTGGTCGGCGCCCGGGACGCCGGGGCCGCTGTGGGGGCATGAGCTGGAAAGCTTCGAGCGACAGGGCTTCCACCCGGTGGACCAGCTGATCACCCCCGAGGAAGTCGACGTCTACCGGACCGAACTGGACCGTCTCGTCGCCGACCCCGCGATCCGGGCGGACGAGCGGTCGATCATCGAGCCGGCCTCGGACGAGGTCCGCTCGGTGTTCGAGGTGCACCGCATCAGCAAGGCCTTCGCGCAACTCGCCGCGGATCCACGGGTGGTGGGTGTGGCCCGACAGATCCTCGGGTCGGACGTGTACGTGCACCAGTCCCGGATCAACGTGAAGCCCGGCTTCGGCGCGCGCGGCTTCTACTGGCACTCCGACTTCGAGACCTGGCACGCGGAGGACGGGCTCCCGCGCATGCGAACGGTCTCGGTGTCGATCGCGCTGACGCCGAACTACCCCACCAACGGCGGCCTCATGATCATGCCGGGCTCCCACCGGACCTTCCTCGGCTGCGCCGGCGAGACCCCCAAGGACAACTACAAGAGGTCCTTGCAGATGCAGGACGCGGGCATCCCCTCGCAGGAAGCGCTCTCGAAGTTCTCGGAGGCCTGCGGCATCAGGCTCTTCACCGGCCAGGCCGGCTCGGCCACCTGGTTCGACTGCAACGCGATGCACGGTTCCGGCGACAACATCACGCCCTACCCGCGCAGCAACGTCTTCTTCGTGTTCAACAGCGTGGACAACGCGCTGGAGGAGCCCTTCGCGGCGCCCGTCCGCCGCCCCGAGTTCATCGCCGCACAGGACGTCGTCCCGGTGCGCTGACCCCTCGGCGGGCCCGCCCGCACGTGTGACCTCACGGGGAACACCGTCGCCATTCGGCGCGGTGTTCCCCGCACTCGTGCGGGTCCATCACCCTCCCGCCCTCTTGCGCGACCGCCGGCGAGCGGCTTTGGTGGCACGGGTTGCCACGGAAGGCCGACGGGAAGGCTGGGTCCCATGGCGGACAGCACGCGCATCGAAACCCGGCACGGCGAGGACCGTCCGCCACGCAAGGCGAGTTGGCGCCACATCGGCCCCGGCATCGTCGTCGCGGCGACGGGTGTCGGCGCCGGTGATCTCGTCGCGACGCTCATCGCGGGCGGCAAGTTCGGCTACACCCTGCTGTGGGCGGCCGTCATCGGCTGCCTGGTCAAGGTCTCCCTCGCCGAGGCGGTGGGCCGTTGGCACCTGGCCACCGGTCGGACCCTCTTCGACGGCTGGCGCAGTCTCGGACCGTGGACCACCGTCTACTTCGTCGGCTACGTGGTCGTCTGGGGGTTCGTCTACGGCGCCGCCGCGATGTCGTCCAGCGCCCTCCCGCTGGCCGCGCTGTTCCCCGACGTCATGGACCTCAAGGGCTGGGCCGTGCTGTGCGGCCTGGTGGGACTGGTCTTCGTCTGGTTCAACCGGTACGCCGTCTTCGAGAAGGTCATGACCGTCCTGGTCGGCGTGATGTTCCTGGTCACGGTCTACCTCGCGATCCGGGTCACCCCCCACCTCGACGAGGCCCTCGCGGGCCTCGTGCCCGTCCTCCCGGACGGTTCGCTGATCTACACGCTCGGCCTGATCGGAGGCGTCGGCGGCACCATCACACTTGCCGCGTACGGCTACTGGGTCAACGCCAAGGGGTGGACCGACACCGGTTGGATGAAGGTGATGCGGCTCGACAACCGCGTCGCCTACGTCACCACCGGGATCTTCGTCGTGGCCATGCTCTTCGTGGGCGCCGAGCTCCTGTACTCCTCCGGCGCCGCGCTCGCCAAGGGCGACAAGGGGCTGCTGGACCTCAGCCGCATCCTGGAACAGCGCTACGGGAGCGCCACCGCCAAGCTCTTCCTGGTGGGGTTCTTCGCCACCTCGTTCACCTCGCTGATCGGGGTGTGGCACGGAGTCAGCCTGATGTTCGCCGACTTCACGAGCAAGTACCGGCCCTCCCTCGTCCCGGCCGGAACGGACCGGGAGAAGTCCTTGCCCTTCCGGGCGTACCTGCTCTGGCTGACCTTCCCGCCCATCAGCCTGCTGTTCCTCGACCAGCCCTTCGGGCTCGTCATCGTGTACGGGGTGATCGGCGCGTTCTTCATGCCGTTCCTGGCCCTCACCCTGCTGTGGTTGCTCAACTCGACGCGTACGCCCGCCGATTGGCGAAACGGCGCGCTGAGCAACGCGATGCTCGCGGGCGCCGGCCTGCTGTTCGTGGTGCTGTGCGTCCAGCAGGTTCGAGAACTGCCCTGGTAGCCACACCGACCACCGGCGGATTGGCGGTGGTCGCTCTCAGGGGTGCGTCGCGTGGTCGTAGGCGGCGATGATCCGTTCCAGGAAGGCGGCCACGGTGACCTGCTCCTCGGGCGTGAGATTGGTGGCCGCGGCGGTGACTCCCTGGATGAGCGGGGAGACGTACGCGTAGGAGCGGGCCTCCCAGTCGTCCGCGGGGGTGACGATCACCTTGCGGCGGTCCGTGGGGTGGGGGCGGCGGGTGGCGTGGCCGGCCGCGACGAGCCGGTCGATGACCAGGGTCATCGCCGCGGTGGAGGTGCCGAGCGCCCTGGCGAGGTCGGTGGGTGAGGTCGGGCCGACGCTGACGAGGTGGCCCATGACCGTCAGCCCCGCCGAGTCCGTGTGCAGCTCACGCCCCAGGTACCTCTCGAAACGCTGCTGGCGCAAGGTCATGTTCCGCAGTTGCTCGCGGAGCGTGTTCGCGTGCACGTCCGGCCCGGCGGCTGAATCGACATTGACATCCATGCGGCCAACGATACTCTGAATATTGCTAAGAATATTGGTAATCAAGGATCAGAGGTAAATATGGATGCCACTCGACCCGCGGGCGGGGCCGCCGCGCCCTACCGGTGGAGGTGGATGATCCTGGCCGTGATGCTCGTCGCCGAGGTCATGGACCTGCTGGACGCGTCGATCGTGAACGTGGCCGGGCCCGCTCTGGAGGAGTCCCTCGGCGCCACCTCCACCGGCCTGCAATGGGTGATCGGGGGGTACGCGCTCACCCTGGGAGCCGGACTCGTCCTGGGCGGACGCCTCGGCGACCGGTACGGCCGGCGCCGCATGTTCCTCATCGGCCTCGGAGCCTTCACCGCGACCTCCCTGCTCTGCGCCCTCGCACCCGACATCGAGCTGCTGATCTGCTTCCGCCTGCTCCAGGGCACGGCCGGCGCCATGCTCCTGCCCCAAGGGCTCGGACTCCTGCGGGAGAACTTCTCGGGCGCCGAACTCGCCAAGGTCTTCGGCATCTTCGGGCCCGTGCTGGGACTGGGCGGCATCATCGGCCCGGTCCTCGGCGGCGCGCTCATCTCGGCCGACCTCCTCGGCCTCGGCTGGCGGCTGGTGTTCCTGGTCAACCTGCCCATCGGCATCGCGGCGCTCGTCGTCGCCGCCAAGGTGGTCCCGAGGAAGCCCGGCGATCTCGCCGTCACCGTCGACGCCGTGGGCGCGGCACTGATCGTGACGGCCTGCGCCCTCCTCGTCCTCCCGCTCAACCAGGGGCAGGAAGCCGGCTGGCCGCTGTGGACCTGGCTCTCGATGGCCGGCTCCGCGCTCTGCTTCGGCCTGTTCGCCCGCCGGCAGCGGCGCGCGGCCGTCGGCGGCCGCGAACCGCTGGTGACGCCCGGGCTGCTGCGCAAGCCCGCCTTCACCGTCGGGCTCGGCGGCATCGCCCTCTTCTTCGCCGGACTGGTCGGCACCCAGCTCGTACTGACCCTCTACCTCCAGATCGGAGAGCAGTTCACGGCGGGCGAGGCGGGGCTGGGCAACCTTCCCCTGGCGGTCGGCACCGCCATCGGCGGCGCGCTCAGCGGCGCCTTCCTCGCGGACCGGATCGGCAGGGCCGTCCTGCAGGTCGGCCCGCTCGTGCAGCTCGGGGGAGCGGCCCTGCTCTGGTACGAGCTGGGGCGGGTGGGGGAGACCTTCTCGCTCGGGGACATCGCCCCGGGCGTGGCGGTGGCGGGCATCGGCTCCGGCATGGTGATCGCGGCCCTGTTCAGCTTCATTCTGGCGGCGGTGGACGACGACGAGATCGGCTCCGCGTCCGGTGTCCTGTCGGCCGTCCAGTCGCTCGGCGGCTCGATCGGCGTGGCCGTCTTCGGATCGCTCTTCTTCGACAGGGCCGGGACCGGTGACTTCACCACCGGCTTCCGACACGCACTGGTTGCCCAGGCCTGTCTGTTGGTGGCGTTCCTGGCCGTCACGTTGCTCCTTCCGAAGAAGGGGCGCCCGGAGGTCGAAGAGCACGAGGAACCCGCCGTCGCCGTCCCCGCGCCCTGACGGACTACGTCTCGCCCGGGGGCGCCGTCCACAGGTGCCGCAGGGTGGTGAGGACGAGGGCGCACACCTCGTCCGGGTCGGCGCCCGCCAGCGGCTCGCGGGCGACGACCGTCCGCATCAAGCCGATGCCCAGGAGCCAGGCCATCGCCAGATCGGCGCGCAGGGCGCCGTCCGGCGCGCCGGAGAGCGAGGCCAACGCCCGCTGGTACTCCTCGCCGAGCTCACGCAGGGTCCCGGCGGCGTCCTCGCCGCGCCCCACCGACCGCAGGTACACCTCCAGGGAACGGTCGCCCGTGCCGGCCGCGCTGCTCGTGAGCATGGAGCGCAGCGCGGTCTCGAACAGTTCCTCCGGCGGGGTGGCCCGTACCTGCTCCAGACCGCCCCGCGCGAGCACCTCGGTGAGCAGCCCCTGCTTGGAGCCGAAGTAGCGGAACAGCAGCGCCTGGTTCGAGCCGGCCAGTTCCGCGATGTCGCGGACGGTGGCCCGCTCGTAGCCCCGCTCGGCGAACAGGTCGCGCGCCGCGTCGAGTATCCGGCGGCGGGTGGCCGAGGCGTCGCGGCGGCGCTCGCCCGCGCGCGGGCCCGTGGCTTCGTCCATCGTCGCTGTCCTCGCTCCGCCGTCTCGTCCTCGCTCCGCGTCGCGCGCCGGCGCGTTCCGCGTGCGCCGGCCGTTCGTGGGCGGCCTGTCAGGATAACGACGCCGAGGCCCCGTTGACCGTCCGGAGGGACCGTCCTACGTTTGTAAGCAGTCGCTTACATATGGAGGCCGAGATGCCCGCACCGGACACCGACACCACCGCGCCCCTGGCCTACCCCTTCAACTCCGCCGAGGGACTCCGACTCGCCGACGCCTACGAGCAGGTCCGGGAGCGCCCCGGACTCTTACGCGTCCAACTTCCCTACGGCGAGAGCGCCTGGCTGGTCACCCGCTACGCCGACGCCCGGCTCGTGCTCGGAGACCGGCGCTTCAGCCGCGCCGAGGGTGCCCGCCACGACGAACCCCGCCAGTCCGAGGGGCGCTCCGACAGCGGCATCCTCGCCATGGACCCGCCCGACCACACCCGACTGCGTTCCCTGGTGGCCCGCGCGTTCACCGTCCACCAGGTGGAGAAGCTCCGGCCCCGGGTACGCGAACTCACCTCGGGACTCCTCGACGACCTGGAGGCGGCCGGCCCGCCCGCCGACCTGGTGGACCGGTTCGCGCTCCCCCTGCCCGTCGCCGTGATCTGCCGGATGCTCGGGGTCCCCGAGGAGGACCGACCCCGCTTCCGCGTCTGGAGCGATGCCGCCCTCTCGACCAGCTCCCTCAGCGCCGCCGAGTTCGAGGCCAACCGCGAGGAACTGCGCGACTACATGCGCACCCTGATCCACCACCACCGAACCCGGCTGCAGGACGACCTGATGACGGCCCTCATCGAGGCCCGCGACGGATCCGATCGGCTCTCCGAGCTGGAACTGGTCGACCTGTGCGTGGGCATCCTGGTCGCGGGCCACGAGACCACCGCCTCACAGATCCCCAACTTCACCCTCACCCTGCTGGAACACCCCGACCAGCTCGCCCTGCTGCGATCACGCCCCGAACTCATCCCCGACGCCGTCGAGGAACTGCTGCGCTTCGTCCCGCTGGGCAGTGGCGCCAGTCAGCCGCGCTACGCCACCGAGGACGTGGAGGTCGGTGGCACCCTGGTGCGGGCCGGCACGCCGGTGCTGGTCGCCACCGGCGCCGCCAACCGCGACGCGCTGCGGTTCAGTGCCCCGGGCGTCCTGGACATCACCCGCCACGGCGCCCCACACCTCGGCTTCGGCCACGGAGTCCACCACTGCCTGGGTGCCCCGTTGGCCCGCCTCGAACTCCAGGAGGCATTGGCCGCCCTCGTCACCCGATTCCCCGGCCTACGCCTCGCGGGTGACGTGACGTGGAAGTCGCGGATGCTGGTCAGGGGCCCGAGCGTGATGCCGGTCGGGTGGTGAGCGCCATGCCCGGGAAATGGACCGTACGCGCGGACCGGCAGCTGTGCATGGGCTCGGGGATGTGCGCCGCCGTCGCCCCCGAGGTGTTCACCCTGGAGGACGAGCACGCCTCGGTGCGGACGCCGGAGACGGACGAGGACGCCCGGGTGCTGGACGCGGCGGACATCTGCCCGGCTCAGGCCATCACGGTGCGCGAGGCGGGAACGGTGATCGCCCCGCGCCCGTAGGGCGTGTCGCCGCCGCACGGTGGGCATCCGCCTCGGGGCGGGGAGTGTCAGTGACCGGCGGCGACCTTGACCAGGGCGACCGCGGTTCCGATGACCGCGTCCACGACCCCGGCCAGTACGGCGAGGACGGTACCGGACCCCATGCGGATGCCCCCGTAACACCCCCAGGTGAACAGGCCGGCGACGTTCACCCCGGCCGCGATCAACAGGGCGGTGTCCACGTCGATCGCGGTCAGTGCCGCCACGGCGAGCAGGGTGAGGGGGCCCGCCGCGGACAGCAGCAGGGGACTGCTGACGGACAGCATGTGGCGCAGCTCGCGGCCGGTGGCGAAGCGGCCGTGGACGACGCGGTGGGCCTGTTGGTCCGCGACCAGGGCGGCCAGCCACAGGCCGACGGCGGTCGTGAGGATCGTGGCCGCCGCTTCGGCCGTGTCGGTGTGGCCGAAGCCGGCGAGCCCGACCACCACCGAGATCATGGTGATCGTCGCGTACAGGCGCTCCTTGAGGCGCGCGGCGGCGAACATCGGTTCGTCGTCGAGGGCCTTGTCGGGTGCGGGACCGTGAGCGGGGGACCCGGCCGCGGGGGTCTCGTCGTGGGCCATGGTGCACACCGTAGGGGCGGTGAGGCGTCACGACCGGCAGGTGGTGGCGAGGACCGGTGCCGTGTCCGGCGCGGCCGGCGCGCGCCGCGCGGTCGGGCCTCGACGTCGTATTTCTGTATCGGCGGACACAGAAAGAGGGGAAAGACGCCGGGAGGGTTTCTTTCCTCCCGGGAGGGCCGGGATTCTCGACCGATTTTCTTCAGTCCGAGCGTGCTACTGTGATTTCAGTTGCAGTTGTGGTTCCCAAACTTCGAGTGCGCTCACCGGTCGTTCCGGCCGGTGAGGGTGCTTTTGTGTTTCCGGCATTTTCCGGACGGGAAGATCATGCGGCGACTCGAAATCCACATGGTGTGGATTTCTGGGCTGTGCCCCGAAGGAGATTGACATGGCAAATGGCACCGTGAAGTGGTTCAACGCGGAAAAGGGCTTCGGCTTCATCGAGCAGGAGGGTGGCGGACCGGACGTGTTCGCCCACTACTCGAACATCGCCTCCCAGGGCTTCCGTGAGCTCCAGGAAGGCCAGAAGGTGAGCTTCGACATCGCGCAGGGCCAGAAGGGCCCGACGGCCGAGAACATCGTCACGGCCTGACGCTCGCGATCACGCGTGGCCGGGGCCCGCACCCTTTGGGTGCGGGCCCCGGCTCGTCGCGTTCTCATGTCCTTCGTGCGCTCCGCGCAGCCAGGGCAAACGCCTGTGGGCGGCCCCGACCGAGTCGGGGCCGCCCACAGGCGTTCTCGTATTCCGAGGAGGTCAGTGCTTGAAGGTGTCCTTGACCTTCTCCTTGGCCTCGCGGGCATCGCCCTTGGCCTGGTCCGCGCGGCCTTCGGCGGTGAGGCGCTCGTTGCCGACCGTGCGGCCCGCGGCTTCGTTGACCTTGCCCTTGGCCTGCTCGGTCTTGGCCTGGGTCTTCTCTTCAGCCGACACAACCATCACTCCCAAACATTGAGAAAGTCTCTTGCCTCGGTTCGTATGACCCGTTCTCGGGCCCGCAAACAGGGTGGGTGTGAACGGCGGTCGTGCGGGCCGGCCGGCGGGGCGACATCGACTTCCCGCCTGGGGCGATAAAAAACAAATAAGTTTTGTGCGCATGGTCGGGCCGGGCGCGGGCAGTCGGCGTTTCGGAGGTTGATGACAATGGTTCCCCTGCTTCTCGTTCTACTGCTCGCTCTGATTCTCTTCGGTGCCGGTTTCGCGGTGAAGATCCTCTGGTGGGTCGCCATCGCGGTACTGGTGCTCTGGCTGGTGGGCTTCGTGGCCCGCCCGAAGGGTGGGAGTGGCCGCTGGTACCGCTGGTAGTCACGCTCGTCCATGCATGAAGGTGGGGCCCGCTCCTCGACAAGGAGCGGGCCCCACCGTCATGTTCGGCGGACACAGTGAGCCGGGAGCGGTGGCTCCCGGCGGATGGTGTTGAATTCTCTCGGGGCCCCGGTGCCACATGGCAGCGGGGCCTTGACGTGTTCCCGTCCGATGAGGTGGAAGTGACAGCAGAGAACCCGCTCGATCGTCTCGACGACGACGACTACCCCGCCTACACCATGGGCAGGGCCGCCGAGATGCTCGGAACCACGGCCGGCTTCCTCCGCGCGATCGGTGAGGCCCGCCTGATCACCCCGTTGCGCTCGGAGGGCGGCCACCGCCGATACTCCCGCTACCAGTTGCGGATCGCCGCCCGCGCCCGGGAACTCGTCGACGGCGGAATGGCCATCGACGCCGCCTGCCGCATCGTCATCCTCGAAGACCAGCTCGAAGAGGCCCAGCGCCTCAACGCGGAGTACAGAAAGGCCACGGCGCAGTCGCCCGCCGACCGCGACCCCGATCCAGGACACTGAGCCGCCCCGAGAGTACGAGGCCCGATCCGATCCTCTCCGCGAGGTGACGGTGCCGGGCCCCGACGTCCCCGCTCGGCCGAGGGGCCCGTGGCACCATCGGCCCATGCGCTACCGATACGCCACCGAGGCCGACGCACCCGCCATGGCCGCGCTCTTCGCCGCCAACCATCACGACGCCCTGACCGCGGAGCAACGCCGCGCCCAGGGGTTCGTACAGGGGGCCTTCGACGAGGCGGCGCTGCGTGCCATGGCCGGGGACGGGGAGTTGCTGGTCGCGGACGAGGAGGGCCGGCTCGCCGGTCTCCTCGCACTCTCCGTCGCGGCGGACCTGCCCACACCACCGCCTGCGGTGCTGGGGCTGCTCGCCGCCCAGGACGCACTGGAGTGGCGAGGACGCCCCCTGAGCGATGTGCGCTGGTTGCTCTACGGGCCCGTCGTGGTCGATGCGGCGTTCCGCGGGCGCGGGGTGGCACGGGCGCTGTTCGCGAACGCCGTAGCCGAGGCCTCCGGACGAGCCGAGGCGGTGGTCGCCTTCATCGAGGAGGGGAACGTGCCGTCCTGGCGGGTGCACGTCGACGGCTTCGGGATGACCCCACTCGGCACCTACGAGGCCGGTGGACGCACCTACCACGCCATCGCGGCTCCGGCGGAGGGGCCTTCCTGATCGCCGCGGCGGCCGTGCCCGCCCCCTCCCGGACGCCACGCCGAGGGAACGAGGCGGATCGATTCGCCTCACCGGGCGCTCCTAGGGTCGGTTACCGAATCCCCCCACGGAAGGTACTGATCCGCCCATGAAGCTCCGTCACACCGCCACCACGGCCCTCGCCTCTCTCGCTCTCGTCCTGTCGATGCCGGGTTCGGCCTCGGCCGCCGTGGGCGAGTTCCACTACAAGTTCGTCGATGAGTTCGGGCAGGAACAGTCCGTCGTCCTGCAGAACCCGCACAGCGGCAAGTGCGTCAACCTGTACGCGGTGGGCGAGGACGACGAACTGCCCGGCTACGGCCCGCAGAACTCGACCGACTCCACGGTGACCGTCTACCTCGGCGCAGGTTGCACCGGATCGCAATGGCGGCTGCGGCCCCACGGCAAGCCCGCGACCGACGAACTCGAAGTGCGCTCGGTGCGGTTCGACGTCAGGACCGCCTAGCCTCTCGCGCCGCCATGGTGCTCCCGCCGTCGACATCACCGTCGTCCGCGGCGGGAACGCCCTGCCGGGGGCCGTTGCCGCCGGTGACACCTCCGTACCGACTCGCGCGCCCCCGGCCGATCAGCGGGTGGTCATCACCACCTGGCTCGAACCGTCGGGCAGGCCCGCGAGGGCGACCTGGTCCCCCGCGAACGCGCCGGCGCGGCCCGGCCAGGGCAGGGTCCGGAAGGGGGTCCACTCACCGGAGCGCTCGCGCGTGCTGTGGTGGACGTTCCCGTCGAGTCCCACCGCGAGGACCTGGCTGTTCCCGTTGGACATGCCGGTGATCGCGACGGATTCGGCGCCCATCATCGCGGTGGACACCCCGGGCGGACCGTTCCAACCCTGCCAACCCCCGTCGGCGCGGCGGACGGTGTGCCAGATGTTGCCGTCGTTGCCGATGGCCACGATCTGGCTGTCACCGCCGGGCAGTGCGGCGATGGCGAGGGCGCGACCTCGGAACTCGGGAGCGTTGACGCCCGCCACGACCGACCAACCGGTCCAGGAGCCGTCGGCCCGACGGGCCCCCAGGCGCATCCTGCCGTCCTCGCCGAAGATCAGGACCTGGGCGGAGCCGTCCGGCATCCCCGCCGCCGACACCTTCGTGGCCCGCAGGAGACCCGTGCCGCCCTCACCCGCCATGACGGACCATCCCTGCCACGAGCCGTCGGGGCGACGGATGTCGTGGTGGACGTTCCCGTCCCTGCCGACGGCCACCACCTGGGCCGAGCCGTCCGGCGACCCGGTGATCGCGGCATCCGACGCCTGGAAGCCCGGGTCCTCGCCGACCCCCGCCATCGCCGCCCAGCTCTGCCAGGTGCCGTTCGCGAAACGGATGGTGTGGTAGAGGTTCCCGTCGACGCCGCGGCCGATCAGCTGTGTGCTGCCGTCCGGCATGGCCGCCACCGACACACGGGAGCCGACGAACCGGAACGATCCGCCGTTGCCGGACAGCGGGCCCGCGCCGCTCCACGTACCGTCGGCGTCGCGGGTCACGCGGTGGAAGGTGTGCGGGGTGACGTGCGGAGTGTTCTTCGCGATGATCTCTCGCTGGAGTTCCCCCGCCCCGAGCCCGGAGCCGTTCTGGTTCACGTCGTCGGTCATGACGATGTTCATGTTCTCCGCGATGTTGGAGCCGCTCCAATCCCCCTTCAGCTTGGCCAGCAGCCGGGGGTTGAGCCGGCGCTCCAGGTACAACAGGTACTGGGACGCCACGGAGGAGGGGACGACTCCGATCTTCTCCAGGCCCTGGGCGAGGATCAGATCGGGGATCGACAGCGACGGGTCGATGATGCCTTGCAGGACGAAGAACCTGTCCGCGTCCCGGCCCGGATCCTTGTCGAGCACCTGATCCCCCCGACGCAGGACGGCGTCGAAGTTCTTCCGCAGCGTGTTCGGGTCGAACAGCGCCTTCACGTAGTCGGTCCAGTGCGTGTCCGCCTGGACGTAACTGCCGCGGTAGCTCTGCGCGGAGGGGCCCCAGGCCCACGGAAGGGAGGTGGTGTCCTTGTCGTCGATGAGGATGACGTGCCTGCCCGCCGCCATGTACTGGTCGTAGGTGGAGGTCGGACTCAACGAGTCGTCCGCGAGTGCCGGATTGCCGGCCCCGCCGCCGAGCGCCTGGCCCAGGGCGGTGACGGCCTCCGTGTTGTCGGCCCGCTCGGTCCGCGGGGACGCCGCGGTCGACAGCCTGATGATGACGATTTCCCTCGGATGCCCCCTGATCCACTCCGCGACCTGGTTCACCTCGCCGCGCACCACGCCACCGCGGCCGTCGGGCGCGTCGAGGAACTGATTGCCCATCGGGCCGCCGTGATAGGTGAACCACCTGTCACCCTGCTTGCACAGACGCAGGTCGAAGTACCGCGCACCACCCTGGAGTTGGTCCACCAAGGTACCGCTCTGCGTCCGGGACATGCTCGCCGCGATGGAGGGGAACCGGTGGGCCAGGTCGGCCTGGTCTCCGAAATCGCACACGCCGCTGTTCCTGGTGATGCTCCAGGAACCCGAGTCGTGGCTGCCGGGCATCACGATCCGGTTCAGCGGGCGATCACCGATGGTGTCCCGGAGGCCGCCCATCCAGGCACCCAGGTCGACGGCGGGAGCCGCGACGGTACCGGCGACCGACGCCGGGCGCACGGCCGCCGTGGCAGCCGTGACCGCGTCGGTCGCCGTGACCGGCGTCGCTCCGCAGACGCCGGGGGCCAGGCCCAGACCCAGTCCCACGATCAGGGATCCGGTGGCCAACCGGAGACGAAAGCCCATGTGCGTTCCCTTTCGGTTCGATGGTGCCGGTGTTCGGTGCACGGCCCCGGTGCTTTCGTACGCACGCGCCGGTGACCGACGCACGAACGCGCGACGGACCGCGCGGGATCACATCTCCCGGGCCGGCTCCGCCAGGTGGGAGCGGACCAGGGCCAGGTAGTCCGCCGCCAGACGGTGGCAGTCTCCGGGCCAGCGGGCGGAGAGGTAGTTCCCGTCGCGGACGGTGAAACCGCGCCCGGGCTTCGCGGCGGTGTCACGGACGGGCAGCGACGGTCCGGCCAGAAAGTGGCTCGGGTCGGCGAGGGCCGCGGTCACCTCGGCCTGAACGGTGGTCGGATAGGTGCGGTAATACCGCCCCAGCCACAGCCGGGTGAGGTTCCAGGCGGTGAGTTCCAGCAGCGAGGTCAGTGCCGTCGTCCGCCGTCCGTACAGGACCGACCGCCCCGTCGAGGGGTCCTCGGCGCGCGCTCCCAACAGCACGCCGTGACACACGGCCCCCACCGGCAGCCCGACGGTGAGGACCCGGGCGAACAACCGCTGGGCGGTGATGTTCTCCAGCAAGGTACGCATCCCCGCGGCGTGCCCACCTGGGACGAAGAGCCCCGTCAGCGCCGCCGGATCGACCCGCGCGTAGGACAGCGGCGCCTGGAACCACGGGTCGTCGGTGAGCCGCCGGTACGCGTCGAGTTCGGCGCGGCGGGTCATCAGCCAAGGGGAGAGCCAGGAGAAGCCGACATCGGTGAGCCTGTGGTCGGCCAGGGCGACCTTCCCGTCGGGCGTCGCGAACCGTACGTCGAGACCGGCATCGCGCAACGCGGCCCACGGCACCGCCGCCTCGGTCGGGTCGTAGCCGGAGGCGGGCAACAGGAAGACGATCACGGAGTACTCCTCGGGCCGGCGCCGTGCCGGCGGGTGCGGGCCAACTCGGCGGCGACGCGCGGTCCCTCGTCTCGCAGGGTCCGCGGGGCGAGCCGGCCGGCGGTGATGAACTGGTGCGTCGACCCCGACGCCGCAGCGCGCAACGGTCGACGATGAACCCCGGACCGGGGCCGGTCGGCAGGGACAGGGTGCCACGGTCGTGGCCGAAGGACCCGGTCAGGACGGCGTCCCGCGGCCGGGGCGTCCACGACGGAACGGCGTCGGCAGCGGTACCGCGACGTGGTACGGCTCGATGCGTGACAGGACGGGCACGATGATCCTCTCGGTGTGTGCGGCCCGACCCTAGGAGCGCCCGGGGGTCCCGGTCATCCACCCCGGCGGCCACCTCGTTGACTTCCCGGACCGCCGCCGGGCGGAGTCCGGCCCGCCACGGCCGGTTGACGGGAGGCGCGCCCCCGCATTGACTGACCGCCATGTCCGGCATCGAGCCCTCCACCGTCGCCGCGTGCTACGCCCGCGCGGTGCTGAGCGCCACCACGAAGGGCGCCGACGAGCCCGGTGCCTGGAACTCGCCCATGGACCGGCTGGGGTTCACCGAGATGCGCGAGTTGTGGGAGACGGTGATCGGCACAGAGGGCGCCGATCCCCACACCGGCCTGCTCGTCGGGGACCGGATCCGACCGGGGAGCCTGCACGTCCTCGGCCACGTGGTCCTGACCTGCGCGAGCCTCGCCGACGCCGCCGACGCCGCGGCGCGCTACCACCCGCTGGTCAGCCAGGCCGGCACCGTCACCCTGCACCGCGGCGACGACCGGACCCGCATCCGCTACCGGCCGACCGTGGATCCCGCGACCATGCATCCCCAGCAGGTGGAGGCGATCCTCACCGGCATGGTGAGAGCGGCCCGCTGGGTCGCCGGGGACGACTGGGCACCCCGATCCGTGTCGTTCACCCACCCGCGCGCCGGCTCCGCGGAGCCGTACACCCGTGTCCTCGGCTGCCCGGTCACCTTCGACGCGCCCGAGAACGCGATCACGGTCGGCAACGAGGACCTCGACCGGCGCCGCGCCCCCTGCGACCCGGAACTGGGCGCCCTGCACCGGGCCTACGCC
Source organism: Streptomyces sp. WM4235 (assembly GCF_001279725.1). Taxonomy (GTDB): domain Bacteria; phylum Actinomycetota; class Actinomycetes; order Streptomycetales; family Streptomycetaceae; genus Streptomyces. Next base: position 12,982 of record NZ_LGDE01000125.1, on the reverse strand, counting down.
GACCGGCTCCTGCACGAACTGTCGAAGGCGGTAAGCATCGGGCAGCGGGTGCGCCAGTGGTTGGAACACGCCCCGCTCGACGGCACGGGCCCCGCCGACCCGGGCAGGGAACTGAACCTCAGCGCCCGGACCCTGCGCCGGGCCCTCCAGGAGGAGGGCACCTCGTGGCGGACACTCCTCGACGCCGCCCGCCACGCCCGGGCCCGGCGCCTGCTGGAGACCACGGACCTGCCGTTGGACAGGATCGCCCCCCTGGTCGGCCTGAGCGGCGCGACGGCCCTGGTCCGGGCCTTCACCCGCTGGGAGGGCATCACCCCGGGCACCTACCGCGGCCGGCACGCGGGAGCGACCCGCTGAAACGCGAACGGGTCCGGCCGCCCGCCGTGCGTCGGCGGACGCGGCGGGCAGCCGGACACGGGGGAGAGGGTCCTCGCGTTCGCGCCTTGCCCTCGGGCTAGCGGAGCGCGCCGAACGCCTTCGTGAAGGCCAGCGGCTGCTGGAGGATCGAACTGCACGTCGGGTCGGCGTGGTTCACGGCGCCCTGCGCACACTGGCGGTCGCGCGTCGCGGACCACATCGCCAACCGGCCGATGCCCTTCGACTTCGCGAAGTCCACGAGTTGTGTCGCGTCCGCGACGGTGAAGACCTCGTTGGCGACGTCGTTGACGCCGATCATGGGCGTGACGGCGACCGTCTTCCAGGCGGCCGCGTCGGTGAGCCCGAGCACTGCCTTGATCTGGGCCTGGGTGGCCGTCGCGGCCTGGACGGCGTACTGACCCATGTCGCCGCCGTACGAGGGCCCGTAGTCCATGGCCATGATGTTGACGCCGTCGATCCGTACACCGGCCCGCTTCGCGTCGGCCAGCAGGGCGACGCCGGGCTGGGTGAGCCCCTCCGGCATCACCGGCAGGGTGAACGCCACGTCCAACCCCGGGTGCGACTTCTGGAGCGCGGCTATGGCCTGCGCGCGGCGCGCGTTGGCTGCGGTGTCCGGCAGCGCGGCGCCCTCGATGTCGAAGTCCACCTTGGTCAGGCGGTACTGGTCGATGACCTTGCCGTACGCGGCGGCCAGCGCGTCGGCCGTCGCGCAGTTCAGGGCCAGCTCGTGCTCGGCGGCGCCACCGAAGGAGACCCGGACGTCACCGCCCTTGCCCCGCAGCGCGCCGATCTGCGCGGCGACCTTGTCGCTCGCGAGGTCCGTGACACCGCCCCACAGCGGTGCGCAGCCGCCACCGGAGGTGATGAAGGCGAGGTGGAACTCGTTCACGCCGGTCCTGCCGGCGGTGTCGACCAGGTCGTAGGCCGGGTACAGCGAGGTGTCCACGTACGGCGCGAAGCGCGCCCCTCCGGCCGGGGCGCCGGTGACCGGCGGGGAAGTGGGGGTGGTGGGGGTCGCGGTCGGTGACGCGGTCCGCGTGGGTCGGGTGGAGGGCGCCGTGGTGACGGGGGCCGTCGCACTCGCGCTCGCCGACGGGGTGGGTGTCGGACGTCCCCCGGGCGGGGGCGTCGCACCCTGGTCCACGGAGCACTTCACGCCGTTGATCAGGCAGGCCGTCGGGTTGCCGGGAGTGCCGGTCCCGCTCGTCACGAAGCCCACCGTGACGGAGGCGCCGGCCGCGAGCCGTTTGTTCCAGCTCGCGGGCTTGACGGTGACGTGTGGACCGTCGACCGTGTGCGTGCCGTTCCACAGGGAGTCGATCCTCGTGCCGGCGGGCAGGTCGAACCGGAGGGTCCAATCGGCCTGCTCCTGCGCGGTGTTGTTGGTGATCACGTACTGACCGGTGTAACCACCTGTCCAGGAACTGGACTTGGTGTAGACGGCTCCGACCGCGGCGGCCTGCGCGGTACCGGTGAACGCGAACGCGGCGCCACCGATCACCGCCGCGGCCGCGATCACGCCTGTTGCCTTCGCCGTCTTGCTCGTCCTGCGCCGGTGGCCGGTCGTGCTGCCCATCGCGTGCCTGCCTCTGAGTTGCTGGAAATCCGAGTTGCCGGAAATCGGGGGTGCGGCAGCACGCTAGCCGCCCCGAAGCGGACATCGGTTCGATTCGAGGCGGCCGGTGTGACTCTTAGGTTCCGCTTAAGGCGGGGGTAAGAGGGGGCTGAGGAAAGGGACCGGCGGGGCGGCCGGCATGTCCCGGGCGGGACGGGGGCGGGTCAGAGGTCGAGGTCGAGGAGGGCGTTCTCGACGACCTCGGTGAGAGCCGGGTGGATCCAGTACGGCTCCTTGGCGAGCGAGAGCGCGTCGATCCCCCGCGTCATGGCCAGTACGAGGGGCTGGATCAGGATGGCGGCCTGCGGCCCCATGATGTGCGCGCCGAGCAGGCGCCCGGTGCCGGGCTCGGCGAGCACCTTGCAGAAACCGGTGGTGTCCTCCATGGCCCAGCCGTACGCCACGTCCGCGTAGGAGGCCGTGCCGACGAGGAAAGCGCCCCCGCGGTCGCGGCACTCCTCCTCGGTCGCGCCGATCGAGGCGATCTCGGGGCGGGTGAAGACGGCGGACGGCACGAGGTCGTGGTCGGCGCCGATGAGGTCCTGCGGATGGCGGAGGTTGTGCGAGACGACCTCGGCCTCGCGGTTGGCCACGTGCTTCAGCGGCACCGGCGTACAGACATCACCGAGCGCGAACACCCCTTCGGCGGTGGTGTGTTGATGCTCGTCCACCACGATGCGGCCGTCGTCGTGGGTGCGGATGCCGGCTGCCCCGAGGTCCAGCCGGTCGCCGTTGGGGATCCGTCCGGCGGCCACCAGCAACATGTCCGCCTCGACCGTCGACCCGTCGTCGAGTGTCAGGGTCAACGCGCCCGCCTCCCCCCTCACGGCCGTGAGTTCGCGCCCGAGCCGCAGGTCGTAGCGGGTGCGGGCCAGGTCGGTGAAACGCTCGGCGATCGTCTCGTCCTGCGGGCCCAGCAGGTGCGGCTCGGTCTCCACGACGGTGATCTCGGTTCCCGTCGCGTGGAAGACCTCGGCGAGCTCGGCGGCGATGTACCCGCCGCCCAGCACGGCCAGTCGGCGAGGCGGTGCGTCGATCCGCATGACGGTGTCCGACGTCTCGTACGGCACCCCGGACTCGACCACCACGGGCGGCACCGCGGGACGGCTGCCGGCCGCGACGACGATCTGCCCGGCGGAGACGTCCACGGCGCCGCCGTCCACGTCGATGCGCAGTCGGCGGGGACCGGTGAAGCGGGCCGTGCCCTCGTACACCGTGACGTTGGCCGCGTCGAGGCGGCCCTGCCGGCCCCGCGCGCGTTGCGCGTCCAGTCGCCCGAACACCCGGTCGCGAGCCTCCCGCCAGCGCACGGCGCGCAGCCGCGCGTCCACGTCGTAGATGTCGGCGCCGAGCACGGTCCGGGCCACATGGGCGGTGTAGGCCAGCATCTTGCTCGGAATGCATCCGGCGTTCAGGCAGGTCCCGCCGAACCACTTCTCCTCGACGATGGCCACGTCGAGATCGGCGAACGACTCGTCGATGACCGCGTTGCCGGATCCCGCACCGATGACGATCAGATCGTGATGACGCATCACTCCAGCGTACGAGGGGCACGCGCCGTGTGGAGGGCGCCCCGCTCCGCGGGGTGCGGCCGGATCCTCGGACGCGCCGCCCTCTCGTGCGCGCCGTGGGGGATGGGCCCATTCGGTCCCCCGAAGTGGGCCGTTTTGATGCGTGTGGGTGGGGTAGGCGGCATTTCATCTGGTAATCAAACTCATCGGTGGAAGAATCCCCGGATGTCACCCGAGGCGTCACCCGAGGTGTCAGCCGAGGCGACTCGGGACGACCACCGACCGCGTTGCGAATGGAGAACCCCGTGTCCGTCGTGAAGAGTGCCCTCCCGGCTGCCGACCTGAAGATCGTCGGCGAAGCCCTGCAAGGCGCGCTGGTGGATCTGGTCGACCTGTCCCTGGTCGCCAAGCAGGTGCACTGGAACGTGGTGGGCCCCCGCTTCCGCTCCGTTCACCTGCAGCTCGACGACGTGGTCGTCTCGGCCCGCACCCACTCCGACGTGGTGGCCGAGCGGGCCTCCGCCCTCGGCGTGACCCCGGACGGACGGGCGTCGACCGTGTCGTCGTCCAGCGGCATCGCCGACGTGAAGGCCGGGTGGATCAAGGACGTCGAGGCGGTGAAGATCCTCGTGGACGGACTGGCCGCGGTGGTCACCCGGATGCGCGAGCGCATCCAGGCCACGGGTGACGCCGATCCGATCACCCAGGACATTCTCATCGGCCTGACCGGCGACCTGGAGAAGCACCACTGGATGTTCCAGGCCGAAAGCGCCTGACCGGGTCAGAGTCGTGTAAGGGCGCTGACCTGCTAGTTGATGCACTTCACGATGTTTCGTGGCGGGTCGGCGGGGCCCGTGAACGTACGGAATCGCACCGGAATCCGAGGCCTGAGCGGAAGGATTCCGGCACGCTGCACCGCTGCGACTGGTGCCTCGTGAGGTGGTGTGTCCCAGTGCAACCCCGGCCGTGATCTGTGCGGCCGGGGTTCTGCCATGTCGGAAGCGACCGTTTGGGTACTGACGCAGATCGTTTCCGTCTCGGCGTCAACGCGTGCCGGCCCGTCGTACACCCCTCCTCGGATGGGTCATCGCCCGCAGGCAGGAGCTGGGCGAGCGTCGCCCAGAGCCGCAGGGATGTGCATCTATTGCAGGATCAGCTCGCCGATCGGATCGGCCTCGAACGCCGCAGCGTCCAGCACTACGAGAACGGCGAGCGGGACCGAGGTACGCCGATCGCCTTCTGATCGCCTGTTGGTCGATTGCCTTCCGATCCGCCGTCCATCTGGGCAGGCGCCCGCCGCCGGTTCAGCGGAACACGTCTACGGGATGCCCATATCGCCGCCGGCGTTTCAGATGAGCGACTGGCTGACTTGGCCGGGATCGGCCGGGGCGCCGTGCCACAGGTCCGCGTCCACCGAATAGCCGGCCGCCTCGATCGCCGCGACCGTGCGCTCGACGTCGCCGTGCGAGCGGGCGCCGGGATCCGGACGCTCCGGCACGTGGTGAACGAAGCCGCCGAGGCCCATACACAGAGCCTGGTACAGGTGGGTGTGCAGGATGAGCGCGTGCCAGCCCTCATCCACGACACGGGACGGCACGAGGCCCTGTGGGGTGCGGGCCGCGACAGCCAGGGACGCCAGCGCGTCGACCACGATCCTGCCGGCCGGCTCGGGCTCCATGCCCGGGTTGTTGTCGAGGACGGTGTGCATCACGCCGTTGAACTGAGCGTCGGTCAGCAGCGCCCGCGGTGTCACCGGCGCGAGCAGCGTCGTACCGGTGACAGCCGGCTTGGGGTCCCCCTGCTTGCTGGTGCACGGCGGAGGGACCGGGTGCGGAGTGGACATGCGTTCTCCCTGAGAGTGAAGGACGGTCAGTGCGTGCCGATGACGATGGCGGCGAGGAAGCCGAGCGCGACAAGGACGTACCCGAGTTGACGTGCGCGTTCGTCGCTCACCGGCGCGTCGCATCCGTGACGGGCCGGCAAGCCGGGTCGCGGATGTCATGTGCCCAGGTCGACGGACGGGCACCCGAGGCGGAATGCGGAATGGTCTCCACCCCACCCGCGCGGATGATCCGGTCACAGCGGACACAGATCTGCCCGACGGCGCTCACGCCGGCTCCACGTCGCCGGGCGCCGCGGTGAACTCCACGCCACTGTCGTCGCGGATGTACGCGGTCCGCGCGTACTGCTGCCGCCCGGACACGGTGCCGACAGGGTCACGGAGTACCGCCATCAGCGTGCCCTCGCGGTCCGTCTTCCGGTCTCGCACCTGCCTGTGCAGCAGCGGGTGGTCGACGTGGTTGAACGCCTCGTCCGGTCGCGCCTGCTCGCGTACCGCCATGCTCGTGCTCCTTACCGTGGTCAGCGGGTGGTGACCCCAGCCTGACGGACCGGCAAGGCGTGAACACTCACAGATTTGTGAGTACTACAACCCCACCCAACGGGCCATTCCGCCCAAGCTGTCCGGTGCCCGTCGAGACATGTGCACCAGCCCGCGAATCGTCGCGCGGGTCCCCGGCAGGTGCCGCGTCTGCTCCGGCGCCACCTTCCGCGCTTCGGCCAGGAACCGGAGGGACGTCCTCGGTGAGCCGGCCTCCATCTCGACGAGCGCGCGGTCCACGAGGTACCGGGCCCGGCGTGACGTCAGCGTCGAGTCCGGCAGCCTGATCGTGCGGGCCCGACCGAGGGCCGCGTCGAAGTCGCTCATCGCGATCGCCGTGCCCAGCTCGTGCAGTCGCACGTTGACCCGGCCGAAGGACAGCCAGTGCACCTCCCCGGCTTCGCCGCCGACGCGGTCGGCCATCTCCCGTGCGGCAGTCAGGTGGGTCTGGACAGCACCCGCGTCCTCGTTCTTCGCGGCCACCGTCGCCAGGCCAAGATGCAGTTGCCCGGTTACGGCGAGGGCCTCGCGGCTCGTCTCCCCGGCGAGCAAGGCGTGCCCCGTCGCGATGAGCGGAGCCGAGGTGGCGCACCGCCACAGCGTCGCCCGCTTGTACCGCTGCACCGCCTCGATGCACGGGTCGGAGGCACGGCCCGCAGCCCATTCCATGCGGTCCAGGGCGATGCGCGCGAGGTCCGGGTAGTCCAGCTTCAGGGCGATGTCGTGGGCGGTGCGGTACCCGGACGCCAGCCCACGCCACACGTCGGTGGACGGGGCCGTCCAGACCGTATGCGTCAGCTCGACGAGCAGTGCGGGTAGTGCCTTCGCCGCCGCACGGAGGTGCGTCGCGCGGACCTGCCGGCAGAGGGCTTCTGCCTCGGCGATCAGGACCGACGTCGGGCGGACGGTGGTGAGGTCGGGGTTCGGTCCGAGGTCGAACCGGTCGAGGGCTTCCCGGATCGGGGCGACCAAGGCGAGGAGCCGGTCGGCGGGGAGTGCGGTCACTGCGGCGGGTCCTGTCAGCTTGGACGAGTCCATCCGCAGTGCGTGGGCCACGGCCGCCACGAAGCCGGGAGTCGCGGGGCGTGCTCCGCACTCGACCTGGTTCAGGAGGCTGAGGCTGTACGGGATCCGATCGGCCAACTCGCGCTGCGTCAGGCGGGCGAGGCGCCGCTGTTCCCGGATCCGGGAACCGGTGTGGTCATCGTCGGGTAGAGGCATACTGGTTCTCCGTCCAAGACTCGGCATCAAGGACGTTACCCGCGTACAGCACGCCAGGTCTCCGATCGCCCCGACTCCTCACGGATCGGGGGCGGTTGCGTAGGGTCGGGGACCATGACGACGAGGACTCTGTACCTGCTCTGCTCGGCCGCCCCGCCCGTCTTCGACATCGCCGGCGTGGTCGAGGAGGCACAAGCCCACGGCTGGGACGTGTGCCTCGGACTGACGCCGACGGCCGCCGAGTGGCTGGAGGACAGCCTCGACGGACTGGCCGCTCTGACCGGACACCCGGTGCGCTCGCGGTACAAGAAGCCCGGTCACCCGGACGTGTGGCCACCGGCGGACGCGGTGCTCGTGGCCCCGGCGACGATGAACACGATCAACTCGTGGGCGCTCGGGATCACCGGGACGTGGCTGGTCGGGTTCGTCGCGGAGGCCATCGGCAAGGGCATCCCGCTGACGGTCGTGCCGTGCGTGAACAGTGCATACGCGCAGCACCCGCAGTTCCCGCTGTCGTTGGAGACGCTGCGCACCGCTGGAGTCCGGGTGCTGTACGGGCCCGGCTTTTTCGAGCCGAACGCGCCGGGAGAGAAGCGTGCGTACCCGTGGGCCGCAGCGCTGGACGTCGTCGACGAGCACCGGCCGTAGGGCCCGGACGCACGACGGACCGGTCACGCCGATACGGCCGAGACGCGGCCCGCGGCGATCGCTTCCGTGAGGTGGGCGTAGTCCCGCTCGTTCAGGTCGGCGTAGCTCTCCGCGAAGCGCAGGACCGCACGGTCGAAGACGTCGCGCCGGCCCAGGTACGAGGCGATGGCGATCCGGTCGCCGGAGCGGGCGTGCGCCCGCGCGAGGGTGACTCCGCACAGCTCGGCGAAGACCTTCATGCCGCGCGGCACCATCTGCGACGGGTCCACGATCCCCTTCCAGTCCAGCAACTGACGTACGTAGAAGTCCCGGCGCCGGCCGTCGATGCCGTGGACCTGCTGCCAGCCGAGGAAGATGTCCCCGGCGGCCTGCATCAGCCGCTGCCCGGCGACCACGCGTTCCCCCTGCGTGGCGAACTCGCTCCCACCGGCGTGCGCGGCGAGCACCGATTCGCCCGCCTCCTTGGCCTGGAGGATGAGCGGGTCCTCGTCGTCCCGGCCCAACAGCAGCACGACCCAACACCTCATGCCGACACTGCCGACACCGACCACCTTGCGCGCCATGTCCACGACGCGGAACTGCTCCAGGAGGTGCCGCCGGTCGGGCGTGAGGCTGTCGCCGTACTCCCTGACCAGGCCGCGGATCTCGTCTTCGAGCGCGGCGCGTTCCTTGTCCTGGATCAGCTCGGAGACCGGCGTGATCAGTCGTGGAGCGGCGGCGAACCGGCGCTCGCCCCCGACGACCTCGGTGAGCTTCTCGAAGGCCCGCATGCTGTCGCGCCCCCGTGCCTTCGACAGTTCCGCGGAGACGCGCTTGCGACCGCGCGTGTGCAGCGCGCCGGCCGCCACCGTCTGGAGCTGCGCCTCGTCGACCCGCGCGTACCAGACGTCGAGGGTGCGCATGGCGGCGAAGCGGCGCATCTGCTCGCGGTAGGACCGCACCCCGGCCCGTACGATCGCGGCGCACTCGTCGTCGGTGAAGGAGTTCTCCCGCGCGGCGATCACCAGGCTGACGGCCAACCGCTTGACGTCCCACTCCCACGGACCGGGCAGCGTCTCGTCGAAGTCGTTGATGTCGAAGAGCAGGTTCCGCTCCGGGGAGCCCAGCAGGCGGAAGTTCAACAGGTGAGCGTCCCCGCAGAGTTGGACGCGGATACCGGAATCGGGTGTGCGGGCCAGATCGCCCGCCATGATGGCCGCCGCACCGCGGTAGAACCGGAACGGCGACTGCGACATCCGCCCGTAGCGGAGCGGTACGAGTTCCTGCACCCGGGTGGCGGACTGCCGCTCGATCACGTCGATCGGGTCCGTCCGATCCGCGGACGCGTCGAACTCGCCGTGTGCGGAACGGGGCGTCCGCCGCCGTGCGGCCCGTCCGAGGGCCACGCGGTCCTCGGCCGAGAGCGGCGGTCCGGCGCCGGCCGTCTTCGAGGTCGCCTTACGCTTCGTCATCGCTGTGAACCTCCAGGCCGCCTCTGGGTCGCCGTCTCCCGGTACGGGCGCGGCGCTCCGACATCGGCTCCGCGCCCGTGTGTCCCCGTGTGTCCCCGGTGTCCGCGAATGATCCGTCGGCTCCGCGCCCGTGCGGCCTTCGCCACCGTGCTCACGCCCGGACCCGCTCAGTAGAAGAGCTTGTACGTGACGTCCTTGGGAATGGGGGAGGGCACGGTGTCGGTGTAGAGGAGCCGGACCGTGGTGAACCGCTGCACCTCGGGGTGCGCGGGCCACGGCTTGGGATTGCTGAAGGTCACGGTCACCGGGTGGGGGTGGAACCGACCGGCCGCACAGTAGGGGCGGCAGTCGTTCACCATGTTGGTGCCGGTCGCCGTGGCGGTCTTCGGGCCCCAGTCCTCCCAGTCGAGTCGTACGAGGCGGCTGTTGCCGTCACCGCACGCCAGCAGGTAGTCCTCGGGCCGCACCTGGGCCTCGTTGGAGCAGTCGAGCACCACGAGGGGTTCCGGTGCGGCGCGCGTCTGCGCGGAAGCGGGCACGGCGCCCGCCACGAGGGCGGCGGCCGCGCACAGCAGGGTGGCCGTCCTGACCCCGGCCCGGGGCGTTGCGGGAGTGAGCCCGCCGTCTCCTGAAGTGACCACAAGACCCTCCTTGACCGGGCCGTCCCGACATCGGTACTGCCGTAGCCCTGATCAGCTTCCCCCATCCGGGCGTACCGCGCACCCGCTGCGCGGCCGGACGCGGGCCCGCCGGGCGAGAGGGGCGCGCTCGGAGACGGCGGGCGTTGCCCGCTACGCCCGCGGCAGCGACTCGCCCTGTACCGCCTGGATGTCCAGCTCCACCTTCAGCGTCGTCCCGATGGCGGCGATGCCCGCCCGCACCACCTGGTTGTAGTTCATCGCGAAGTCCTCGCGGTGGAGGTCCGCGGTGGCGCGGAACGCGGCGCGCGTGCCGCCCCACGGGTCGGCGCCGGTGCCCAGGTAGGCGAGGTCCAGGTCCACGGGCCGTACGACGCCGCGCATGGTCAGCTCGCCGTGCACGGTCCAACGGTCGGACCCGGCGGGCGTCAGGCCCGTCGAGCGGTACGAGAGCTCGGGGTAGGTCTCCACGTCCAGGAAGTCGGGCGACTTCAGGTGGCCGTCGCGCAGGTCGTTGCCCGTGTCGATGGAAGCGGCGCCGATCCTCGCCTCCACACGGGACGCGGACACCGCGTCCGGGGAGATCTCGATCCGGCCGGTGAACTCGGTGAACCGCCCGTGCACGCTGGAGATGCCCAGGTGCTGTGCGACGGCGCCCACGGAGGAGTGCGCCGGGTCGATCGTCCACGGCCCCGGCGGCGGCAGCTCCGTACCTCCCTGACGGGCGAGGACGACCTTGCCGACCTCGGTGCGTCCACCGGCCGTGACGATCGCGCTCGACGCGCTGGGCGCGTAGCCGACCGCGGTGACTATGACGGTGTACGCCCCCGGCGCGAGCGCGGTCGTGTCGCGTACGGCTCCCTCGGCGTCGGCCTCGGCGCGGACCACCTGCGTGCCCGTCATGTCGGTCACCGTGACGACCGCGTGCGACACGGCCCATCCGTCGCGCGTGAGGATCCGTGCGGTCAGTCCCATCCCGTTTTCTCCCTGCCAAGCATGTCGAGATCGTTCGAAAATGGCCGGCCCGCGGGGCGCGCCTCCGCTCGGGGCGCGCCCCGAGGGGAGGCGCGCCCCGCGGGCCGGGGTCCGGCTACTCGCCCGGGTGGGCCAGCTCGATGTCGTGGTCGTCGACACCGCGCACGCCCACGCTCAGGGCCGTGGCCACCGGCGGGTAGCTCGTCGCGATGACGGTGTACTCGCCGCTGTCCAGGTCGGTGAAGGCGTACGCGCCGTCCGCGCCGGTCCTCGCCGTGTCGACGACGTTGCCCGCCGTGTCGATCAGCGTGACCCGCGCGTCACCGAGCGGGCCGTGCGGCGCCCGTACGACACCCTGGACCCGTGCGCCGGGGCTGAGCTCGACCTCGACCCGGGTGACGCCGGCGCCGCCGACCTCGACGGGCAGGGCCGCGGGGCGGTGCCCGAGGGCGTTCACCGCGATGGTCACCGAGCCCGGCACCATCTCGACGAAGGAGAACTCTCCCTGCTCGCCGGTGGTCGCGGACGCCAACACGTCACCGCGGACGTCGGTCACGATGACCATCGCGTCCTGGACCGGGTCACCGCTCCCGGCGGCCCGGACGAGACCGCTCAGCCCGCTCGTACCGCTCAGCAGGATGTCGTACGCGACCGGCTCGCCGTTGACCACGATCGTGGACGCCTGCGGCTGGAAGCCGTCGGCCGAGGCGATCAGGACGTACGAGCCCGAGCCGGGCGCGTCCACGGCGTACGAGCCGTCGGCACGCGAGACCGACCGGCCCAGCTGGCGTCCCGCGAGGGAGATCAGCGTCACGGCCGCCCGGGGTACGGGCGCGCTCTCGGAGCCGCGCACGTAACCGCCCACCGGAGTACCACCGTTCACGGGACCGGTCCCTTCGGTCGCCACCGCGGTGACGACGGTCGACTGCTGCGTTGCCCCGGGCTCGGCGTCGTCCGTGCCGGGTCCGGCTTCGGTCGCGGTCTCGTTCCGCGCCGTGCGTTCTACGCCGCCGGTCTCGGCGAGCCGCGACGCCGAGGTCGTCACGGACGCGGGGACCGCGACGTCGTCGCCGCGTCCCGGGCCCGCCTCGACGGGCGAGGCGGCCTGCTCCAGACCGCCCGAGGTCCGCAGCGGGACCTCCTTGATGAAGATCGTGACGAGGAAGGCGATGAGTGCGAGCGGCGCGGCGATCAGGAAGACGTCCGCGATGCCGTGGCCGTACGCGCTCTCCATGACGGTGCGCAGCGGGCCCGGCAGGCTGTCCATGTCCGGGATGCTGCTGCCGGAGCTGGAACCGGCGGCGGCCGCCGCGTACTTCGGGTCGAGGGTGGCGAGCCCGTCCTGGGCGTAGTGGGTGATCCGGTTGGCCATCACCGCGCCGAGCGCGGAGACGCCGATCGCGCCGCCGAGGGAACGGAAGAAGGTCACCGTGGAGCTGGCCGACCCGAGGTCGGACGGCGCCACCTGGTTCTGCGTGCACAGCACGAGGTTCTGCATCATCATTCCGATGCCGAGGCCCAGCAGCGCCATGAAGATCGCGATGTGCCAGTACTCGGTGTCGTAGCGGATCGTGCCGAGCAGGCCCAGACCCGCGGTCACCAGCACGCCACCGCAGAGCAGCCACGCCTTCCACTTGCCGGTCTTGGTGATCACCTGGCCGGAGACGGTGGAGGAGACGAACAGACCGGCGATCATCGGAATCGTCATCACGCCCGACATGGTCGGGGACTTGTCGCGGGCCAGCTGGAAGTACTGGCTGAAGAACACCGTGCCGGTGAACATCGCGACACCGACGAACAGCGAGGCGATCGACGACAGCGCGATGGTGCGGTTGCGGAACAGGCGCAGCGGGATGATCGGTTCGGCGGCCTTGGACTCGACGAGCACGAACAGCAGCCCGAGGGCGATCGATCCGCCGACCATGGCGAACGTCTGCCAGGAGATCCAGTCGTACTTGTCGCCGGCGAACGTGACCCACACCAGCAGCAGCGACACGGCGGCCGAGATGAAGAACGCGCCGCCCCAGTCGACCTTGACCTCGCGCTTGACGACGGGCAGGTGCAGGGTCTTCTGGAGCACGATCAGCGCGATGATCGCGAAGGGCACGCCGACGTAGAAGCACCAGCGCCAGCCGAGCCAGTCGGTGTCGGTGATGACGCCGCCG
>NZ_LGDE01000124.1 GCF_001279725.1 Streptomyces sp. WM4235 | reverse complement strand
TCCAGCGGGTACTTCCTCGGGGCAGACATCGTCTGGGTTCCTCTCATACGACCCATCTGACAGCCTGTCACCACTTCCCGCATCTCGGGGGAACCTCACTGGTGACGTCACCGGTCACCGACCTCCAGTCACCGCCCGATTGAGGCGCTATCAGGAACGCTCCTTGACCACGTCCGGCGTTGCTGCCCGGGGGTGACCCGCATCCGGTGGTGTGTCCGGTCGTTGTAGGGGGCGGGATGCACGCCGCCCCGGGGGCTTCCGTAGGTTCCCCCCGGTGACTCTCGGGGCGGTCCTGGGTCCTGACATCGGCCGCGTTTCCCCGTCCTGTCCTGGCACGGGGCTGTTCACCCATGCGTGGCGGTGTCAGGACCAACTCCGCCCCAGGCCCTCCCGTCCCTCCAACCCCCGCGGGTCCCGCGCGAGGAGGCCGGTGCGCATCCCGGCGAACGAGGACGAAGGGGTACGGCATGACGAAGGCACGCGACATCGTGACGGCGGACGCGACGTGTATCGGCGCTGAGGAGACGGTGCTGGAGGCGGCGAAGAAGATGGCCGAGCTGAAGGTCGGCTCGCTGCCGATCTGCGGAACCGATGACAGGCTCAAGGGCATGCTCACCGACCGCGACATCGTCGTGAACGTCCTCGCCGCGGGCAAGGATCCCGCCACGGTCAAAGCGGGCGACCTCGCGCAAGGAGAAGCCGTCACCATCGGCGCCGACGACGACGCGGCCGAGATCCTGCGCACCATGGGCCTGCACCAGATCCGCCGTCTCCCGGTCATCGACGGCCACACCCTGATCGGCATCGTCGCCCTGGCCGATGTCGCCCGCGCCCTTCCCGACATGAACGTCGGCGACCTGCTGGAGACGATCTCGCTGAACTGACCGGCCCGCGCCGACGTGCTCCGCGGGGCGTGCCCCGCACGACCGCGATGCCCCGAAGGGCCGGGACTCCCCTCCGGTCGTTCGCCACTCGGCGCCGAACGACGTGGGCGTGCGGATTCGATCGTCCGGGTGGCTGCTGTGGCGATCGGCGTACCCGCACGCTCCGGCCCGGTGGCAGCGGGAAGGGATGGGCCTGATCCCCGGCCCCGAATGCAGGGGCGGGGCGACCACACCCTGTCCAGAAGGAGAAGTGCCATGACTGAGCGCATGTGGAGCTACAACCCGGAGTCGCACCACAACCCCGGTACGAACCTGGTTGGTTTCAAGGTTCAGGCGAGTGACGGGCACATCGGGAAGGTCGACGAGGCGACCGAGGAGGTCGGTTCCTCCTACGTGGTCGTCGACACCGGCCCGTGGATCTTCGGCAAGGAAGTCCTCCTGCCCGCCGGCACCGTCGTACGCGTCGACAGGAAGGAGGAGGAGATCCACGTCAACCTGACCAAGGACCAGATCAAGAACTCTCCCGAGTACGACAAGGACAAGCACCGCGGCGATGCCGCCTACCGCGACCAGGTCGGCCAGTACTACGGCCGGGACATCGGCATCTGATCCTGCGCCCCGGCGGCTGCGGCTCCCGCATGGGAGTCGCAGCGCCACGCGGAAGTCCGATCGAGCCCGCGGAGCGGACGGGCGACGAAGCTCCGCCGGGTCCGGCGGTGGACGCATGTGTCCTGGTCGACGGTGAACGTGTCTGGGCCCCGACCTGGGGGAGCGGGTCGGCGCCCAGGGGGGTGTGACGGCCGGGGCCGTGCGCGGGTCAGTGGCGGAAGGTGTTCTTGACGTCTTCCTTGGCGTGGCGGGCGTTGCCCTTGGCCTGGTCGCCATGGCCTTGGGCGGTCATGCGCTCGTTGCCGACGGCGCGGCCGACACCGAGTCGATCGATGCCGGCCTGCGGGTTGCGATCAATGCGACCAGCGCCGCCCACCCTGGGCGAGAGAAGCGCGCCGACGGCTGGCTGGGCCATCTCGGCCGCGGCTAGGGTTTTGATCAGTCCGCGCCGACATGGGTGCGCGGATCAGGACCGGTGCCCAGCGCGCTCTGGGGCAGTACGACCGGCCCGAACCTCGGCCCCGACACACCATCCGGTGTGTCGGGGCCGCGTCGTGAGTGGCCGGGCGGGCGCCTGCCGAACAGACTCCCGCCCGAGGGTGTGCGATCCCAACCACGGCGCCCGGGGGATGGACCACCCCTTCGGGCTCCGCTTTCCACGTTACGCCCACCGCGGCGGGGCCGCGCCCTTGCCCGGCTCCGATGGTCAGAGGCGCAGTGACGGCGCACCGTCATGACGGCACGGCGGTATGACGGCGCCGGTGGATTGCCCGGCATGACGACCACGACCGGCGTACTCGGACCGGCGTCGCGGCCGTGCGGGCGACGGCGTGACCGCGCGTGCTCCGGTGCAACCCCGGTTGCCTGGGCGCGCAAGTGACCCTGCGGGACGTCTTTCCGCTGGTCAGGCCTGGTAACAGGCGTGGAGGTAACAGGCTCGGTAACTGGCCGGGTAACAGGGGTCACCGGCCCAGTCACCGGCCCGGTGCGGTGAACTCACCGGCTCAGTCACCGGTTGCTGAACTCACCGGTGAACTCACCAGTGACTCACCGGCCGGTTTGTGGGCCGGGCGGCGGCTCGGGGTACTCGCCGGTTGGGTCGCTCGCGGCTCGGTTCGGTCCAGGACCGGCGACGTCGCCGGTCCTGTTGGACGTCGGCGACGGGGACCAGGCGGTGGTGCAGCTGCGGGGCCGGCGGACGGGGTTTCAGCCCAGCGGGCGAAGCTCGTTCATCTGGCCAGTCTCCAAGACCCGTTCCGGCCGGTGGCGGGCCCCTGGCGGCGGTACACATGGGGGGAAACAAGGGGGGAGACATGGGGGGAAGCGGGTACGGGGCCTCCTCGATGTCGTCCCTGGTCAGGCCCGGTATCGCGACCGGTGACTAGCCAGACTTTCTTGTGTGGGTGTGGGTGTGGGTGTGGGTGTGGGTGTGGGTGGGTCTGGGTTTGTGTGGGGGTTGGTTGTTTGGTTCTTCGGTCGGTGGGCCTGGGTGGTTGGCCGTTGACGGGCGGTGTGGTCGCGGGTCCTGGGTGTGGCTGCTTGATGGTCGGGGGCGTTGGTACATCGTCGGGCGGGAACCCAATGCCGTTGTTTGACTCACTGAACTATCGAAGGTTGCAGCGTGATCACCTTGGTAGGAACCCGTCGAGTCGGCTGCCGGTCCTTGGCACTCATGC
>NZ_LGDE01000123.1 GCF_001279725.1 Streptomyces sp. WM4235 | reverse complement strand
GGAGTTGACGGTGTTGGTGAGCCGGTATCGCACGCACGAGAACCTGCACGGGCAGTTCATGTTGGCCCTGCACCGCTCCGGCCGCCGCGGCGAGGCCCTCAGCGTCTACCAGCGGCTGCGGACCACCCTGGTACGCGAACTCGGCATAGAGCCCTCGGCGGCCCTGCGCCGGCTCCAGCGGTCGATCCTGATGACCGGGCCCGAACGCCCCCTGGAATCCACCGAGACGCCCAAGAGGCGACTGGCTCAGGTGGGCTGACAGGTCATCGCACGGTCTTTGTGCGCTCATTACCCCGAGGCTGCCGGAACCCCACTCCGGAAAAGCACGGACAGCACTGCGGAAAAACTGCCGCGGGAGCCCCCGAGAAAAGGTCATCATCACCAATGAAGGGGCTCCCACCAGCGGAAACCCACCCAACCGCGCACCAGTGCGGAGGGCCGCTCGACGCAGGCTCAAGAATTCGGTGACCTTGCCCGGGGCCCCGTTACCGTGATCGGGTCGAATGCTGAAATCCGAGTGTCGCGCGACGAATTGCGGAGGGGAGACGGGAGACCGTGAAGATTCAGATTCTGGGACCTTTGAGTGCCGAGGTCAACGGAGGATCGATCGTTCCCACGGCGGGCAAGCCGTGTCAGATCCTGGCGCTCCTCGCGCTCTACCCGGGCCGGGTGATGCCCGTGCCGACCCTCATGGAGGAGATCTGGGGCACCGACCTGCCACAGAGCGCGCTCACCACCCTGCAGACGTACATCCTCCAACTGCGCCGCCGGCTCGGCACGGCCATGGGGCCGGGAGCCCCCGGCTCGGCGAAGGACATCCTCGCCACCCGGCACGGCGGATACCTGCTTCAGATCCCCCCGGAGTCCGTGGACGTCCACACGTACGAGACCCTCGTGGCCGGCGGCCAGAACGCCTTCGACCAGGGCGACGACGAGACCGCGGCGGACCTGCTGCGCAGGGCGCTCGCCCTGTGGCAGGGGCCGGCGCTGGTCGACGTACGGGTCGGCCCGATCCTCGACATCGAGGTCCTGCGGCTCGCGGAGAGCCGACTCGTCACCACGGAACGGCGGATCGACGTCGACCTGCGACTGGGCAGGCACACGGAACTCCTCGCGGAACTCGCCGAACTGATCGCCCGGCACCCGCAGCACGAAGGACTGCACTCGCAGGCGATGGTCGCGCTCTACCGATCGGGGCGGCAGGCGAAGGCGCTGGACGTCTTCCGGCGGCTGCGGACACGACTCATCGACGAACTGGGCGTGGAGCCGTCGCAGCAGCTGCAACGGCTGCACCAGGCGATGCTGAAGGTGGACCCGGCGCTGGACGTGGCGGCGGGGCCGCGGAGGTCTTCGACGTTCGACCTGTACGCCGCGTAGCCCTTCGGGGGTTGCGCGGGGCGGGGGTTGTGCGGCGCGGTGCGGGTGGGCCGGGCCGCGGCCGGGGGTGCGGGGCTCCGCCCCGGACCCCGCGCCTCAAACGCCGGCGGGGCTGAGATGGGCCGGCGGGGCTGAGATGGGCCGGCCGGGCTGGGAGTGCCCGGCGGGGCTGAGATGGGCCGGCCGGGCCAGGGGGCGTTGAGTGGTGCTCCAGGGAGGGTGGTCAGGCTCGGGGTACCCGGGTCGCGTTCGCGTGCTCGCGGACGAGGAGAGGGGTACACCCATGGACCGGCTGGAACTCACCGACCTGACGCGGATCCTGCGCGCATGGGGAGGTGAGGAGGAGGGCGTCGAGCTGGACGACGACGTCCGCGACCTGTACTGGGTGGAGCTCGGCTACGACTGCCTTTCCGTCCTCCAGACCACCGGATACCTGGAGCAGCGGTTCGACATCGCCTTCGACGAGGAGGCCATGGAGTACGCCGACACCCCGCGCCGCTACCTCGACCTGGTCAACCACGTGCTGGGTTCCCGCGCCGCGGTCTGAGGTCGCGCCCCGGAACTCCACTCGGAGTCCAGGAAGCTTCCTGCGGATACGGACAGGCTCTGCATCAAGCGTTGAGAGAGGGTGTCTGATGTCTGTCGAACGAGTGCACCGGATGACACACGCGGTGGACGTCGCCGCACCGGCCGGCGTCCTGTACGCCCTGGTGGCCGACACCGCCCAGTGGCCGCTGCTGGTACCGGACACCGTCCATGTCGAGCCGTGGGACTTCGACGGCAGCCGGGAACGGTTCTCCCTGTGGGACACCCGCGACGGGACCGTGCGGTCGTCGTTGTGGCGGCGGACCCTGGACCCCGAACGGCGGCGGATCGACTTCCGCCAGGAGGTTCCCGCGGCGCCCGTCACCTCCGCGGGCGGCAGTTGGACGGTACGGCAGCTCGCCCCGGGCTGGTCGCGGCTGACCCTGGAGCAGGACTTCACCGTCGCCGGCAACCGCGGGTCCGACGTCGAGCGGGCCCGCGCCGACGTCGAGCGCGGCGGGCGGATCATGCTCGACCGGCTGCGCGAGGCCGCCGAGCGCTGGGAGCGGCTCGACGCGCTGACGATGAGCTTCGAGGACTCGGTCCGCTTCGACGGACCGGGCGAACCGGTCGGCGCCTTCCTGTACGACGTGGCCTCCTGGTCCGGCCGGGTCCCGCACATCGCGCGCGTCGACGTCGTCGAGGACCGCCCGGGGGTGCAGCGCGCCACCACGCACAGGCTGACCGCCGACGGCTCCGTCCACACGACGGAGTCCGTACGCGTGTCCTTCCCGGCGGCCGGCCGCACCGTCTACAAGGAGACCGTGCCGTCGCCGCTGCTGGCCGCGCACACGGGGGAGTGGTCGATCGTCCCGGACGAGACCGGGGTCACCGTGCTCTCCCTGCACCACGTGCTCCTGGACGAGCGGATGGTGGAACGCGTCCTCGGCCCCGACGCCGACCTGTCGCAGGCGCGCCGGTACGTCCGCGAGAGCCTCGGCCGGGAGAGCGCGGCCACCTTCGAGCAGGCCCGCGCGTACGCGCGAAGCGCCGTCAGGGGCCTGCGGGCGCTCTGAGCGCCGGACCGCGAGCGGAGGTCCGGCGCCCCTTCGCGCCGATCACCCGCCCAGGACCGTCCAGGTGTCGCTGCCGGTGAGGAGGGCGGAGAGATCCGCCTTCCCCTGCTGCGCGATGGCGGTGTCGAGTTGGTCGGCCATGAGGGTGTCGTAGACGGGGCGTTGGACGCTGCGCAGGACTCCGATGGGGGTGTGGTGGAGGGTGTCGGGGTCGGCG
>NZ_LGDE01000122.1 GCF_001279725.1 Streptomyces sp. WM4235 | reverse complement strand
GGCGGTACCCCGAGCAGGATGAGCAGGCCGAGGGGTACCGATACGCGCAGCAGGGCCACGGCGCTGACGGCGAGTCCGGCGACGGCGGCGATCCCGTACGGCAGGGCGGCGACCACGGCGCCTACCCGGGCCGCGTCGCCGGTGGCCATGGCGGTGAGCGCGCCGGGCAGTCGGCCGGAGTCGGCGCCGCCGCGCGGGTCGAGGACCCGGGTGCCGAGTTCGGTGCGGATGCGGTGCGCGGCCAGTTCGCCGGAGCCGTCGGTGATGCGGGCCGCGGTGCGGTAGCAGGTGGACAACACGAGGAAGAGCACGGCGAGGACGAGCAGCCAGCGCAGGAGTGCCGCTCCGGATCCGGTGGCGACGGCCCGGTCGATGATGACGCCGATGACGACGGGGACCATCGCCTCGCAGGCCTGGTGGGTCGTTCCGAGGAGCGAGGCGGCGGCGACCCGGCGCCGCTGCGCGGTGATCGCGCGCCGGAGGACGGAACCTCCGGGTGGGCCGGCGTCGAGCATGCGGGACCTCCGGAGGTCGGGTTAGGTGAGGCTACTCTAATGTTCGACCCTCCCCATCGGGTGCGAATTCCCACGCCGGACGGACTGCCCCGCCGTGCAAGCGCGTTGACCCCTCCGAGAACATTCGGTTAGCCTCACCTAAGTTGAACGTGCTTGGTCGCATTGTGCGATCGGTCGCCGAGGGGAGCCGTGTTGTCGGTCGAGACCCGGGCGAAGGTCGGACGTGATGCCGAGGAGCTCCCGGCTCCTCGGGGACGCGGAGCCGCGGTGGCCGCCGTGCGGAGCGTGGGGTTGCTGGTCGCGCTCGCCGCGCTCGTGGTGATCGCCCTGCTGAGCGTGTGGTCGGGCACCCGCGACATCCCCTTCACCTCGACATGGGGGGTGCTGTGGAACCCCGACGGCACGCAGACCTCCGTGATCATCCACGATTACCGGATCCCCCGGACCGTGCTCGGACTGCTCGTGGGCGTCGCCCTCGGGCTGTCCGGCGCCCTGATGCAGGCCCTCACCCGCAACCCGCTGGCCGACCCCGGCCTCCTCGGGGTGAGCCTGGGGGCCTCGACGGGGGTGGTGGTGGCCATCGCCTTCCTGGGCATCGGTTCGGCCCTCGGCTACGTCTGGTTCGCCTTCGTGGGAGCCGCCGTCGCCTCGGTCGTGGTCTTCCTGCTCGGCTCGGCCGGACGGAAACTGGCCACCCCGGACCGGCTGGTGGTGGCCGGTGCCTCCGTCACCGCCGTGCTGTACGCCTTCAACTCCGCGATCCTGCTGCTGAACCCGCGCGCCTTCAATCAGTTCCGCCACTGGACGGTGGGTGAGCTCGCCGGCCGGCGGATGGACGTGGTGTGGGTGATCCTGCCCTTCGTCGTCGCCGGACTGGTCCTCGCCCTGCTGCTGGCCCCCTCCCTCAACGCCCTCGCCATGGGCGACCAACTCGGCCGCGCCCTGGGGGTGAACGTCGGCCGCACCCGGATCCTCGGGGTGATCGCCGTGATGCTGTTGTGCGGGGCGGCGACCGCCGCCGCCGGCCCGATCGGGTTCGTCGGCCTGGTGGTCCCGCACGTGGCCCGCTTCCTGGTCGGCCCCGACCAGCGCTGGGTGATGGCCTATTCGGTACTGCTGGCACCGATCCTGCTCGTCGGGTCCGACGTCCTGGGCCGGGTGGTCGGCGCGCCCGGCGAGATCCAGGTGGGCATCATCACCGCGTTCGTCGGGGCGCCGCTCTTCCTCGTCCTGTGCCGTCGCCGAAAGCTGGTCATGCTGTGAGCCCCGCCCGGGGAACGGGGGCGCCCGCCGCGGCCGTCCGCCCGAAGTCCCGTCCCACCGCCCCCTCGCGGGTGATCACCGGCCGGGTGGTGCGCGGGCGTCGAGGGGGCGTCTCCCTGCGCTTCCACGGCCGTACGCTCCTCGTCGGCGGCACGCTGGCCGTCGTGCTCGTCGCCGTCATGCTGGTCACCCTGACGACCGGCGACTTCACCCTGTCCGTGCCCGAGGTCCTGCGGGCCCTCACCGGCAGCGGCTCCGGAGCGGCCGACTTCGTCGTCAACACGCTGCGCATGCCCCGCCTGGTGACCGCCCTGTGCGTGGGCGCCGCCCTGTCGGTGAGCGGCGCCATCCTGCAGAGCCTGACCCGCAACGCCCTGGGCAGCCCCGACATCATCGGCTTCACCAACGGTTCGGCGACCGGGGCACTGGTCGTGATCGTCACCCTGCACGGCAGCATGACCCAGATCGTGTTCGGCGCCCTGATCGGCGGGCTGGGCACGGCCCTCGCCGTGTACCTGCTGGTGTTCCGCGGGGGCGTGCAGGGGTTCCGTCTCGTCGTCATCGGCATCGGGGTCAGCGCGCTGCTGCTCGCCGTCAACGCGTACCTGATCACCCGCGCCAGTTGGCAGGAGGCGCTGGAGGCGCAGGCCTGGCTCGTCGGCACCCTCGGCAACCGGACCTGGGACCACGCGGCGGCCGTCGGGATCGCCGTGGCCGTCCTGCTGCCGCTCGCGTTCCTCCTCGGCGGCCGACTGACCATGGTGGAGATGGGCGACGACACCGCGATGGCGCTCGGGGTGAACGTGGCGCGCACCCGGACCGCCCTGCTGATCGTCAGTGTCTCGCTGGCCGCCTTCGCCACGGCGGTCACCGGTCCGATCGTGTTCATCGCGCTGGCCGCGCCCCAGTTGGCCCGCAAGTTGATCCGCTCCTCGGGTTCCGGCCTGGTCCCGGCCGCCCTGATGGGCGCCGTCCTGCTGGCCGTGAGCGACCTCGCGGTACAGCGCCTGTTCACCCACGCCCTCCTTCCGGTCGGCACCGCCACGGGAGTCATCGGCGGTCTCTACCTCATCTGGCTGCTGGTCACCGAGTCGCGAAAGAGCCGCGCATGACACGTACGAGCGCTCCGGACACCGTCCCGACGGCCCGGCTGCGGGCCGAGGGCCTGACCCTCCGCTACGAGCAACGGACCGTGGCCACCGACCTCGGGGTGGTCATCCCCGACCACTCCTTCACCGTGATCATCGGCCCGAACGCCTGCGGGAAGTCCACCCTGCTGAAGGCGCTCGCCCGGATGCTCAAGCCCACGGAGGGCGAGGTCTACCTGGACGGGGCCGCCATCGCCTCGTACCGCTCGCGCGAGGTGGCCCGCCGGCTCGGCCTGCTCCCGCAGACCTCGACCGCCCCGGGCGGGATCACCGTCGGCGACCTGGTGGCCCGGGGGCGCTACCCGCACCAGCGGATGCTCAAGCAGTGGGCCCCGGAGGACGAGGACGCCGTGGTCGAGGCCATGC
>NZ_LGDE01000121.1 GCF_001279725.1 Streptomyces sp. WM4235 | reverse complement strand
GGTGGCGACAACGTCCTCGACGCGTTTCCCTCCCCGGCCGACCGCTACCGATCCGGCGCCCGCGCCGCGGCGCTTCGCGACGCCCACAAGCTCGCTCGGGACCGCCGGAGCTCCGCCCACCCCGTCCTGCGCGCCGTCACGGCCGCCGGACGCCGCACCCACCCCAAGGCGCTGGCCGACCTTGCCGACACCGTCCTCGCAGCCCCCGCCCCGCCAGGGCTCCCCGACGCCGCCGACGTGGCCCGTTGGGGCGGCCGCCTGTCCACCGACCGGGGGCTCACCCCGGGGGGCCGCGCCGCACTGGCCGGCTTCATCGGCGCTCGCGCGCAGAGTGCCGACCCCACCATCGGGCCCGGGGCCTTGCGTGAACGCCTTGCCCTGGAAGCAACGGGCAGCGAGCACGCCAACCTCGACACCGTCACCCGCACCCTGTGG
This sequence comes from Streptomyces sp. WM4235, assembly GCF_001279725.1. Taxonomy (GTDB): domain Bacteria; phylum Actinomycetota; class Actinomycetes; order Streptomycetales; family Streptomycetaceae; genus Streptomyces. The sequence goes on along the minus strand of NZ_LGDE01000121.1, from coordinate 2,877 downwards.
GGCCTGCCGATGCACGCTCCCTTCCTCGACACCCGAATCGTTGACATCTGCCATGCCGTCCCCGCCTGGGAGCGGCGCCGTCCGGGCGACTTCAAACCCCTGGCTCGGGCCGCCCTCACCGGCCTGGTCCACGCCCCGGTCCTCGCACGCCGTACGAAGACCGCGTTCACCGGCATCTATGACGGCCTTCGCGTCAACGCCCCCGCCCTGCGTGGACTGCTCACCGGATCGACGCTGGCCGAATCAGGTCTCATCGACACGAGCGCCGTCCTGTCCTCCCTGGACCGGACGATCCACGGCTCCCCGGCCGACCTGGTGAGCCTGCACACCCTGGTCGCCATAGAGGTGTGGCTGATGAACCGCCCATCCTTCGACGACTGGTGGGAGCCGGCACCAATCCGGGAGACAAACCGATGACCTCGCCCCGCCTTCACGCCGCCCGCGGTCCCGCCGGCGCGGCCGTCCTCGACCTGGCGACCGGCCGATGGCACGTCCTCGACCCCATCGCCGCCGCCCTTTTCGACCTACCGGCGGACGCGATGGAACGGGCCGCCGCGATCGAGAAGGCAACCGCCCGCTGGGCCGCGACCGGCGCCGACCCCGACCGGGTCCGGGCCGATCTGACCCGCGTCGCCGCAGACCTCGACCACCTCCGCGCCGGACGCCCCGTTCACCACATGCCGCCCGACCCGCCCCCGACGGTCCGCTTCGCCCCAACCGGCCGCCCCTTCTTGCGAGGCCGGGCCGCCGCCGTGATCGGCCTGGCCGCCGCCCTGCTGCTCCTGCGGTACCTGCCGATCCGGCACGTAGTCGCCGTCGCCCGCGCCGCGACCCGCCTGCCCGGTCGCCCCGCCCGCGTGCGGGACGCCGAAGCCGTCCTCGCCGCTGTCCGAGCAGCGGGGACATGGTGGCCCGGCCGCGTCGCCTGCCTGGAAGAGTCCCTCGCCGTCCACTTGGCCGCCGCGCTCACCGGCCACTCGGTCCGGTGGGTCCTGGGGGCCCGGTTCAAGCCGCACGGCGCCCACGCCTGGATCGTCGCCGACGGACACGTGATCGGGCAGGACGAGAATGACCGCGTCTGGCCCTATCTGTCCGTGCTCACCACCGGGCGATTCGAACAGGTGGTGGAGTAGGGGTGCCGGCGTAACCACCCGTATGGGTGAAGCGTTGCGGGAGATGTGACAGACACACAACCCCGCCCCCTGACCACGCCAAATCCCCGCACGCCCCTCGGGGAGCGGTTCGGGAACCGCTTCCGCCGCCGCCGCCGGCGGCCGGCGCCCGAACCCCTCCCCGCGTGGACGCTCGGCAGCGAACGCCACGAGGACCGCAGCGACGGCCTGCTCACGATGATCCGCACCCTGCCCCGCCTGATGCGGATCACCCTGTCCCTGGCCTGGCACGCCGACCGCACCGCCCTGCTGCGCCTGGTCACACTCCAACTCGCCGTCGGCGCACTCACCGCCGTGGCCCTGCACCTGACCCGGATCGCACTCGCCGCGCTGTTCGCCGCAGGCGCCCCGCTGGAACGCCTCGACCGCGCCGAACTCGCCCTGCTGGCCCTGGCCGCCGTCGCGGCGGCCCGCTCCCTGGCCTCCGCCGCGACCGTCGCGACGACCGCCCGCCTGGGCCCCCGCGTCGACGGCCACGCCGAAATCGCCTATCTCGACGCCGCCACCCGCGTCCCCCTCGCCGCCTACGACAACACCGCCTGGTGCGACCACGGCGAGGCCGCCAACCGCGCCGCCAAGGACGCCCACACCATCGTCGAATCCCTCGTCACCCTCACCGGCGCCGCGCTCGGCATCGCCGCCGCCGCCGGCATCCTGACCACCCTCGACCCGCTGCTACTGCCCCTGCTGCTCCTCGCGGTCCTGCCCCGGGCCTGGGCCGCAGCGCACGCCGCCCGGGCCGCCCACCGCGCCGACCGGCACGCCGTCGGCGACCGCCGGACCCGACACATCCTCATGTACCTCGCCGCCGGGCGCAGCACCGCCCTCGACGTCCGAGCCGGCACCATGCGGCCTTGGCTTCTGGACCAGTACCGGACCGTCAGCCGCCGCCTGGAGAACCACACCGCCCGCATCGGCGCCGACACCACCCGCCGTCAGCTCGCAGGCGACACCCTCGCCGGTGTTGCCACCCTCCTCGTCTACGGCGCGCTGCTGTGGCTGGCCGTCCACGGCCGGATCCCCACCGCGGACGCCGCGACCGCGCTCATCGCCGTCCAGACCAGCCGGGCACTGCTGACCGGCATGGCCACCGGCCTGACCACCACCTACCGCATGGGCCTCTACCTGGAGGACTGGGCAGACTTCCTCACCGACGCCAAGGCCCGCACCACCCTCCCGGCCGCCCCCGTTGCGGTTCCCGCGAACCCCGCGGTCATCCGCGCCGACCGCGTCACCTTCACGTACGAGGGCGCGTCCGCCCCCGTCCTCACCGACATCTCCCTGACCGTCCGACGGGGGGAGATCCTCGCCATCGTCGGCCACAACGGCGCCGGCAAGTCCACACTGGCCAAGCTCCTGGCCGGTCTCTATACCCCTACCGGCGGCGCCGTCACCTGGGACACCACCGACCTCACCACCGTCGACCCCGACGAACTCTTCTCCCGCCTAGCGATGCTGCCCCAGGACATTGCCCGCTGGCAGGCCACCATCCGAGAGAACATCACTCTCGGCCAAGGAGACCAGAGCGACCACCATGTTCTGGCCGCCGCCCGTGCCGGGGGCGCCACCGAGGTCATCGACTCACTGCCCGACGGACTCGACACCCACATCCGTCCCTCACAGTCCGGCGGCAGGGACCTCTCCGGCGGCCAATGGCAGCGGATCGCAGCGGCCCGCGCCTACGCCCGAAAGAACGCACCCCTGC
>NZ_LGDE01000120.1 GCF_001279725.1 Streptomyces sp. WM4235 | reverse complement strand
GCCGTTGGAGCGCGGGGGGAAGGTCGGGGGCGACGGTCAACGCGCTTCCCGGCGGGACCCGGTGGATGCCCCGGAACCAGCCGTTCACACCGGGTTCCACACCCCAGGTGGTGATCTCTGCCAGCAGCCGCACAGGGTCCGGGGCGGCCCCGGTGAGAGCGGCCATGGCGGAGGCGGACGTCGACCAGGTCACCGTGGATTCGGTGGCGATCCAGTACACCTGCACCGTGGCGGCGCGGTCGCCCGTGATCCGCACGGTGCGGCCGACCCTGACGATCCCCAGGTAGGAGCCAGGCAGCCGACCGGCGGCGTGCCAGTAGCCGCGCGCGGCCGAGTCTGCGGCGCCCCTGGCCTCCGACGACGAGGCCAGGCAGCCGCCGACGAGGAAGACTTCCGCGGTGCCGTCCCGGGACACGGCGCGCCGCACCTGGGGGTTGTGGTCGACGGCCCACACGCGCAGGGTGCCGTCGTCGTGGATCTCGGTCCCGCCCCGCGGGCGCGGACCGGCGGTGAGCGGGGGCGCGTGGGTGACCGTGCCTGCGACATGCCTCATATCGGGGGCTCCCCTGTTGATGGGATGTTCCAGAAAAGGCGACGCGCGCCCGGAACGGACCGGCCCGTGAGGGCCGGCCGTCCCGGGCGCGCGTTCACCCAAGGTGGCGCCGTACGGCGCCGGGCGTCAGGTCAGCCCTGGTAGTACATGGTGCTGTCGGCGTTGTTGAAGCCGCCGCTGCCGAGGGTGACCTCGGTGACCGGGCCGAGGTCGGCGACCTCGGGGGTGGTGAAGACCTCGGAGACTGCGAGGATCTCGGGGGACTGAATCTCGGTGTTCTCCATGACGGAACTCCTTCGAGTAGGGCTGTCGGAACAGGTCTTCCAAGACCGGTGCGACATGCTGGCTGTCGGCCTCGAAACGGGTCGGAAGGGCGCCCCTCCGTTCTGCGCCCGGCTTGGTGCTGCCGGGCTGAGACCAGTTGACCCCTTGAACGCGCTGCGTTTCCACGGCGAAGCGGTTGCGCTTGCCTGCGTTTCCTCAGCGCAGCGGCGCGGCGCCGACGCTGCGATTCACTGCGAACTACGTTTGAACAGCGCGGAGTTCGACGCTTCCGGCGTAGCCTGAACGCGCACCCTTTTGCCATGCCCGCAGTAATCCCTCACTCGGACCAGGTGGACACGGTGACGCAGTCCAGGACCAACGAAGCCCTCGCGCACTGGGTGCGCACCTCGGGCGCCAGCTACAGCCGGATCGCGACGGAAGTAGGGCTCGTCGCCGCCCGACACGGCCGCCAGGACATCCAGACCGACAGTTCGCGCGTCTCCCGTTGGATCAACAAGGGCGAGCGGCCCCGCCACCCGGTCCCCTCGTTCCTCGCCGAGGCAATGAGTCGCCTGTGCCACGGCCGCACGCTCACCCCGGCCGACCTGGGCCTGACCGACATCGGACCGCACCGGATGGCAGACGCGTGGTCCGCGCGCGCGGTCGTGGCCGCCATACTCGACACCACCCGGAGCGATGCCGTGACCGACGATCACAGCCCGTCCCGCGCGCGCCTCATGTCCGGCGCTGCCCTTGTCAACGCTGTCCAGCCGTGGCTGCACCTGCACGACCTCGAACCCCTGCCCGCCCCCGAACGCCCCGGAGCCCGCCTCGGGCTATCGGATGTGGCACGGATCGAGGCGACCACCGACACGTTCCGTGACTTGGACAACGAGCACGGAGGCGGCCTTTCCCGTCTCGCGGTCGTCGGCCAGCTCCAGCACGTCACCCACCTGGCTCGCTCCGGCACCTACACCGAGGAGACCGGCCGCGCCCTGTTCGTCGCCGTCGCCGAGCTCGCGTCCGTCGCCGGCTGGATGACCCATGACGCCGGTGCCCACGCCGACGCCCAGCACTACCTTCTTCTTGGGCTCCAGGCCGCCAAGCAGGCCGGCCGCGACGGCGCCGGGATCGGCGGGCACCTGATGAACTGCCTCGCCCGACAGGCCAACCACCTCGGGCGCACGGAAGACGCTCTCGAACTCGTCCAGGCCGCCCAGTACGGCACTCGCAGGCTTCGCCCGGGTCGGCTGCGAGCCCTGTTGTGCTCACTCGAAGCGCGCTCGCACGCGGTTCTCGGCCACCTTGACGAGATGACCCGAGCCACGGGCGCCGCCGAACAGGCCCTCGCCAACGACGACCCCGCAACAACTCCCGGTTGGGCCGCCTGGTTCGACCACGCCGAATTCCGCGTCACAGCCGGCGTCTGCGAGTACGAGGCCGCCAAGCACGCCCCCGACCGAGTCGGCCATGCCATCGCCCTGATCAAACAGGGCACCGCCGACCGGCCCGCCGACCGGGTGCGCAGCCGAGCCTTCGACCAGATCGCCCTGGCCCGAGCTCACGTCCGCGCCGGTCAACCCGAGGCCGCCGCGGCCACCACCGACACAGCACTGACCCTGATGGGCAACATCACCTCCACCCGCGTCGGCGACCGCCTGCGGGAGCTGGACGCCGAACTCGCGGCCGCCCCTGGCACGTCGGCCACCGCAGACAGCCGCGCACGCATCCACGCCGTGCTGCAACCGCTCTGACCCCCTCATAGGCGGACCTGCACTTGTGAAAGCTCCGGCCAAGGGAGGGCGATCCGGTCGTCCTCGGGCGGCCCCTGCCTGCCCATCCTCGAACAGCCAACCGTGACGATGATCAGCGGGGCTTCGAGCACGTAGCAGTGCAGGCCTCACCAAAGGGGTGAATGCCCCCGTTTCTCGAACGAGGCAGGTCAGGGCGGGCGGGGCGGCTACGACCTCACAGTGCGGGCGCGAACCAGGCCTGGGGCTCGTCTTTCTCGACGAGCGCGATGATTTCCCGCATTCGCTCGCTCATCGGCGGCAGGGCGTTCAACGGGAACCAGGCGACCTCTACCGACTCGTCGTCGCAGACCCGAGGCGACTGGTCCGGATGCGTCGGGCGGCAGGCGAAGACGAGCTCCAGGTACTGCGCCCGGTCACCGTTACCGTGTCGCACCGGCGGGGAAGCCGTCACCGCCGCCAGGCGCTCTACCACCACCCGCACGCCTGTTTCCTCCCCCACCTCTCGCACCACCCCGACGGCCGGCACTTCGCCGGGCTCCAGAATCCCGCTGAGTGGCGTCCACAACCCCGCGGCGGAACGGCGTTGCAGGAGAACCCGCCCGTGCTCGTCGAGGACAACCCCGACCACCCCGGGCAGCCACAGAAGACAATCGGGACCGACCGCTTTCCGTAGATCTGATACAAAGTCAGGAATCATACCCTCACCCTAGGGCGACACGAGGGCCATCTGTGACTCGCAGCGATAACTG
>NZ_LGDE01000119.1 GCF_001279725.1 Streptomyces sp. WM4235 | reverse complement strand
CTACCACCACGGCCGGTACTACCGGAACATCTCCTGGGTGGCGAGCCTCCCCGACGGCGCGTGTTCCTTCGGTGCGGCCGGGGCTTCGGGTTGCGCGGTCGCCGCGGAGGTCTTCGCGACCGCCTCCGGAGTCGCCTCGGGATCCGGAGCTGCCACGGGGGGCGGAGCGGTCGGCGCCGCCTGCGTGTCCACGAGCGCCGGTGCCTCCTCCGCGAGGAACTCGGCGAACTGCCGCGGTGTCGGGTACTCGAAGAAGACCGTCGGGTACAGGGACAGGCCGTGCTCCTGGGAGATGCGCTCGCTCAGTGTGACCAGGCCGACCGAGTCGAAGCCGGCGGACAGGAACTCCGTGTCGGCGTGTTCCTCGGGGGTGCCCGTCAGCGCCAGGAACCAGGCGAGCGCCCGTACGGGCCTGGAGGCGGTGGGCGCCGCGGGTACTGGCGGGGCCACGGGGCGAGCGGGGGTCGGAGCGGGCGCGGGCGGCAGCGCTGCGATCGGTGCCGGGGACTCGACCGGCGCGGGCGTCCGCGCCGCGATCGGTGCCGGGGACTCGACCGGCGCGGGCGTCCGCGCCGCGATCGGCGCCGGGGACTCGACCGGCGCGGGCGGCTCGCCCGCGGTGAAGGCCTCGACGGGGACCCGCTTGGACGACATGTCGCCGAAGACCAACAGGGGGGTGCCCGCCTCGTCGGTGACGGTCTGGGTGACCCGGCAGGCCTCGTCGTTCCAGAAGGCGATCTCGGTCCGTACGTAGGCGGCCTCGTCCAGTGGTCCCAGGACGTCCAGTCGGCCCACCGAGAGCGGGATGAACGCGGTGGCGTCCGCCGCGCCGAACACCGGGTTCGCGGGGTCGATCGCGGCGACCGTCACGCTGTCCAGGAGTCCGGGGAACAGGTGCACGTCGGGTCGGTTCATCTCCCGCTGTCGATGACCCTCGATCCGGGCGAGCGTGCCGCCGTCGGGGAGGCTCGCCACCCAGGAGATGTTCCGGTAGTACCGGCCGTGGTGGTAGCCGATCCGGCGGAGCCACCGGTAGAGGCCGGAACCCGCGTGCACGGTGGAGCGGGCGCAGTCGGCCAGGAGGGCGGCGAGGGGGACGGGGGGCGGCGGCTCGGACGGTTGCGCGGTGGCGAGCCGGCCGGTGACGTAGGGCTCTCCGCTCTCGGCGTCCTCGATCCGGAACCGTCCGTCGGCGGCGACCCGGCCGATGACCCGGCGGGCACCGGACGCGATGAGCGGGCGGTGGAAGAGGACGTCGCGGGCCCCGTGGAAGGGTTCGCCGCGCAGGGCGGCGCCCTCGCGCAGGAAGTCGAACCAGGCCACGCCCGGGAGCATGAGCGTGCGGTACACGGCGTGCTGGGCGATGGGTGCCTCGGCCGGGCCGAAGACGCGGGCGTAGGTGTAGCCGGCCGCCCCCTCGTCCGACACCAGCTGCGCGGGCGTCCCGGGTTCGGCGGAGCGCAGGGGCTCGGCCAGGTTCAGGGCCCGGCCGCGCGGTTGGGCGTGGGGCAGCAGCCGCTTGGTCCACGCCGTGCCGGTGGCCTGCCGGGCCGCCTCCCAGTCGATGTCCCGGCCCGCTCGGAAGAGCTCCGCGGCGATCGTGGCGAGTACCAGGTCGACCTCCCGTTCGTCGCGGGCCCCGGCCAGCCGTTCGACGAGGTCGTGGCCGGCGGGGCCGCCGCCCCGGGTGTCGTGGGACGGGTCGGCGGCTCCTCGCAGGACGTCGGCCAGGGCCCGCTCCAACGGAACGCGGCCCCAGGTGAAGTCCCCGACCGCCTCCCAGCCCGGAGGCAGGTCCAGGGCCTCCTCGGGCACTCCGCGCTCGCGCAGGGTGATCGCGAGGGCGACCGCGGACAGGATCCGCAGCAGTTCGCCGGAGAACTCGGCCGGCGGGGTGCCGGTGGCCGCCTCGAACAGGCCGACGACCTCGTGTACGGCCGGCGTGGAACGGTCGAGGGCGAACAGCCACGCGGGCGGGGCCGCGGCGGCCTCCGGCCGTATCGAGACGACGGTGTGGAGAGGGCCGACGTGGGCGGGTGGGGCGGCGGGCGTCAGGAGCCATGCGCGCAGAGCTGCGGCGAGTTGATCCGCGTCCGCTCCGACGACGGCCGTCCGCTGCGCGCGGTGCGCTCGTGCCAGCCGGGCCGTGGCGCACGCGTCGCCGACAGCGCCGGGCTCGTCCACCAGTGACGGCAGGAACTCCAGCCACTGCGCGACCAGTTCGCGCAGTGCGTACGGACTGTCAGCGGACAGCGGCAGCACGTGGACCGGCTGGTTCAGCAGGTCGGTCACCGGCGGTCCGGCGGGGGCTCCGGCCGGGCGGGGGACGGCCTCGACCACGACGTGGGCGTTGGTGCCGCCGAATCCGAATCCGCTCACGGCGGCCCGGCGCACGGGCGCGCCCGGCCACGGGTGGGCGGTGTCGGGCAGGTGGAAGGGGCTGTCGGCGAGGTTGAGGCGCGGGTTGGGCGAGTCCACCGCCACGGCCGGGACGGTGCCCTCGCGGAGCGCGAGGATGATCTTGGCGAGTCCGGCGAGGCCCGATGCCGAGTGCAGGTGGCCGATCCGGCGCTTGATCGAGCCGAGCGCGACGGAGTTCCGCGGGACACCGTGCCGGGCGAACACCTCGGTGAGCGCCCGCACTTCGATCGGGTCGCCGATGGCGGTGCCGGTGCCGTGCGCCTCCACGTACTGGACGGTGGCCGGGTCGATCGTCCGGTAGGCCTTGCCCAGCAGATCGATCTGGGCCTCCAGGCTGGGTGTGGTGACGCCCATGGTGCGCCCGTCGTTGTTGACCGCGACCCCGCTGATCGCTCCGAGGATCACGTCGCCGTCGGCCAGCGCCGCCGGCATCGGCTTCAGCACCAGGGCGGCGGCTCCCTCCCCGGGCACATAGCCGTTGGCCCTGCTGTCGAAGGTGTGGCACAGCCCGTCCGGGGAGAGCGCCCCGGTACGGGAGAGGAGGACGAACGTCAGCGGGTCGATGAGCAGGTCCACCGCGCCGACCAGGGCGAGTTCGCAGGTCCCGGCCGCCAGGCTCTGGCAGGCGAGCCAGACCGCCGACAGCGAGGACGAACAGGCGGTGTCGACCACCAGGCTCGGGCCCGCCAGGTCGAAGCGGTCGGACAGCCAGGCCGCGGTGAAGTTCTGCGACCGCCCCCACAGGGCGGCGGGCCCGGGCTCGCCGGCGGAGCCCGGCGTACCGGGCGGAACCAGCCCCCGGCCCCGGTCGAATCCGTACCCGTTCATGCGCGCGCCGACGAACACGCCCGCGTCGAGCCTGCGGCGCACCCCCAGGTAGCCGGCGTCTTCCAGGGCACGGGCGCCGACCTCCAGCATCACCCGCTGCTGGGGGTCGAGGAACACGGCGTCGTCGGCCGTCATGCCGAACGCCTCGTGGTCGAAGGAGAACGGGTCCACCAGGAACGCGCCGCGGTGGTGCGTTCCCTGGTGGGTTCCCTCGCCCCGGTACAGTTCGCGGGCCCACCGGCTCGGCGGGACCTCGCCGACCTCGACCCCGTCGCGGCCGAGGAGGGCCGTCAGGTCGACGGCGTCCTCGGCGCCCGGGAGCCGTACCGCGAGGCCGATGACGGCGATGCGGGTGTCGAGCTCGCTCACGGTTGTCCTTTCGTTCGACCCGCCCACCCCCGACCACGACGACCCGTCCGCGTCCGCCCTGAGCGCCCTGCTGCGCCCGCTGCTCCAGCGGGACGGGCAGCGATGACCGGGCAGGGCAGGACCGGCGGGGGGGAACGAAGGGCAAACGGTAGCGGGCCCGGCCCCCCCCGCCCCGGCATCGGGGCCCCGGGACGGCGCCCGGGCGC
>NZ_LGDE01000118.1 GCF_001279725.1 Streptomyces sp. WM4235 | reverse complement strand
AAGCGCGACCACGTCTGGGACAACCGCGCCGACACCGCCACCCTGCGCGACGACCGCAACCACACCGTCGACACCGAGTCCTGGGGCCGCCGCCGCTAACCAGGCCACGGCCCGCTGCCTGTGAACGGGCGGCGGCCGAACCCGCAGTGAGCGTGTGCCGGGCCGCCCGCCAGCCGCCCGGCACACACCCATGTCCAGCGCCGGCCACCAAGCGCGGCTGGCCGTTTTACGTGCCCGGCGAGGTCGATGTCGAGGGCCGGTTCCGTGACACGGCCGGCGAAGCCTCTTCAGAGCTACCCGACACCGTCGCCCGTGACAACGGGCCGCCTTGGCAAGGGCGAAGCAGCGTTGTGCGCCCACGCGTTCCTCTCCGACCAGGACGACGAGCGCGTCGTACGCTGCCCGGCCTGGACGAGCGTGAACGCCGCCGGGTTCTCGAGGAGCGCTGGCGCGAGGACGCCGGCCTTGAGTCGAAGGACCTGGTGTGGCGCCGCCAGCAGGCCCGTGAGCGTGGCCGTTCGAAGCCAGCGTCATGCACGGCCCGTTTCATCGTCTTCGGCGAGCGATGAGCGGACTCTGCGCACCATGATGGGCGGCAGAAGCGGGTTGTCGGAGGGGGCCATCCAGTCGAATCGACTGCGGACACGGCGCAAGCGGGCAGCAGCACTTTCTGCCCCGGCGGTACCCATTCTCACGCGGCGCTGGAGGGCGCCGTCGACGATGGCACCCAGCGGTGCGTCGGGGAACTTCTGCCAGCGCTTCGGGCGCCGGCCGTTCATGCGCTCCTCAACGGCGTCGGCCCTGACATCGTCGGGTGAGCCTAGGAGCGCCGTCAGCGCGGTCTGTGCGTGACGCCGGTTGGCACTGTTGGGGAACCGCTTGTTTCGACGGATGTTCTTGCGTGAGCTCTTGTCGTTCTCGCCGTAGTTGTTCCGATGATCTTTGACGTAGCTCAGGCGCTTCTTCTCCTGGGGTGTCTTGCGCTCCACCGTCCTGCGCCTCCTCCGGCTCCCGGGAGCGCCAGAGTAGCCATGTGCGGGCGTGTCGGCCAGGCCGTTTCTGCGCGCCGGTAGCGAAGACCGCAGGTAGCGGGGGTGGCGAGTGCGGGTCCGGAGAGACTGGGTCAAGCGCGCGGTCGGGCGGTACCGTCAGGATTGGGGAAGCGGGGGCGTCCGTGGCGTCTGGAAACAGTCGTCGATGGCGCTGGCGCGCTACCTGGAGGGGTCCCTCGGGGCGCTCAGGGCTCGATACCGGTCGAATGCTTCACGGGCATCGGGGATGAACTCGAAGCGGTGGACGATCTTCTCGAGTTCGGGCTTGGTCAGCCAGAAGGTGCTTTGAACAGCTCATCCCGCTGCTCGGTGAGGGCCTGTCCCAAAGAGGGGCGCGTCCTGGGCCGTCACGTCCAGGCGGAGGCGGCGAAACCGTAGGGGATGCCGGTGGACACCGCCGTGGTCGACGGCGGTGTCGGCGCTGATCTCCGCCACCAGGCCCGGGTCGACCAGAACGACGTCCAGGTCGTCGCGGGACCCCCATGCCGCCGAGAACCGTGCACCGGTCCACGGATGGTCAGGTGAGGCCGCCGTCAGGCGTTCGGCGACTTGGCGCGCCTGGTCCGGGCGCAGGGGTGTGGTGCGGCCGACGGTGCGCAGTCGGCCGGTGTCGTCGTGGCGGCCGAGGATGAGGAGTTGAGGGCGGTTGAGAGTGCCGGTGATGCCACCGATGATCGCTTCGGTGGTGTCCCGACGGCGGATCTTCGTCCAGCCACGGTGGTTGGGCAGGTAACGCTGGTTCATGCTCTTGATCAGGATGCCTTCGACGCCGGAGACATCCGTCCAGGACTCCAGCCACTCCTTGGCCTTGGCGAGGTCGGTGGTCATCGGGCACAACGTCCACGGCGCACTCAGACCCCGGGCGGCGAACAGCACCTCCAACCTTCGGCGACGCTCCCGATACGGCAGGGTCAGCAGCTCGGCGCCGTCGGCTTGGAGAAGGTCGAAGACGATGAAATAGGCAGGGGTTCGAGCCGCCAGGGCGCTGGCGCCGCAGGCGCGGGCAGCGGCCCGGCGCTGAAGCGCCTCGAAGGACAGCCGTCCTTCCTCGGGGTCCCAGACGAGGAGCTCACCGTCCAGGACCAGGCCGTGGGGGAGTTGCTCAATGGCGGCCGCGACGAGGTCGGGGAAGCGGTCCTGGATGAGCGAGCCCCGTCTTGTCTGGACCAGCACCTGCTCGCCGGGGGCGGGCGGGGTGAACAGCAGGCCGCGGTGGCCGTCGAGCTTCTGCTCGTAGGCCACCTCCCGCAGCATGCCTGTGGGAGGAATCGTCTCTGCGGCTTGCGCCAGCATCGGTTCCACCGGTGGCCGCAGCGTCATCGCGTGGCCTCCGTTCGCGGGCTGGCTGTTGGGGTCATGCGCGGGAAAGGGCCTTCACCAGGTCTTCGCGGGTCATGTTGGAGCGGCCGGGGAGGTTGGCGGCGGCGGCCTTCTTGTAGAGGTCGGCCTTCGACAGGCTGCTTAGGTCCTCCTTGGACGTCGAGCTGATCCTCTTCTTGGCCGCCGGCTTCTTCGCGGCCGCGGTCTTGCCGGACGCGGTGGCTTTCCCGCCGGTGGCCTTGGAGCTGCCGGCGCGTTCGAGACTGGCGCGCAGGGCTTCCATGAGGTCGACAGCGCCGGTGGGCTGCGCGGGCTCGTCGGCCTTCTCGACGGTGTCGCCGGTCTTCTTGGCGTCGATGAGGGCGGCGACCTTCTCCTGGAAGGTGTCGTGGAACTCGTCGGGGTCCCAGGTCATGCTCAGGGTCTCGATGAGCTACTCGGCCATCCGCAGCTCCTTCTCGGAAGCCTTGGTCTTGCCGGGGAGGTTGTCGATCTCCTTCCTCGGGTCCCGGATCTCGTCCGCCCAGTGCAGCGTGTGCAGGGTCAGGAGCCCGTTCTCGGCCTTGAGGGCGACCAGGTACTCGTGCTGGCGCATCACGAACGTCGCGACGCCCGCCTTGCCGGCCTTCGCCAGAGCCTGCTCCAGCAGGCTGTAGACCTTCCCGTACTCGGAAACGCGCGGGCCCAGGTAGTACGTCTTGTCGAAGAAGATCGGGTCCACCTCCGTCAGGTCGACGAACCCGGCTATCTCCAATGAGCGAGAGCGTCCGGGGGCGATCTCGTCCAGCTCCTTCGGTTCGACCAGCACGTACTCGTCGCCGGTGTCGTAGCCCTTAACGATGTCGTCGAGCTGGACCTCATTGCCGGTGCGTTCGTTGACTCGCCGGTTGCGGATTCGGTCGGAGGTGCCGCGCTGTAGCTGCTGGAAGTGGATCGTGTGGCTGTCGGTGGCCGTGTACAGGCTCACGGGCAGGCTGACCAGGCCGAATGACAGGTTTCCGGCCCATACGGGACGGGCCATGATCACCACCTCCTCCAACCGATGTCTTCTCTCTCCAGGTGACGGCTTCTGATCGTTGTGACTGAGCGCTGTACTTGGCCCCTCTGGCCAAGTAGGTGCTCAGTAACTGGCCGGGGAGAGCGTACGCACCTGAGCCGAAGCGCGATAGTTGTCACATAGGCAGGCTTGTCGTCACCGGCCGGACTGCAAGCCCTTATGGCGACGTAGGCCGTGATGTCCCGTCGCAGCACGATTCTCACTTGTTCCAGAGCGGGACCAAACGGCAAGGTCTCCGCCGGGCAACGAGATGAAACGCCATCCTCGTGGTTCTGTGACCTGCCAGGCTTCGAACGATGCGTCGGTCGAACTGAGGTTCCCCCGTGAGGTTCCCCCGAGATGCGGGAAGTGGTGACAGGCTGTCAGATGGGTCGTATGAGAGGAACCCAGACGATGTCTGCCCCGAGGAAGTACCCGCTGGAGTTGCGTGAGCGTGCGGTGCGGATGTACCGGACCACCGAGCCGAAGCCAGTGATCCGCCGTATGGCCGAGGAACTCGGCGTGCACCACGAGGCACTGCGCAACTGGATCCGTCAGGCCGAGGCCGACGCCGGCGAACGAGGCGACCACCTCACCACCGCCGAGCGCGAGGAACTGACCGCCCTGCGGAAAGAGAATGTCCAGCTCAAGCGGGCGAACGAGGTCCTGCGGACGGCCTCGGCTTTTTTCGCGGCCCAGCTCGACCCGACCCGGCCCAGGTGACCGCGCTCCTCGACGAGCACCCGCACCTGGGGGTCGAGCCCGTCCTGCGGGAACTGAACATCCCCTCCACCACCTACTACCGGTGGCGCCAGGCCGAGAAGGAACCGTGCGAGCGGCGCCGCCGCGACGTCGAGCTGACAGACCGGATCCGGGAGGTCCACGACGAGTCCGACGGGATCTACGGCTCACCGCGCGTGCACGCCATCCTCA
>NZ_LGDE01000117.1 GCF_001279725.1 Streptomyces sp. WM4235 | reverse complement strand
GACCTGGTCGAGCGCGACTTCACCGCACCCGGGCCGAACCGGCTGTGGGTCACCGACCTGACCATGATCCCGACCGGCGAGGGCCCGTTGTGGCTGTCCGCGATCCGCGACGCGTTCTCGCGCCGGGTCGTGGCCTGGGAAACCTCCGCCCGCGCCGACGCCGACCTGGTCCTGACCACCCTCGAGTACGCCCTCGCGTCCCGTGATCCCATCGCCGGCGAGCTCATTCACCACGCGGACCACGGCTGCCAATACACGTCCGTGAAACTCACAACACGCCTGCTCAGAGCCGGTATCCAAGCGTCGATGGGATCCGTCGGCGACTCGTTCGACAACGCCTTGGCGGAGAATCTGTGGATGTTGGTCAAGACCGAGTGCGTCCGCGGCCGCGTCTTCGCCACACGCGCCGAGGCGAACCTCGCGCTCTTCAACTACATCGACGGCTTCTACAACCCCCGCCGCATCCAGAAGCGGCTCGGCTACCTCAGCCCGATCGAGTTCGAGGAGAAGACTACGCCAACCAGGCAGCGACCGATCAAGCGAACCTGAAACCACGTAACCCCGCCCTGACCAGCTAGTCAGCACCTCCCGCACAGCGGGGGAACCTCAGGTGGACGCACTGACTGTGGTCATGCTTTCAATCCTTTCCAGAGTGTACGAGCCCAGGAGCCATGCGTTGCCAGGCTGGGCAGGCCGGAATGAATATCCCAGTTGGTCCTCACGCCGCGTCGTGCGCCTCGCCCAGCAACTGGTATTTGACGCGATTACAGCGCTATTTGGCTTGGCCAGCAGCTGGCGGTGGAGCACCGCGAGTTAGCCGATTCCTTACGCCAGACTGCCCAGTAGCCACGCGCAGGCCTCCGACGGAGGTGGCCTGTCCGTCTAGGGGCACAGCTGCCCTCAGGACTCCTCGGGGTCGGGGCTCCAGGTCGGCTCGCCGCAGGAACTTCAGAAGGTCGCCGGGATTTCCGAACGTGAGAGCGTTCGGTTGGGCTTTAAGCTGGGGTGATGCGTTGCGTGAGTGTTCGGGACGTAGAAATCCCCGAAGCTCGGCGCTTCGGGGCGGCGCGGTTCCGTCAGGTGCGCTTGGCCGGCTGGGCAGGGGCGTTGAGGCTGCCCTTGAGGACCTGGCCGGCCCTGAAGAAGACGTTGCTGCGCGCCTCGATGTCGGTGGTCTCGCCGAATCACGGCATCGATCACCGACGCGGTTGCGCGCGAGGAGACCGTGCCGGTCCACACCGGAACCCGCCGTGGAGGATCTGTTCAACGCCAGGCGTCCTGGAACGGATCGCCGGCGCGATCGGTTCCGGCGCGATCGCGGTGCCGATCGCGGCGACCTTTCCGGTCGAGCGGATCCGCGAAGCCGTGACGACGCAGGCCGAGAGGCATGTTCACGGAAAGATCGTGATCGCACTGTGAATCGGCACGCGCGTTCAGCCACTTGCTCAGCCTGGCGCAACCACTCCACGCTGAGCGACGGCTCGGACGGCGCATCACAACAGGACCTCCGGGTCCTCGCGCTCCTTCTTGGCGCTGACGTTCCATCGAGGTGGCGCCGGGGTTCAAGCTTAGGCAGGCATGGTCCTTCTACGCTGTAGGAGCTGACGCCCGGGCAGCGGCGCAACGTGCGGCATAGGCGAGGGGGAAGTGCTGAAAGCCCCTTCGGCGAGCGCTCGGTGATCCTGAAACTGCAATGCCACACCAGAATGAGCTGGCAGCTCAGACCTCTGTTTAACACAGCACTTCGCCTCTATTCTCAGAAAGGTTAAGGCCAGCATGAGATCCGTCCGAGTCGCCCCTGCCGAACAGCGGGGCCCAAGGCCCGTGGCGGGCGTGGCCTGTGCTGCGGTGATCGCCGCCCTGCTGGCCACCGGCTGCTCCGCAAGCCTCGCCAGCAGTGCGGCATATGCGACACCGCCGGCCATCGCGGCCACTTCGACAGCGCCCGCCACCGGATACGACGGACTGATAGGCCTCCCGTTGTCCGCCTACGGCACCTCCGAGCAGGACGACGTCCTGCTGGACCGGACAAACGAGGCGCTGATCACCCGCTGCATGCAAAGCCGGGGATACACAAGCTATGCAGGCCAGAAAGAGACCCAGACCGCCGCGAAGACAAAAAGGGAAAAAGAAGCGATCCGACCGGCAGGTGCGTGGGGCTACATCGGCAGTGCGACCGCCAAGCGCATCGGTTTCCACGTCGGAGTTCCCCTTTCAGCCACCGAAGGCCCGACCGGCCAGGAATTGGAGGACTACAAGGCCTGCTGCGACAAGGCGGACAAGCAAGTTCCGTCTCTCGCCGGCATGCAGGGGTGGAAGCTCACCCAGGACCTGTTCGGGCAGTCGTTCCAGCAGGCGTCCGCGGACAGCCGGGTCGGCGCCGCGCGTGAACGCTGGTCGGCCTGCATGAAAGCGGCGGGACACCCGGCCGATGATCCCGAGAAGCTGGCCAACGGCTTCCTGAACGCCGAGAAGGCGACCGCGAAGGAGATCGCCGCGGCCACGGCCGACGAGTCCTGCACGCGGTCATCGAATCTGGCCGCCGTCTACTTCGCCGTCCTCACCGGATACCAGCAGCAGCTCATATCCGCCAACGCCAAAGTCCTGACCGGCTACAAGGAACAGGTTCAGGCTCAGGTCGACCGGGCCACACATCTCCTGGCCGCGCCTGACGCGACCTGAACCAGAGCCTCACGCCTCGACTCCGGACGGCACTGTGCCAGACCGCACCACCGTCCGGCCCCTCAGTACGACACGAAAAGGAGAAAATGCATGAACCAAAGAGCCAAACGGGTGGCCCTGTCCGCCCTGACAACCGTCATGGCGGCGGCATCACTCACCGTTGCCACCACACCGCAGGCGTCCGCGATCGACAATGTACCGTGCAGCACAGGCGAGTTCCTGTGGGTCCACGTCAACCTACCCTACCGCGACAATTCCGACGAAACATGGTGTTACGCCAACGCCGGAGCGCAAGACTTTTCGAAGCAGTGGTGGGTCACACGGATCTCGACTGGCAACAACCGCGTCCAGTATCGAGATGGGAACGATAGGTGGGCGCCCGATGGATCGATCAACAAGTGGACCGTCTACCACTGGCCGTGGGACCCCAAGGGGGTCCACATCAGGGGGATCCGGATCCATTGAACCGCCCCGGGATCGGTGGAGGCTCCTTGCATTGACTCCAGCTGCCGATTGGGACTGGTGTTGAGCGTAGTCGGATAGCTCGGGCCGACCTCCGTAACCATGCGCACC
Source organism: Streptomyces sp. WM4235 (assembly GCF_001279725.1). Lineage (GTDB taxonomy): Bacteria > Actinomycetota > Actinomycetes > Streptomycetales > Streptomycetaceae > Streptomyces. The sequence goes on along the minus strand of NZ_LGDE01000117.1, from coordinate 358 downwards.
GCACACTCGCGAAGCTCAGGAGGGTAGGGGGACGGCCGTGCCATGACTTGATCCTCTCAGGGAATCGAGCCTCCATCAGACCCGGAGTGATTCACCACTGAACCACCGGTGATATCGCGGACGGCGGTCCTGTCCGATCGCCGTCCCCGATGCGCGAGGCCACTGGCCAAGGCCCTCAAGGATCGATGAACCGCAGGCCCCGCTGGCGTGTAAGCGAGCAAAGTCGGAGCCTCCAGTGCTGGGGAAGCACGGCCTCCTACTAAGACCGTGTCCTATGTGGTGAGGCGTCGTTGATGTCGGTATGGGGCGGGGTACTTGGAGTTGGATTGTTCCGGACGGCCTGTGGGAGATCGCGGAG
>NZ_LGDE01000116.1 GCF_001279725.1 Streptomyces sp. WM4235 | reverse complement strand
GAAGGGGACTTCCTCGACACCGACAAGGCACTGATCGACGAGCTCAAGCGCCAGCTGCGGGACCTCGACCTCATCGCCGCGCGTTCGGCGGAACTGCGTCACGCCAAGTTCGGACTGCCCATCGACACGTCCATCCGACTCCGCGGCGAGCTGCGCACTCCTCTTTCCAGCCGGGACTGACCGGGAGAAATTTCCCGTCAGGGCCGCCGGCCACCGAACGCCGCCGACTCGGCACCGGACCAACCCGAGGCGACAACCCCGAGTTGTCGCCCGGACCACGCGCCCGCCCGGCCGCCGAGCAACTCCCCACCGCCCAGGCCGCCGTCGCCCGGCCCGCCCGCACCAGCGGCCGCCGCGCCCTCGGCACCGGACCGGTGACCGACGAACGGTGACTCACCGGTGACTGCCGGCCGAGGACCGGTGACCGGCGACCGACGACCGGTGACTCACCGGTGATTGCCGCCGGGGACCGGTGACCGGTGAGTGAGCCGGTGACCGGCACACCAGGACCGGTGACTGGTGACCGGTCACCGGCCGGCGGGCGGGTTCTCCGCCCAGGAGTGATGCCCGGGCACCTATCGGCCGACGACGTCCCCGTCGACCCGCAGCAGCTCGTCGTCCTGGAGACCGAGGCCGCCGCGATGGCGTAACCCGGCCCCTGGGCAAGCCCGCGTGGAGGGCTTGCCCAGGGTCGCCTTGCGCTTGCCCAGGGAGCTCAGGCCTGCCCGGTGGCCGGCTCCCACAGCGGGTGGGCACGGCCCGTCAGGAAGTAGTCGGCGTGCCTCCGACCCCCTCCTTGAGCCTGTGACCTGCCTGTTTGGTGTTCCGCGGCGTGAATGGAACGGGACGCGAAACGGGACCTCAAAGGAGACCCGGAACGGGACTCCAAAGAGGACCCGGAACGGGACCCCCGTCAGCCATGGCCCCGCGCCCGGATCACGGTGGCGAACTGCTCACGGGCGGGGCCAAGGACATCAGCGGGTTCGGCCGGGGCGGAAGCGGGAGAGCCAGCCGCCGGCCTTCTGCTCGGGCAGGGCCTGCTCCTGCTCCTGCTCCTGCTGCGTCAGTGACAACTGACTCCATAGGTAGGTCAGTTCTGACTCCGTTCAGGGGTCTCAGGAGCAAGATCTGAATGTGAGAAGTGACTCCACCTCGGACACGTGAGCGGCCAATGCTTCGGCCGTTCTGGAAGGTGGTCGACCTCTCGGACTGGTAGATCAAGCCGGTCCGAGCTGTGGCGGTAGGGCTCGCGACGCCCCGCCTTGGCGAGCGTGAAAGCATGCGGCCATGCCCATCCCACACCCCAATGGCCACTACGCGATCACCGCGATGTACTCCGTAGCCGATGACGCCTGGTACTTGGAACTGGAGCTTGCCGCCGAGCAACTCCACCTTGTGACCGCAGTCGTCCCCGACGAGGATCCTGCACGAGAACCGACGGTGTGCTTCGATCCTCGCGGGCGTCACCTGGAAGTTCCCTACGAGGTCATGCGCTGGTTCATGGACCAAGTCGACGAAGAGATCCGTTCGTCTCGTGCCTGGATGCAACTACGGCCCGAGCTCGTTGAGGTCATTTACCGACTGCGCCAGGAATACACGGGACTCATTGACGATGAAGACTTCCCTCAGGTCCTGGCTGAGATACGTGCCGCACTTCCGGAAGCGGATCTCCCCGCTGTTCTTTCGGCGGCCTTCGGGTTGAATCCAGACGGCACCACCGTGGACCATCCGCACGTGCCTGCCGATGGCCAAGGAGACAACTCTGGCCCCGTGAACGGGACAAACGTCAGCTTGTGACCGCCGCGGCGGCTTCGGCGCGGGCCCGTGTGACGGCCAGGCGGTAGGAGTCGGTTCCGGTTTCGATGATGTTGCCGCCGAACGTGAGGCGGTCGACGATGGCCGCGCAGAGTCGGGGGTCGGTGAAGGTTTTCGTCCAGCCTCCAAACGATTCGTTGGAGGCTATCGCCACAGAGCTCTCCCTCCGGGCCTTCGATTTCGATGCCAACCCGGCCACCGGGAACGAGCGAGCGTCGAGCAGCGCGAGCGCGTGGCCGACCTCGGCATCGACTGGACGCGCCAATCGGAAAAATCAGTCCCTAAAGTCCCTGACAAAGCAGGGTTATTGATGACTAATCATCCGGATACTCGGCGGTCCTCAGACCGAGAAATCGCACCCGGGCACGAACGCGCGGACCGCCACCGGGTGATGGCGGTCCGCGCTGGAGGTCGTCGGAGCTGAATGCAGAAGCTGCCGGTGCTTATGTGCGCCTTCCGTGCCGGTGCCGGTCCGCACCGATCTTGACGACTCGATCCACCAGGTCCTTGTTCCTGAGGTGGAGAAGGTTGATGGTGGAATCGTCCTCACTGCCCACGGCACCGAGGATTTCCCCTCTCCCGGGTTCGCTGGAGATGAGATCCTCATCGCTGCCCTCGCGGCCGATGTCGAGGATGTCGGCCGAGGCGGGAACGGCAGCCAGGAGCAGGGCCGCGACAGCGAGCGTGGAGGAAGTAACGATCTTCATGCCCGACCAACGAGGAGGCCGGCAGCAGGATGCGCCGGTCAGGCGGCCGTCGTAGTCGGACCCTGACCGAACCGGGGTACGTCCTCGGCTGTGACGTCCAGGCGCAACCGCTTGAACCGGACCCTGCCGCCATCCACCGGGCGGGGCCATGGGCATGACCGAGGGCGGGCCGGTGGTTGCCGGTCAGCCGTGGGGGTGCCGGCCCCCGAAGCGGGCCAACAGAGCGCGAGTCCCATCCACCGACAGACCGAGATCGACGGCCACCCTCTTTGGGTCCTGGTCCCGTGCATCGTGGGCCGGCCAGTACGCGGTGCGCTGTGCGATGAGTTCCAAGGTGCGGGCGGCTTTGAGAGCGGCGGTCGGTGAGTCCTGGGCGAGGTTCTCGATCGCGGCGGTGATGGTCTGGAAGAGGGCTTCCAGCGCGGTGGGGAGGGGGATCGTGGCGGTGGCGACGTCGCGGAGGTGGGTGTCCCAGTCCTCCTCGCACCGATCCGCGGTGGGCAGACCGCTCTCGTGGAACGGGGCCTCCCCCACTGTCGTCCAGTCGACGGTGTGCCCGGTTCCGGTCCAGCCGCAGGAGCACTCCGCGCGCAGCAGGTGTGCCTTCGGGCGCGGTTGGTAGGTGCCGGCGCCGTCGTAGACGCTCCAATGGCTCACCTCCCAGCCGGAGCTGCCCGACGCCGAATCGAAGTAGACCGGCTTCGGGACCGACCCGTCATCGAGGAGCACACCCACCCGGCCCTCGTGCGACCGCCCGTACTCATCCGACGTCCACGTCTCGTCCGTCTCCACAAACACCTCCAACACCGTCCCACCGGGCCGTGGTCCGCGCCCCCGGGGACGACGATCCCGCACCCCGGGGTGCACGCGGGGCCGGAACCGGCGAGTTGACTCCGAACCACGATGAAGACCCCGGCAGGAAGCGGACCGGTGAACCGCCCGCCGCCGGCTCCGCACCGGGCCGGCAATCAGCGGTGATCTTCAGGGGGACATCGCCCGCCGTGTCACGGGACCGGGCCCTCGACATCGCCCGCGCCGGGGGCGTGGAGCGCCCGGCAGCGCTGGGTGACCGGGGCTGGGCATGGGTGTGTGCCGGGCGGCTGGCGCACTGCCCGGCACACGACCATCACGGGTTCGGCTGCCGCCCGTTCACAGGCGGCGGACCGAGAGCCTGGTCAGCGGCGGCGGCCCCAGGACTCGGTGTCCACGGTCCGGTTGCGGTCGTCGCGCAGGGTGGCGGTATCGGCCCGGTTGTCCCAGACGTGGTCACGCTTGCCCTGGAACAGGTCCGTGCGGGTGTCGCGGCCGGATCCGGTGTGGATCCGGATGGTGGCGCGGCCGCCGATGCGGGTGTCGTTGAAGCGGTACCGGTTGCCGTCGGAGTCACGC
>NZ_LGDE01000115.1 GCF_001279725.1 Streptomyces sp. WM4235 | reverse complement strand
CCGTGCTGGACCGCCCGGACACCCGCTTCGAAGCGGCTGCGTGCGCCCAGCCGTTCCATGAGGTCGTTCGCGATCCGCCGCGACGTACGCGCGGAGACCCCCAGTCGCTTGGCGATCGCCTCGTCCGTGTGCCCCGCGGACAGCAGTGAGATGATCGCCCCCTCCTGCGCGCTGAGGCCGTGGATGTCCCTGGCCGGAGCCTCACCGAGCGGCTGCGCGGCGGCCCATACGCTGTCGTACAGCGCGCACAGTGCGGTCAGCGTTCCCTGCCCGGTCAGGACCACTGCGCCGCCCGCGGTGTCCTCGCTGCTCACCGGTATCACCGCAGTCGTGCGGTCCACGATGATCAGACGGGTGGGCAGGGAGGCCACCGTGCGGACCTGGCCGCCCAGCGAAGCGGTCCAGTTCGCGTACTCCACGGTGGGCTTGTGGTGGCGGACGCTGTCCAGGTACACCACCCGGGTGCGGATCCCGCGCTCCAGCAGCTCGGCATCCAGCGGCCGTGAGGCTGCGATGTTCTCCTCGGTCTGCGGCCCCCCGGGGGCGAACGTCATGACCTCACCTCGTACCTCGCGGGTGAGGCGGGTGAGGCGGTCGCGGATCCGGTCAAGGCCGATCAACTGCTCGACCCCCGGGCTCGCGGCCGCCGGCCGCATGTCGGCGTACTCGGCGATCAGTTGCGCGGCGACCGCTCGCGAGGCCTCCAGCCGCTGCTGCTGCGCGGCGAGTTCAGCCTGCTGGCGGGCCATCAGGATCTCCATCCCGATGTCCGGGGAGACGGCACGCAACCCTCCGGTCTCCGCCGACGGCCGGACCAGGGCGAGTCCACTGAGGACGTCGAGCCCTTCGCGTACGAGTTGTTCCGTGGTGCCGATGCGAGTGGCGAGCGCCGCGACGCCGCCACCCGGTTCGGCCAGCATGGCTCGGTAGACGGCCTCTGCCGTCGTATCGAGCCCCAGTGCACTCAGCATGAAAGTCCCCCCAGGACATGCTCATTCCCAGCACAAAAAGATCATGATATGGCCGCCGCGAGGTGACAGAAAGAGGATTTATGTACCTCGTACACGCACATCTGCGACCGCCGGTCCCGGGTGCCAAACTGCCGACCCCCCTCCCGGCCCTCGCCCACGCCGCCGCCCGTCCCGAGGACGCCGTGGAGCACATCAGCGTCCATGCCGACGCCGTCCCGGATCCGGTCATCGGTCTCTACGTCCTGGCGGACTCGCTGCCCCAGGCGGAGGCGGCCGCGGGGGCCGTCTGCGCACGGCTGCTGGAAGGCCACCCCGAACTCCTGGGCTGGCGCCTCGTACGCGCCGAGGTCCCCCTGGTCCCCATCGAATGACCCCACCTCCGGGGTGGACACAAGCGGCCGCTGCCGATTCCGTCCACCCAGGAGCCCTTCCACCCGTGCTGACCTGCGGCGAAAGTAGTTCTTGCCCGACGGACACCGATCCGGAGGGCTCTCGGATCGGAAAGCGCCACCGCGGGACGCGACCGGTTCAGGACACCAGTCCGACTCGCCGTCAGCACCCTCAGGAACGGAAGAACCCTCGTGATTCGCATGCGTATCGCTCAGGCCGCCGCGGTCCTCACGCTCGCCCTCATCGCCCCGCTGTCCCCCGCCGGAGCGGCTGCCGCGGCGCCCGCCGGGTCCGTTCCCCCGGTGACGGTCCAGGACAACATGGGCTGGCAGTAACAGCAGTCCCGACGCCGCGCCCAACCTGGCAGCAACGACGACACTGGTCGGCAGTCCACGTCCCGCGACCTTGCCCGGCAGCGTGAAGCAACCGCCGCTCGCCTCCCCGCTCTCCCTCGATCCACTCCCTCTTCCTTCTTGCCGTCTGGAGACTTGCCATGTCCATGACCATCATTTCCTCTCGTAGTCGTGTCCTCGCCCTGTCGATCGCAGCGGCTTCCTTCGCCCTCGCGGCCACCGCGGCACAGCCGGCGGCGGCCGCCCCCGCACCGAGCGTCGTGGCAGCGGCCGCCACGGAGTCCTCGGTCGGCGGCGCCATCACCCGACAGGAGATCGCCGAGCGCGCCAAGTACTGGCTCAACAAGGGCATCCCGTACAACCAGGGCGGCTCCCACCCCGACTCGAACGGGCGCAACTACCGCACCGACTGCTCCGGTTACGTCTCCATGGCCTGGCACCTGTCGACGAGCCTGGCCACCCAGGGGCTGGGGAGCTCCTCGGAGATCTACGAGATCCCGCGCAGCGACCTCAAGCAGGGAGACATCCTCAACAGCTACTACGACCACGTCTTCCTCTTCGACAAGTGGGACGACGCCGCACACACGAAGTTCTCTTACTACAGCTTCGGCTCGACCCCGGTGAAGTACGTCACCGGAATGTCCATCAACGCGGCCACCCTCGACGGCCACCCCAACGGCGACTACAAGGCGCTCCGCTACAAGCGGGTCATCGACGCCCCGTCCCCCGTGTTCACACAGACGGCGGCGGCGGACTTCAACGGCGACGGGCAGGCGGACATCATCGCCAGGGACGGTTCGGCGTCCCTGAAGATGTGGACCCACAACGCGGGCGGCTACTTCAACGCCCCGGCGAACGTGACGGGCGGCTGGAACTTCACGCAGACCGTGGCTGCGGACTTCAACAGCGACAGCAAGGCCGACATCATCGCGAAGGACGGTGACGGGAACCTGAAACTGTGGCTGGGCCGGGGCGACGGCACCTTCAACGCGGCCGTGAACGTGACGGGTGGCTGGAACTTCACCCAGACCGCGGCCGGTGACTTCGACGGCAACGGGAAGGCCGACCTGATCGCCCGTGACGGCGACGGCAACCTGAAGATCTGGGCGGGCCGGGGTGACGGCACGTTCGGTTCGGCGGCGCAGCTGAGCGGGGGCTGGAACTTCACCCAGACGGTGGCTGCGGACTTCAACGAGGACGGCCAGGCCGACATCGTGGCCAAGGACGCCGCCGGGAACCTGCAGATGTGGACGCACAACGCGGGCGGCTACTTCAACGCCCCCGTCGAGGTCACCAGCGGGTGGGAGTTCTCCCAGACCACCGCGGGGGACTTCGACGGCAACGGCAAGGCCGACCTGATCGCCCGCAACGACAACAACGGCGACCTCAACATCTGGGCCGGCCGCGGCGACACCACCTTCGGAACCGGCGTCAAGCTCACCGGCGGCTGGTAGCCCCCGGCGCGCCCATGGGTGTCGGACCACCTCGACGGTCCGGCATCCGTGGGGCCCCGCTTCCGTATCCCACTCCCACTCCCAGCCCCGGCCTCGAAGGATTCTCTGCCATGAAGTCCCCCACGCGTTCCGTCCGACGGCGCGTTCTCGCCCTCACCACCGCAGCCTGCTCCGCGATCGTCGTGCTCGGAGGCTCGGCGGGCACCTCCCACGCCGCGTCGATCAGTACCTGGGAGAAGGTCGCCCAGTGCGAGAGCACCAGTGACTGGAGCTACAACAAGCCCGGTTGGCCCTACTTCGGGGGGCTCCAGTTCGACCACTCGACCTGGCAGGCTTTCGGCGGCACCACATACGCCGCCCGTGCCGACCTCGCCACGAAGAAGCAGCAGATCCTGACAGCCGAGAAGGCGCTCAAGAGCCAGGGCCAGGGCGTATGGCCGAAATGCGGTCCGGCCGCCGCTCTTGGCGCCGATCACGCCGACCCCTACCCGGAGGACAGCCTCCCGGCCCCGGTCAACTCGCAGACGGCCGGTGCGGACTTCAACGGTGACGGTCAGGCGGACATCGTGGCCCGTGACGCGTCCGGGACGTTGAAGATGTGGACGCACAACGCGGGCGGCTACTTCAACGCCCCTGTCACGGTCACCGGCGGTTGGAACTTCACGCAGACGGCCGCGGCGGACTTCGACGGTGACGGCAAGGCCGACCTGATCGCCCGCGACTCCTCGGGCATCCTCAAGCTCTGGAAGGGCCGCGGCGACGGCACCTTCGGCTCGGCCGTGAACGTGACCGGTGGCTGGGACTTCACGCAGACGGCCGCGGCGGACTTCGATGGTGACGGCAAGGCCGACTTGATCGCCCGCGACTCCTCGGCGAACCTGAAGATCTGGGCCGGCCGCGGTGACGGCACCTTCGCCGGCGGGGTGGCCCTGAGCAGCGGCTGGGACTTCTCGCAGACGGCGGCGGCGGATTTCAACGGTGACGGTCAGGCGGACATCGTGGCC
>NZ_LGDE01000114.1 GCF_001279725.1 Streptomyces sp. WM4235 | reverse complement strand
CCGGTGTGGATCCGGATGGTGGCGCGGCCGCCGATGCGGGTGTCGTTGAAGCGGTACCGGTTGCCGTCGGAGTCACGCAGCGTCCAGCCACGCAGGTTCACCGGCCGGCGGGTCGTGTTGCGGATCTCGACCCACTCCCCGTTCAGGGAACGGTTGGAACGGTCGTCACGACCAGGAGCGTCGGCCTGGACCCGGGAGATCTCCACCCGCGGCTGCCGGTCATGACCCCGATCCGCCGCGGTCGCGGGAAGCGCGGCGGCCGACACGATCGCGCCGGCGGCCAGGACAGTGGCACCGATACGGCGGGCGGTCGAGGAAACAGACATCTGTTGGCCCCTCAAGAACGGTGCTTCACCCGCCCATACGAACCCTGTAGCGGTGCGGGTGCCCGGCCCGTGGTGGGCCGAGGACCCAAACTCTCGACCCGACATGGGGCCGACAACAGCCCCCGACAAGGCCGGTTACCCACCCCGGACATCTCCGTCACACGGGCTTGGGCACTACACGCAGCCCGCGTGAGCGTGACCCTGACATTCACTGACCGCCACACCCACCCAGGGCGCGCACGGTCCAGTCGATCATTGCGCCCGGAGCGCACCCCGGGGCGTACCGATCCGCCCGTCACCCAACCGGATCAGCAAGTTCCGTAACGGCCGTTCTGCGCGATTCTTCGCACGGACAGGCGGAAACCGCAGCTCAGAACGAATCCGTCCGCCCATCCCGGCGATCGCCTCGCCGACTCGACGGTTAGCCGGCCCGTTCCTGGTGCGTCGCGGACTCGTGCCCTTCACAAGCCGTGTCAAGAGCACCGACGAACAGGCAGTCGTCCGTTCGGATCACCTGCCGGGTGGGCAGCATGGCGCGGCGGTTGAGGTCAGCGCGGAGTCAGGAAGGCGCCAACGAGCGGCCGCCGGAACAACCGCGCCGGGCATGCGCGTCATCTCGCGAACAAGCGGGAACGATTCCGCGGTGAAGCCGACATCCGAAGGACCCCAGGCCACCGAGGGACAGGGGCTGCCCGAGGGCGGGTATTGCCGGCGGCACGAGGGGCCGGCGTATCCGAACTCCTCGCCGGTCGGGGCATGCCCAACTCAGCCCGCCCCTGCAACCTCTGAGGCGGACCGCCGCGCGCCACAGCCCCGACGCCCGTGGGAGGGTGGCCGCGTGACCACGACGACGCTGCAATGCGCGGACGCTCCCCTGCCCCCGGCCCAGGGCCTGCCCTGGGCGGTCGGTGTGGGCCGGGCCTGCGTTGCCTGCGGCAGGAAACTCACCGCCGGTGCGGTCTCCCGCGGAAAGATCTCCAGCCGGCAAGGCGTCCACAACACCGACATCGAGGTGTGGGCCTGCCCCAGGACAAGGCCCGCCTCATGAACGCGCGCGCCGCGCGACCCACCGGTGAAAAGGACGATCGGCCACCCGCCTGCAGACGGTGCGGAGCCCGGGCCCTTGCGATAGGTGGCCCCGAAGGCGGAGTCATCGTGCACGAGAGGGCCTGCCCCAACCGGCGCGAAGGCGAACCTGCAGCCCGCCCGCCCCGCACCACCTGATTCCCGCTTGCCCGGCTCGGGGTGACTGCCGAAGCGGCGGGCCCAACCATGGTGCGCCGCTCCGTCAGCCCGGGGTACGCGCCGATACGCGGGCGCACCCCCTTGGTGTGGTGCCCGGGGTCGGAACGGACACCACGCGAGTGATCCGATCTCAGGTCGCCTCCGCTTCGCCGGCGATGCCCGCGCGCGAGGGTGGCATGGTCACTCGCAGGCGATGCCGTCGCCATCGCGATCGAGGTGGCTGTCGAAACCGGGGTCCCCGCGGCGGATCGGAGCTGCCCCCGCATCCCTGACCGCCGTGCAGTTGCGGTAGTACGCCCTGCCTCCTCCCCCGCTGGTCGAACTCCCGCCTGACGAAGCCCCCACGGCCGCCGGAGCGTCATCCGAGGTCCCCGCCTTCCCGTCGTCAGCCCGCGCCGGGGCCGGGGCGTGTGGCCGGCTCGGCGGAGCCTGGGGATCCTGCGGCTGGGCCGGGGCGGCAACGGGCGGGACCGACGCCGGTGCGGAGACAGACGGCGAGACAGGTGTGGGTGATGCCGAAACGGGTGTCGGCGAAGGCGTGGAAGAGGGGGCGGCCAAGGTGGGGGCCGACGCGGTGACGGTGACGGTGACCACCGGCTGGGAACCGGGTTTCGCATCGTCGCGCACAGGCTTCGGGCCGGAGGCGGTGGCAAGCAGTACACCGAACCAGATCGAGGCCAGGACCACGGTTACCGCCCGGCCGGCCTTGTCCCAGCGGGCCATGAACGCGAGTGCGGCACCGAGTGGCGGAACCACGAGCGTGGCGAGGACAACGGCGGGAACCGCCAGCGCCGGGTGCCAGCGGCGCGGTGGGGCCGGCTGGAACGTGGCGGTATCAGCAGGAGGGAACACGAATCTCCAGACAGGACGAATGAGATGGCGAGCACCACGGCTCGTGAACATCGCGGCGCCCGCCCCGGCTTCACGGCCAGGACGGGCACGCGCTGAAGTAGTTGGAACGGGCGCCGACCGCGCTGTCGCGTACGCGGCACACGCCCTTGCGAGGTCCCGCAACACCGAGGGCAGCACGGGTATCACCCGATCAACGGCCCCACGGGCGAACGGTTACCGGCAGCACGCCGACGGCAGCGGCCGGCACGCATGTCCCCCACCTCGCACGTCGGAGAAGCCCCTCTTGCCGGCAGGAAAGCGACTCTCCCACCAGACGGCACTCCCGCATCGTTCCGGCGATTCCCTTGTCGCTGCCGAACGGCCCCCAGCCTCCCTCACCGGAACCTCGGCGTGCCAGCAGGTAATGCGGCCCCCGGTAGACGCGCGCCAGGACGGGCTCGGGGGCGGGGACCAGGCGGGGCAGGCGCGGCGGCGCTCCTCGGCCGCGGACCGGTAGGGGCCCCGCCGAGGAGCGTCGCCAAGGGGTGCCGGTCAGGCGATGTTCGCGCAGACCGCGGTCAGGCCGCTGACCGAGGACGGGCGGGAGATCTCTCGGACCGCGGCCGCCCAGTGGAAGCCCTTGGCCGCGTCGATGAACTCCGGGAAACCGCCGGTGATGAGGGCCGTGTTGTAGGCGGCGACGCCACCGCTCAGGACGGTCTTCCCGGCCGGGCAGGCAAGCGTCTTGCGTGTCAGGTTGGGAGTCTCCGTCGGGGCGAGCTCGACGATCTCGTGGCCGGGGAGCGGGTTCGCGCAGATCGCGTCGACCGCGAGTCCGACCGTGGTCCCCGACAGGGACTGGGCGTGACCCGCCAAGTCGCTCGGAGTTGAGTGGGAGGTCAGCGAAGTGGAGGCCCCGGGACGCCGTGCCCCCCGGGGCCTTCGGCTTGTCCTCCGGCACCGGGATGGTGGTGCAACACGGGCTGCAACAAGGCCTCTTGACAGCTGTTGGGTCACGTTTGTCCAGGTCAGAGCTGCAACGCGCAGGTACCGCCGTTCTCGTCCTCGCCCTGAACGAGGGGTGGGCGGCCCGGGACGTTCAGCGGCTCGCCACGATCCTGCTCGTACTCGTCGCCCTGATCTGTGTGCTCGGGGAAGGCGGTGACCAGTGACCGGCCGCCGGTGTCCCGGCCGCCGGTGCCCGGGTGACCGGTGATGAGGCGCCGGGTTCCGGGGTGGCCTCAGGCCCGCTCGGGACGTGGTTGGTGCCCTCCACGATGGTGCGGGCGATGAGGGGGCCGATCGAGTGGTCGATGGTGGTCCGGGACCTTTCCGGGTCCACGAACACGGCTTTGAACGGCCATGGACCCTCGATGTGGCCGCGGAACGAGAACACCACCAGCAATCGAACGTGCGTACAACCCTCCCTCGCGATCATGAGTCTGACCAGGCGTGGCGCAGGGTGCGCCCGGTCTCCATGGGGGAGGACCCATCGTGTTCCACGACCGAGCCATCGCTCGTCGCCGCTTCACCGAAGCCAACGTCAACGTCAACGCCGAAGCCGAGGTCGCCGTCGACGCCGCGGCCGCTGCCCGCACCGCCGTCACCCGCGCCCCGCGCCGTCGAGTCGTCGCCGCCGTGACCGCCGTCCTCGCCGTGACCGCCGGTACCGCGCTTACGGCGGCCCCCCCCACCGCCCCACCGTGGAGGGCCCCAACCCCCCCCCGAGCGGGCCTGAGGGCCCCCCGGCACCCCGCGCCTCATGACCGGGCCCCCGGGCGCCGGCGTCCGGCACTCCGGCAGGCGGTCAC
>NZ_LGDE01000113.1 GCF_001279725.1 Streptomyces sp. WM4235 | reverse complement strand
GCCCCGCACCGCCCACGCCTCCGCGCGACACCGCCCACCCCTCCGCGCGCGCCCGCTTTGTGCCGTTGGCCCCGGATCGCCCCCACCCCACGGCCCGGAATCACAACTTCCGCACATCCGGGGACCGTTGGACGACTTGATGTGACGTGCCCATGTCGGCAACCTGTCACCTGGCGCCCACCCGTGCGACATCCGGCGCCGCAACCATGGCCGCGCCCCGCCGGGGTCGCACGGCCACCACCCCCCGCATCCAGGGAGCCCCTCATGGCCCTCATACCCTCCGTCTACGCGCGTCGAATTGGCGTGCTCGCGTCAGCCTCCGCGCTCGCCGCCCTGACCACCCTCGTCAGCGCCCCGACCGCCCAGGCTTCACCGCCCACCCCGATCAGCGCCGCGGCCGCCCGTTCGTACCTGGCCACGGTCACGCCCGCGGCGGAAGGTTCCCTCAGCGGCTACAGCCGTGACCTGTTCCCGCACTGGAGCACCGTCTCCGGTACCTGCAACACCCGCGAGACGGTCCTCAAGCGCGACGGGGTGAACGTCGTACAGGACTCCGCCTGCGCCGCCGTCAGCGGCAGTTGGTACTCCGAGTACGACGGCGCCACCTGGACAGCGGCGTCCGACATCGACATCGACCACATGGTCCCGCTCGCCGAGGCCTGGCGTTCGGGCGCCTCCTCCTGGACCACGGCCAAGCGCCAGCAGTTCGCCAACGACCTCACCCGCCCGCAGCTCATCGCGGTCACCGACAACGTCAACCAGGCCAAGGGCGACCAGGACCCCGGCAAGTGGCTGCCCTCGCGCACCGCCTACCGCTGTACGTACGCCCGGATGTGGGTCCAGGTGAAGCAGTACTGGGGCCTGAAGATGGACTCCGGCGAGAAGACCGCCCTGTCGAGCGTGCTCAACGGCTGCTGACGGCTACTACCGACGCCTGCCGACAGCAGCTGCCAACGCCTGCCGCCGACTGCCACTGACGCCCGCTCACTACTGCTGACGGTTGCTGACGGCAGCCCGGCCGGCCACCGACCCGACCCGCCCCGCCTCCCCCTGGCGTAGGCCGATCTTTCTCCCCCGCCAGGGGGAGGCCAGGCTCCCCCTCCACCCCTTACCGTGATCCAAGGGGACATGAAGGAGGGGGAGTCTCATGGCCGGACTGCGTCTGGGGCCGCTGCTGCGTTACGTCGACTGGGACACGGGCGGCGCCGCCACCATATGGGTCGAGGCGGACCGCCCGTGCATGGCCGAGGTGCGGTGCGCGGACGGGGCGGGCGGCCGTGCGCACACCTTCCAGATAGAGGGCCACCACTATGCGTTGGTCCCGGTCACAGGGCTGACCCCCGGCACCACCACCGAGTACGAGGTCCGGCTCGCCGGGGACCCGGTGTGGCCGCTGCCCGACAGCGGTTTCCCGCCCAGCACCATCACCGCGCCCGCCGTCGCGGGGCCCGGACGGCCGGCTCCCGGGCTTCGGGTGACGTTCGGATCGTGTCGGCAGGCCGCGCCGCCCGCCGACCGTCGCGGGCCGCACGGCGCGGACGCGCTGGACACCCTCGCGGCGCGGCTGGCGGCCGATCCGGAAGCGGTCAGACCGGACGTCCTGCTGTTGCTCGGCGACCAGGTGTACGCCGACCACCTGTCGCGGGCGACCAAGCGGTGGCTGGCGGCCCGCCGGGACCTGCGCGAGGCGCCGGGCGCGCAGGTCGCGAACTACGAGGAGTACACCCGGCTGTACTACGAATCCTGGCTGGACCCGGAGATCCGCTGGTTGCTGTCGACGGTGTCGAGCCTGCACGTCTTCGACGACCACGATGTCATCGACGACTGGAACACCAGCGCGGCCTGGCTGGCGGAGATGCGGGCGACGCCCTGGTGGTCGGAGCGGGTACTGAGCGGGTTGATGTCGTACTGGGTGCATCAACACCTCGGGAACCTCTCACCCGCCGAGTTGGAGGCCGACCCGCTGTACGAAGCGGTACGGGCAACCCCCGACGGGACGGACGCCCTGCGTGCCTTCGCCGCCGTGGCCGACGCCGATCCGGGCTCGGCCCGCTGGAGTTACCGGCGGGACTTCGGCCGCTCGCGGTTGCTGATGGTGGACACGCGGGCCGCGCGGGTGCTGGCCGAGGACCGGCGGGCGATGCTCGACCCCGCCGAGCAGGAGTGGCTTCGGGACAACGCCCTGGACGGGCACGGCGGCTATGACCATCTGCTGATCGGGTCCTCGCTGCCGTGGCTGATGCCGCCGTTGATCCATGACGCGGAAGTGTGGAACGCCGCCCTGTGCCGCGGGGAGCGGGGGCCCCGGTGGGCGCGGATCGGGGAGGATCTGCGGCGGCGCAGCGATCTGGAGCACTGGGCGGCTTTCCCCGAGTCCTTCGTGGCGTTGAGCGATCTGATCGAGGAGGTGGGGACGGGGCCGCGGGCGCCGGCGACGGTGTGCGTACTCTCCGGCGACGTCCATCACGCGTATGTGGCCGAGCCCCGAATACCGAGTACGGCGCGGGTGTTCCAGTTGACGTGCTCGCCCGTGCACAACTCCATCCACACGGCCGTGAAGTGGGGTTTCCGGCTGGGTTGGTCGCGGGTGGGGCGGTGGTTGGGGCGCGGTTTCTCCCGGCATGGGCGGACGGGTCGGCCGCCGCTGAGTTGGCGGCGTACGGGTGGTCCCTGGTTCGGGAATCAGCTGATGACGCTGGAGTTGGCGGGTCGCACGGCCCGGCTCCGCCTGGACCAGGCGCGGACGGGGTGGGGGCGCGGGTCGAAGGCCCGGCTGACGGCCGTGTTGGATCGCGAGCTCACCGAACCGCGATGAGCTGAGCGCTGACGTGGGCGTCCGAGCTGAACGCCGACGTGCGCGTCCGGATGAAGCGACAAGCCGTATCCACGTACCCCGGGAAGTCGTCGTATCGTCACCCCGGGGATCCGGGAGGTCACTCCCGGGCGTACGCTGTCTGGCTGTCAAGCCGCCCCTGCCGCTCCCCGCGACGACGCGGCGCTTCGGACTGGGGAGTACCACTTGCTTGAGACTCTGGGGTCGCTGACCACAAGCCCCTGGATTTACGCCGTGGTGGCGGTGTCCGTGGTGCTCGACGTGTTCCTGCCGGTGTTGCCGAGCGGAGTATTGGTGATCACCGCGGCGGCCGCCGCGGCCGCGGCAGGAGCCGCGGGTTCGTCGACGCCGGTTCCCGAGCAGGTGCCGGACATCATGGCACTGCTGGTGATCGCGACGTCGGCTTCGGTGCTGGGTGACATGGCCGCGTTCCGGTTGGCGCGGCGCGGGGGTGCCCGGTTGGACCGGGCCATCGCCCGTTCCCGTCGGCTGAGCCGGGCTCACGAGCGGCTGGGCGTGGCGTTGGCGCGTGGCGGCGGCGCCCTGGTGGTGATCGCCAGGTTCGCCCCGGCCGGCCGGTCGGTGGTCTCGTTGGGGGCGGGCAAGACCCAGCGCAAGGTCAAGGAGTTCCTGCCCTGGTCGGTCCTGGCGGGCATGACCTGGGCGGGGTACAGCGTGGCCTTGGGCTATTTCGGTACGCAGTGGCTCGGTACGGCGTGGCTGGGTACCGCGGTGTCCTTGATCGCGCTGTTCGCCGCGGGTTCGCTGGCGGCGTTGCTGCTGCGCCGCCCGGGACCGGGTCCCGCCGCGGCGACCTGAGCCCCGCCCGGCCAGGGCACCCGTGGCCCCGGGGGCATCCGTGGGCGCGGGGGGCATCCGTGGGTGCGGGTCGCCCGTACGGTGGCCCGCTAGCCCGGGTGGGGGTGGTGCGTCACCCGTTCACCCGACAGCGATAGCCGCCTCCGGTCGGGGCTTCTAGCGTCCACAGCACGGTGCGCGACCGAATCCGCGTCACACCCGTGCCCTGGCCGCGCCGTTTCGAGGAGCCCGAGGAGTTCTCTCCATGCCCGCCACCCGCATCCGGCACCACCTGATGAGAGGCGCGGCCGCGACGCTCGTCGTCGCCGCCGTCACACCCGTCACCCTGGCCTACGCCCGCCCCACCGCCACCCTGTCCCCGTACACGGTCGCTCCCGGCGGTCGGGTCAGCCTGAACGTCCAGGGCTGCGGCACCAAGACCGGCCGGGCCACCTCTCCCGCGTTCCCCGACGTCCAGCTGACACCGGGCAACCTGGAGGCCACCAACCTGTTCGGCAGCGCCACCGTCTACCGCAACGCCCGCATCGGATCGCACCCCGTCACCTACGAGTGCGGCGGCAGCGGCGGCGAGCGGGTCACCGTCACCCTGAACGTGGCCACGGGCGCCGCCCGCGGCGGCCTGGGAGGCAGCATCGACACGATGAGCCCGGGCCAGATCGCCCTCGGCGGGGTACTCGCCGCGGGCGCCCTCGGCGCCGGCGCGTGGGTGATCCGCCGCCGTACGGAGCGGACCGCCTGACCGGCGGGAGTGGCCGCAGGCCCCGCCCACCGCGGGACCCGCACCACTCCCGGCACAGGTCCGCCCCGCATCGGGCCCGCCCAGCTCAGGAAGCGGCGTGGGCTCCCCTGACCTGAAGTCCGTCCAGCAGGTCCCGGGTAGCGTCGGCGACCGCGTCGACGGCCGCGGCGAACACCTCCTGATTGTGTGCGGCGGGCGCCCGGAAGCCGGACACCTTGCGCACGTACTGGAGCGCTGCCGCGCGGATCTCCTCCTCGGTGGCCTTCTCGGGGAGAACGGGCGGGCGCAGGGTCTTAATGGAACGGCACATGTCTCCACTATCGCGCTACCGAGGCAGCTCGGCCCCGGAAAGCTTCATGATCAACCCGGCTTGCAGCCGCCCCCTCAGCTCGGGGTCGGCGACCTCCTCCAGCAGCCCGACGGCCCGGGCCATCGACTCCGCTGCCCGCCTGTCGTCCCGTAGCGAGGCGGTCTGGTCGGCCATGTGCCGGAGCGCGATGTCGGCCCGCCGGTGGAACAACTGCCCGACGAGGGTGACGACCAGCCCGACCGAACTGGTCACCACGCCGAGGTACAGATCCCCGCTGCTCTCCGCCTTCCACACGGCCAGCGCCACCCCCAGCAGCAGGATGGTCGCGCCCACGCCGGCAAACCGCTGGCTGGTCACGAAGCTGCTCCGCGCCTGCGTCAGCCCGTAGGCGTAGTACTCGACGAGAAGGGGGGTGAAGTCATCGTGCCGATCCCCCGACAGCGCGGGCCCGACCGTCCGCGGCGCGAGCCGGCCGGTGTCCCCGTACCCGGTGTCCCCGTACTTGGGATCGCGCGCCTCCGGCTCAACCGCCGCCTCCCCCCGCGTCTGCGCGAGCAACCGCGCCCGCTCCGCGTCCCGCCGCCGCTCGAACGCCGCACCCGCGGCCCGCTCCGCCACGACGTACACCGCGCCGGCGACCAACACCGCGACCCCCGCAACGACCCACTCCCCCATCCCCCGACCATCCCACGCCCCCAACCCCCCGCCAAGACGGCGAACCCGCCCTTCCCACAGCGCCGGCAATCAAGACCCGAACACGAAGACCCCAACCACAACCGAAGACGGCAGCACCCAAGACCAGCACCACCCAAGCCCCTTGGCCCGCTGCGGGAACTGATCGAAGCAACCACCAAGCGGCGCACATGGAGCCGCGCATACCCTCGGCGCCATGGATGCCTTGTGGACGGCGGTGATCGCGGCCGGCTCCGCCGTCGTGGCCAGCGCGACGACGGGCTGGTTCACCACGGTCGCCGCGCGGACACAGGCCCGCCTGAATCGCGAGATGCAGGTGGCCCAGCTTCGTCATACGCAAGTCGAGCACAGGTACCAGCAACGCCGTGAGGCGTACGCCGAGTACGCGAAGGCCGCCGGCATCCTGCACAGCCGGATCGGCGACATGGTCGCGGTCGCCGGAGACCCGGATGCGTTCTCGCTGCTGCTGGACGAGGCGCGGGCAGACCGGGCCGTGCTCTTGAGCACGATGCACATCGCCTTCCTGGAAGGCCCCCAGGCGGTCGGCGTCGCCGTGCGGGAGCTCTACGAAGCGGTGAACGGCTTCTGGAGCGCGGCCCGCCGACTGAACGACGCCGTACACGCCGGCATTCCCGCCCACGTCGCAGAGCACCGCGTGTTGACGGACCAGCGCCGATTACAGGCGCGGTCAAGCCGCGACGCCTTCATGGAGGCGGCCCGCCAAGCCCTGACCCCCTCACCCGACACACCCGCGTAGAGAACGCCCAGACTCCCCCGGATCCCGCGCCGCGCGAAGACGAGCTCAACACCCGGACCCACACTCAGAGCCGACTACCCCTGCGGACCGAGCTACCGCCAGCTCGGCCATGTGGTGACCTCGACGTGGCATGTGAAAAGACCCCCAACCGCGATCGGTTGAGGGCCTTCGCCCAGGTGGGCGCGGACGGTCTCGAACCGCCGACATCTGCTTTGTAAGCTCGCCCAGGCCCCCCGACCTGCCCGCTTGCCCCCGGCCTCGGTCCACGTGCAGAACTGCCCACAGCTGTGTGAGTCCATCCTCGTTGATGTCACCCGTGGATGTCAGATACCGGGCCATGCGCGGTCTGTGCTCCTGTGCCCTCTTGCGCGCCTGGCCTGCTGCCCACACCTTGGTGAGCGTGCAGCTCGGCGTTCTGACCACGCAGGGGGAGGGCGACACATAGTGAGTTCAGCGACACCTTGGGCCACCAAGACGTTCGGCGCCGTAGCCAGCCAGCTGGCCGAGACCATCCCTGCCTGCCTCATGGAAGCCCACGACAGGGCCCGTCACGGGCACGAAGGGGTCCACACCCAAACCCTCGAAGCCTACGGCCACGGGCTCCACGCAGCGCAGTACGAGGCACTCGCGGCCGGCCTGACACCGTTCGAAGGCACAACCTCGCGTCGACTACAGGGTCGCACCGTGATGCTCATCGGCAGCAACGCGATCTATCCGATCCGCTACGCGAAGAAGGACGTCCCGGTTACTGAGGCACGGCTCCGGAAGGCTGTCGGCTTCCGAGCCGACCTGATCCGCCGCCACGGCCCAGAACCGATGCAGCAAGCCTTCGACCTCGGTCTGGACGAGCTGAACGAAGAACACCTGCATCCGGACGTGGCCCTGCTGCCACCCGACCTCCGCCTGATCATCGTCGCGTATGCCTGCTCGATGGAGCGGGGCGTGATGCGGATCGAGTGGGGCGCCGCCGAGCTACGGCGCGAGGACCGCTATCTCATCTGGCACACCCATGAGTCCCTGCTGCCACCAGCCGCTCCTCGCGCCGCCTAGTCTCAGCGCCTAGATCAGTCACAACTGACACCTCACATTCCTGACCTGCGGTCGTCAAAGTGGGTCAACGAGCGTCCTCGCACGACCCCGATTCGGCCCCACATGATCGGTAGGTCCTCGCCCGATCTGACCACACCTGCCGCCCTTGCCTAGTCCGGGCACCCGTTTGTGACGACCGGTGCTACCGCGACCGCGCCGCTGATGTCAGGCAACATCCCGCACTGCCCACGATTCCGCATTTACCTCACGCGAGCACGGTCTCGACGATACGATGCGCCGCATGAGGGATATCGAAGGACAATTCTCGGGCACTCCATACTTGGTTTCCTCCGAAGCCGCTTCACTTGCGAGGTTCTCAACTGTCCAAGAGAAGGCCGAGCGATCTCGCGAAAAGTCAATATCCGTGCAAGGGCGGATCGCGACAGAAAGTCAGGAGCTATTCGAGCCCTACGTGCGGGCCATCAGGAGTCGACTGGTGGCAGAGAGCAACCGGATCGAAGGCTATGAATGGTCTTACTCGCAGGTCGCGGAAGTCTCGTTGACGTACAAGGAGCTCCTTGAGGCGCCCATCGGCTCGCTGATGCAGGCAGTGCGCCAAGACCCCAGAGTCTACGAAGCGCTCGGCCTCTACAAGGCTCACCAGATCGCCGACGATTGGGCCCGGGCGTCAAGCCGCCCTCACGAATACGAGATTCGTTCCCTGCACGCCTTGATCACCAGTGGCGAATCACACGCCGGAAGGTATAAGGCGCAGGGAAATGAAATCGGAGGAACCAGCCTGCGCACGGCCGACCCCTGGGACGTTTCCCTAAAGATGAGGGAGTTGTCGGACTGGTGGCAAGGGTGCTCGGTTAACCCTGCGCTAGAGGCAGCAGTTGTTCACGCCTGGTTGACGCACATTCACCCATTCGAAGATGGAAACGGTCGAATGGCCCGGATCCTCGCCAACATGGCCCTCGCGCGCAACGGCTTCCCGCCCCTCCTAATTCAGTCCGGGGTTGATCGAGGTCAGTACTACGACGCACTCGCGGAGAGTGACGAAGGGGATCTTCTCCCGCTATACGATCTGTTCGTTAAGATCCTGAACAGGACCGTACGGTTGATGGCTAAGCCTGACTACGTCCGCGACATCATCAAAGATAGACTCCTTACGACATCGCGCAATCGATTCAACCTCTGGAAGCCGATTCCCGAGATATTCTTTAATTCACTCTCCGGTGAACTAAAGCGGCAAGGTTGGTCCATCCTTCTTCAAGGGTATCCAGATCTGAATTCGTTCGCCCTACTGGAAGAAGGGGATGCGGCAGGGAATTCATGGTTTGCGAAGGTTCTTGATCGAGACAGGGCCCCAAAATGGCTGCTCTGGTATGGATTCACAAGCGACAGGATGCGGGACCTGATGGGTGACATGCCACGCTATCCATCGATCTTCACGTCCATTCGAGACGAAGATCCAAGTAGCGTTCACCCATACAGGCCATTTCAGCCGGGGGGAGACTTCCCCGACGAGATTGTGCTTCGACCAATGGAAAGGAAGCCCGTTCTCTTCAGATCCGGGTACGAGGTCGACGAGCTCGACATGGCAACGGCTGCACGGTACATGGCGGATGCGCTTGCTTCGTAGGCCGCGAGATTCCGACTTCTAGCGTAAACGTCACCGAATCCACTAGCCGCAGCACCTGCTGTCATCCCGTCTGCCGTCGTCCCGCACGTAGTGGTAGCGGGGCAGTCGTCAGGGGCCCAGGTGGAGCGCCCTGCTGGACGAACGACCTGGGCCCCTGGCGGCTGGTCTGCTACGGCTTGCCCTGGGACGACGGCAGGCGGGATGACAGCCCCCACCCCGAACCACAATGCAGCCGCAGTCGCACGACTGGCCCCCGCATCCCAGGGTCAGAGCGCCCCCGCCGGAGGCATCGTCTTGACAGGCTGCTTACCGATCAGGCCGGGCTCATCCAATCCATCAAGTCCTTAGCCATTGGCGCGCGGCCGGTGTCCCGGGCTGGAGCGGGGCGCAGACAGGAGCGCAGGCCCGGGGCGACGGGCGCGCGACGCCACCTTGGCGGCGGAAGCGCCCTTGATGAAGTAGGGAAACTCTTACCGCGCCATGGCCCCTGCGGCTGCGAGGGCAACTCGGTTGGCATCGATACACGCCGCCGGTTCGCTCAGTGGGCCTTCGATGAGAGCGCCAGCGATCGGGGGGAAGTCGGTTGCTTCAGCGCCCGTGAGGCGGTAGCCGGAAGGGGCAAAGCTGCATCCTTCGTTCAGGCGCCACCCACGGCTTCCGAAGGCCGGACCGCGAAGACCTCGGACATCTGCTTGAACACCTGCCCGGGGGTCAGCCAGGCATCCCGGTCGACTCCCCCAACGTGCGCTCGATCCCAGCGGAGGGCTTGCTCGGGAACCAGGGCGACCATGCCCCTGGTGTACTTGCATACCTGGGTCAACTCGTGCGCCATCACTACCACTACGACTCCTCCCAACGATGCCGGCGGGTGATTCGGCTGCACGACGCGCGTCATGGGACACGGCGTTGTTGACCGCCGCCGGCGCGCTGCTCCGGGTCGTGGTGGAGATCCTCGGGCACTCGCAGATCGCCCTCACCATGGACGTGTACGCCCACGTCGTGCAGGACACGCAGCGCGAGGCCATCGGGCACATGGACCGGCTGTTGAGGCAGCGCCCCGGCCGTCCCTGACCGCTCCCGTTGATGTCAGATGTGGATGCAAAAGGCCCCCCGCCGTGATCGGCGGGGGGTCTTTTCGCTGGTGGGCGCGGACGGTTTCGAACCGCCGACATCTGCTTTGTAAGAGCAGCGCTCTACCCCTGAGCTACGCACCCGTGGATGAGTGGACAGCCTACATGCCGGGCGCACCCCCCACGCAAACCCGTTCCCGTGGGGGAGAATGGAGCGGGGCATGGCGGACGCGGTACGGGAGAGGGATTGTGACGACGGCATCCCGGCGGTGGTTCGGCGGGCGGGACGAGAGCAGGCGGGCGGACGCGCAGGCGGCGAAGGATGCCGCCGCGGCGGCCTTCTACGACCTGGACACGGCGCAGCGGGATCTTCGAATCTCGATCGAGACGATCGCGGCGGCGGACGGTTCGCCGGACGCGTTGCGGGTGACGGAGGGGTTCGCCGCGCTCGGGCGGCGGATCGACGAGGTCAGCCATGTGTACATCGAGGCGGTGGACGCTCACGACCTGGACCGGGTCGAGCTGGAGGCCTCGGTCGCGGCGAGGGCGACGCAGGAGCTGACGCGGGCTCGGGACGAGTTGATCCGGGTCAAGGGTGAGCTGGAGCGGTTCGAGCAGGGGTTGCGGCCGCTGTTGGACAAGGCGGAGACGCAGTTGGCGCGGGTGGCGCCGGCGCGGGAGCGGGCGCGGGCCGCGCTGCTGGCGGCGAGCAACGCGTTGGACGAGGTGCGCGGCAAGGGGATGCGGGCGGACGATCTGGCGGCGCGGTTGGCGGCGCTGGGTCCGGAGCTGACCAAGTTGAACCAGGGCGCCGCCCTGCACGGGGTGCAGGAGACGGTGCGGCGGGCGGACCGGATCCTTCGGGACGCGGAGGGGATACGGGCCGAGGCGGCGCGGTTGCCGGAGCGGGCGGCCGAGATCGATCGGCGGCTGGTGAGTCTGCGGACCCGGGCGCAGGCGTTGCGCAATCGGGCGGACCGGGTGGATCCGGTGCTCAGCGAGTTGCGGCGGCGGTTTTCGGCGGCGTGTTGGCAGGACCTCCAGCATGTGCCCGACGAGGCGGTTCGGGAGGTCGCGCGGGCGGAGGAGCGGCTGGTCGAGGCGGGCCGGGCGCGCGATGAGCAGCGGTGGTCTGACGTGGCCGGGTTGATCGAGGCGGTGCGTGGTTCGTTGGACGTGACCGACGAGGCGGTGTCGGCGGCGCAGGACCGGCTGACGCGGCTGGAGGCGGTGGCTCGGGATCCGCAGGAGGAGGTGCGGCGGACTCGGTTCGCGATCCGGGACGCGCAGCGGCTGGCGATGGAGGGCCGCAGCGTGCCCGATCCGCGGCACGCGGGTCCGTTGGACGAGTCGGTGGCGCGGATGGATCGGGCACTCGCGGGGTTGGAGGGGCGTCATCCGGACTACTGGCATTTCCTTCAGGAGATGGAGGGGGTGCGTGCGTCCGTGAACCGGGTGGTCGCCGACATCCGGGAACAGCGCGGCCACGGATGAGCCGCCGCCCCTGAGTGTCCGCACCTGATCACCCGCCCCTGAGTGTCCGCCCTTGATCGTCCGCCCCTGATCACCGGCCCCTGATCACCCGCCCCTGACCCGTCTCGCCACGTGCGCCGCGCGCATGCGACACCGCCGAGGTTGTCCGGGGCGGCCGGGCGGCGGATGCTGGGGGTGGGGGGAGTACCTGCGGCTGCCGCCTCCGGGCGCGCGGACCGAGGCATCCGAGGCAGAGGAGGCCGGATCATGGCCACCACCCATACGGGGCCGCGCGTGCGTCGGCCGGTCCGTACCCGGCTGGACGAGCACCTTCCCGTGGATCACCGTTTG
The DNA here is from genome assembly GCF_001279725.1 of Streptomyces sp. WM4235. Classification (GTDB taxonomy): domain Bacteria; phylum Actinomycetota; class Actinomycetes; order Streptomycetales; family Streptomycetaceae; genus Streptomyces. Next base: position 82,036 of record NZ_LGDE01000113.1, on the reverse strand, counting down.
AGCAGGGTGTACCGGGTGGGCGCGGGTCTGACCGGGGTGTTGTTGATCGTCTTCGGGATCCTGGGGTTGATCGACCGGATCGGTTTCTTCGACACGGGCGGCGACACGGTTCTCACACTGAACACGAACGGGGCGTTGAGCGTCCTGTCGATCCTCGTCGGCCTGCTGCTGATCTGCGGGATGGTGGTGGGTGGGAACTTCGCCTCGACGCTGAACATCGTGTTGGGTGTGCTGTTCATCGCGAGCGGGTTCGTGAATCTCGCACTGCTGGACACCGGGATGAACTTCCTCGCCTTCCACATCCCGAACGTGCTGTTCAGCTTCGTGGTCGGCGTGATGCTGATGTGGTTCGGGATGTACGGGCGGGTGGGCAGCGCCCTGCCGCACGACAATCCGTACTGGCGTGCGCGCCACCCCGAGGAGGCGGCCCGCGAGCAGCGGGCGCGGTCCAGGAGCGGTTTCCGCGGATAGCCCCCCTGGTCGTAGATACCCCCCTTATCGCGGATGGCCCCTGGTCGCGGATGGCCCCCTGGTGCGGAAACCGGCGGCGCGTACGCCTGTGGTGGGATACCGGACGGCCTGCGCACTGCGTAGCCTGTCCGCATGCCTCGTTACGAATACCGCTGCCGGACCTGCGACGACACCTTCGAGGTGAGTCGTCCGATGGCCGAGTCGTCCGCTCCCGCCGACTGCCCCGCCGGGCACGCCGACACCGTGAAGCTGCTCTCCGCCGTCGCGGTCGGCGGGTCCTCGGGCGGCGCGCCCGCCTCCGCCCCCATGGGTGGGGGCGGAGGCGGCTGCTGCGGCGGGGGCGGCTGCGGCTGATACCGCCGCCCCGCGTCATTCAGGCCGGCCCCTGCGCGACAGCGTCAACGTCACCCAAGCGCCGTCACGCCTTGCCCGACAGCGTCAGGCCTCCGCCGGCGCCGTCACGCCTTGCGCGACAGCGTCAGTCCGTCCGAGATGGCCAGCAGCACGGATTCCATGCGGGTGTCCGCCCGTACGTGTTCGTTGAACGCGCGGACGCCCGCCGCCGAGCCCGTGGCGGATTCGTCGAGCACGGCCCCGTGGAACAGCGTGTTGTCGGTGACGATCAGCCCGCCGGGCCGCAGCCTCGGCACGAGTTCCTCCCAGTAGGCGATCTGGCTCTCCTTGTCGGCGTCCACGTAGGCCATGTCGATGTGCGGTTCCCTCGGCATGGCCGACAGGGTGTCCAGTGCCTTGCCGATCCGCAGTTCGACCCGGTCGGCGACGCCCGCGGCCTCCCAGGCCGCGCGCCCGTACGCCGTCCACTCCTCCGAGACGTCGCAGGCGATCAGCTTGCCGTCCGCCGGCAGCGCCTGTGCCATCGACAGGGAGGAGAAGCCGGTGAAGGTACCGACCTCGACGATGTGGCGGGCGCCGGTCAGTCGGACCAGGAAGGCCAGCAGTGGCCCCTGTTCCTCGGCCGACTGCATCCCCGCGCTGTCCGGGAACTTCTCGTAGGTGGTCGCGACGAGCCCCCGCTGGACGTCGTTCAGCGGGGGGTTGTGCGCGAGCACATAGCGGTACAGCTCATCGGTGATCTTGGTGCTGTTGCCCTTGGTCATGGGTACCAGTCTGCCGAGTCAGCGGCCCGCCGTACCGGTCGCTCGCCCGAAAGCCCGGACGATTTCCTCGCCGGCGAGGACGCCCGCCACGGTCAGGGCGGTGACCGACGGCGCGTTCCAGCCGGCGTCGGCGAGTTCGCCGTGTCCCGGTCGCCACCCGCGGTCGGCGGCCAGCAGCAGGTCGGCGTCCAGCAGCGAGTCGCCGGCGGCCAGGGTCGTGGTCGCGCCCGTGCGCCGGGCCACTTCCCGCATGGCAGCGCTCTTGGTCAGCGGGCGCGGAACCGCGTAGATCTTGCGGCCTTGGAGGGACACCGTCCAGCCGCGGGCCTCGGCCCACTCCGCCAGCGCCTTGAGCCACTCCGGCGGTACCAGGTCCCGCTCGACGACCAGGTACGCGAACAGGTCCTCCGCGATGCGTGCCTTGCGCAGCCACGCCGGGTCCGCGGTGGCCAGCAGGTGGGCGTGGACCTCCTCCAGGGGGGCGCATTCCTCGGCCAGTCGCGTCGCGACGTCCCGGCGCCAGTCCCGGTCCGGGATCCCGTCGACGAGCAGTTGTCCGCCGTTGGCGCAGATCGCGTACTTCGCCGGCCGGCCGGGGAAGCGGATGCGCTGGTACTGCTTGCGCGTGCGCGTCGTGGTCGGCACGAAGACGACGCCCGGGTCCGCGGACAGCTCCGTCAGCAGCCCCGCCGCCGTCTCCGTCATGTACGACAGCGGCTTGTGCTCGTGCACTTCCACGCACAGCAGCCGGGGGGCCACCGGGTCGGGCATGGTCAGCGCGAGGGCGGCCGTGGAGTAGATGAGCGTACGGTCGAGGTCACTGGCTACGAGGACGGTCACTTGGCGGACACAGCCTTTCCGTCGGCGCCGGTGGCGCCGCGCGTGAAACGAGGGTGGATGAGGCCCACGCACGTGTAGGGCAGCCCGTCCACTTCCTCGACCGGCACCCCCCGCTGCTCCGCGAGCAGGCGTACGTGGTCGAGGTCTGCCCCGGCGCCGCGCTGGGCCAGGATCTTCCACGGGACCCGGCGCAGGAGCACCCGCGTCGTCTCGCCCACGCCGGGCTTGACCAGGTTCACGTCGTGGATGCCGTACTCCTCGCTGATGCGTTCCACGGCCGCCCAGCCCACCCAGGTGGGGGTCCGGTCGGCGGCGAGCAGTTCCTTGACCTCGTCGGCGACGGAGTCGGCCACCGCGTCGAAGTGCGCGGCGACGGTGTCGACGAAGTCGACGGAGACGTCGGCTCCGGCGAGTTCGCGGTAGAACTTCGCGCCGTGGAAGTCGGTGGGGCCGACCAGGTCGGAACGGAGGACCGTGCGGGAGATGAGGCCGGAGACGGTGGAGTTGAGGCAGGCGGAGGGTATGAGGAAGTCCTCGCGGGTGCCGTACGTGGGCACGCAGGAGCCGGGGTCGGCGAGGACCACGATCTCCGGGTTGAAGCCGTCGAACTCCGCCAGGGCGGCGGCGAGCTCGCGGGTGATGGCGCCCTTGCCCGTCCAGCCGTCGACGAAGACGATGTCGGCGGGGTCGTGGTGGGCGGCCAGCCAGCGCAGCGCGTTGGCGTCGATGCCGCGGCCGCGGACGATGGACACGGCGTAGTGCGGCAGGTCGAGGCCGTGCCTGGCCTGCGCCCAGCGGCGCATCAGTACGCCGACGGGGGTGCCCGCGCGGGCCAGGGAGACCAGGACCGGGGACGGGGAGCGTTCCGCGAGGACGGTTTCGGTGACGGTGCCGACGGCGCGGGCGATGCGGGCCGCGGAGGCGGTCAGCGCGCTCTGGTACAGCTCCTGGTACGCGGGGGACGGCTGGTACTCCACGGGCAGGGACTCGGCGTAGTGCGCGCCGCCCGCCTGGATGGCCTCCTCGCGTTCCTCGGTCGGGGCCTCCAGTTCCACGTCGGAGAAGTCCTGGAGCAGCCAGCCGACGTCCTCGGCGGCGTAGGAGGAGAAGGCGGGCCCGCGCAGGGGCTCGGTCATGATCGGCTCCTGCCGCTCGGACGAGGTGGGGGTGTACGACGGTACGACGGCCAGCAGGACCCGCCCGGTGTGCGGGGCGAGCCGGGCCAGGAGCCCGTCGGGGGCGTGCAGGGCGGCGGTGTCGCCGTGGGAGTCGACGACGGCGACGACGGCGTCGAAGCCGCCCGCCGCGGTGTCCTGGACGTTGTAGGCGTAGCGGTCGCCGGGCCCGTCGGCCGGGGCGTCGTGCGCCGGGAAGACCAGGCGGCTGCGGATGGCGTAGCCGGGATCGTCGACGGCGAGCACGGGCGAGCGGGTGGTCGTGGAGAAGCGGACCTCGCGGGCCGCCCCGGAACCGGGCGCGGGTCGGGCGGCCCAGGACTCCTCCAGGGCCAGCGCGAGCCGCAGCGGCGCGTACATCAGCTCCTCGTTGCCGAGGACGAGGACCCGTACGGGTGCCGAGCGCGGCCCCGTCCCCGAGCCCGGGCCCGAGACCGCACCCGCGTCGTCCAGGGCTTCGTCCAGGGCTTCGTCCAGGGCCTCCGCGAGCCGCTCGGCGAGGCCGGGCAGGGCGGCCTCCAGCCGGGCCCGGTGCGCGGGGGTGAACCCGTGCCGGCCGCCGTCGGGCACCCCGGCGGGCCAGTCCAGTGCGACCCGCCGGACCGGGGCGGTGGAGGTGGACCCACTGACGCCCGAAGCCGCGGTGTCCTCGGCCGTCTCGTACTCCTCGACCAGCGCCTGCCCCTTGGCCAGCACCCCGTCGGGAAGTCGCACGGTCCCGGAGGCCAGGGCGACGAGGTCGACGCGGGCGCCCAGCTCGGCGGCGAACGCGTCGAGCCGGCCGCGGTCGGCCTCGGAGCGCATGTCCACCAGAGCGACCACGACGTAGTGCGCGCGCGGGTGGCGGGCGTGCAGGTCGCGGATGGTGTTCAGGACCGTGTTGCCGGTGGAGAACTCGTCGTCGACGAGGACCAGCGGACCGCTGCCGGCCAGCAGCCGCGGGTCCTCGGGCAGCAGCAGGTGCGAGGTGGCGTGCGAGTGGGCCTCCTCGAAGCCGCCGGCCTGCGCCACGCCCGCCACGGGGCGGCGGGTGGAGTGCAGGTACGGGGCGAGCCCGAGGCCGTCGGCGACGCTGTGGCCGAGCCCGGTGGCGGTCTCGGCGTACCCGAGGACGACCGCGTCGGCGGCGGCGTCACCGAGGAGCTCCCGCACCCGTTGCCCGAGGCCGAACCCGGCGCCGTGGACGACCGCCGGGGACCGCGGGACGTGCTTGCCCAGGACCCGGGAGACCAGCAGGTGGGCCCGCTTGGGGTTGCGCCGCAGCGCGAGCCCGAGCAGCTCCTCCAGCGGCGGCTCCCCGGACGCGCCCGCGGAGCCCGCCGCCGCGCCGTCCTCGCCCTGCTCCAGGCTGACGCCCAGCCGGTCCGCGACCCAGGTTCCCGACCACACCTCTTCGATCGTCTTTCCTCTCTCGTCTTGAACATCTTGGACGTCCTGAACATCCTGAACGTCCTGTTGAGCACCTTGAACGTCTTGAACGTCTTGAGAATTGTCGGCGGTCACGGGCGGTCTCACACCTGGAGCCCGGCCGTGAGCAGGTCGACGAAGCCGACCTCTTCGCGCGCCACACCGAAGACCTCCGCGCGCAGCATGGTGCGCTCGGCCCAGGCCCGGTGGGGCTTCACCTCGTTCATCTTGTTCGTGTAGGCGGAACGCATCACGCCGCCGCCGCCGCGCTCGGGGCGCAGGATGTCCTGGGCGTCGCTGAATTCCTCGTGGGAGACGACCGACAGGGCGTGGACGGGCGTGACGTGCGCGGGGTGGATGCAGGTCTTGCCCATCAGCCCGTTGGCCCGGTCGAGCTCGATCTCGCGCAGCAGACCGTCCAGGTCGTGTTCGATCAGGGCGGTGCGCAGTTCCTCGACGCCCTCCTCCAGGAAGGGGCTGCGCCGCAGCTGCGGCTTGAAGAGGCGCTGCTGGCTGCGGAAGTACTCCCAGACGGGTCCGGTGACGGTGAAGCCGGTGCCGTCGGCCCTGCTGAGCACGTTGACCACGTCGGCGATGACGCCCGCGACGATCTGCACGTCGTAGGCGGTCATGTCCGGGGTGCGGCGCAGTCCGTACGCGGAGCAGAAGTCGGTGACTCCCAGGCGCAGGGCCAGGACGTGCTCGCGGTGGCGGTTGACCGTGCGGGAGATGCCGGCGAGGGCCTCGACGCGGGTTTCCAGGTGCAGCAGGTCGGGGGTTTCGAGGACGGGCATGGCATACAGGCGGGACAGCCCGTGGCGGCTCTCGGCTTCGGCCACGGCGTCGAGGAAGGCGGTACCTCGGGATTCGGTGAACTTCGGGAGTACGAATCCGGCCAGGTGTCGGGCCGTACCGCCGAGCCGGCGCACCAGGTCGGGTATCTGCTCGGGCGTGCGGACGCGGATGAAGAGCAGGGGGAGCTCGTCGTCCTGCTCGTCGAGTGCCTCGAACTGACGGATCAGGTTCGTCTCGCCGGACCCGACCTCGGCGTCGCTGATGGAATCCTCCAGGCAGAGGACCATGGAGAGGACTCCGCGGGCGGCCTGTTTGCGGATGTCGGCGGCGAGGTGGGGCCGGGTGGCGGGACTGTAGAGGGTGGCGCCGAGTGCGGCCGCGAGCAGGCGGGAGGGGGAGGCGGCGGTGAACTCGACCGGCTCCTGGTGGAAGAGGTCCTTGCGGACCGTGGGCGATATGTGCCCGAAGTGACGCATGTGCTTCCCCCGTACTGCTTCGGCGGCCCAACTGACGTGGCCGGTAATAGTACGTACGAACTTGAGTCAAGAGTTCCTCAAGCACATGAAGTTCAGGTAACCCTCTTGCACCATGCCCAGCTCTTGCGTTCGGTACAAGGGCCAACGGGGGGCCGCATTGTCCAGGTCATGTCCGGGAGGGCAGGATGACGGGCATGACGCACGCGATGCAGAAGGGCTCGAACATCCCGGTGGCCGCCGTGGCGGTCCGGGCGGTGTTGCGGTGGACCACCGGGCCCGAGGTGCCCGACGTGGACGCCTCCGCGCTGCTCGTGGGGGCGGACGGGCGCGTGCGCTCGGACGAGGACTTCGTGTTCTACAACCAGCCCCGGCACCCCTCGGGGGCCGTGTGGCGACTGGGCAAGAAGCAGATCGGCGACGCGATCACGGACGCCGTGCAGGCCGATCTGCGCGCCGTGACCCCGGCCGTGGACCGGATCCTGGTGGTGGCCTCCGCCGAGGACGTTCCCTTCCAGCGGGTCCGGGACCTGCGGATCCTGCTGTACGACGCCACCCCGAGCGGCGGCGCCGAACCGCTGGCCTACTTCGAGGTGCACCCCGAGACGGGCGCCGAGACGGCCCTCATCTGCGGTGAGCTGTACCGCCGCGGGGACGGGTGGAAGTTCCGCGCCCTCGGCGAGGGCTACTCGGACGGCCTGGTCGGGCTGGCCACCGATCACGGGATCTCGGTCGACGAGAACGCCGAGGCCGCCGCGAGCCCCGCCGCCGGCCCGAGCGAGGACCGTACGGCCGCCATGCGGCCCCCGACCCCGCCGCCCGCTCCGCCGACCCAGGCCCCGCCCGCCGTCGAGCCCGCGTACGGGTACCCGCAGCCGGTGTCGCCGGCCCCGGTGCCGGGCCCGGGCGGCGATCCCACGTTCCGGCTGCCGGTGCAGGGCCCGCAGTTCATCCGCCGCTGATCCGGCTCGGGGCCGTCCCCGGGGCCGTCCCCGAGAACCATCCCGGGGACGGCCCGGGAGCGGCCCCGCGGGTCGCGGTCAGGCCTTGGTGCTCTTGTATCCCCGCCCCCACTGGAGTCCCCACCCGTACAGGCGGTCCAGTTCGGCCTGGAAGCCGTACACGAACTTCACCTCGCGGCGGACGATCAGTTCCCCCTTGACGTTCTCCAGCGAGACCACCGCGCAGGAGCGGGCCTGCGGGTGGCGCTCCTCCAAAGGGATCTCGATCCGCGGCCCGGTGATCGGGTAGAGGGTGACCAGGGCGTGCGTCCGGTCGAAGGCCGGGGTCTGGTCGTAGATGTAGACGAAGACGAGCAGCCGCTTGATCGCCTCGGCGTGGTCGAGGTTGACGAAGATGGTCTCGCCGGACGGCGCCCCGAACCGGTCGTCGCCGCTGAGCTTCACGAACGGCGGGCTGTTGATGTCGCCGTGCAGGTTCCCCAGCGGCTGGACCACGCCCCGGGTGCCGTCGGCGAGTTCGTAGAGGCAACCGATGTCGAGGTCGACGTTGACCATGCCCTGGGTGTGCGCCTGCACCATGTCCGGCTTGAACAGCTTGAAGGGGTGCCGGAAGAGCCGGCCGCTCTGCCCGGACCGGCCTCCGATGTCGGAGGTGCGCATCCGCCAGGACAGGTTCACCCGCAGATTGCCGTGCACCGCCTGCTGTTTGGTGAGCGACACCGTCGGATGTCGTTTGGTCAGCTCGATCGCGTTGGACGAGGCCTGCCCCGAGTCGAACCTCATGGCCCGTGCGCCCCTGATGCCGTCGAAGAACCCCTCGAAGAAACTCATCTTCCCCCCTTGCCCCTGTGTCCCCGGTATCCCCTGTACGTACGGAAGCGGGGCGGCCCGCCGGGTCCGTGGCCCCCCGGACGTCGTCCGGGAGGGACCCTTGGGCCGCCCCGCAAATGGAGCGTTCCGCATTAACGCCGCGGTCATGCCTCGGCGGGTGATTCCTCCAGCTCCAGGCGCTTGTTGCGGCGCACGGAAGACCAGAAGGACCAGGCGATCAGGACGACGCCGACGAGGCCGGTGATGACCTCGTGGATCTCGTACTGGATCGTGACGAGCAGGATCACGGCGAGCGCGCCGATCGCGTAGTGCGCGCCGTGCTCCAGGTACACGTAGTCGTCGAGGGTGCCCTGGCGGACCAGGTAGACCGTCAGCGACCGGACGTACATGGCACCGATGCCGAGGCCGAGGGCCATGAGCACGATGTCGTTGGTGATGGCGAAGGCGCCGATGACCCCGTCGAAGGAGAAGGAGGCGTCGAGGACTTCGAGGTAGAGGAACATGAAGAAGGCGGCCTTGCCGGACATGACGACCGCGGAGACGGGCTTGCCGGTCTTCTTGGCCTCCTCCTCGGCCTCGTGCTCGGCTTCCTCCTCCTCTTCGAGCTTGTTCTCGAAGTAGCCGGAGAGGCCGCCGACGACCATGTAGGTGATCAGACCGGCGATACCGGAGATCAGGACGGTCTGCGCCTTGTCGACGTGCGCCCCGCCGTGCTGGTGGGCGTTGGCGGCGAAGGTCATCGAGGTGATGAGCAGGACGATCAGCGCGATGCACGCGGACAGCATGTCGACCTTGCCGAGCTTGGCCAGCGGGCGCTCCAGCCACGCGAGCCACTTGATGTCCCGGTCCTCGAAAATGAAGTCAAGGAAGATCATCAGCAGGAACATGCCACCGAAGGCGGCGATGGACGGGTGAGCGTCCGTCACCAGCTGCTGGTACATGTCCTTGTCATTGAGGGCGAGATCGACGGCCTCGATAGGACCGATCTTGGCACTGATCGCGACGATCACGACGGGGAAGACCAGTCGCATGCCGAAGACCGCGATGAGCACGCCGATCGTGAGGAAGATCTTCTGCCAGAAGGCACTCATCTTCTTCAGGATTCCGGCGTTGACCACCGCGTTGTCGAAGGACAGCGAGATCTCGAGGATCGAAAGGATCGCCACGATTCCAAAAGCGGTCCACCCCCCGTAGAACACCGCTGCGACCAGACCGAGCGCAGTGACTGCGAACGACCAGCCGAAGGTTTTGAGAACCACTGGCACCCCATCGTGTTGTACGGCTTTACGAAACGTTGACCCCGAAGTCTAGAGCGATGCCCCGGAGCCCCGACGCGTACCCCTGCCCCACGGCCCTGAACTTCCATTCGCCGCCGTACCGGTAGACCTCGCCGAAGATCATCGCGGTTTCGCTGGAGGCGTCCTCGGTGAGGTCGTAGCGGGCCAGTTCCTGGCCGTCGGCCTGGTTGACCACGCGGATGAAAGCATTGCTGACCTGGCCGAAGCTCTGCCGGCGGGCCTCCGCCTCATGGATCGAGACCGGGAAGACGATCTTGTCGACCTGGGCGGGCACCTTGCTCAGGTCGATGATGATCGACTCGTCGTCACCATCACCCTCGCCGGTGAGATTGTCCCCCGTGTGTTCGACGGAGCCGTCGGGGCTCGTCAGGTTGTTGTAGAAGACGAAGTAATCGTCCCCGAGCACCCGGCCGCTGTTGCACAGGAGCGCGCTGGCATCGAGGTCGAAGTCCGCCCCGGTGGTCGAGCGCGCGTCCCAGCCGAGTCCGATCAGAACCCGGGTGAGGTTCGGTGCGGCCTTGGACAGGGAGACATTGCCCCCCTTGGCGAGTGTGACGCCCATGTTGTGGTCCTCCCCGGACGACGTGGTGATGGTGGTGCCGGTGGTACAAGCCGGTCCGGCGCCGTACACACAGTGCACGGCGCCGGACGGGGTGCGGCCGCGGGAGCGGCCGTGGAGCTTGAGGCTCAGACGTTGACGCCGAAGTCCTGCGCGATGCCGCGCAGGCCCGAGGCGTAGCCCTGGCCGATGGCGCGGAACTTCCACTCCGCCCCGTTGCGGTACAGCTCGCCGAAGACCATGGCGGTCTCGGTCGAGGCGTCCTCGGAGAGGTCGTAGCGGGCGAGCTCGGTGTTGTCGGCCTGGTTCACGACGCGGATGTACGCGTTGCGGACCTGTCCGAAGCTCTGCTGGCGGCTCTCGGCCTCGTAGATCGAGACGGGGAAGACGATCTTGGACACGTCGGCCGGGACACCGGCGAGGTTGACCTTGATCGCCTCGTCGTCGCCTTCGCCCTCACCGGTGGTGTTGTCGCCGGTGTGCTCGACCGAGCCGTCCGGGCTCTTCAGGTTGTTGAAGAACACGAAGTTCGAGTCGTTGGCGACCTTGCCCTGGTCGTTGGTCAGGATCGCGCTGGCGTCGAGGTCGAAGTCGACACCGGTGGTGGTGCGAGCGTCCCAGCCGAGACCGACGATGACCGCCGTCAGGTTAGGCGCGGCCTTGGTCAGCGAGACGTTGCCGCCCTTGCTGAGGCTGACTCCCACGGGTCCTCCATAAGGTTTTGTGTGGGGCGGGGCCCCGTCGTGCGGTTGCTACCGGGATCAACGTTCCGATCCTAGTGACGGGTTCCCGCCTGTAACTGAATTCTCGTGCGGAACAATGCCCGGAAACAATGCCCGCGAGCGCGTCTCGTGGGCCTTCCGGGTCCCTCAGAGGCTGTCGAGGGCCTTGATGTACTCGTTCAGGTCACGCGCGTCGGGCAGGCCGTTGACGACGGTCCAGCGCACGATGCCGTCCTTGTCGATGATGAAGGTGCCGCGGACCGCACAGCCCTTCTCCTCGTCGAGGACGCCGTAGGCGCGGGAGGTCTCGCCGTGCGGCCAGAAGTCCGACAGCAGCGGGTAGTCCAGGTTCTCCTGCTCGCCGAAGACCCGCAGGGTCGGCACGGAGTCGTTGGAGACCGCCAGCAGCTGCACGTCGTCGTTCTGGAACCGGGGCAGCCGGTCGCGCAGCTCGCACAGCTCGCCGGTGCAGACGCCGGTGAAGGCGAACGGGTAGAAGAGCAGCACCACGGCCTTCTCCCCCCGGAAGTCGGAGAGCCGCACGGTGGCACCGTGGTTGTCCTTGAGTTCGAAGTCCGGGGCCTTGTCGCCGACCTCGATCGCCATCTGTCGCATCCCTTCGTTCCCGCATGCGTGCGTTGAGCTGTTCGGGTGAGTGCAGCCTAGGCCCTGTGGTCACGGCGGCGTCGGGCGCCGCTTCGACGACGGGGCCGGGGAGCGCAACGAACGCACCCCGCCGACCGGGGTCGATTCCGGTCGGCGGGGTGCGTTGTCCGCTTGACTGCGGGGCGCGGCTCAGCGCTTGGACTTGGCTGCGGTCTTGGGGGTCACCAACTTGGTGGCGGCCCACTCCTTGCCGACGCTGACGCTCCTGGTCTGCGACAGGCCGGCCGTTTCGGCGGCCTCGCTGATGTCACTGGCCTCGACGTAGCCGGGACGACCGGTCTTGGGGGTCAGCAGCAGGATCAGTGCGCCGTCCTCCACCAAGTTGATGGAATCGACCAGCGTGTCCGTCAGGTCGCCGTCTTCGTCCCGGAACCAGAGCAGCACCGCATCGGCGACGTCGTCGTACTCCTCGTCGACGAGATCATTGCCGATGTGACTCTCGACGGCGTCACGGAATTCCTGATCGACGTCGTCGTCGTAGCCGATCTCCTGGACCACCTGTTCGGACTCGAAACCCAGCCTGGAAACCAGACTGGTCTCCGCGTGGTCCGCGGTCGCGCTCACGGGGTGCCTCCTGCTCATGTTCGGTGAATGTCTTTCGGCGGCGCGCGTACGCGCAGCATTGGGCGTAGTCCACACGGGCGCGGCGGATCGCGCAAGTACCCGGCCGCCGAGACCGTCGAAACGGTGACGATTGCGGCCGTCTCGCCGCAACTTTCAGCCTTCCCTCCCGTGCCCCGGGTGATTCATCCCACACCATTGCGGCTCATTCGACGCCGCCAGAGGACTTTCCCGCCTGTTTGAGGGGCGAACGGCCTTACGAACCGGCTGATCGTCTTGGGCGTAAGGTTGCGATTTGGCCGTACCCGCTCGCCAACCGCTTGCCGCCCCTCCTCCCCGCTCCACCCGCGATGCCCGGAGTTTCCAGGGGTTACCCAGTGGTAGAGGTGAAGATTTCGGCCGAGCGTAAGACCATGGGAGGCGGCGACCCCAAGGCACGACTCCCCCGACAGCGAAGGAACAGCGTGGCTTCCGCATCCGATCGCAATCCGATCATCATTGGCGGCCTGCCGAGTCAGGTCCCGGACTTCGATCCGGAGGAGACGCAGGAGTGGCTCGACTCTCTGGACGCCGCCGTCGACGAGCGGGGCCGTGAACGCGCCCGCTACCTGATGCTGCGGTTGATCGAGCGGGCCCGCGAGAAGCGCGTGGCCGTGCCCGAGATGCGCAGCACGGACTACGTCAACACGATCGCCACCAAGGACGAGCCCTTCTTCCCCGGCAACGAGGAGATCGAGCGCAAGGTCCTGAACGCGACCCGGTGGAACGCGGCCGTCATGGTCTCGCGCGCCCAGCGTCCCGGGATCGGCGTCGGCGGTCACATCGCGACCTTCGCCTCCTCCGCCTCCCTCTACGACGTGGGCTTCAACCACTTCTTCCGGGGCAAGGACGAGGGCGACGGCGGCGACCAGATCTTCTTCCAGGGTCACGCCTCCCCCGGCATCTACGCCCGCGCCTACCTCCTCGACCGGCTCTCCGAGCAGCAGCTCGACGCGTTCCGGCAGGAGAAGTCGAAGGCTCCGTACGGTCTGTCCAGCTATCCGCACCCGCGGCTGATGCCGGACTTCTGGGAGTTCCCGACCGTCTCGATGGGTCTCGGTCCGCTCGGCGCCATCTACCAGGCGCGGATGAACCGGTACATGGAGGCGCGTGGGATCGCGGACACCTCCAAGTCCCACGTCTGGGCGTACCTCGGCGACGGCGAGATGGACGAGCCGGAGTCGCTCGGGCAGTTGTCCATCGCCGCCCGCGAGGGCCTGGACAACCTGACGTTCGTCGTCAACTGCAACCTCCAGCGGCTCGACGGCCCGGTGCGCGGCAACGGCAAGATCATCCAGGAGTTGGAGTCGCAGTTCCGCGGCGCCGGCTGGAACGTCATCAAGCTGATCTGGGACCGTTCCTGGGACCCGCTGTTGGCCCAGGACCGTGACGGCATCCTGGTCAACAAGATGAACTCGACGCCGGACGGGCAGTTCCAGACGTACGCCACCGAGTCCGGCGCGTACATCCGCGAGCACTTCTTCGGCGGCGACCAGCGGCTGCGCGCGATGGTCGAGAACATGACCGACTACCAGATCCAGCACCTGGGTCGCGGCGGTCACGACCACAAGAAGGTCTACGCGGCGTACGCGGCGGCCAAGGCCCACAAGGGTCAGCCGACGGTGATCCTGGCGCAGACGGTCAAGGGCTGGACGCTGGGCCCGAACTTCGAGGGCCGCAACGCGACGCACCAGATGAAGAAGCTCACGGTCGACGACCTCAAGCGCTTCCGCGACCGCCTGCACATCCCGATCACGGACGCCCAGTTGGAGGGCGGCGCGCCGCCGTACTACCACCCGGGCCGCAACTCCCCCGAGATCCAGTACATGCACGACCAGCGCAGCGCCCACGGCGGTTACGTGCCGACCCGTGTGGTGCGCGCGAAGCCGCTCCAGCTGCCGGACGAGAAGACCTACGCGGCGGCCAAGAAGGGTTCGGGCCAGCAGTCGATCGCCACGACGATGGCTTTCGTCCGCATCCTGAAGGACCTCATGCGGGACAAGGAGATCGGCAGGCGGTTCGTGCTGATCGCGCCCGACGAGTACCGCACCTTCGGCATGGACGCGTTCTTCCCGAGCGCCAAGATCTACAACCCGCTGGGTCAGCAGTACGAGGCGGTCGACCGCGAGCTGCTGCTCGCGTACAAGGAGTCGCCGACGGGCCAGATGCTGCACGACGGCATCTCGGAGGCGGGTTGCACGGCTTCGCTGATCGCGGCGGGTTCCGCGTACGCGACGCACGGCGAGCCGCTGATCCCGGTCTACGTCTTCTACTCGATGTTCGGTTTCCAGCGCACCGGTGACCAGTTCTGGCAGATGGCCGACCAGTTGGCGCGCGGTTTCGTCCTCGGTGCGACGGCGGGTCGAACCACCCTCACGGGTGAGGGCCTCCAGCACGCCGACGGTCACTCCCAGTTGCTGGCGTCGACCAACCCGGGCTGTGTGGCGTACGACCCGGCGTACGGGTACGAGATCGCGCACATCGTCAAGGACGGTCTGCGGCGGATGTACGGGCCCGACGCGGAGGACGTCTTCTACTACCTGACGGTCTACAACGAGCCGATCCGGCACCCCGCCGAGCCGGCGGACGTGGACGTGGACGGCATCCTCCAGGGCATCCACCGGGTGTCGGCCGGTACGGCGGGCACCATCGGGGCGCAGATCATGGCCTCCGGCGTGGCCGTGCCGTGGGCGTTGGAGGCCCAGCGCGTCCTGGCCGAGGACTGGGACGTCAAGGCCGACGTCTGGTCGGCGACCTCCTGGAACGAGCTGCGCCGCGAGGCCGTCTCGGTGGAGGAGCACAACCTGCTCCACCCGGAGGAGGAGCAGCGCGTCCCGTACGTGACCCGGAAGCTGTCGGGTGCCGAGGGGCCGTTCGTGGCGGTCTCGGACTGGATGCGGTCGGTGCCGGACCAGATCTCGCGGTGGGTTCCGGGTGCGTACACCTCGCTGGGTGCGGACGGCTTCGGCTTCGCGGACACGCGGGGCGCGGCGCGCCGGTTCTTCCACATCGACGCGCAGTCGGTGGTGCTGGCGGTGCTGACCGAGCTGGCGAAGGCGGGGAAGGTCGACCGTTCGCTGCTGAAGCAGGCGATCGACCGGTACCAGCTGCTGGACGTCACCGCGGCCGACCCGGGCGCGGCGGGCGGCGACGCCTGACGCCCGTGACGGGCTGATCGTCGGGAGCGGGGTCGGGGCGGATGCCCCGGCCCCGCTCCCTTCTGCGTTCTCACGGGGTTTACGCAGTCCTTACGATGCTGGGCATGAAGGAAGCCTCCCGGCAGTCGCGGTGGGAGCGGCGGACGCAGACTCCGCTGCTCGTGCTCGCCCTGACGTTCGCCGTCGCCTATGCCGTGCCGATCGTCGCGCCCGACGCGGGCCCGGTCGTGCACCGGGCCTGCACCCATGCGGAGTGGGTGGTGTGGGGGGCCTTCGCCGCCGACTACCTGGTGCGGTTGTTCCTGTCGCCGGCCCGCGGGGCCTTCGTGCGAACCCACTGGCTGGACCTGGCGGCGGTGCTGCTGCCGATGATCCAGCCGTTGCGGCTGCTGCGGCTGGTGTCGACGCTGATGCTGGTCGGGCGGCGGGCCCGGATGGCGCCGCAGATCCGGTTGACGACGTACGTGGCGGGCTCGGTGGTCGGGCTGCTGATGTTCGGCTCGCTCGCGGTGCTGAGCGTGGAGCGGGACGCCCCCGACGGCAACATCAAGAACCTCGGGGACGCCCTGTGGTGGTCGGTGACCACCATGACGACGGTCGGGTACGGGGACCACTCCCCGACGACCGGGCTTGGCCGGCTGCTGGCGGTCGGGCTGATGCTGTCCGGGATCGCCCTGCTCGGTGTGGTGACGGCGAACATCGCCGCCTGGTTCATCTCCCGCTTCGAGCGCGACGACCAGGTGGAGCGGGCCCAGACCGCGGCGATCACCGAGCTGACCGCCGAGGTCCGGGCCCTGCGCGCCGAGGTCGCCCGGCTCGGTGGCGGCGCGGGGGCCGGCCCGCTCGGGGACCTCGGGGACCACGGGGCCGCCGGGCCCGTGGCCGCCGCCGCGGCCGGTCGGCCGGGGTCCCCGGCACCGCTCGGGGCTACCGCTCCCACACCTTGAAGGCCCTGACCTGGTAGGGCGAGGAGGGCAGCCAGACCCCGTCACCCGGGTAGGTCTGGAACTCCCCCGTCTCCGCGCATTCGGCCGACTGGTACGTGGTCACCGGACGGCCGACCCGGTTGGCGAGCGACTGGGCGCTGGTCCCGGGGGGCAGGGCGGTGCAGCTGTTGATGCTGACGGTGCTCAGCTCGTGGGTCTGCTTGGCGCCCTTGAAGTCCGGCTTCGCCCACAGGCACAGCTGACCGGGGGCGCAGGCCGGGAGGGGCGGTGGCCCGGCGGCGTGCGCTCCGGTGGCCGTGCCGGGGATCAGGGCGGTGGCGGCGAGGACGGCGGCGGCCAGGAAGGTGCTGGGGCGGGTGGGGAAACTCGTACGCATGACGGGTCAACTCCTTGTGGACACGGGGTCCCGGACCGTTTCCGGGTTTCCGATGGCACCACGCTGACCTGCGACGACCGTCGGGCGGAAGGGGACGCGGGCGGGTCCACCCGGATTGGCGACAGCCCCGCCGGAACCGTCCGGCGGGGCTGTCGGGCGTACGGGGTTGACGCCGTCGCGGGGGTTTCGGGCCGGCTCAGATGTGGGCCGCGCCCGCCCCCTCGGCGGCGTTGTCGCCGCGCTTGGTGAAGCAGGCCACGACCGCGGCGAGGACCGCGACGACGCCGGCGACGGTGAAGGCGGTGCTCATGCCGGACACGAACGTGTCGTGGGCGACCGTGGTGATCGCCTGGGCCACCTCGGCGGGGACGCCCTCGGGGACGGGCGCGATGCCGACCTGGACGCCCTTCTCGGCGAGGTCGAGCTGTTCGGGGGTGAGCGGCGGGAGCTGCGCCTTGATCCAGTTGTCCCCGAACGAGTCACTGACGGTGCCCGCCATGACCGCGCCGAGCACGGCGGTGCCGAGGCTGCCGCCGACCTGCATGGCGGCCTGCTGGAGCCCGCCGGCGACGCCGGACAGTTCCAGCGGGGCGTTGCCGACGATGACTTCGGTGGCGCCGACCATGACGGGTGCGAGGCCGAGGCCGAGGAGGGCGAACCAGATCGACATGGTGAGGGTGGCGGTGTCCGGGGTGAGCCGGGCCATCCCGAAGCAGGCGACGGCGGTGGCGACCATGCCGGCCACGAGCGGGACGCGCGGGCCGACCTTGGTGATGGCGGCGCCGGCCAGCGGCGATCCGATGATCATCATGCCGGTGAGCGGCAGCAGGTGCAGGCCGCTGTCGACCGGGCTCATGCCGTGCACGTTCTGCAGGTAGAAGGTGACGAAGAACAGGCCCCCCATGAAGGCGAAGGCCATCAGCACCATGAGGACGGTGCCGGCGGACAGGGGCACGGAGCGGAACATGCCGAGCGGGATCAGCGGCTCGGAGACCTTGGTCTCCCAGACGGCGAACAGCACGAACAGGATCACGGACGCGGCGAGGAAGAACAGGGTCTTCCAGTCCCCCCAGCCCCATTCGGCGGCCTTGATGAGGGCCCAGATCAACGAGAACATCGCGCCGGACAGGAGCAGGATGCCCGGGACGTCGAAGGAGCGCGGGGCGTTCTCGGCCCGGTGGTCGAGCAGGATGAACAGGCCGAAGGCGAGCGCGATGATGCCGACGGGCACGTTGATGAAGAAGACGGACTGCCAGTTGACGTGCTCGACGAGCAGGCCGCCGACGATGGGGCCGGCGGCGGTCGAGGCGCCGATGACCATGCCCCAGATGCCGATGGCCATGTTGAGCTTCTCGGCGGGGAAGGTGGCGCGCAGCAGGCCGAGCGCGGCGGGCATCAGCAGGGCGCCGAAGAGGCCTTGGGCCACGCGGAAGCCGATGACGAGTTCCACGCCGGTGGACAGGCCGATGGCGGCCGAGGAGACCGCGAAGCCGGCGATGCCGATGAGGAAGGTCTGCCGGTGTCCGAAGCGGTCGCCGAGCTTGCCGGCGGTGATCAGGGAGACCGCGAGGGCGAGCAGGTAGCCGTTGGTGATCCACTGCACGTCGGCGAGCGAGGCGCCGAGGTCCTTCTGGATCGCGGGGTTGGCGACGGCGACGATCGTGCCGTCGAGGGTGACCATCATGACGCCGATCGCCACGGCGAAGAGGGTCAACCAGGGGTGACCGCGCAGTCCGGTGCGGGCCGATGCCGGGCCTTGTCCACCGGCGGGTCCCCGGTCCTTGACGGTGATCTGACTAGTCATGCGAACAGGCTAGTGACAGCGACTGACACTTCACAAACGGCTTAACGAGACAGCAACTGTCAGGTCGGTCACAGGTACCCTGACCGCTCACTGAGCGTCAGAAAGGGAACCCACGGTGATGACCGACCTGCGGCCCGCCCCGGATTCCCCGGCGGCCGGACTGCGCGAACGCAAGAAGCGGCGCACCCGCGACGCGCTGCTGCGCGCCGCCCTCCTGCTCTTCATCGCGCAGGGCTACGAGCAGACGACCGTCGACGAGATCACCGACGCGGTGGACGTCTCCCAGCGCACCTTCTTCCGCTACTTCGCGAACAAGGAGGAGGTCGCCTTCACCGTCCAGGACATCGTCGAGTCCCACTTCCTCGCCGAACTCCGGTCCCGTCCGGCCTTCGAGGGTCCGATGGAGGCCATGCGCAACGCGGTGCTCGCCGGCTGGGACACCGTCGAGGAGGCCATCTCCGAGGTGGTCCCGGTCGACCTGTACATGCGCGGCTACCAGCTCATCGAGTCCACTCCGGCCCTGCTCGCCGTCCACCTGCGGCGCTCCACGGAGCTGGAGGAGGAGATCTCCCGGCTGATCGCCGCCCGCGAGGGCCTGGACCTGGACGTCGACCCGCGCCCCCGGGTGGTCGTCGCCGCGTTCTCCGGTGTGATGCGGGTCACCGGCCGCCTGTGGGGGCAGGGCCAGGACGCCAGCGTGGCCGCGATCCGGCGGATGACCGAGGCGTACCTCGACCAGATCGGTCCGGCGCTGGCCGCGCACTGGCGGCGGCCCGCGTAGGAGGCCGTGTACACGGCGAGGTGCGGGGCGAGCCGGCGGGCGGCGTACGACGCGCCGGCGCGCGGGATGGATCACGCGGGTGTGACACGGTCGGCGGTGACGCCCGTCACCTGGCGCGCCACTGGCTCGAACGGTCTCCTAGGCTGGCTCCAGTGAACCTGCCCGGCCCCGTCCACCACCTCGCCGGCGCCTCCGAGCGCCCCGCCGCCCTGCGCACCCTGTTCGTGCTGGCGGTCGTCCTCGTCATGATGGTGACGACGGGCTGGACCGCCGTCCACCGCCCCGAGTCGGGCGTCTCGCCGCGTGCCGTGGCGCTCTCGGCGTGGGCCGTGGCCCGCATCGACGGCCGCCCGCTGCCGCCGGCCGACGCGCCCGCCCGCACGGTGGCCCGTTTCTTCGGCAGCCTCGACGGCGCCCAGCGCGCCCGGCTCGCGGACGGCTACCCGCTCGTCGTCGGAAACCTCGACGGCGTCCCGGCCACCATCCGCTACCGGGCCAACCTGCGCGGCCTGGAGCAGGCGCGACGCGTCGAGGAGGCCCGCAGCCGGGACGTCGGCGTGACCCCGACCGACCGGGCCGAGGCCACCCGCCGCGTGCACCGCTTCGAGTCCCTCGCGGATCCCGACCGGCAGATCCTCACCTTCGATCCCACCGGCGACGGGCTCGTCGCCGAGGTCTTCGGCGACCTCGACCGGGCCCGCCGCGTGTCGGTGATCGTGCCCGGCGTCGACACCGACGTGGTCACCTTCGAGCGCAGCCGGCGCCGGCTCACCTCGCCCGTCGGCATGGCGCAGTCCCTGTACGAGGCCGAGCGCGCGGCCGCGCCCGACGGTCGGACCGCCGTCATCGCCTGGGCCGGGTACACCGCGCCGATAGGCGTGGGCGTGGACGCCGCGACGGGCCGGCTGGCGGCGGACGGAGCGGCCCGGCTGGAGTCGCTCGCCACGGCCCTGCCCGGGAACGCGAGCGTGGCCCTGTTCTGCCACAGCTACGGGTCGGTGGTGTGCGGGGTCGCCGCGCACCACCTGCCGGCGCGGGTGACCGACGTGGTGGTGGCGGGCAGCCCGGGCATGCGCGCGTCGAGCGCCGCCGACCTGCACACCCGCGCACGGGTGTGGGCGACGCGGGACCCCGGCGACTGGATCGCCGACGTGCCGCACCTGGAGGTCGGCGGGGTGGGCCACGGGGCGGATCCGGTCTCCCGGGCCTTCGGCGCGCGGCGGCTGTCCTCGGCCGGGGCCGGGAGCCACAACGGCTACTTCGAGCCAGGCACGGCCTCGTTGGACAACTTCGCCAAGATCGGAACCGGCACCTTCGCTTCCGTCGTGTGCGCGAGCGGCGCCGACGGCTGCGGCAACGGAATTTCGCCGCAGACCGGCTGACCAGGGCTGACGAGGGCAAACGGGCACTCCCGGGCATGGAGGGCGGGAAAACCGTTCCTGCGGCCAGGGGACGCGCGGGGGCCCGTCCCTCTACGATGAGCCGCATGGGGGATGTATTGGCCGGAAACCATGCCGTCTGGGAACTCGACTCGGACGCGGTGATCATCCGCTTCACGAGGGGGCTGCGCACACCGAGGCTCTGGCACGCCCTGGGGGAACGACACATCCCCCTGGAGGCGCTGTCCGAGGTGACCGTGACCGGGGGGAAACGGGACACGGCGGTGCTGCGCGCCGTCCCGCGCCCGGGAGCGGATCCGCTGATGGAGGTCGCCGCGGGGCAGCTGAAGGAAGCCTGCGACCCGTACCGCCTGGTCCTGCCCGGCGATCGGGCACCCCGGGCGGCTTCGCTGGTCGACGCCCTGCGGGGACGGCTGGGACCCGCCGCACCGGCCGAACGATTCCTGGTCCGCGCCCCGGAACCGCCGATCCACCTGAAGGCGTACGACGCACGGGTGGGCTTCGACGGTTCGGCGGTCACCTTCCAGTGGTCGCGCACGGGCGCCAGCGGCACGAAGTGGAAAGCGGGCGACCAGCGGTACCCGCTGGCCGAGATCGGCGGGGTCGAGTGGCGCTCCCCCGACGGCCCGGACGGCCATCTGCGGCTCCTGCCCCGCGACGGCGTCGCCGCCGGTGACGCGCGGCCCGACCACGACCTGGCGGCCGCGGTGTTCGGGATCGGATACGGGGCGGTGCACGAGTCGCTGCCGTTCGCCGCGTCCGTCCTCGCCGCCGTCGGCGGAAGGGCCGGTTCCGATCCGCACCCGCAGGTCGACGAGCGGCTCCGGCACCTGAGCGAGCTGCACGGCGCGGGCCTGCTCACCGACGCCGAGTACACGGCCCTGCGCGACCGCTTCGCGGCCGACGCCTGAGCGCGGCGGCGGGGGGACGGCCTCCCAACGGGGGACGGCCTCCCCCACCACCGCGCCGGATCCGAAGACGACGGCCTAGCCCTCCCGCGCCGCCGACGTGGAGCTCATGTCGGGGTAGCGGTCGCCCGCCACCCGGGAGGCGATCGGTTCGAGCAGCGCGAGTTCGGCGGCCGTCAGGGTGATGCGGGTGGCGGCCGCGTTCTCGGCGAGTCGGCCCGGCTTGCGGGTGCCCGGGATCGGGACCACCGGCAGGCCGTGCACCTTCGCCCGCTGCTGCACCCACGCCAGGGCGATCTGCGCCGGCGTCGCCCCGTGGGCGGCGGCGATCTCCCGGACGGGGGCCAGCAGCGCCGCGTTGGTCCTGGCGTTGTCGCCGGTGAACCGCGGCTGGTACCTGCGGAAGTCGTCCGTCGACAGGTCCGTGCCCGCGTCCGCGAACGCCCCGGTGAGGAAGCCGCGCCCGAGCGGGGAGTAGGGCACGAAGGCCACGCCCAGCTCCGCCGCCGCGCCGACCGCGCTGTGCTCCACGTCCCGGCTGAACAGCGACCACTCCGACTGGAGCGCCGTGATCGGGTGCACCGCGTGCGCCTCGCGCAGTTCGGCCCCGGTGACCTCGCTCAGCCCCAGGTAACGCACCTTCCCCTCCCGGACCAGCTCCGCCATGGCGCCCACCGACTCGGCGAACGGCACGGCCGGGTCGCGCCGGTGCATGTAGTAGAGGTCGATGACGTCGGTACCGAGCCGGCGCAGGCTGCCCTCGACGGCCTGCCGGACGTAGGCGGGGTCGTTGCGGATGCCCCGGTAGTGCGGGTCGTCGTTGCGTTCGATGGCGAACTTCGTGGCCAGGGTGATCTCGTCCCGGTGGGCGGCCACGAACGGCGCGATGAACTCCTCGTTGCGGCCGCGCCCGTAGACGTCCGCGGTGTCGATGAGGGTGACCCCCGCCGTCAGCGCCGCCTCCAGGGTCTCCCGCGCGACCGCCTCGTCGGTGTCCCCGTAGAACTCGCTCATGCCCATGCAGCCCAGGCCCTGGACGCCCACCAACGGGCCGCCCTTGCCCAGCTCGACCCGCTCGATGACCTTGTCGTGCTCCGTCATGGCCGTGCCTTCCCCGTCGTCGTGCCCATCGAGTACATCCCGATCTTGTAGTCCAGTACGGCGAGCGCGTCGGTCAGCTCCGTGATCCGCGACCGCACCTCGCGGCGCGTCCGCTCCAGCAGCTCGCGCCGCTGGTCGACGGTGTGCGCGCCCTCGCGGACCAGTTCCGCGTACCGGACCATGTCCGCCACCGACATCCCGGTGGCGCGCAGCTTGCCCACGAAGGCCAGCCAGTCGAGGTCCTTGTCGGTGAACCGCCGCTGTCCCGAGTGGGAGCGGTCCACGTGCGGCATCAGGCCGATCCGCTCGTACCAGCGCAGTGTGTGCTGGGTCAGACCGGTGCGGGCCTCGACCTCGCTGATCGTGTACCGCGTCTGCGTCAGGCTCATGACTCCACGCTAAAACCTTGGAGCGCACTCCAGGCAAGTAGGCTCGGCCGCATGGAGAACAGCCTGGAGAGTCTGCGGATCATCGAGAACTGGCCGGTGACGACGGCCGCCGCCGCCGTGGTCCGCGCCGACGGGAGCACGGCCGGTTCCCACGGCCCCGTCGACCACCCGTTCCGCCTGGCCTCGGTGACCAAGCCGCTCGCCGCGTACGCCGCCCTCGTCGCGTACGAGGAGGGGGCGATCGAACTGGACGAACCGGCCGGACCGGAGGGTTCCACGGTCCGTCACCTGCTCGCGCACACCAGCGGGCTGGCCTTCGACGAGCACCGTGTGACGGGGGCTCCCGGGCAGCGCCGGCTGTACTCCAACGCCGGTTTCGAGGTGCTAGGCGACCACATCGCGAAGGCCACCGGCATCCCCTTCGCCGAGTACCTGCACCAGGCCGTCTTCGAACCGCTGGGCATGGCGTCGAGCGTGCTGCACGGCTCCCCCGCGAAGGACGGCGTGTCCACCGTGTCCGACCTGACGCGGTTCGCCGCCGAGCTCCAGGCGCCCCGGCTGCTCGACGTCCGCACCGTCGCCGAGGCCACCGCCGTCGTGCACCCGGGCCTCAAGGGCGTCCTGCCGGGCTACGGGCACCAGTCCCCCAACGACTGGGGGCTCGGCCTGGAGATCCGCGACGGCAAGTCCCCGCACTGGACGGGTCACACGTCCTCGCCCCGGACCTTCGGGCACTTCGGCCAGTCGGGCACCTTCCTGTGGGTGGACCCGGAGGCGCGCGCCGCGTGCGTGGCGCTGACCGACCGCGCCTTCGGCCCGTGGGCCGTGGAGGCCTGGACCCCGTTCACGGACGCGGTCCTCGCCGAACTGCGTTCCTGATCCGCCGGATCCGCGGGGCAGCCGCTACGGCAGCTCCCAGATCAGCAGTTCCCCCGGGGAGCCCGCGGTGATCTCCAACCCGCTCTCGCGGGTGATCCGCGCCGAGTCGCCGGGGCCCAGTTCCTCCCCGTCGAGCCGCAGGTCCCCCCGGACGACGTGCAGGTAGATCCGCTCGGCGACCGGCACGGCGACCCGCTCGCCCGCGCCGGGCCGCCGCACGCGCAGTACGGCACCGGCCGCGGGGATCTCGTACGCGGCGCCGTCGGCGAGGTCCCGAACGAGCGTGTACGAGGGCTCGCCGCCCGCCACGAGCGGGGCGAGCCAGGTCTGTACGAACCGCAGCCGCTCCGGGCCGTCGTTGCGCTCGACGTGCCGCGCCCCGGATCCGGTGCCGAAGTGCTGCACGTCGCCGGGGCGCACCTGCCCGCTGTGCCCGCCGGCGCTGTCCTTGTGGGTGAGTTCGCCCTCGACCACCCAGGTGACGATCTCGGTGTGGCTGTGCGCGTGCTCCTCGAAGCCGGAGCCGGGCCGCAGGGTCTCCTCGTTGCAGGCCAGCACCGGGCCGAAACGGATGTTGTCCGGGTCGTAGAAGGACCCGAAGGAGAAGGCGTGCCGGGTCGTGATCCCGGCGGCCGGGTCCCCGCCCTCGTACCGGTCGGCGGCGCGGCGTACATCAATCATGAAGGCCACCGTAGACCCCGCCGGCCGCGGCGCGACTCGGGGCGCGGGCCCTGCGCCGCGAGACCGGAGTCCGCGCCGGGGCGCCGATAGGGCAGTCTTGTCCCGTGCCCCAACCCGAACGTGAGCCTTCTCCCGAGACCAGCCCCGCGCACCCGGCGCATGCCGCGCACCCCGCCCATCCGCACACCGCGACGCTGCGCAGGCTGGAGAAATCCTCCGGTCGGCTCGCCGCCAACGCCATCGCGCGCATGGACGAGACCCTGCCGTGGTACCGGGCGATGCCGCCGGAGAACCGGTCCTGGATCGGCCTGGTCGCCCAGGCGGGCATCGCCGCGTTCACGGAGTGGTTCCGGCACCCGGAGACCCCGCAGGCGATCTCGACCGACGTGTTCGGGACGGCTCCGCGCGAACTGACCCGGGCGATCACGCTGCGGCAGACCGTGGAGATGGTCCGCACGACGATCGAGGTGATGGAGACCGCGATCGACGAGGTCGCGGCCCCCGGCGACGAGTCGATCCTGCGGGAGGCGCTGCTGGTGTACGCCCGGGAGATCGCCTTCGCGACGGCCCAGGTGTACGCCCAGGCGGCCGAGGCGCGCGGGGCGTGGGACGCCCGGCTGGAGTCCCTGGTCGTCAACGCGGTGCTGTCGGGCGAGGCCGACGAGGGCGCCCTGTCCCGGGCCGCGGCGCTGGGCTGGAACTCGCCGGAGCACGTGTGCGTCATCCTGGGCACCGCCCCGGACGGGGACAGCGAACTGACGGTCGAGGCGATCCGGCGCGCGGCCCGGCACCACAAGCTCCAGGTCCTCACGGGTGTGCTGGGCGACCGGCTGGTGGTCATCGCGGGCGGCAGCGACAACCCGATGCAGGTGGCGAAGTCCCTGATCGGACCGTTCGCGGCGGGTCCCGTGGTGGCGGGTCCGGTGGTCCCGGACCTGCTGAACGCGACGAAGTCGGCGCAGGCCGCCGCGGCCGGACTGAAGGCCTGTACGGCGTGGCAGGACGCGCCGCGCCCCGTTCTGGCGGATGATCTCCTGCCCGAGCGCGCCATCGCCTCCGATCCCTCGGCGAGGGAGCAGTTGGTGGAGGAGATCTACAGACCACTGGAGGAGGCGGGGTCGGCACTCCTGGAGACGCTGAGCGTCTACCTGGAGCAGGCGAGCAGTCTGGAAGGGGCCGCGCGGATGCTGTTCGTCCACCCGAACACGGTGCGCTACCGGCTCCGACGTGTGACCGACGTCACCGGCTGGTCACCCTCCGATGTCCGTTCGGCGTTCACGTTGCGGATCGCCCTGATCCTGGGGCGCCTGGCCGACGGCGATCCCCAGTCCTAGACTTTTGTCGGACATCAACAATTACCCCGTCGGTTCTTCGTCCCTGTCCCCACGGGCGGCGCGGGCCACATACAAGAGAGAGTGTGAGGGTGCTCGTACTCGTCGCTCCAGGCCAAGGCGCTCAGACGCCCGGCTTCCTGACTCCCTGGCTCGAACTCCCCGGCGCCGCCGAGCGCGTCGCGGGGTGGTCCGACGCCATCGGGCTCGACCTTGCCCACTACGGCACGAAGGCCGACGCGGACGAGATCCGCGACACGGCGGTGGCCCAGCCGCTGCTGGTCGCCGCGGGTCTGCTGTCCGCCTCCGCGCTCGGCACCACGACCGCCTTCGGCGCGGTCGCCGGTCACAGCGTCGGTGAGATCACCGCGGCCGCGTACGCCGGTGTGCTGAGCGAGGACGACGCGCTGTCGTTCGTACGCACCCGGGGGCTCGGCATGGCCGAGGCCGCCGCCGTCACCGAGACCGGCATGGCCGCGGTGCTGGGCGGTGACCGTGACGTGGTCGTCGCGCACCTGGAGAAGCTGGGGCTGACCCCGGCGAACATCAACGGTGCGGGCCAGATCGTGGCCGCCGGCACCGCGGAGCAGATCGCCGCCCTCGTGGCCGACAAGCCCGAAGGCTCCATGAAGGTCGTCGCCCTCAAGGTCGCGGGCGCGTTCCACACCCACCACATGGCGCCCGCGGTCGCCACGCTGGAGAAGGCCGTCGAGGCCCTCGACCCGGCGGACCCGGCGCTGAAGTACGTGTCGAACAAGGACGGTCGGGTCGTGACCACGGGCGCCGATGTCGTCGCCCGGCTGGTCGGCCAGGTGGCCAACCCGGTCCGTTGGGACCTGTGCATGGAGACGTTCGCCGAACTGGGCGTCACCGGGATCGTCGAGCTCTGCCCGGGCGGCACCCTTCAGGGTCTGGCCAAGCGTGCGCTCAAGGGCGTACCGGCCGTCGCCCTGAAGACGCCGGACGATCTCGACAAGGCCGCCGCGCTCCTCGCCGAGCACGCGGTCTGAGAGAAGGAGCCCACACAGCATGTCGAAGATCAAGCCGGCCAAGGGCTCCCCGTACGCCCGCATCCTCGGGGTGGGCGGCTACCGCCCGGTCCGTGTGGTGCCCAACGAGGTCATCCTGGAGACGATCGACTCGTCCGACGAGTGGATCCGTTCGCGTTCCGGCATCGCGACCCGGCACTGGGCCTCGCCCGAGGAGACGGTCGCCGCGATGTCGGTGGAGGCCTCGGGCAAGGCGCTGGCCGACGCCGGGGTCGCCCCCGAGCAGATCGGCGCCGTGATCGTCTCCACGGTGTCGCACTTCAAGCAGACCCCGGCCGTCGCGACCGAGATCGCGCACCGGATCGGGGCGGTCAAGCCCGCCGCTTTCGACATCTCCGCGGGTTGTGCCGGGTTCGGCTACGGCCTGACCCTGGCCAAGGGCCTGGTGGTGGAGGGGTCGGCGCAGTACGTCCTCGTCATCGGTGTCGAGCGGCTGTCGGACCTCACCGACCTGGAGGACCGCGCGACGGCCTTCCTGTTCGGCGACGGCGCCGGCGCCGTGGTCGTCGGCCCTTCGGACGAGCCGGCCATCGGCCCCACGGTGTGGGGTTCGGAGGGCGACAAGTCCGAGACGATCAAGCAGACCGTGCCGTGGGACGAGTACCTCGGCAAGGGCGGCGGGGAGAAGTTCCCGGCCATCACCCAGGAGGGTCAGGCGGTCTTCCGCTGGGCCGTCTTCGAGATGGCCAAGGTGGCCCAGCAGGCGCTCGACGCGGCCGGGATCACCGCGGACGACCTGGACGTCTTCATTCCGCACCAGGCAAACATGCGGATCATCGACTCGATGGTGAAGACTCTGAAGCTGCCGGAGCACGTCACGGTCGCCCGTGACGTCGAGACCACCGGCAACACCTCGGCCGCCTCGATTCCGCTCGCTATGGAGCGGCTCCTGGCGACCGGTGCGGCGAAGAGCGGCGACACCGCGCTCGTCATCGGCTTCGGGGCGGGACTCGTCTACGCCGCGACGGTCGTTACCCTCCCCTAGGGTCGGGATCCCTTTCCCTCCCTGAACATCCAGTCAGCTAAAGAAGGAGCGCCACATGGCCGCCACGCAGGAAGAGATCCTCGAAGGTCTCGCGGAGATCGTCAACGAGATCGCCGGCATCCCGCAGGAGGACGTCCAGCTCGACAAGTCCTTCACCGACGACCTGGACGTCGACTCGCTGTCCATGGTCGAGGTCGTCGTCGCCGCCGAAGAGCGCTTCGAGGTCAAGATCCCGGACGAGGACGTCAAGAACCTCAAGACGGTCGGCGACGCCGCCGACTACATCCTGAAGAACCAGGCCTGAGCCTGACGAGCGTTTGTCGCCACCTGGCGGTGGCGCCGTGACAATTCAGCACCCCCTGAGACGTGGAGAAAGAATTCCTGTGAGCCCGACCAATCGCACCGTGGTCGTCACCGGTATCGGCGCAACCACTCCGCTGGGTGGCGACAGCGCTTCGACCTGGGAAGGTCTGCTTGCCGGCCGTTCCGGCGTATCGCCCCTGGAGGGCGAGCGTTTCGCCGAACTGCCGGTCCGTATCGCCGCGCAGGCCGCCGTGGACCCGAGCGAGGTACTGCCCCGTCCGCTGGCCCGCAAGTTGGACCGCTCGGCGCAGTTCGCCGTCATCGCGGCCCGCGAGGCCTGGGCCGACGCGGGGTACACCGCCCCGGCCGGCGAGGACGAGTCCATCGCGCCCGAGCGTCTGGGTACCGTGATCGCCTCCGGAATCGGTGGCGTGACGACCCTGCTCGACCAGTACGACGTACTGAAGGAGAAGGGTGTGCGCCGGGTCTCCCCGCACACCGTCCCCATGCTCATGCCGAACGGCCCCTCGGCCAACGTCGGCCTGGAGGTCAACGCCCGCGCGGGCGTTCACACCCCGGTCAGCGCGTGCGCCTCGGGTGCCGAGGCCATCGGCTACGCCGTGGAGATGATCCGTACCGGCCGTGCCGACGTGGTCGTCGCCGGCGGTACCGAGGCTGCGATCCACCCGCTGCCGATCGCCGCGTTCGCCAACATGATGGCGATGTCCAAGAACAACGATCACCCCGAGCAGGCCTCGCGCCCGTACGACAAGGCCCGTGACGGCTTCGTCCTCGGCGAGGGCGCCGGCGTGGTCATCCTGGAGTCCGCCGAGCACGCCGCCGCGCGCGGTGCGCGGGTGTACTGCGAGGTCCTGGGTCAGGGTCTGTCCGCGGACAGCCACCACATCGCGCAGCCGGAGCCCACGGGCCGCGGCGTCGCCGCCGCGCTGCGGAACCTGCTCGACAACACGGGTCTGGACCCGGCCGAGCTGGTGCACCTGAACGCGCACGCCACGTCCACCCCGCAGGGGGACACGGCCGAGCTGAAGGCGCTGCGCAAGGTGCTGGGCGACGACCTCGACCACATCGCGATCTCCGCGACCAAGTCGATGACCGGTCACCTGCTGGGTGGTGCCGGCGGCATCGAGACGGTGGCGACCGTGCTGGCGCTGTACAACCGGATCGCCCCGCCGACGATCAACATCGACGACCTGGACGACGACATCGACGCGGACATCGTTCGCGGCGAGCCGCGCAAGCTGCCCGTCGACGGTCCGATCTCCGCGATCAACAACTCCTTCGGTTTCGGCGGGCACAACGTCTCGCTGGCGTTCCGCTCCGTCTGAGTCGCGCGCACCGAGTGAGAGGGGCCCCACCCGGCGGTTGCCGGGTGGGGCCCCTCTCGCGTGTCGTCCGTGTGTCGCGGGGTCAGACCACCTGGTGGAGCCAGCGCACGGGGGCGCCTTCGCCGGCGTGGCGGAACGGCTCCAACTCGTCGTCCCAGGGCTTGCCGAGCAGTTTGGCGATCTCGGCTTCCAGGTCGGTCTCGCCGTGCGCGGATCGGACGAGGGCGGCGCGCAGTCGGTCCTCGGGGACGAGGATGTCTCCGTGCATTCCGGTGACGGCGTGGAAGATGCCGAGTTCCGGGGTGGAGCTGTATCGCTCGCCCTCGGAGGTCGAGCAGGGTTCGGCCGTCACCTCGAAGCGCAACAGGTGCCAGCCGCGCAGGGCGGATGCGAGTTTCGACGCGGTGCCCGCTTCGGCCTGCCAGGAGAATTCGGCTCTCCAGGTGCCGGGGGAGGCGGGCTGTCTGATCCAGTCGAGGTTCACCCGCACCCCGAGTACGCCCGCAACAGCCCATTCCACGTGCGGGCAGAGCGCACGCGGCGCGGAATGCACGTACAGAAC
This sequence comes from Streptomyces sp. WM4235, assembly GCF_001279725.1. Classification (GTDB taxonomy): domain Bacteria; phylum Actinomycetota; class Actinomycetes; order Streptomycetales; family Streptomycetaceae; genus Streptomyces. Next base: position 52,119 of record NZ_LGDE01000113.1, on the reverse strand, counting down.
TCCACGTGTCGTCACCGGGACCTCCAGTGTGGGACGAGGTCGGGAATAAACTCCAGAAAACGGACAGTATGTGACGTGATGTAATTTACCGGAAATGATCTGACATTGCGTCGTGGGACGTGCGGCCGAAACGCCACGGGAAAAAGCTACCGTGCGCGGGGGGTCCCGGTGTGACGTACGGTCGCTCCAAACCCCGTGAACGCAGAGCATTCACTCAGCAGGACGCCCCGGAAGGACGGGGCGACGAGGGAGGGACCACCCGATGGGCACCACCGCTCCACGCCGTCGCGCGCGCAGGAGGCTGACGGGCGCGCTCGCGGCGGTCGCCGTGCTGGCCGGGGTGGTCACGGGGTGTGACGGTGGCGAGCCGGCGTCCGAGGGCGAGCGGGGGGCGCAGGCGGGTCCCCGTTGGAACACCGCGCCGACCTCGATCGCCGCCGTCGGCGACTCCATCACGCGCGGCTTCGACGCCTGTTCGGTGTTGGCGGACTGCCCGGAGGTCTCCTGGGCGACCGGCGACGACCCCGCGGTCGACTCCCTCGCCACCCGCCTCATCGGGGCCGCCCAGGCGCCCGCGCGCAGTTGGAACCACGCGGTGACCGGCTCGCGCATGGCGGACCTGCCGGGGCAGCTGGCTTCGGCCGCCGCGCACAAGCCCGACCTGGTCACGGTCATGGTGGGCTCCAACGACGCCTGCCGGCCGCTGGCTTCGTCGATGACCTCGGTGGCCGACTTCCGGGCCGGTTTCGAGAAGGCGCTGGCCGGCCTGCGGGCGGCGTCCCCGACCTCGCAGGTGTACGTCTCCTCGGTGCCGGACCTCCAGCGGCTGTGGGAACAGGGCAAGGACCTGCCGATGGTGCGCCAGATCTGGAAGCTGGGGATCTGCCAGTCGATGCTGGCCGATCCGCTCTCCCTGGCGACGGGCGCGACCTCGCGACGGGAGGAGGTGCGGGCGCGGGTGGTCGAGTACAACGAGGTACTGCGCGAGGTCTGCGCGAAGGACCCGCTCTGCCGTTACGACGGGGGTGCGGTGTTCCAGTACCCCTTCTCGGCCGAGCAGTTGAGCCGCTGGGACTTCTTCCATCCGGGGAAGGACGGACAGGCCCGGCTGGCGGAACTCGCGCACCGACAGGTGACGGCGGCGAAGCCGCCGCGTTGACGGTTGGTACGGACCGGGGGCGGGGGTCAGGACCCGTCCCCGGTCCGTTTCATGGGTGGTTTCCGGCCATGCGGCAGGTCAGTGGACGTCGAGGGTGGCCCTGAGGCGGGTGTCGCCGTGCGCGTGGCTCGCGCGGACCTCGTACCGGCCGTCGATCCGCCGCCGGCCGCGCGTGTCCTCGTCCCAGATCTCGAAGGCCCGGGCGGGCAGCTCGATCTCCGTCTCGACGCTCTCGCCGGGGCCCGCCTCGACGGAGGCGAAGGCCGCCAGCCGGCTCGCGGGGCGCTCGACCGTGTCGGCGATCGGGGCGAGGTAGACCTGGACGACCTCGCGGCCGGTCCGGACGCCGGTGTTGGTGAGGCGGACGCGGGCGGTGGTGCCGGTGACCTCCAGGGAGTCGTAGCTCCAGTCCGTGTAGCCGAGGCCGTGGCCGAACGGGTAGGCGGGGACCACGCCCCGGTCCTCGTACGCCTGGTAGCCGACGAGGAGCCCCTCGCGGTACTCCAGTCTGCCGTCGGTCGGCGTGACCTCGGTGACGGGCGCGTCGGCGAGCGCGGCGGGCCAGGTGGTGGGCAGTCGTCCGCCGGGCTCCGCGTCCCCGAGGAGCACGTCGGCCAAGGCGGCGCCGCCCTCCTGCCCGGGGAACCAGGTCAGGAGCACGGCGGCCACGTCCGCGCGCCAGGGCAGTTCCACGGGGGAACCGGCGTTGACCACGACCACGGTGTTCGGGTTGGCGGCGGCGACGGCCGCGACCAGGTCGTTCTGCCGGCCGGGCAGGGTCAGGTCCGTGCGGTCGAAGCCCTCGGACTCCACGCGTTCGGTGGTGGCGACGACCACCACGGCGGTGTCGGCGGCCCGCGCCGCGGCCACGGCCTCGGCGATGAGCGCGTCCGGGTCGCGCCGGGGGCCGAGGTGGAGCAGGGAGAACATGATCGCCTTGAGGGGCAGCCCGGTGACGTCGGGGACCTGGAAGGTCAGCGAGACCTCGACGGGTTCGCCCTCGGTCAACGCGATCCGGGCGCGCTCGCTGGGCGCCCCGAAGAAGGCCTCGAAGGGGTCTGCCTCGTCACCCATCTCCTGGACGCCCTCCCAGAGGGTGTGACCGTCGACGACCAGGGCGAAGGCGCCGAGGCCGCGGGTGCCGAAAGCGTGCTCGCCGCTCTCGCGCGGCAGGAACGTGCCGGTGACCTCGATGCTCGCCATCGTCTCGTACGTGGCGCCCTCGGGCAGGTCGTCGCCGATCCACTGGACCTGACCGGTGGGCAGACCGCCCTCTCCCAGGACGGCTCCGGAGGCGTCGCGGCAGACGGCGCGCAGCGCGAAGCCCTTGTCGGCGGGGACGGGTTCCTCGCTGGGGTCGGCGCCGACGCGGAAGGTGAGCGCCCCGTCGGGGAGGGCGGCGGTGAGGCCGTCGAGCGGGGAGACGATCCGCTCGGGGAAGACGGTGGCGGAGCCCCCGCCGAGGACGCGGGCGTCGCGGGCGGCGGCGCCGAGGAGGGCCACCGTGCGGCCGGGGCGGGTGTCGAGGGGCAGCGCGCGCCGCTCGCCGGAGACGGGCTCGTTGCGTACGAGGACGGTGCCGCGGACGGCGATCTCGCGGGCCAGGGCCTGCCCGTCGATCGCGGCCGGGTGGTCGGTGACGACGGCGGGGGCGCCTTCAAGGAGGCCGACGCGGGCGGCGAGCCGCAGGACGTTGCGCACGGCGTCGTCGACGGCTGACTCGGGGACCTCGCCGGCGCGGACGGCCTCGGCGAGGGCGGGTCCGTAGACGGTCTGCGGGCCGGGCATGGCCACGTCGAGGCCGCCGAGGATGTCGCCGGTGGTGGAGCGGGCGGCCATCCAGTCGGAGACGTTGACGCCGTCGAAGCCCCACTCGGCGCGCAGGACCTCGTTGACCAGGTACGCGTTCTCGGTCATCGACGTGCCGTTGACCCGGTTGTAGGCGGTCATGATGCCCCAGGGGCGGGCGTTGGTGACGATGGCCTCGAAGGGCGCCAGGTACAGCTCGCGCAGCGGGCGGGGCGCGATGACGCAGTCGACGGTGAAGCGCTCGGTCTCGGCGTCGTTGCCGACGAAGTGCTTGACGGTGGTGCCGACGCCGCCGTCCTGGACTCCGTTGACGTAGCCGGTGCCGATGGCGCCGGTGAGGTACGGGTCCTCGGAGTAGCACTCGAAGTGCCGGCCGCCGAGCGGGGAACGGTGCAGGTTGACGGTGGGGGCGAGCAGGACGTGGACGCCCTTGCGGCGGGCCTCCTGGGCCAGGAGGCGGCCGGCGCGGCGGGCGAGGGCGGGGTCCCAGGCGGCGGCGAGCGCCGTCGGGGACGGCAGGGCGATGGAGGGGTCGTCGGCGGTCCAGCGCACGCCGCGCACCCCGATGGGGCCGTCGGACATGACCAGGGAGCCCAGGCCGATCTCCGGGAGGGCGGGCAGCGACCACATGTCCTGGCCGGCCAGGAGCCGGGTCTTGGTGTCGAGGTCGAGCTTGTCGAGTGCGGCTTCCGCGGTGTCGTGGCGGACCTGTTCGGCATCGGTCACGGCCGAGCCTCCTCATCGGATGCGGTGTGCGGCGTGGTGCGGTGCGGGTGCGGCGTGCGGCGTGGTGCGGTGGCCCCATCGTGGACCTGCCACCTGGTGAACGGTAAGGTTCGTTATGTTCTTGTGATCTCGGCTTGTCGGGCGCGGATCGCGTACGGTCCTGCGGGCAGGGGTGTGACGCGGAGGGAGTGCCGGCGATGGTCAGGGCGAGGAGCGAGGAACGACGCGGCGACATCGTTCGCGCGGCGGTCGAGGTGATCGCCGAACGCGGCTACCGGGGAGCGTCCCTGGGCGCCGTCGCGGAACGGGTGGGCCTGACCCAACAGGGCCTGCTGCACTACTTCCCGACCAAGGAGGCGCTGCTGGTCGCGGTGCTGGAGGAGCGCGACCGCTGGGACACCGGCGGCGGCTCCCGCGCCTCCGCGGACACCTGGCGGCTGGACCTGCTGGCCTCGCTGGTGGACTACAACGCGATGCGCCCGGGCATCGTGCAGACCTTCTCGGCGCTGCTGGGCGAGAGCGTCACCGTCGGGCACCCCGCCCGGGAGTTCTTCACCGAGCGGTACGCGCAGGTCCGGGGCGAGATGGCAGCGGTGCTGCGGGCCGAGTTCGGGGACCGGCTGCCCTCGGGCCTCACCCCCGAGCAGGCGGCGCCCCTGCTCACGGCGGTGATGGACGGGCTCCAGTACCAGTGGCTGCTCTCCCCCGAGTCGGTGGACATGCCGGGCGCGTTCCGCTCGTTCCTGACACTGCTCCGGGGCGCACCCGAGTCTCCGTAGCGCCCCGCACGGCCCTGCCGGACGGGGCGAGGACCGGGCCGGCATGCTGGGCGCATGAGGATAGCCGCAGCCCAGATGACCTGCGTCCCGGCCGATGTCGACGCCAACTCCGCGCGGGCCGCCGCCCTCGCGGTCGCGGCCCGCGACCAGGGCGCCGAACTCGTCGTCCTGCCCGAACTGGCCCTGACCGGCTACGAGATCGAAGCCCTGACCGCCGACCCCGGGCTGTGGTTGACGGGCCCCGACGATCCGCGACTGGACCCCTTGCGCTCCGCCGGGATCGCCACCGCGGTCAACGCCGCGCTGCGCACCGACGGCCCGCTGCCGGCCATCGCGACCCTGGTCCACGACGCGGAGGGCGCGCACGTGACGACGTACGCCAAGCAGCACCTCTTCGAGCACGAGGGGGACGCCTTCGCGCCGGGCGCCGTCGACGGCCGCTTCGAACTCGGCGGGATCCGCTTCTGCCTGGGCATCTGCTTCGACAACCACTTCCCCGATCTGCCCGGCCGGGGCGCGGCCGACGGATGCGCGGTCCATCTGGCGAGCTCCCTCTACGGAACGGGCGCCGGGGTCGCGGAGCGGACCACCGTGTATCCCGGGATCGCCAAGGAGCACGGCCTGTACGTGGTCCTCGCCAACCACGTCGGACCCGCCGGCCCCTGGACCGGCTGCGGCGGGGCGGCCGTCTGGGCCCCGGACGGTTCGACGGTGGTCGAGGCCGACGACCACACGCAGGGCGTGGTGACGGCGGAGGTGCCGGCATGAGCCCCGTCCCGCCCGACCCGTCGGTGCCGCATCCCGTGGCGGGGCAGCCGCGGGTGGTGCTGCTCCGGCCGCTGGTGACGTCCCCGCTGATCGAGGTGGGCGACTACTCGTACTACGACGACCCGGACGACGCGACGGCTTTCGAGACGCGCAACGTGCTCTACCACTACGGGCCGGAGCGGCTCGTCATCGGAAGGTTCTGTGCGCTGGGCACCGGTGTGCGCTTCATCATGAACGGCGCCAACCACCGGATGGACGGGCCCTCGACGTTCCCGTTCCCGATCATGGGAGGCGACTGGGCCGACCACTTCGACCTGCTCACCGACCTGCCGGGGCGCGGGGACACCGTGGTGGGCAACGACGTCTGGTTCGGGCACGGCGCCATGGTGATGCCGGGGGTGCGGATCGGCCACGGAGCGGTGATCGCGTCCGGCGCCGTCGTGGTGGACGACGTCCCGGACTACGGCATCGTCGGCGGCAATCCGGCCCGCTTGATCCGCACCCGGTACGAGCCGGCGGACATCGCCCGGCTCCTCGCCGTCGCCTGGTGGGACTGGCCGGTCGAGCACCTCACCCGGCACGTGCGGACCGTCATGTCGGGCAGTGTGGACGCACTGGAGGAGGCCGCCCCACCCACCCGCTAGTTAGGTTACCCTTACCTTCTTTCGGGGGGTCGGTGTCGTGGCGCACCGCCCACAATGGGGGGCCACGGCACAGTGGCGGCGGACCGGTTGGAGGAGCTGACGGTGGACGAGGACTTCATCGCGGCGGGCGGACACCCGCCCCACGTCCACGCGTTCCACCAGTTCCTGTACGTGCCGATCGGGCGGATCGTCGTGACCGCGCGCGAGCGGGAGCACGAGCTGACCCCGTCCGTGGCCCTGTGGATACCGGCCGGGGTGTGGCACAGTGCCCGCTTCGACAGCGACTCCCTCATCGCGGTCGAGGACTTCGACGCCGGCCTGCACGCGTTGCCGTACACCGAGGCGACCACCGTCAACGCGACCGCCGAGCAGCGCCGGTTGCTACTGGCCCGGATGCGCAGTTCCGAGGTGTCCGAGGACGACCCGGCGGTCTTCGCGGCCCTCTGCGCGGCCCACCGCGACTGTCTCCCGCTGCCCCAGCCGACCAGCCGGGCCGCCTCGACCGTCGCCCGGGAGCTGGCCCGCACCCCCGCCGACCCGCGCACCGCGACCGAGTGGGCCGAGGACCTGTACACCAGCTCGACCAGCCTGCGGCGGGCCTTCCGCACGGAGACGGGCCTGGCCTTCTCGGAGTGGCGGACCCGGCTGCGGCTGAACCACTCGCTGGAACTGCTGGGGCAGGGCCACCTGGTGGGCGTGGTCGCCGCCCGGGTCGGATTCGTCAGCACCAACGGCTACATCCTGGCCTTCCGCCGCCACTTCGGGCAGACGCCCGGCGCCTACACCAAGCGCTCGGTCGACTCGTACGCCGCGGTGGGCTGACCGGCCGGTCACGCCGGCGCGGGGGCGGGGAGCAGGTGTCTGCCGCCCCATGCGCCCAGCGGGGCCAGGGCCGCGTTCAGTTCCCTGCCGAGCGGGGTCAGCGAGTACTCCACCCGGGGCGGCACCTCCTCGTAGACCTCGCGGTGCACGATCCCGTCCGTCTCCAACTCCCGCAGTTGCGCGGAGAGCACCTTCTCCGAGACCCCCGGGACCAGCCGGCGCAGTTCACCGAAACGGCGCGGGCGCTGCTCCAACTCCCACAGCAGGGAGACCTTCCACTTGCCGTCGATCACGGACATCGCCGCGGCGATCCCGCAGTGATCCGCCCCGGGCCTTCGTGTCAACGCCATCGCGCACCCCTCCCACCTGTTCGCTCACCTCGGGGTAACCACCCACTCCGAAGTGCGTACTTGAGCGTCTCACGGCCTGCGACCAGGCTGAACGTCATGACCGACAACCTCGTGAAGACACCGCTCACCCTCCTCGGACTCGGCGACATGGGAACCGCCCTCGCCCGTACCTGGCTGGCCGCCGGGCATCCCCTGACCGTCTGGAACCGCACCGCCGCCAAGGCTGAGGCCCTGGCCGCCGAAGGTGCTCGCGTCGCCGCGACCCCCGCCGAGGCGGTCGCCGCGAACGAACTGGTCGTCCTGTGTCTGTTGGACGACGCCTCCGTCGGCTCGGCCCTCGACGGGGTCGACCTCACGGGCCGGGACCTGGTCGACCTCACCACCGGGACCCCCGCCCAGGGTCGCTCCCGCGCCGCCCGGGCCGAGGGGCGCGGGGCCCGGTTCGTCGACGGCGGCATCATGGCCACCCCGTCGATGATCGGCGTCCCGGAGGCCGGCGGTTACGTCTTCTACAGCGGCTCCCGGCCCCTCTTCGACCGCCATCGGGCGACGCTGGAGGTACCGGGCGGGGCCCGCTTCGTCGGCGAGGACCCGGGGCACGCGGCCCTGCACGACGTGGCGCTGCTCAGCGCGATGTACGGGTTGTTCGCGGGGATCTCGCACGCCTACGCCCTGATCGAAGGCGAGGACATCGCCCCCGAGGACCTGGCGCCGCTGCTGTCGGAGTGGCTGGGCGCGATGGGCTTCTTCGTGGGCAACGCCGCCGACCGGTTGACCTCGGGGGACTTCACGACCGGGGTGGTGTCGAACCTGTCCATGCAGGTCGCCGCGAGCGGGACCCTGCTGCGCACGGCCGCGGAGCAGGGCGTCGACGCCGGGCTGATCACCCCGTACCTGGACCTGATGCGGGAGCGGTTGGAGGCCGACCCGGCGGCGCACGCGCGCGAGGACACGAGCGGGGCGATCACCCTGCTGCGCCGCCGGCCCTGACGCGGGGCCCGGGCGGAAGGGGCTCTCTAGGAGTAGGCGGGCGGCGGCGGGCCGAAGCCGGTGGCCTGCGGCGCCGGGGGGCCCGGGACGGGTTCGTCGGGGTCGGCTCCCCCGTCGGGGCCCTCGGGGTCGGTGTCCGCGCCCACGAGGTCGCGGGCCATCAGGGTCGCCCCGGCCACGGCGCCCGGCATCAGGAACACGGCGACCAGCGGGACGAGGAACGCCAGCACCAGCGGGACGCCGAAGCCGAGCGCCATCGCGCGCCGGGCCCGCAGCAGGACCAGTTGCTCGTCGAGGTCGACGCGGCGGCGCTGGAGGGCGACCGAGGTCAGCTCCTGGGTGAGGAAGTAGCCGGAGACGCAGAACCCGATCGCCGGGACCACGGTCTGCCCGAGCACCGGGATGAACCCGAGGGCGAACAGCAGGATCCCGTACAGCACCACCCGGCCCAGCAGGCGGACGCTGTCGCGGGCGGAGATCCACAGGTCCATCCACAGGCTCCGGCCGGACTCGGGGACCTCGCCGCCCTCGGTCCGGTCGACCTGCTCGGACAGGGACTCGTAGAAGGGCTGGCCGACCAGCAGGGTCACGGCGGTGAAGGTGATCACCGCGAGGAAGAGTCCGAGACTGAAGACCAGCGCGGTCAGGAAGCCGCGGAACAGGCTGAGCCAGGGCGAGCCCCAGTCGTCGGCGAAGGGCGTCAGCCAACCGACGAGGTCGTCGGCGCCGTATCCCAGTCCGATGAGGGCGCCCGCGTACAGCACGAGCGCGACCAGTCCCGGCAGCAGGCCGACGCCGAACCACCGTCCGTGGCCGAAGACCCACCGCTGTCCGGCGAGCAAGTACCGGAATCCCCCCGCGAAAGCACTCATGCGCGCAGTTTACGGCGAAGGCCGCGCCCCCCGAGGGGCGCGGCCTTCGCGATGAGCGGGGTGCGGGATCAGACGGCCAGCTCGACCGTGATGTTGCCGCGGGTCGCCTTGGAGTACGGGCAGACCTGGTGGGCCTTCTCGATGAGGTCCTTGGCGGTGGCGGCGTCCACGTTCGGGATCGACGCCGAGATCTTGACGATCAGGCCGAAGCCGTCGTCGTTCTTGCCGATGCCGACCTCTGCGGTGACGGTCGAGCCGGAGATGTCGGCGTTCTCGTTCTTGGCGACGACACCCAGGGCGCCCTGGAAGCAGGCGCTGTAGCCGGCGGCGAACAGCTGCTCCGGGTTGGTGCCGGCGCCGCTGCCACCGAGTTCCTTCGGCGGGTTCACCACGACGTCGAGCTTGCCGTCGTTGGTGGCGACGCGGCCGTCACGGCCGTTCTCGGCGGTGGCGACAGCGGTGTACGCGACATCGGACTGCTGGATGGACATGTAAGAAGATCCTCCTGGTAATCGCCGTGACTCGCGCCCACGATCACGACGGTGTGCAGTGAGCCTAACCGGTGAAAGAAACGATCATCTTTCCGGTGTTCTCGCCGCGCAGCATCCCGAGGAAGGCCTCGGTCGCGTTCTCCACGCCCTCGTGGACGGTCTCGTCGTAGCGCAGCTCGCCGGAGCGCAGCCAGCCGGCGACGTCCTGGACGAACTGCTGCTGGATGTCGGCGTGGTCGCCGACCAGCACGCCCTGCAGGCGCAGGCGCTTGCCGATGACCTGCACGAGGTTGCGCGGGCCGGGGGCGGGCTCGGTGTCGTTGTACTGGGCGATGGCCCCGCAGAGGGTGGCGCGGCCGTGCACCTTGAGGGAGGAGATCGCGGCTTCCAGGTGGTCGCCGCCGACGTTGTCGAAGTAGACGTCGATGCCCTCGGGGGCGGCTTCCTTCAGCTGCTCGCCGACGGGGCCGTTCTTGTAGTTGAAGGCGGCGTCGAAGCCGTACTTCTCCGTGAGCAGGGTCACCTTCTCGTCCGAGCCGGCCGAGCCGATCACCCGGGACGCGCCCTTGATCTTGGCGAACTGGCCCACCAGGCTGCCGACCGCGCCGGCCGCGCCGGAGACGAACACGGCGTCGCCCTCCTTGAAGGAGGCGACCTCGAAGAGGCCCGCGTAGGCGGTCAGGCCCGGCATGCCGAGCACGCCGAGGTAGGTGGAGAGCGGGGCGAGCGAGCCGTCGACCTTGGTGGCGTGCTTGGCGTCCAGCTCGGCGTACTCGCGCCAGCCCAGGCCGTGCAGGACGTGGTCGCCGACCGCGAAGCGCTCGTCGGCGGAGGCGACGACCTCGCCGACCGCGCCGCCGTCCATCGGCTTGTCGAGCTGGAAGGGCGGTACGTAGGACTTCACGTCGTTCATCCGGCCGCGCATGTACGGGTCGACGGACATGTGGAGGTTGCGCACCAGGATCCGGCCGGGCGCGGGCTCCGCGTTCACGGGGACCTCGCGCAGGGCGAAGTCCTCGGCGACGGGCCAGCCCTGCGGGCGGCGGACGAGGTGCCACTCACGGCTCACGGCGGGGATCTGGGACATGGTGCGCTCCTGACGCTGGGGGGTGAAGGGCGGAAGAAAATGCTTCACAACGTGAAACAACCATGCTCCTGGATATTTCATGTTGTCAAGTAAATGGGTACGCTGGATCCATGCCCAGTCGTCGCGCAGACCCACTGACCCTTGAGGTCGTCGAGCTCATCGGCGACGTCGTGGCCCGCTACCACCAGGAGTACGAGCACGCGGCAGCCAGTCACCAGCTCACCGGAGCCCAGGCCAGGGTGCTGAACCTGCTCTCCCTGGAACCGACGGCCATGCGCAAGATCGCGCAGAAGCTGAAGTGCGAGCCGTCGAACGTCACCGGCATCGTGGACCGGCTGGAGAGCCGCGGCCTGGTCGAACGGCGCCCGGACCCGGCCGACCGCCGCGTGAAGCTGGCCGCCGCCACCGAGGAGGGGCTCCAGACCGCGGACCGACTGCGCGAGTCGCTGGACTTCGCGCGCGAACCGCTGGCCGGCCTGTCCACGGCCGAGCGGACGGCGCTGAGGGACCTGCTCAGGCGGATGCTGGGCTGATCGCCCCGCCCCTCAGCAGAGGAACCAGATCCAGCACTCGCTCTTGGTCGGCGTCGGTGTGGGGGTGGCCGTCGGGGTCGCCGTGGGCTTCGGCTTCGCGGTCCCGGACGAAGCGCTCGGCGACGGCCGGCCCGAGGTCGAGGGCTTCGCGGACGGACCCGGTCCCGGGCCGGCGGTCCGGGAGGACGACGGCGACGACGACTCCTCTTCCGGCGTGGAGGCGCTCCCCTCGGGCCCCGGCTCCGCGGAACCGCTCGGCGCCCCGGTGGGCCCGGTCGTCCGCGTGGCGATCACGGAGGCCTTCGCACTCCCACCGCCCTTCGACGGCGCCGAGGGTGCGGCCGTACTCGGGAGGGCGGGCGCGGGGACCGGCTGCTGCGGCCCCGCGTCGTCGGTCAGCACGACCTCGGTCGCCCGGTCCGTGCGCTCCTCGTCGGTCACCATCCGGGCCAGCGCCACGGACCCGCCCGTGGCCAGCGCCAGCCCGAGCCCGACGGCGAGTACGGTCCGGCTCCTGCGGTTCGCGGTGCGGCGCCGTGCGCCGGACCGGCCTTCGGCCGGGCCCGACAGCGTGACGAGCGACTCGACGTACGCGTCGGACGCCTCGGGCCGCTCCCGGTCGGGCTCGGGATACCCGGGCTCGACGTACCCGGGTGCCGCGTGGTCGACGTACCCGGGCGCCGCGTACTCGGAGGCGACGTACCCGGGCGCCGCGTACTCGGACGCGACGTACCCGGACCCCGGATGGCCGGGCTCGGCGTACCCCGGCTCCGCGTACTGCGGCTCCGCGTACTGCGGCTCCGCGTACTGGGGCCCCGCCTGTTCCGGTCGCGCGTACGGCGAGGCGTGTCCCGGCTCCGGGTACCCGGGCTCGGTGTACCCGGCCGGGGCGGCGGGGGCGGTCGGCGCCGCGGGGGTCAGGTATTCGGCCGGGGTTCCGCACCCGGCGCACGCCAGTGCGCCATTGAGGTGTCTCCGGCAGGCGTGGCAGAAGTTCATGGCGCCCGCAGGCTATGCGGCGACGGAGCACATCCGGGTCCCGGGAACGTAAGGATTCTGTGTGGAATCGTGGACTCCATGACGCTGAACCACGGCCCGACCACCCCGGGCCCCTTCGGCCCGGCCGGTTTCCAACTGGTGCTGTTGCGCAGAATGGCCGACTTCCGGCCGGACCTCGCCGAGGCGGCCCGGCTGCGCCTCGGCGCCTCGCTCGCGGAGCAGCGGGAGGCGAACAAGCGGTGGCAGGCCATGGTCCGGTCGCCGCGCTCGCGCGGGGCGTTGGCCCGCTACCGGTCGGTGCTGGGTCCGGCGGAGTCCACCGCGCGACGCAGGATCGGCGACCTGGAGTGCGAGGCCCTGCTGTGGCCGGTGCCGCTCTGGCCCGACCTGCGCTTCGAGGTGCTGGCCGCGCCCGACGGGGCGGTGTGGAACGAGTGGCTGGTACGGGCCCCGGGCGCGCCCGCGCCCGTCCTGGAGACGGTCGCGGACCTGGTGCCCTGGTCCGCGACGGTGGACGAGGTGGCGGGGGCCTTCGCCCCGGTTCGGCCGATGGAGGGAACCGCCCCGACCCGGTGGCGGCTGGCGTTCGCCGTGTCGGGGGCGCCGTACGTCGCGGATTTCACCTACGGGCTGCTCCAGGAGGTCCGGCCCGGCGTCGGCTGACCGGGCCGGGTGCGGGCGCGCGGGTCAGGAGCGCAGGAAGGCCCGGACGCCCGCCGAGGTGGCGTCGTCGCCGAGCAGGTCGTTGTGTCCCAGGCAGCCGACGGGGGTGTTGGTCGCCCCGGTCAGCGGGACGCTGTCGTCGGGGTTGACGACCTCGTCGCAGTTCGACCAGAAGGTGGCGTACCCGACCGCGCCCGGCGTCTCGTCGCCGGCGGCCAGGTTCTTGACGACGTACGAACCGGGCGTCATGTCCCGGCAGGCCTGGTCCCACAGGGCGCAGCCCCAGGCGATGGAGGTGCCGTGGTTGGGGCCGGCCAGCGAGACCAGGTGGTCCACCGTCGCGCCGCCGCCCCCGTAGGTGACGTACCAACGGCTGACGAGGGATCCGAAGGAGTGCGCCACGATGTCCACACGGGCGGCGCCGGTCTCCCGACGGACCTGCTCGACGTACGCGCCGAGCCTGCCGGCGAGGACCTCGTTGACGGACCGGTGGGTGTCGTACCCCCAGGAGTACAGCTCCGCGTCGGCGTACCCGTCGGCGCGCAGATCCTCCCGCAGCGCCCCCCAGACGCCGGGGTCGGCGTTGTAACCGTGCACCAGGACCACCGGATTTCGGGCGGGGGCCTGCCGGGGAGCGGTCCGGTCGGCGGCCTGGGCCGGGAAGGACGCGAGCAGGGCCAGGCAGAGCGTCAGGAGCGCCAGGAATCTCTGGCGGGGCGTCAGCATCGTGTCCCCTTTACCTTGTTACGCGCGAGTAGCGCGGACGGTGCGCGCATCGTGTTGCCTGTCGGTACAGAAATCCACCCCCGTGCAGCACCTCTCGGCCCATCAGGCACACCCCACCCGGAGCATTCCAACGGGCGCCATACCCCATTTACCCGAGAAGATATGAATTGCGACCGGCAGCCGTCGGTCTCCTTGCGTCAGCGCACTCGGGAGGATCCGCCGTGACCGTCAGCCTTGACCAGTTGCGCCGCTGCCACGTCGCCGTCGACCTGGGGGCGGCCAGGACCCGCGTGTACGTGAAGGGCGCCGGCCTCGTCGTCGACGAACCCAGCGTCGCCGCGGTGAACACCCGGACCGGGGCACTCATCGCCGTGGGCACCTTCGCCGAACGGATGACCGGCCGCACACCCGACTACATCCGGGTCGTGCGCCCCGTCTCCGGCGGCACCGTCGTCGACATCGAGATGGCCCAGCGGATGCTGCGTCACCTCCTCGGCGAGAAGCTGCGGCGCGCCCTGCGCCGCAAGCCCCGGCTGCGGGCCGCGGCCTGCACCCCGCACGACGCCGACCCCCTGGCCCAGCGGGCCACCGTGGAGACGCTGGTCGGACTCGGCGCCCGGCGCGTCGAACTCGTCGACACCCTGATCGCGGCGGCCGTCGGCTGCGGCCTGCCCGTGGAGCAGCCGACCGCGACCATGATCATGGTGTGCGGGGCGGCTGCCACGCAGGTGGCGGTCCTCTCCCTCGGTTCGATCGTCACGGCCGAGCGGATCCCCGTCGGCGGCGAGGCCATCGACCACGCGATCGTCCAGCACCTGCGGCACGCGCACGAACTGATGCTGCCCAGCCAGGCCGTCCGGCCGCTCCAGCTGGCCCTGCACGGCAACGGCATCACCCCCGACGGGCCGGCCTCCACCCTCATCCACGGCCGCGACGTGGCCACCGGGCTCGCCCGCTCGGTACAGGTGGACACCGCCGCGGTCCGCGACGCGATCTTCACCCCGCTGACCGCCGTCCTCGACGGGATCGGCAAGGTGCTGCGGGACTGCCCGCCGGACCTGGTCGCGGACCTGACGGACCGAGGGATCATGATGGTGGGAGGCAGCGCCCTGCTGCCGGGCCTGGACCAGATGCTGCGGGACGCCACCGGGATGCCCGTCGCCATCGCGGAACGTCCCGACGTGTGCGCCGTACTGGGTCTCGGCGCGATGCTCGAAGGAAAGATCACCCCCATGGTTCTCAACCCGCTGGCCGGATGACGCTGGACCCGAAGGAGACCGCGGCCGAACGGTCCGCCCTGCCCGCCCTGCTGGAGGCGGTCCTCTCGGTCGGCTCCGAACTGGAGCTGCGCACCACCCTCCAGCACATCGTGGAGTCGGCCGCCGCACTGTGCGGCGCCCGCTACGGCGCGCTCGGGGTCGTCGACCCCGAGCGCGCCCGGCTGACCGAGCTGTTCACCGCCGGACTGACCGAGGCCGAACGGGCCGCGATCCCCCGGCTCCCCGACGGCCGGTCCGGGGTGCTCGGAGCGCTGATCGCGGACGCCCGGCCGCTGATGCTGGACGACCTCGCGCGGGACCCCCGCTCGGTGGGCTTCCCGCCCGGCCACCCACCCATGCGCACCTTCCTCGGAGTGCCGATCCGGGTGCACACGGAGGTCTTCGGCAACCTGTACCTCACCGAGAAGCAGGGCGGCGGCGCGTTCACCGACGAGGACCTCGCGCTGCTGCGCGTCCTGGCCTCGCAGGCGGGCATAGCGATCGGCAACGCCCGGCTGTACGAGACCGCGCGCCGCCGGGAGCGCTGGATCGAGGGCGCCGCCGCCGTGACCACGGCCCTGCTGGCGGGCCGCCCGGCCGCGGACGCGCTGAAGTGCGTGGCCGAACGGGCCCGGCTGCTCGCGGACGCGGCGGCCGGCGTGGTGCTCCAGCCGACACCCGAGGGCGGCATGGAGATCGTCGCGGCCTCCACGCACGGCGACCCCGGCGACATGGTCGGCACCGCCATCGCCCCCGGCTCGGCGGTCCTGGAGCAACTGCTCGGCGGCGAGCCGGTCTTCATAGAGGACTCGGCGACGGATCCGCGGATGACCACGCACGTGCGGGTGCGGTTCGGCCCCAGCATGATGCTCCCCTTGCAGAGCGGCGGTCAGCTCATCGGCACACTGGCCCTGCCCCGCGAGCGCGGCGGTCGGCCGTACGACGCGGTGGACCGGCTGCTGGCCTCGCAGTTCGCCTCCCAGGCGGCGCTGGCGCTCGTCCTCGCGGACGCGCAGCACGACCGGGAGCAGTTGGCCGTGTACGAGGACCGCGACCGGATCGCGCGGGACCTGCACGACCTCGTGGTCCAGCGACTGTTCGCGACGGAGATGATGCTGGAGAGCACCAAGAAGCGCTCGGCGGCCGCCCCCGCCGGGGACACCGTCGGCGACGAACTCGGCCGGGCGGTCGACGAACTGGACTCCACGATCCAGGAGGTCCGCACGGCCATCTTCGCTCTCCAGCAGCCGCCCACCGACGCCCCGACCACCTTCCGCGGCCGGGTGCTGCGCGAGACGGGCGGCGCGGCGGTGCTGCTGGGCTTCCAACCGTCCGTGCACTTCGAGGGCGCCGTGGACACCCTGCTCACGGAACCGGTCGCCGGCGACCTGCTGTCCACCCTGCGCGGGGCGCTGGCCGCGGCCCACCGCCGGGCCGAGGTCACCTCCATCCGGGTCGGGGTGAACGCCACTCCGACCCGGGTCAGGCTGACGGTCTCCGACGACGGCCGCACCGAGACGGGCGCCCGGGGCACGACGCTGACCTGGGAGTCGCCGCTCCAGGGCAACGGCCTGACCTAGGAAGTGTTCGCGGCGCGCAGGGCGAGGCGGGTGCTGGACTGGGCGACCCCGGTCTCCCGCTTGAGGCGGCGCAACAGCGCGTCGAGGGCCGTCGCGTCGGCGACCCGGGCCCGTACGAGGTAGTCGTACTCCCCGGTGACGTGCACGACCTCGGTGATCCCGGGCAGCCTGGCGACCCGCTGCTCGAACTCCTCGTTGGTGACGTCCTGGCGCAGCGTGAGGTCGATGAAGACGACGAGGCCGCCCCGGGTGTCGGCGGCCGGGTCGACCACGACGGTGAATCCGAGGATCACCCCGTCCCGGCGCATCCGGCGCACGCGGTCGGCGGTGGCGTTGGCACTGAGGCCGACGCGGACGCCGAGGTCACGGTACGAGATCCGCGCATCCTGCTGCAGGATGCCGAGGATCTCCCTGTCGAGACGGTCCATGCCGCGATTGTCGCAGCGGGGGCCGATATCCGCCGCCATGCGCCGGGGCGCACGACGCATCCTCACGGGCATGAGCGAACTGACGGGTCCGGCGGTGTCGGGGGCGGTGGCGGGCCTGGGCGTGGCAATGCCGATGGGTGCCATGAGCGTGCTGTTGCTCCAGGAGGCGATGCGGCACCGCGGGGCGGCCGTGGCCGCGGCGACGGGCATCGCGGCGGTGGACCTCGGCTACGCGGCGCTCGCGACGATGGCGGGGCCCTGGGTCGCTTCCCACGTCGCGCCCGTCGAGGCCTGGGTCCGACTGGCATCCGCCCTGGTCCTGCTGGTCATCGCGGCGCGGGGACTGCGCTCCGCGACGGCCGTGCCCGCGCGGTGCGCGGCGCCCGCGACAACGGCCGCATCCGGCCCCCCGGCGGTCGGTACGGAGGCCTCCCGGCCGGGCAGGGCCTTCGGCCGCTTTGTCGCCCTCACCGCCGTGAACCCCACCACCGCGCTGTACTTCGTCGCGCTCACCACCGCCCAGGGCGGCGGTCTGGGCAGCGGCCCGACCGGAGCCGCCTTCCTCGCGGGCGTCGCCGTCGCCTCCCTGCTGTGGCAGCAGTTCCTCGTCGTCCTCGGCTCCTTCGCGGGGGCGAGGGTCTCCCCCGCCGTCCGCGTCCGGACGTTCCGCCTCGGTCACGGTCTCGTCGCCGGCTACGCCCTGAAGATCGCCTTCCCCCTCCCCTGGACCTGACCCGGGCCGTGCGCGGGCGTGTGAGTCGGACGGACGGGCCGGGCGGACGGGCAGACCGGGACGGGCACAGGATGTCGGGTGGGGCGGGACGCGCCCGTCCTAGCGTGGGACCTCGAAAAGGGAAGGATTCCGGGAATGCTGGAGCGCCTGAACCAGGCCATGGAACACATCGAGTCGCACCTCGACCAGCCGATCGACGCGGCCGAACTGGCGCGCGTGGCGCTGACGTCGGAGTACCACTTCCGGCGCATGTTCTCCGCGCTGGCCGGCATGCCGCTCTCGGAGTACGTCCGTCGCCGGCGGCTGACCCTGGCGGGCGCCGAGGTACTGGCCGGCGAACGGACCCTGCTGGACGTGGCGACGCGCCACGGCTACGGGTCGGGCGAGGCCTTCGCGCGGGCGTTCCGCGCCGTGCACGGCGTGGGCCCGGGCGAAGCCCGCCGGACGGGCGCGACGCTGAGTTCCCAGCCCCGGATGTCCTTCCGCCTCATCGTCGAAGGGAGCAGCAGCATGCGGTACAGGATCACGGAGAAGGCGGAGTTCCGGGTGGCCGGCCTGAGGGCACGCGTCCCCCTCGTCCACGAGGGGGCGAACCCGGCCATCGCCGCGTTCATCCGCGGCATCGACCCGCAGGTCCTGCGACGGGTCGCGGAACTGTCCGACCAGGAGCCTGCGGGGATCGTCGCGGTGAGCGACCAGCTCGATCCGAGCCGGGCCGAGGGCACCGAACTCGACTACTACCACGGGGTCGTGACCGGCGGCGAGGTGCCGCCGGACCTGGACTCCCTGGTCGTGGCGGCGGGCACGTGGGCCGTCTTCGAGAACTCGGGCCCGTTCCCGCAGTCGCTCCAGCACCTGTGGCGGGACGTGTTCACGCAGTGGTTCCCCTCGAACCCGTACCTGAGCAGGTCGGGGCCGGAGATCCTGCGCGTGCGGCTGTCGCCGGACGGGGAGCGGGCGGACGCGGAACTGTGGATCCCGGTGGAACGCTCGACCCCCTGACCGGACCACCGGGGCCGGACCACCGGACCGCGGTCCCCGCCGGACCGCGGGGACCACCGACCCGGCGGGGATCTTCCTCACCCTCTAGGGTGAGCCCGTGACCCGCCTCTCGGCCCGCGCGGCCATCGCCTCCCTCGCCGACCCCGGCAGTTTCGTCGAACTCCCCGTACCACCACGGGAGTCGCCGGCCGACGGCCCCCTCGCGTGGAGCGGGTACGACGAGTCCCGGGCCCGCGCCGAGCTGCGGACCGGCGAGCGGGAGTCCGTCGTCACCGGGACCGTTCGCATCGGCGGTCACGAGGCGACCCTGATCTCCTTCGAGTTCGGCTTCCTCGGGGGTTCCCTGGGCGAGCGCACCGGAGACCGGCTCGAAGCCGCGTACAGCCACGCTCGCGCGCACCGGCTCCCCCTGGTGTCGCTGATCGCCACCGGTGGTTCCCGGATGCAGGAGGGGATGCTCGCCCTCACCCAACTCCAGCGGGTGGCCCGGCAGTCCGTGCTGACCCGCGCCGCCGGGCTCCCGCAGATCGCGGTCCTGCGGGACCCGACCACGGGCGGCGGTTGGGCGACCCTCGGGGCGGGCGCGGACGTGGTGCTCGCGCTCCCCGGGGCGCAGGTCGGCTTCGCCGGGTCACGGGTGCGGCCGGCCGACGCGGACCCCGCGGCCTACACCGCCGAGGGGCAGTACGCGTCCGGGCACGTGGACGCCGTGGTGCCCGCCGCGTCGCTGCCGGGCACCGTGACGGACTGGCTGCGCCTGCTGGCCGCGCCCCGGTCGACGGAGCCGGTCGAACCCCCGGCCGCGCTGGTGGACGCGACGCCGCCCGCGACGGGTTGGGAAGCCGTCGGTCAGGCCCGGCACCCCGACCGGCCGCGCGCCCGGGCCTACCTGGACGCGTACTTCACGCTGCGCCTGCCCCTGTCGGGGGACCGGGCGGGCGGCACGGATCCCGGGATGCTGTGCGGGTTCGGGCTGCGGGAGGGGCGGGCCGTCGCGTACGCCGCCCAGTGCGGCACCGCCACCCGCCCGGCGGGCTACCGGACGGCCGCCCGTGTCATCCGCCTCGCGGACCGGCTCGGGATCCCCGTGCTGACCCTGGTGGACACCCCGGGCGCGGCCAACGACGCCGCAGCCGAACACGCGGGCGCGGGCGCGGCCATCGCGGACACGTTCGCGGCGGTGGCCGGGGCCTCGGTGCCGGTGACCACCCTGCTGATCGGCGAGGGCGGTTCGGGCGGAGCCCTGGCCCTGGCCGCGCCGGGGAACACCTGGGTCACCCCGGACAGCTACTTCTCGGTGATCGCGCCGGAGTTGGCGGCGGCCATCCTCAAGCGCCCCGCCGACCAGGCCCCGGCCACCGCGGACCAGCTCCGCGTCCGCCCGCAGGACCTGGTGGCCCTGGGGGTGGCGCGCGGGGTGGTCGCGGCGAGACGCTGAGGACCGTCGTCGCCGACCAGCGGCGGGCGCAGCCGCCCGACCCCGCCACCGGGCCCGCGTTCAGGCCCGCTTTCAGGCCTGCGGCGACCTGGCGTCGTACCGCGCGAACCCGCGCCACCACGCGGCCAGCAGCCCCACCACCAGGACGCAGGCCAGCCCCCCGCCCGTGATCGCCACGGCGGGGGAGGTCAGGTCGGCCACGGTTCCGGCGAGGAAGTCCCCGAGCCGGGGTCCACCCGCGACGACCACGATGAAGACGCCCTGGAGCCGGCCCCGCATCTCGTCGGGGCTGGCGGCCTGCATCATCGTGGAGCGGAACACCATGGAGATGGTGTCGGAGCAGCCGGCGAGGGCGAGGAAGAACAGTCCGAGCCACAGGTTCCGGGTCAGTCCGAAGACGGCGATGGCCAGCCCCCAGGCGGCGACGGACAGGAGGATGGCCAGGCCGTGCCGCCGGATCCGCCCCAGCCAGCCGGAGAACACCCCGCCCAGCAGCGCCCCGACGGCCGGAGCCGCCACCAGCAGGCCGACCGTCTTGGCGTCGCCGCCGTACCAGAGCCCGGCGATGGCCGGGAACAGCGCGCGGGGGTGCGCCAGCACCATGGCCGCCATGTCCGAGAAGAAGGTCATCCGAATGTTGGGCCTGGTCCCGAGGAACCGCAGCCCGTCCAGCACGGAGGCCCGGCCCCGGACCCCTTCGGCCCGGTCGGGCTTCATCGAGGGCAACCGCCACATCGCGTAGAGGGCGGCGCAGAAGGTGACGGCGTCGACCAGGTAGGCGGCCTGGTACCCCCACCAGCCGACGATGAGCCCGCCCAGGACGGGGCCGATCATCGTGCCGGAGGTCATCGTGACGGAGCCCAGCGCGTTGGCCGCCGGGAGCTGCTCGGGCGGCAGCAGCCTCGGGATCATCGCCGACCGGGCCGGCCCGTTGAGCGCCCCGCAGACCGCCTGGAGCGCGACGATCGTGTAGAGCAGCCAGACCCGGTGGTAGTCGAGGAGCGCGGCGGCGGCCAGCGCGACGGACAGGACCGCCAGCCCCGTGGAGCTGTGGAGGCCGAGCTTGCGCCGGTCCACGGTGTCCGCGATGGCGCCGCCGTAGAGACCGAAGACCACGAGCGGCACGAGGGAGAAGAGGCCGACGAGCCCGACGGAGAAGCTGGACCCGGTGATCTCGTAGACCTGGAGGGAGATGGCCAGGGCGGTCATCGCCTGGCCCATCCAGGAGATGGTCCCGCCGACCCACAGCCGCCGGTAGTCCGGGGAGGTGCGCAGCGGGGTCAGGTCGGCGAATATGCGCCGCCGGGGTCGGGGAGGGGACGTCGTACCGGTCACATCGGATGATAACCAGCGGCCCGCGCGCGGCTCTCGTCCTTTTCCCGCCCGTTCACGCCCGCGCAACAGCCGCCCCACCGGAACCGGGCACCCCACCCCGAGTCTGCCCTTGCCGCTAACTCGCCATTATCACCGGACATTTGACCGAATCGGCGTACCCTCCCCGCCTCCCGCTCGGCTCATGATGAAAAGACTCGTATGTCCAGGGAGGCGTAGTGATCGAACCTGGCAACAGCACGACGAGCACCAGTCACACCGGCATCCGCGCCGCGGGCAACGGCGGGCCGCACCTCATCGGCGGCGACACGGCCCCCCTCACGCTCGGGGTCGAGGAGGAGTTCCTCCTCGTGGACGCCCGCACCCTGCGCGTGGTCCCGGCCGCCCCCCTCGTCCTCGCCACCGCCGCGGGGCTGCCGCACGAACTGCACCCCGAGGGAACCCGCTACCAAGTGGAGATCGCCACCCCGATCGCGGACTCGGCGGCCACCCTGCGGGCGGAGCTCGCCGCCCTGCGGCGCTCCCTCGGCGCGGCGGCCCGCGCCCACGGCTGCCGGCTGTTGGCGGCGCCCTCGCCGATCCTGGCCATGGAGGGGCCGCTGCACCTGACCGACGACGAACCCCGCCAGCGCGAACAGCACCGCCGGTTCGGCGCCCTGACCGACACCCTGGTCAGCTGCGGACGCCACATCCACATCGGCACCCTCGACGTGGACACCGCGGTGGCGGTGTCCAACCGGGTCAGACCCTGGCTGCCCACGCTGATCGCGCTGGCGGCCAACTCGCCCTTCTGGGGAGGCCGTGACACCGGCCACTCCAGCTGGCGCGCGATGGCCTGGGCGGGCTGGCCCTCGGCGGGCCTGCCCCCGCACTACACGTCCACGGCCCACTTCCGACGCTCGGTACAGACCCTGCTCGGCTCCGGGGCGGCCCTGGACACCAAGATGGTCTACTGGGACCTTCGCCCGTCCGGGCACTGGCCGACGCTCGAGATCCGGGCGCCCGACATGTCCTCGGACATCGACTCGGCCATCCTCCAGGCGGAACTGGCCCGCGCCCTGGTGGCCACGGCCCTGCGCGAGATCGCGGAACACGTCCCCGACCCACCGGTGCGGGACGACGTACTGCGCCTGGCCCGCTGGCGGGCGGCCCACGACGGTCTGGAGGGCTTCGGCCTGGATCCGTACTCCGGCACCGAACTCCCCGCGGCCGACCTGGCGGAAGCCCTGTTCGACCGGGTCGCCCCGGAACTGGCGGCGGCCGGCGACCTCGACCACGCGGCCAAGACCCTGGCGGGCCTGCTGCGCGACGGCTCGGGCGCCCACCGCCAACGTGTGGCGTACGCGCGCCGCCAGGACCTGATGGACGTACTGCGCCTCGTGGCGGACGACACGGAGGACGTCTAGGAACGGCCCGACCCGCCGACCCGACCCGCCGACCCGGGCGCCGGGTCGGCGGCCGGCGGGCCTCGCCCGCACCTCGCGCGCGGCGAAGGTCCGCACGGGGAAGCCCGCACGGGGAAGGCCGCCTCCGTCCGGTTGACCGCCTGGCGCGCCATCCCTCCCGGCCCCCGGGCGGCTGGAACCATGCGGAAATGGCTTCCCCCAGCACGGCCGAGGGTTCGGCGAAGGCGCGACTCGTCCTGCTGACGCTCGCGTCCGGTCAATTCCTGATGGCGCTCGACAGTTCCGTCATGAACGTCTCCATCGCCACGGTGGCCGAGGACGTGGGCACGACCGTGACGGGCATCCAGGGCGCGATCACCGCCTACACCCTCGTGATGGCCATGTTCATGATCCCCGGCGGCAAGGTCGGGGCGCTGATCGGCCGCAGACGCGCGTTCATGATCGGCTGCTGTATCTACGGGGTGGGGTCCTTCATCACGGCGATTGCGCCGAACCTTCCCGTGCTGCTGCTGGGCTGGGCGTTCCTGGAGGGGATCGGGGCATCGCTGATCCTGCCGGCGATCGTGGCGCTGGTGGCCGGCAACTTCGCCGTCGAACGCCGTCCCGCCGCCTACGGGCTCGTCGTCGCGGCGGGGGCCGTGGCCATCGCGGTCGGACCGCTCATCGGCGGCGTCGCGACGACGTACTTCTCCTGGCGGTGGGTCTTCGCCGGCGAGGTCGTGGTGGTGCTCGCCATCCTCGTCCTCGCGCGCCGCATCGCGGACGCCCCGCCCGGTGAACGCCGGAGCGTCGACTACGTGGGCGCCGTCCTCTCCGCGCTCGGGCTGGGGATCTTCGTCTACGGCGTGCTCCGGTCGGACGAATGGGGCTGGTTCCAGCCGAAGCCCGACGCGCCGTCGTGGATCGGGGTGTCCCTGACGACGTGGCTGATGCTGGCGGGTCTGCTGCTGGTCCGGCTGTTCCTGCATTGGGAGGGGAGGGTCGTCGAGAAGGGCGGGGATCCCCTCGTCGATCCCGGCATGCTGCGGAACAAGCAGCTCACCGGCGGCCTGACGATGTTCTTCTTCCAGTACCTCGTACAGATGGGCGTCTTCTTCGTCGTCCCGCTCTACCTGTCCGTCGCCCTGGGCCTGTCCGCGCTGGAGACCGGCGCCCGTCTCCTGCCGCTCTCGGTGAGCCTGCTGGCGGCCGCGACCCTGATCCCGCGCTTCCTCCCGGACATCTCGCCGCGGCGAGTGGTGCGGCTCGGAACCCTCGCGCTGCTCGCGGGAGCGGTGGTGCTGATGGCCGCGCTCGACGCGGGCGCCGGGGCCGAGATCGTCACGCTCCCGCTCCTGCTGATCGGGCTGGGCATGGGCGCGCTGGCGTCCCAGCTCGGGTCGGTCACCGTGTCCGCGGTACCGCAGGCGCAGAGCGCGGAAGTCGGCGGCGTACAGAACGCCATCACCAACCTCGGCGCCTCGATCGGCACGGCACTCGCCGGATCGATCATGATCGGCGCGCTGACGGCCTCCTTCCTGACCAACGTCGAGGCGAATCCGGCGGTCCCGGACAGCGTCAAGAACCAGGCGACCGTCCAGCTCCAGAGCGGTGCGCCGTTCCTGTCCGACGTCCAGCTGAAAACCGCCCTGGACGAAGCCGGCACGAGCCCGGAGGTGGCCGAGGCGGCCATGTCCGCCAATGCCGACGCCAGGCTCGACGGCTTGCGCGCGGCCCTCGCCATCCTGGCCTTCGCCGCGCTCATCGCCCTGTTCTTCACCCAACGGATCCCCTCGACCCAGCCCCGCTCGACGGAGCCGTAGCCGCCGCCCGCGGGAGGCCGGGCGGGACGTACGAGCGTGCCGCCCGCCCCGCGCGTGCGGAGCCCGGGGTGGGCGCGCAGCATGGAGGGGCAGGGCGGACCCTCCCCGGGGCACGCCCTCGGACGCCTGGAGCCCCCGCATGTCCCCTTTTCCGCGCCCCGGCCGAGCCCGGCCCGCCTCCGCGGTCGCCGCGGCGTTCTTGGCGGCCGCCCTGGCCGCCGTGCCGAGCGGGCCCGCCCACGCCTTCACCGGAGACAACCACGAGGACATCACCCGGGCCGCCCTGCCCTGGGAGCCGGTGACCCTGACCGCGATGGCCGACGCGCGGAGCGGGGCGATCAACGCCAACGACCACCTCCCCTACTTCGACGTCGGCCCCCTGCACTGCGACAACGCCGACTACCTCGAACCCCGCCACGCCCGGGACTACCCCCGTACCCGGGACGAGGCCACCACCGAGCTCCTCGCCTGCGTCCGTACCTCCGTCGCCCGCTTCCGCACCGCGGTCCGGGCCGCGGACGGCCTCGTCGACTCCGACGGGAAGGTGCGCGCGGACCAGGGCGACCTGTCCTCCCCCTGCGTGTGGGACGGGAAGCCCGGGCGGGCCAAGTGCGCCGTCCTCGAACAGCTCGGCCGCGGCTGGCACCAGATCGAGGACTTCTACTCGCACTCCAACTGGGTCGACCGGCCGGCCCCCGGCCCGGTCGGCCTGGACAACCCGCCCGGACTGGGGCGCACGGACGTCGCCCCGTTCCTCGACATCCGCCGCTACAGCGCCATGACGGACGCCGAGTGGACCCGGGAGGCGCGCGAGCGGATCCCCCGGGACCTCACCACCGGCTGCTACCCCGACATGGACTCCACCGGGGTCAAGCCCCCCGACTGCGCCGGCCGCGTCGCCCACAACCGCGCCCTGAACAAGGACACCGCCGCGTCCGCCCGTTCGAGGACGGGAGACAACTTCCGGCATGCCACGACCGGGGCCACCGCCGAGATCACCCGCCAGTGGAACGATTTCAAGGCCGAACTGCTCACGGCCTACCCCGACCACCGACGCGGCGCACAGATGGTCTGCGCCCTCACCCACGACGACCCGGCCGCGGCCTGCCCGGCCGGTTGAGAACCGGTCACCACCCCACGGAGCGGCGGACGCACTCCGTCCGCGGGTTCGCGATCACGGTGTGAGCCTCGTCGACAGCGGAGCGAGCGGGGTCACGTTCTTCGGGTGGGTCGGGTTGAGGAACCACTTGCGCGCGGAGACCAGCCACCAGATGCCGGCGAACGCCAGTACCACGCCGACGGCCAGGGGCGCGTAGTTGAAGGTCTCAAGGGTGACCGGGGCGGCTTGAGGCAGCATGAACAGCACGGTGATCAACGCGACCCAGGCGACCGCGAGCACGCCGACGGGCTTGGACCAGCGGCCCAGGTGCCACGGGCCCCGGTGGAAGGCGGCGCCCTGGCGCAGCCGCAGCAGCGTCGGGATGACATAGGCGATGTACAGGCCGATCGTCGCGATCGACGTGACAGCCGCGTACGCGGTCGTGTTGAACAGGTAGGGCAGACCGAGGACGAAGGCGCCGCCGGCGGACAACCAGACCGCGTTGGTCGGCGTACGGGTGCCCGGATGCAGCTTGTGCCACGTCTTGGAGAAGGGCAGGGCTCCGTCACGGGAGAAGGCGTAGATCATGCGGGAGTTGGCGGTCACGCTGGCCATGCCGCAGAAGAGTTGGGCACCGATGACGATGAGCAGCATCATCTTGCCGGTGCTCTCGCCGAGGGCGTCCAGGAAGATCTGCGCGGGCGGAACCCCGGTCTCGGAGGCGAGGGAGCCGCTGTAGGACTGGATGGCGAAGGTGAGTCCGAAGAGGAGGACGAACCCGGCGGCCCAGGAGACCAGGATGGAGCGGATGATTCCGCGGGGCCCCTCGACGGACGCGTTCTTGGTTTCCTCGGTCATGTGGGCGGAGGCGTCGTAACCGGTGAAGGTGTACTGCGCCATCAGCAGACCGATGAGCGCGACGTACACGGCGGAGCCCCAGCCGGTGTTGTTGACGAACTCGCCGAAGACGAACGAAGGCGACTGGTGCCTGTCCGGGACGACCAACAGGGCACCGACGATCACCACGACGCCGATCAGGTGCCACCACACCGACACGGTGTTGAAGAAACCGACGATGCGCACCCTGAAGGTGTTCACCAGGCCGTGCAGCAGCAGGATGATCCCGAACAAGGTGATGGTGTGGCCCGGGGTGGCGGCGTAGCCGAACTCCAGGTTCAGGTAGGCGTTGAGGAAACTGGCGGCCCCGAAGTCGATGCCGGCGGTCACGGCCACCTGCCCGAGCGTGTTGAACCAACCGGTGAACCACGCCCAGGCGGGCGCGGACTCGCGCGGGGCCAGCTTGTGCGCCCAGAAGTAGAGGCCGGCCGACGTCGGATAGGAGGAGCAGACCTCGGCCATGGCCAGGCCGACGAACAGGGTCATCAGGCCGACGAGCACCCAGCCCCACATGATGACCGCGGGGC
The DNA here is from genome assembly GCF_001279725.1 of Streptomyces sp. WM4235. Taxonomy (GTDB): domain Bacteria; phylum Actinomycetota; class Actinomycetes; order Streptomycetales; family Streptomycetaceae; genus Streptomyces. Next base: position 25,198 of record NZ_LGDE01000113.1, on the reverse strand, counting down.
CGCCCGTGTTCATGCCGAACGCGTACATGGTCAAGCAGCCGCTCAGCACGCTGATGATCGTGAAGCTGACCGCGAAGTTCTGCCGGCCGCTCATGCTGCGGTCGAGCGTCTGGGTGATGCCCAGCTCGGCGAGGCGCTCCTCTTCCGACTGCATGGTGCTGGGGATCTCTAATGGCATGGAGGTGCTTCCTTCATCGTGAGTGCGTCCATCGTGAGTGCGTCTGACACGGGGGGCGGTTCGGTGAGTCAGGGCCGGGGACCTCGGCCCTGCCCCGAGGGCTCGGCCACCTTCATCGCCCAGCCGCGGTGGCGGCGGAACAGCTTCGCGGCGTCGCCGCAGTAGCCCCACGGCACATCGGTCGCGTACGGGCCGATGGCGTCGAAGGCATCTGCGGCTTCCAGGTGTCGGCCCCCGAACGACAAGGCGTGCGCGAGGTAGTTGGCGTCCTCGTGGAAGGCGGCGTGCGGCCGCCTGGGCGCACGGCAGTCCCACCAGTTCTCCCACGCCTGCCAGGTCGACGGGTTGTCCACCCACGGGTGAATCGTCAGTCCGTAGCGGTCTCCGTCCACCTCCATGCGCATGCGGTGGGATTCGGCGAGGGCGACCAGCGGCAGCACGTGGAGCGGGAGTCCGCGCGGCGCGTGGACGCACTGCTCCTGCGCCCAGTGGAAGACCTCGCCCCCCGTGCCGTGCCAGGAGGGGAAGAGATAGGTGAGCAGTTCGTGGTGCGCTTCCCGATTCCATGGATCGCACTCGATCAGCCGTTTCCACACCTGCTCCACCGTCGCGCGCCATTCGCGGTCTCGGGGAGGCGAATGAAAACGCGTCAACGCGAGCATGACCAGGTACGGGGAGGGGTCGCTCGGCAAGGCCTCGGCGGCGGCATCGCAGGTGCTCCACGCCTCTTGCATCGCCTCGTTGAGCCCACGCCCCCGGCCGCCGGCCATCGACCGCAAGGCCAACACATTGGCCAGCAGGGCCAAGGCGTGCGGAGAGCGCGGCTCCGCCTGCGCCCACGTGTCGGCGAACGTCAACCGGACTCCGCCACGGGCGAGGACCTGGAGGCGGAAGATCCGCCTGTCCCAGTCGGCACCCGTCGAGGACAGCAGCTCGCGAGCGCCTTCCCAGCGCCCCATCGCGGCGTCCTCGATCACCGTACGAAGGGCCGCGTCGTCCCGGGCCGGATGCCGGTCGAGGTCGAATGCCCGGCTAGCCATGCCCCTGCGGCCTTCCGCGCTCCGCGGATGCGGCGAGCCGCCGACTCCCGCCCCGCGAGACTTCCCGTCGTACCCGAAGGCCGCTCCGGCCGTTCGCCGCGGCCGGCGGAAGGCGTCGGGACAGCAGCGACACGGCAGTGGTGGCCGGGCTCATCGTCAGGCGCTCAGGCACCTCTGGTATCGGCATGCTCGAAAGTCCTCGGGTCACGTCCGGCAGTGGAAAGACCGCCGGGGCACGGGGGCGGTGGGAGAGGAGCCAATGTCCTCATCCGCGCCCCGACGGTCGGCTTGGAAGTCGATCTTCGCGATCGGTTCGATCGCACCCCGCACTCTCCTTGGACTCCGGCGCCGAGATCAGGGGCGGCACCCCGCAGCGCGAGGAGCGGACACACGCTCGAAGGACCCGTTCCCGGGCGGTTCGTCGGCGCCGTGCCCTGCGGGCGACCTCAGAGTGGTGGGAGCGCGCGCGGTGCGCACATCACCCGGGTGATATCGCCGGAGTGCCTCCGCCTTCGCCCGAGACGGTCGGGGCAGTGCGCCGCGCCGGAGGCCACTCGCGGAGACGGGACGGCTCGCACGGCCGCCACGACGAGTCGACGGCGAGGTGGCGGAGGCGGGTCCGTGGACGGGCTCGCGTGCCATGGGTGCTCCCTTCGGGCCGCGCGCCGTGGCTTGGCGGCCCGAAGGGAGCGGCGGATCAGGTGGTGCTCGTGGTGTCGTCGTCGAGTTCGCGGGCGAGCTTGCGCAGGATGGGCCCGTACTCGGGGTGGGCCAGGGCGGTGGCCATCTGGGCGACGAGGTAGTCGGCGGGGTTGCCGGTGTCGTACCAGCGCCCGGAGATGACCTGTCCGTACACCGCCCGGTTCCGCGCGTACGCGTTGATGGCGTCGGTCAGGTAGACCTCGCCCTGGCGGTGCTCGTACCAGCGGCGGGTCTGCTCGCGGAGTTCGTCGATGACGGCGGGGGTGACGACATAGCCGCCGATCGCCGCGTACGAGGACGGGGCGTCGGCCGGCCTGGGCTTTTCGACCAGGCCGGTGATGCGCATCAGGCCGTCGCCGAGGTCTTCGTTGACGACGGGCACGCCGTAGCGGTGGGAGTCGGCCGGCTCCATCGGCATCAGGGCCAGGACCGGGCAGTTGGTGCTCTCGTAGGCGTGGATGAGCTGCTGGGCGCGGGGCACCTGGGCGACGAAGACGTCATCGGGCCAGAGCACGAGGACGGGTTCGTCCCCGAAGGCGCGGGCGGCGTTGAGTACGGGGGTGCCGTTGCCGTAGGGGCCGTACTGGTCGAGGTAGGTGATGTGGCCCTGGCGGGCCAGCTCGCCGACCTCTTCCACAGCGTCGGCGTACGCGTCCTTGCCGTCGGCGCGCAGCTGCTCGACCAGGGAGGGGTTGGGGCGAAAGTGATCCTGGATAAGGGACTTGCCGCCGGAGACGACGATGGTGATGTCCGTGATACCGGACGCCACGAGCTCGCGGACGGTGTGCTCGATGACCGGCTTGTCGCCGACCGGCAGCATCTCCTTCGGCGTGGCCTTGGTCAGCGGCAGCAGACGGGAACCGAGTCCGGCGGCGGGGATCACAGCCCTGCGGATCGTCGGGGTCGGGGGCATCAGGGACGCTCTTTCGGTCGGGGCGCGTGCCGCACCGGCCGGCGGGGCACGCGCCGACGCTACCAATGCCCCCGTCCTCCCCGGTGGCTGTCTGCCGGGCGGCGCACCGGGACGTTCACGGGCAGAGGAACGAGCCCGTGTACTTCGTCACGGCGAAGTGGCCGTGGGCGTCGATCACCTGGAATGACGGCCAAGAAGGAGTCTGATCGACCGCACATCGGCAAGTGGCCGCGACGAGCCGGTGAGCGGCTTCCTGGCAGGCATCCGAAGGGCTTCCGTCGGCACCGGGTGACGACTCTCCCCGCGTCCGCGCCCCCGCTGCGTCCCCGCCGCGCCCATGGAACGCGAAAAGCGGCCCCGGAGGGCCGCCAGGATCACCGAAGTGACTCACGCTGCCAGCCGAGATGCTGGTCAGATCGTTTCTGCACATCCAGCGCGTGGTGGGGCGGGTGGGACTCGAACCCACGGCCGACGGATTATGAGTCCGCTGCTCTAACCGGCTGAGCTACCGCCCCTTTACGGCGTGGCGCGTACATGTGTGCGCGCCGTCTGCCGCAGCATAGCCGCTCATACGATCTCCTGCCTCGGATGCCTCGCATGATCGGCTTCGCTGTCCAGAGAGACCGCGCCGAGCGCTGCCCGGTTCCGGAATCAGGGCAAAAAAAGGAGGACCCTTGCGGGCCCTCCTCTTCTTTGCTCCCCCGACTGGACTCGAACCAGTAACCTGCCGATTAACAGTCGGCTGCTCTGCCAATTGAGCTACAGGGGACCGCGCTCCCCCGACTGGACTCGAACCAGTAACCTGCCGATTAACAGTCGGCTGCTCTGCCAATTGAGCTACAGGGGATTGCTGCGTTGCACCGAACAGCCCACCTCCGGCGTTTGCCGGGGGGCGAGCGCCCGTTGCGAGTCATAGATTAGCGCAAGCAGGGGGGTGCTCCGCCAATCGGTATCGGCAGCAGGCCGGACACCACACGACGAAGGGTGACAGGCATGCGGTACAAGGTCACGTTCGCGGTCGGACTGGCCGTCGGGTACGTGCTCGGGACCCGGGCCGGGCGCGAGCGGTACGAGCAGCTGAAGAAGTCGGCCCGCGAGATCGCGCAGAACCCGGCGGTCCGCAATGCCGCGGAGACGGCTGGTCACAGCGGTCGCCAGTACGCGGGCAAGGCATTCGCCGCGGTGAGCGACAAGGTCGGCGACGCGGTGCCGGAGGCGTTCGCCGAGCGGGTCCGGAACCTGCGCGGTCGGGGCACCGGCGCCGGTGGCGAGGACGACTGGGGCACCAGCAACACCTGAGGCCGGCCGGAGGCCTCCGCGGCCCGTGGCCGGGAGGCCTCCTCGACGGCGGAGTCCGCCGGTCCGTGCGGCAGAATTCTCCGCATGGGGATAGTCGCCGGGCTGGACAGCTCTTCCACCTTCACTCGCATCGTCGTCTGTGACGCCGACACGGGTGCCGTGTTGCGCCAGGGCTACGCGCCCCACCCGCAGCCGACGGGCGAACCGGGGGGCACGAACCCCCACGAGACGGACCCCCAGGCGTGGCTGCTCTCGCTCGGCGAGGCGGCCGGCGGCGGTCTCCTCGAAGGGGTCCAGGCCATAGGGGTCTCCGCGCAGCAGCACGGCCTGCTCCCCCTGGACACGCAGGGCGCCCTCGTGCGTCCGGCACTGATCGGAAACGACAAGCGCGGGCAGGTCGCCGCGGCCGACCTGATCGAGGTGCTCGGCGGTCGTCGGGGCTGGGCCGAGGCCGTGGGCTGCGTCCCGCACTCCGCGCAGCCGATCTCGAAGCTGGCCTGGCTGGCACGTACCGAGCCCGAGGCGGCGCGCCGGGTGGCCGTGTTGATGTCCCCGCACGACTGGCTCGTGTGGCAGTTGCTGGGCCGGCCCGCCCGCCGCACCACCGACCGGGGCGGCGCGTCCGGCACCGGCTACTGGTCGACGGCCACCGGCACCTACCGCCCCGACCTGGTCGAACTGGCCCTGGGGCATCAGGCACTGCTGCCCGAGGTGCTGGGCCCGGCCGACGCCGCCGGCACCACTCCCGAGGGGCTGCTGATATCCGCCGGGACCGGCGAGACCATGGCCGCCGCCCTCGGGCTGGGCCTCGGTCTGGGCGACGCGGTCGTGTCGCTGGGCGCCTCCGGCTCGGTGATGGCCGTGCACCACCAGGCGCTGCCCGACCCGGGCGGCCTGATCACCTCGCTCGCCGACGCGGGCGGCATGCACCTGCCGGTGGTGAACGTCTCCAACGCCGTACGGACCCTGCGCGGCACCGCCGAGATGCTCGGCACCGACCTGGAGGGGTTGAGCGCGCTGGCGCTGAAGTCGACTCCGGGTGCGCACGGCCTCGTGCTGCTGCCGTACCTGGAGGGCGAGCGGACGCCGAACCTGCCGCAGGCCGCCGGCACCCTGTCCGGGCTTCGGCGGGACTCCATGAAGCCGGAGCACCTGGCGCGGGCCGCCTTCGAGGGCATGCTGTGCGGTCTGGCCGACGCCCTCGACATCCTGCGGCACCGCGGGGTGGAGATCCGTCGGGTGTTCCTGCTGGGCGCGGCGGCCGAGCTGCCCGCCGTGCAGGCGGCGGCGCCGGGCCTGTTCGGGACGCAGATCGTGGTCCCGGCGCCGGCCGACTACGCGGCACTGGGCGCCGCCCGCCAGGCGGCGTGGGCCCTCGGTGTGGCGCGGGGCACCCTCGCGCCGCACACCCCGCCGCTCTGGCCGGGTCCGGCGGCGCAGGTCTTCGAGCCGGGCGAGGACTACCCGGCCTGGCAGGCGGTGCGCCGCCAGTACGTCGCGACGCGCGAGCAGATCCACCCCGGGGCGTTCTAGGCCTCGGCCCGGGGCGGGCGGGCGCCCGGTCGGCGGTCGCGAGGGGGCCGAGACGGTCTGGTCCTTTTGACCTGCCTTTGCGAAAACGGGTGGGGATCGGGCACCCGATTGGCCGAAGATGGAGCGAACCCCCTCGATCTTGCCGACCGGAGCCTGCGCGTGCTCATACGACTTCTGCGGACCCACCTGGGTCCGTACCGGAAACCCATCGCCCTGCTGGTGCTGCTGCAACTGCTGCAGACCAGTGCGAGCCTCTACCTGCCCACGCTCAACGCCGACATCATCGACAACGGTGTCGTCAACGGTGACACCGGCTACATCCTGCGCTTCGGCGCTCTGATGCTCGGTGTCTCGCTCGTCCAGCTCGCCTGCAACATCGGGGCCGTCTACTACGGCGCCCGCACCGCCGCGGCGCTCGGCCGGGACGTCCGGGCCGCCGTCTTCGACCGCGTGCAGAGCTTCTCCGCGCGTGAGCTCGGCCAGTTCGGCGCCCCGTCTCTGATCACCCGTACGACGAACGACGTCCAGCAGGTCCAGATGCTGGCGTTGATGACCTTCACGCTGATGGTCTCGGCGCCGATCATGTGCGTCGGCGGCATCGCGATGGCGCTGTCGCTCGACGTGAAGCTGTCCGGGGTCCTGCTCGCCGTCGTCCCGATCCTCGGCCTGTCGGTCGGCGCGATCGTCTTCAGGACGCGTCCGCTGTTCCGGAAGATGCAGACCCGCCTGGACATCGTGAACCGGGTGCTGCGCGAGCAGATCACCGGCAACCGCGTGATCCGCGCCTTCGTTCGCGACGCGTACGAGAAGGAGCGCTTCCGGGAGGCGAACGCCGAGCTCACCGGAGTCTCGCTGGCCTCGGGGAAGCTGCTCGCGCTGATGTTCCCCGTCGTCATCGTCGTGGTGAACATCTCCAGCGTCGCCGTCATCTGGTTCGGCGCGATGCGCGTGGACAGCGGCGGCATGGAGATCGGCCAGTTGACGGCCTTCCTCGCCTACCTGATGCAGATCGTCATGTCCGTGATGATGGCCACCTTCATGTTCATGATGGTGCCGCGCGCCGAGGTCTGCGCCGAGCGCATCCAGGAGGTCCTGGACACCGAGTCCAGCGTGGTCCCGCCCACCGACCCGGTGCGCGAGCTGCGGCGGCACGGGCAGTTGGAGCTGCGCGGCGCCGACTTCCGCTACCCCGGCGCCGAGGCCTCGGTGTTGCGCGGCGTCGACCTGGTGGCCCGTCCCGGCGAGACGACGGCGGTGATCGGCTCCACGGGCAGCGGCAAGTCCACGCTGCTGGGGCTGGTCCCCCGGCTGTTCGACGCGACCGGCGGCGAGGTGCTGGTCGACGGGGAGGACGTGCGCCGGCTGGATCCGGAGCTGCTGGCCAGGACGGTCGGCATGGTGCCCCAGAAGCCGTACCTGTTCTCCGGCACCGTGGCCTCCAACCTGCGCTACGGGCGCCCGGACGCCACGGACGAGGAGCTGTGGCAGGCGCTGGAGGTGGCCCAGGCCAAGGACTTCGTGTCCGCGCTGGAGGGGGGCCTCGAAGCGCCCGTCTCCCAGGGCGGCACCAATGTCTCCGGCGGTCAGCGGCAGCGGTTGGCGATTGCCCGCACGCTCGTGCAGCGTCCGGAGATCTACCTGTTCGACGACTCCTTCTCGGCGCTGGACTACGCGACGGACGCGGCGCTGCGCGCGGCCCTGTCCCGTGAGACGGAGAACGCGACCGTGGTCATCGTCGCCCAGCGGGTGTCCACGATCCGTGACGCCGATCGGATCATCGTCCTCGACGAGGGCCGGGTGGTGGGCGAGGGACGCCATCACGAGTTGATGGCCGGCAATGAGACCTACCGGGAGATCGTGCTCTCCCAGCTGACGGAGGCGGAGGCGGCGTGAGCGGGCCCGGAGGACGAATGATGATGGGGCCGACCCAGCGGTCCATGGACTTCAAGGGGTCGGGCAAGCGGCTGCTGGGGCAGCTCGCGCAGGACCGGGTCAAGCTGTGGGGCATGGTCGTCGCCGTCATAGGCAGCGTCGCGTTCACGGTGGTCGGCCCGAAGATCCTGGGTCATGCCACCGACCTGGTGTTCGCGGGGATCGTCGGCCGGCAGATGCCCGCCGGGATCACGAAGCAGCAGGCGCTGGACGACCTGCGCGCCAAGGGCCAGGACGGCATGGCGGACATGCTGTCCGGGACCGCCTTCACGCCGGGGCAGGGCATCGACTTCGGTGCCGTCGGGGTCGTGGCGATCTGGGCGCTGGTGGTGTTCACCCTCGCGGGTCTGCTGATGCTGGTGGCGACGCGGCTGTCGAACCACGTCATGAACGGCACCGTGTACCGGATGCGCGAGGAGCTCCAGGCGAAGCTGTCGCGGCTGCCGCTGTCGTACTTCGACCAGCAGAAGCGCGGCGAGGTGCTCAGCCGGGCGACGAACGACATCGACAACATCGGGCAGACCCTCCAGCAGACGATGGGGCAGTTGCTGAACTCGCTGCTGACGATCGTCGGCGTGCTGGCGATGATGTTCTGGATCTCGCCGCTGCTGGCGCTGGTCGCGCTGGTGACGGTGCCGATCTCGATCTTCGTCGCGGCGAAGATCGGCAAGAAGTCGCAGCCGCAGTTCGTGGCGCAGTGGAAGACCACGGGCACGCTCAACGCGCACATCGAGGAGATGTACTCGGGGCACAACCTGGTCAAGGTCTTCGGGCGGCAGAAGGAGTCCGCGGCGGTCTTCGCCGCGGAGAACGAGGAGCTGTACAAGGCCTCGTTCAAGGCGCAGTTGGTCAGCGGCATCATGCAGCCGGTGATGTTCTTCATCTCGAACGTCAACTACGTGCTGATCGCGGTCGTCGGCGGTCTGCGGGTGGCCTCGGGCACCCTGTCGATCGGTGACGTGCAGGCCTTCATCCAGTACTCGCGCCAGTTCTCGATGCCGCTGACGCAGGTCGCCTCCATGGCGAACCTGGTGCAGTCCGGCGTGGCCTCGGCGGAGCGGGTGTACGAGCTGCTCGACGCCGAGGAGCAGGAGCCGGACGCGGAGGTCCCGGAGCGTCCGGAGTCGCTGCGCGGCCAGGTCACCCTGGACAAGGTCGCCTTCCGCTACGAGCCGGACAAGCCGCTGATCGAGAACCTCTCGCTGACGGTCGAGCCGGGGCACACGGTCGCGATCGTCGGCCCGACGGGCGCCGGGAAGACCACGCTGGTCAACCTGCTGATGCGGTTCTACGAGGTCACGGGCGGCGAGATCGCCCTGGACGGGGTGGACATCGCGAAGATGACCCGCGAGGAGCTGCGGAGCGGGATCGGCATGGTGCTCCAGGACACCTGGTTGTTCGGCGGCACCATCGCGGAGAACATCGCCTACGGTGCTTCGCGCGAGGTGACCCGCGAGGAGATCGAGGAGGCCGCGCGGGCGGCGCACGCGGACCGGTTCATCCGCACCCTGCCGGACGGCTACGACACGGTGCTGGACGACGAGGGCGCGGGGGTCAGCGCGGGCGAGAAGCAGCTGATCACCATCGCGCGGGCGTTCCTGTCGGATCCGGTGATCCTGGTGCTCGACGAGGCGACCAGTTCGGTGGACACCCGTACCGAGGTGCTGATCCAGAAGGCCATGGCGCGTCTCGCGCACGGCCGTACGTCCTTCGTCATCGCGCACCGGCTGTCCACGATCCGCGACGCGGACGTGATCCTGGTGATGGAGAGCGGGTCGATCGTGGAGCAGGGCACCCACGAGGAGCTGTTGGCTGCGGACGGCGCCTACGCGCGGCTGTACGCGGCGCAGTTCGCGCAGGCGGTGGCCGAGGTCGACTGACCGGGCGGGCTCGTCGCGGTGGCGTCAGGGGTGCCCTCGTCGAGGGGGCACCCCTTCGGCGTGTCCGGGCTCGTCCGTCCGGGTCGCGTGCGGTCCGGACGGACGGGCGCGTCAGTCCAGGTAGCCGCGGAGCTGGTCGGCGAAGGCGTGGTCGCGCAGCTTGTTGAGGGTCTTGGACTCGATCTGGCGGATCCGTTCGCGGGTCACGCCGAAGATCCGGCCGATCTCCTCAAGGGTGCGCGGCCGGCCGTCGGCCAGGCCGTAGCGCAGTTGGACGACCTTGCGTTCGCGCTCGCCGAGGGTCGAGAGCACGGCTTCCAGGTGCTCGCGGAGCAGGAAGAAGGCGGCCGACTCCATGGGCGAGGTGGCGTCCCCGTCCTCGATGAGGTCCCCGAGGGCCACGTCGTCCTCCTCGCCCACCGGGGCGTGCAGGGAGACCGGCTCCTGCGCGAGACGGAGTACCTCCAGGACCCGCTCGGGGGTCAGTTCGAGGTGGACGGCGACCTCTTCGGCGGTGGGCTCGTATCCGCGTTCCTGGAGCATGCGGCGCTGGACGCGTACGACGCGGTTGATCAGTTCCACGACGTGGACGGGGACGCGGATGGTCCGGGCCTGGTCGGCGAGGGCCCGGGACATCGCCTGCCGGATCCACCAGGTGGCGTAGGTGGAGAACTTGTAGCCGCGGGCGTAGTCGAACTTCTCGACGGCCCGGATCAGGCCGAGGTTCCCCTCCTGGACCAGGTCGAGCATGGTGAGCCCGCGGCCCACGTAGCGTTTGGCCACGGAGACGACGAGGCGCAGGTTGGACTCGATGAGGCGGCGTTTGGCCATCCGTCCCATGACGACGAGCTTGTCCAGGTCGAGGGTGAGTTGGAGGTCGAGGCCGGGGGTGTTGCCCAGCTTCTCCTCGGCGAACAGTCCGGCCTCGACGCGTCGCGCCAGGTCCACTTCCTCCGCCGCGGTGAGCAGCGGGATCCTGCCTATCTCGCGCAGGTACTGTCGGAAGAGGTCGGCGGAGGGTCCCGCCCCGCTCCCGCTGTCCGCGCTGCGCCTGCGCTGCTCGGGCACCGGTTCGATCAGCTCCAAGACCTCGGGCTCGTCGTCGACGGCTTCGGCTTGCGCCTCGACGGGTTCGTCGGCCCGAGCGGGGTGACTCACGTTCACGGTCAGGGTCCGGGTCTGCACGGGGGCGACCTCCAGGGCTCCGAGGACGGGGGCACCGCACCTCAGTGTGGGGTACGACACATCGCCGCCACGAGGGGCGTGCGAGCACTTTCTGAGTCCGGTGCGTGACCGATGGTTACCCCCTGGCGGGAACCCCGATGCGGATCGGACGGATGTCCGAGACGGGTGGTCGGCGGCTGCGGCGCCGACCTGCGCGGAGCGCGGCGCGTGACGTGGCGGGAGGCCGGCCGGCGGGGTGGGGCGTTCCGCCCGGTGCCCCGCCGGGCGGGGGTCACCGGCCCGTCAGGTACTTCACGGTGAGGCCGGCCGTCCAGCCGCCGTCCACGGCGAGTTCGGCGCCCGTCATGTATCCGGCGGAGTCGGAGAGCAGGAAGGCGACGGCGGCGGCGATCTCCTCGGGGGCGCCGACGCGGCCCATCGGGGTGCCGGGGTAGTTGCCGTCGCCGGCCTCGATGCCGACCGGGGCGGTCATCGGGGTGAGCGTCATGCCGGGGTGCACGGAGTTGACGCGGATCCGTGCCTCGGCGAGTTCGACCGCGCCGATCTTCGACAGGCCGCGCACGCCCCACTTGGAGGCCCCGTAGCCGGCGGTCAGGGCCAGGCCGGTGAGGCCGGCGGCGGAGGAGATGTTGACGATGGAGCCGCCGCCGTTCGCGCGCAGCAGCGGGATCGCGGTCTTGATGCCGATGAAGGTGCCGACCAGGTTGATGTCGACGACCCGGCGGAAGTGCTCGACGCTCTCGTGTTCCAGGAGCCGGCCGGTGGCCACGCCGGCGTTGTTGACCAGTCCGTCGACGCGGCCGAACTCGGCGAGCGCGTGGTCGAGCGCCGCCGTCCAGTCGGCCTCGCTGGTCACGTCGTGCCTCCGGAAGCGGGCCGCGTCGCCCAGTTGGGCGGCGGTCTCGGCGCCCTCCGTCTCCAGCACGTCGGTGATCAGCACCTTGCCGCCGCCGTCGACGACGGCCCGCGCGGTGGCCGCGCCCAACCCTCGGGCTCCGCCGGTGACGACGACGACCTTGCCGGTCAGATCCACAACAGCCACGGTTCCTCACCCCTGACGCACACGACGGATCGGCATATGACTAATCGGCATACCCCGACGGTCGCGTCAGTCTGCCAGAGCGGCCAGGGCCCGCGACACCCCCTCCTCCTTCGGTCCCAGGAAGCGCGGTTCGGGCCGCAGGGTCGCGTCCAGCGCCGCCTTGCCGGCCGCGAAGACCTCGCGGGTGCTGCCGTAGTACCAGGTGGAATCGTGTACGTCGGCGACCCCGACCCCGTACGAGTCCACGCCCGCGGCCTGACACAGGGCGACGGCCCGCCGGATGTGGAAGCCCTGGCTGATCAGCACCGCCCGGTGCACCCCGAAGATCTCCTTGGCGCGGACACAGGAGTCCCAGGTGTCGAAGCCGGCGTAATCGCTGACGACCCGGTCGTCCGGCACCCCGTGCCCGGTGAGGTAGGTGCGCATCGCGTCGGGCTCGTCGTACTCCTCGCGACTGTTGTCGCCCGTGACCAGGACGACCTTGACCTTGCCGGCGCGGTACAACTCGGCGGCCGCGTCGAGCCGGTCGGCCAGGTAGGGGGTCGGTCTGCCGTTCCACAGTCCGGCCCCGAACACCACGGCCACGTCGGCCGCCGGCGCGTCGGCCGTGGTCCGCAGTCGCGGCGCGGCGGCGGCGTGCGTCCAGGCCGAGGGGAGCAACGCGAGCACGCAGCCGACCATGACGGCCTGCACGGCCCGCCGCCGCGCCGTGACGGTGCGCAGCGGCAGCCTCGGCCTCTTCCCGATCCCACGCATGACTGTCCCCCCGGTGGTGCCCTCGGATGTGTCCCTGATCAGGACGCCGGGAGGGGGCGCGCGGTTTCGGCGACCGCCCCGGGCGCGCGCCACCCACCCGGGTGTGCGCCACCCACCGGCGCGCGTCTCCCACCGGCGCCGCGCGGAAAGCACAGCGCCCGACCGGTACCGGTGAGCAGCCGGTAAAGACCCGTCACCCCGGCGCAACGCCCCGGCAACCTCGGCCCCGCAGGATCGGTTCATGACGGAGTCGGCGCACCCTCCCGAGTACCAGTCCCTCCCCCTCCCTCCCGCCACCGCCGCGGAGCTGCTGACGCGGATCACCGCGCAGCTCGGCACGCAGCTCAGCGGATTGCGCCCCCGGCACGGCCCGGGGGCCCGGCACCACGGAGTCCACGCATGCAGCCCACCCTCGTCGCCGTGGCTCACGGCAGCCGCGACCCTCGTGCCCTGCCCACCGTCGAGGCCCTGCTCGAACGGGTCCGTGAGCTCCGCCCCCGGCTCGATGTCCGGCTGGGGCACGTCGAGCTGAACCGGCCCCTGCTCGACGACACCCTCGACCGCGCCACCGGCGAGGCCGTCCTGGTGCCGCTGCTGCTCAGCCGGGGGCACCACGTCAAGCGGGACCTGCCCGCGGCCGCCGCCCGGGCCGGCCACCTGCGGACCCGGGTCGCCGAGCCGCTCGGCCCGCATCCCCTGCTGGTCGAGGCCCTGTACGAGCGGCTGCTGGAGGCGGGCTGGAGCCCCGGCACGCCCGTCGTGCTGGCCTCGGCCGGTTCTCGCGACCCCGACGCCGCCGCCGACGTCAGCCTCGGCGCGGCCCTGCTCTCCGAGCGCCTCGGCGGGGTCGCCGTGGTCCCGGGCCACGCCTCGGCCGCCGCGCCGAGCGTGCCCGAAGCCGTGCGGGCGCTGTCGCTCCGGACCGGGCGCCGGGTCGCCGTCGCCTCGTACTTCACCGCTCCCGGCCGGTTCGCCACCGCGAGCGCGGCCGCCGCGAGCGGGCCGGCCGCCGCGCCGCTGGGCGCGCACCCGGCGCTGGCCCGCCTGGTGGTGCGACGGTACGAGGAGGCCCTGGCCCGCCGGGAACGACCCCTGGAGCGGGCCGTCGCGTAGAGGGGATGTCCGCAAAGTCCCGCCGTGACGGTGGTTCCGGTTACCGTCTGAACCATGGAAGGCTTGGAAGGCACCACCGCACCCGCCCGTCCCGTCGACGCGTACGACCCGGCCGACACCGAGCGCTGGGCCGGCGAGCCCGACAAACGGCCCGGCCGGACCGCCTTCCAGCGGGACCGCGCCCGTGTGCTGCACTCCGCCGCGCTGCGCCGGCTCGCCGGCAAGACGCAGGTCGTCACCCCGGGCACGCGTTCGTACGACTGGGACGCGAGTCCTCGTACACGGCTGACGCACTCGCTGGAGTGCGCCCAGATCGGCCGGGAGCTCGGGCTGGCCCTCGGCTGCGATCCCGATCTGGTCGAGGCGTCCTGCCTCTCGCACGACATGGGCCACCCGCCGTTCGGCCACAACGGCGAGGAGGCGCTGAACGAGTTCGCGAAGGACTGCGGCGGCTTCGAGGGCAACGCCCAGTCGCTGCGGCTGCTGACCCGCCTGGAACCCAAGCGGTTCGTGCCCGATCCCGTGTCGGGCGAACTCGTCAGCGTCGGCCTGAACCTGACCCGGGCCTGCCTGGACGCCGCCACCAAGTACCCCTGGGCCCGCGGTGACCACCCCACCGACCCGGGCTCGGTGAAGTTCGGCGCGTACGAGGACGACCTGCCCGTCTTCGAGTGGCTGCGCCGGGGCGCGCCCGCCGACCGCAAGTGCTTCGAGGCCCAGGTCATGGACTGGGCGGACGACGTGGCGTACTCCGTCCACGACTTCGAGGACGGTCTGCACGCCGGCCACCTCGACCCGAACCTGCTCTTCGCGGAGCCCGAGCGCGCCACGATCTGGCAGGTCGCCATCGGTCGGTACGTGCCGGCCGACACCGCGCCCGAGGAGCTGCGCGAGGCCCTGGACCGGCTGATGGAGCAGGAGTGGTGGCCGCACGGCTACGACGGTTCCGCCATCGCGCAGGCCCGGTTGAAGGACGCCACCAGCCAACTGATCGGCCGTTTCTGCACGGCCGCCGAGACCGCGACCCGGGAGGCCCACGGACCGGGCCGGTTGACCCGCTACTCCGCCGGACTGGTGGTGCCGCGCGAGGCCCGCAACGAATGCGCCGTCCTCAAGGCGGTCGCGGACCTGTACGTGATGCAGCGCGACGAACAGGAGCGGGTCCGCGCCGACCAACGCGTCGTCCTGGCCGAACTCGCGGAGGCGCTCAGCGCCCGCGCGCCCGAGGGCCTGGAACCGCAGTTCAGGGCGATCTTCGACGCGGCGACGGACGACAAGGCCCGCAAGCGCGCGGTCGTCGACCAGATCGCCTGCCTCACCGACGCGTCCGCGCGCTCCCTTCACGCCCGTCTCACCAGAAGGCCCTGACGCTCCGAAGGGTGAGCCGATCGGGCCATTCCCCCTTCACGGGGCAGGCTCAGTGCGGGACGCTCGCATGTGGTCGCATGTGGCGGAGAGGTTATGAGGAGGCATCAGGTGGTCGACGCACACCGAACATTCGTCATCGTCGGCGCGGGACTGGCCGGGGCAAAGGCGGCCGAGACGCTGCGGACCGAGGGGTTCACCGGCAGGGTGATCCTCATCGGCGACGAACGTGAGCATCCCTACGAACGGCCTCCGCTGTCCAAGGGCTACCTGGCGGGCAAGGAGGAGCGCGAGAGCGTCTTCGTCCACGAGCCGTCCTGGTACGCGCGCTCGGACATCGAGCTGCATCTGGGGCAGCCCGCGGTGCAGCTCGACCGGGACGCGAAGAAGGTGGTGCTGGGCGACGGCACCGCGCTGCACTACGACAAGTTGTTGCTGGCGACCGGTGCGGAGCCGCGCCGCCTCGACATCCCGGGCACCGGCCTCGCCGGCGTGCACCACCTGCGGCGGCTCGCGCACGCCGAGCGGTTGCGCAACGTCCTGGCCGGCCTGGGCCGGGACAACGGCCACCTGTTGATCGCGGGCGCGGGCTGGATCGGCCTGGAGGTCGCGGCGGCGGCCCGCGGGTACGGCGCCGAGGTGACCGTGGTCGAGCCGGAGGCGACTCCGCTGCACGCGGTGCTCGGCCCGGAGATCGGCCGGCTCTTCGCGGACCTGCACGCCGAGCACGGGGTCCGCTTCCACTTCGGCTCCCGGCTCACCGAGATCGTCGGGCACGACGGGATGGTGCTGGCCGCCCGGACCGACGACGGCGAGGAGCACCCGGCGCACGCGGTGCTCTCGGCGATCGGCGCGGCGCCGCGCACCGCGCTGGCCGAGACCTCGGGTCTGGCCCTGATCGACCGGGAACACGGCGGCGGGATCGCGGTGGACGCGTCGCTGCGGACCTCCGACCCGGACGTGTTCGCCGTCGGGGACGTGGCGGCGGCGCACCACCCGGTGCTCGGGACCCGGCTGCGGGTGGAGCACTGGGCGAACGCCCTCAACGGCGGTCCGGCCGCGGCGCGGGCGATGCTGGGGCAGCAGGTCTCCTACGACCGGGTGCCGTACTTCTTCTCCGACCAGTACGACGTGGGCCTGGAGTACTCGGGGTACGCGCCGCCCGGCGGGTACGACCAGGTGCTGATCCGCGGCGACGTGGGGAAGCGGGAGTTCATCGCGTTCTGGCTGTCCGACGGCCGGGTGCTGGCCGGGATGAACGTGAACGTGTGGGACGTCACCGAGCACATCCAGGCGCTGATCAGGTCGAAGGCCCCGGTGGACCCGGGCAGGCTTTCGGACCCGTCGATTCCGCTTTCCTCGCTGGTGGTGGCGGAGGGGGCCTGACGGGATTGCCTCCGCCCGGCCGTAGACTTCACGGGTGGCAGGACGGATCAACGACGACGACGTGAAGGCGGTACGGGACGCGGTCCCGATCGACGCCGTGGTCTCCGACTACCTCCAGCTCCGCAACGCGGGCGGCGGCAACCTCAAGGGCCTCTGCCCCTTCCATGACGAGAAGTCCCCGTCCTTCCAGGTCAGCCCCGGCAAGGGGCTGTACCACTGCTTCGGCTGCCAGGCGGGCGGGGACACCCTCGACTTCATCATGAAGATCGACCACCTCTCCTTCTCGGAGGCGGTCGAACGGCTCGCGGGCCAGGCCGGCATCACCCTGCGGTACGAGGAGGGCGGCTACACCGCCGGCACCAGCGGCCGGGGCGAGCGCATCCGCCTGGTCGAGGCGCACAAGGCCGCCGCACAGTTCTACGTGGAGCAGCTCGACAGCGCCGAGGCCGAGATCGGCCGCAAGTTCCTGGCGGAGCGCGGCTTCGACCAGGCGGCCGCCACCCACTTCAGCGTGGGCTACAGCCCGGCCGGCTGGGACCACCTGACCCGGTTCCTGCGCGGCAAGGGCTTCACCGACAAGGAACTGATCACCTCCGGGCTGGCCCAGGACAGCCGCAGCGGCAAGCCCATCGACCGCTTCCGCGGCCGGCTGATGTGGCCGATCCGCGACATCAGCGGCGAGGTCGTCGGCTTCGGCGCGCGCAAGCTGCGCGACGACGACAACGGCCCCAAGTACCTGAACACCCCCGAGACCGCGATCTACAAGAAGTCCCAGGTCCTCTACGGCATCGACCTGGCCAAGAAGGAGATCGCCAAGACCTCCCGGGCCGTGGTCGTCGAGGGCTACACCGACGTCATGGCCTGCCACATGGCCGGGGTCACCACGGCCATCGCGACCTGTGGCACCGCCTTCGGCGGGGACCACATCAAGATCCTCCGACGCCTGCTGATGGACAACGCCACGGCCGAGGTGATCTTCACGTTCGACGGCGACGCCGCCGGCCAGAAGGCGGCGCTGCGCGCCTTCGAGGACGACCAGAAGTTCGCGGCCGAGACCTCGATCACCATCGCCCCCGGCGGCATGGACCCCTGTGACCTGCGTCTGGCGCAGGGCGACGCCGCCGTGTCGGGGCTGGTGGAGGCCCGGACCCCGCTGTTCGAGTTCGCCCTGCGGCACATCGTGTCCCGGCACAACCTGGAGAACCCGGCGGGGCGCGCGGCCGCGCTGGCCGAGGCGGCGCCGGTCGTCGCCAGCATCAAGGACCTCTCGATCCAGCACGAGTCCGCGGTCCAACTGGCCGGCATGCTCGGCATCCTCGACGAGCAGTTCGTCGTCAAGCGGGTCGCCCAGTTGGCGCGGTGGGCGCGCGAGCGCGGCAACCAGCCGCAGCAGCAGGGCCGGGGCCGCCCCCGGGAGGCGGCCGCCCCCACCGCGCCGGCGCCGCCCGGCGGCGGGCCCGCGCTGAACCTGCGCAGCCCCGCCCACCGCACCGAGCGGGAACTGCTCAAGCTGGCGCTCCAGCGACCGGCCCTGGTCTCCCCCGCGTTCGACGCGTACGGGATCGACGAGTTCACCGCCCCGCCCTACGCGGCGGTCCGCCAGGCCATCCAGGACGCGGGCGGTGCCTCCCAGGACACCGACGACTACCTGGCCCGGGTCCGCGAGGCCGCGCCGAACGACACCGTCCGCGCGATGGTCACGGAGCTGGCGGTGGAGGCCATCCACGCCAAGACGGTCGACGAGATCTACGCCGGGGTCCAGCTGGTGCAGGTCCGCCTGCGCGCCGTCGACCGCCGGGTCCTGGAGATCCAGGGCACGCTGACCCGCCTGAGCCCACAGGCCCCGCCGGAGCAGCACGCGGCGGTCCAGGAGGAGCTGTGGGTGCTCCAGCAGTACGGTCGGCGGCTGCGCAACCGGGGTGCCGAGGGGCTGTAGTCCCGCGGCGCCCCTCCCCTCGGTCGGGTGGGGCCGGTCAGCGGCCGAGCCAGTCGCCGCCGGGGATCTCGGTGCCGGAGGCGGCCAGGTCCCGGGCGAGCAGCGGGGAGGCCAGGTACACCCACGCGGGCACCGGGGTGCCGTCCGCGAGCAGGGCCTCGCGGACGACCCGGTCGTACAGGTTGCCCGGCCGGTCCGGTCCCTCGTACTCCTCCAGCAGGTCGAGCGCGACCAGCAGTTCCGCGTACCGGCCGGGGGCCGGGGTGATCAGCTCGCCGCGTATCGCGGAGCCGGGGCGCGCGACGGCGTACGGATATCCGGGGCCTTCGTAGAGAGCGGCGTCCGGCAGCGTGGCGGGCTCCTCGGCGGCGACCCGGCCCCGCAGGAACAGGTCGTGGTTGACCTCGCCGGGGCGCAGGGTGCCGTACACGAAGAACGGCAGGGGTGATCCGGCCGATTCCGGCCGATCGACCGATGTCACGGGGTGCTCCTTCGGGTTCCACTGGACGTTCGGCGGGGTCGGACCCGGGCCGAAAGACCCGACTTCCCCCGCTCGATCCCACCGTACGCACCGCTGTTACACAATCTCCCGGTCCCCGTGACGGGCCCCGTCCATCATCGGATTCCGCCCGTCCCCCACCCCACGGCTGCCCTCCTCCATGACGCGATCGACCCACCGCTCCCTCGCCGCCCTGCTGCTGTGCGCCCTCGCCGCGGTGGCGGGCGGCTGCGCCTCGCCCGACGGACTCGCCGCGGGCGAGCCGGCTCCCCCGGTTTCCACCCAGCCCCGACCCGAACCGCTCTGGCGGGCCTGGGTCGACGACTCCCCCCGTTCCCCGGGCGCGGAGGCCGCCGCCGGGGGCACGCCCCCGGCACCGCTGCCGCACGCCCCCGCCCTGGGCCCGGACGGGCTGGCGGGGGTGGACGTCGCGGCCGTCGTGCGGGCCGACCGGAACATGGCGCACTACGCGACCCGGGGGTGGATCGACGCCCCCGGCGAGCCCGGCCTGCGACCGCCGGTGTACCTGGATCTGACCGGCGACGGGAAGCCCGAACTGATCGTCGCGGCCGACACGGAGTCGGGGCGCACCGCGCTGACCGTGTACACGGCGCGGGACGGGAGGGTCGTTCCCGTCCTCTTCGCGACGGGCCGGCGGATGGCGGTCGAGTCCCTCGGTCGGGACCTGCTGATCCGCACGGCGGCGGACGCGGGCGCCCAGCAGGCCGTCCGCTACCAGTGGGACGGGCAGCGGATGACGGTCGTCAGCGAGGAACGCCGCTACGGCGGGTGCGGCCTCGGCGGTGCGTCCGGGGCGCCGTTCGCCCCCGGGGCCTCCCCGGGGGCGAACGGCCGGGTGGGCCGGTGAGACGCCTCGGGGCGCGGGTGCGACGCGTGCCGGGGGCGCTCGGTCTGCGCTGGAAGATCGCCGTCCTGTTGGCCGTGGGGTGCTCGCTGGTCGCGGTCACCATCGGCCTGTTGATCCACGACGCCCGGGTCCGTCAGGTCGGGGAGGCCGCGCGGGCGGGCGCCGTGGCCCAGTTGGTCCGGGTACGGCAGGTGTACGAGCTGACGGGCGGGCTCGACTTCGGCAGGGTCGGGGAGGTCGACGCGCGGATCGACTGCCCGGACCTGCCGCCGGGGCTCCGGGAGGCGGCCCTCGCGGGTCGGCGCACGACCTGGCTCGACCTGGGCGGGGAGCACCCGACGGTGTGGGCGGCCCGGCCGGTGGGCGGGGAGCACGTGCTGTCCGTACGGCGTTCACTGTCCCACGAGCAGGCCGAACTGGACGATCTGGAGGCGCAGTTGGTGGCGTACGGGGTGGGTGTCGTGGCCCTGGCGGCCATCGGGGGTGCGTTGCTCGCCAGCCGGATGAGCCGGGACCTGCGGGCGGCGGCGGAGACGGCCCGGCGGATCAGCGAAGGGGACCTGGACGCGCGGATCGGCCCGACGGGGACGCCGGGCACGCGCGACGAGGTGGCCGAACTGTCGGCGGCCGTCGACACCATGGCCGCGAGTCTCCAGCAACGACTGGAAGGGGAACGCCGGTTCACGGCGGACGTGGCTCACGAGCTGCGGACTCCGCTGACGGGCCTGCACACGGCCGCGGAACTGCTGCCGCCCGGGCGGCCCACGGAACTGGTGCGCGACCGGGTCGCGGCGCTGCGGACCCTGACGGAGGACCTGTTGGAGGTGGCCCGGCTGGACGCGGACCGGGAGGAGGCCCGCCTGGAGGCGCATCCGCTGGGGCCGCTGGCCCTCTCGATCACCCGGCGCTCCGGGGTGGAGGCCGAGGTCATCGGGGGCGACACGACCGGCCCCGTCCGCACGGACGCCCGCCGGTTGGAGCGGATCCTGACGAACCTGCTGGTCAATGCCCGGCGCCACGGCGCGGGCCCGATCTCGGTCACGGTGTCCGGGAACACGGTGACGGTCCGGGACCAGGGGCCCGGCTTCCCGGAGGAAGTGCTGCGGGAGGGGCCCCGGCGGTTCCTGACGGGCACACCGGAGCGGGGCCAGGGCACGGGGCTCGGCCTGACCATCGCGCTCGGTCAGGCGGCGGTGATCGGCGCCTCGGTCACCCTGTCGAACCCTCCCCCGGCCGGTGCCTCGGCGGTGGTCACCCTCCCCGATGCCTGAACGTCCGGCGGCGGGGCGGTCCGCAGGTGCGGGCAGGGGGCGGGCGGGGCGCGGTTCACCCGTCCGGCCGGGGGCCACAGATGCCCCCTTCACCGCCCTTGACCTGCGAGAACGATCGCACGACCGACATACCTGACGTCTCATCGACAGGCACGAAGGCTCCGCCCCGGGTTTCCTCGGAATCACGACCCCGCGTCCCGAGGAGTCCCCATGCGCCGACGCACCGCACACGTGCTCACCGCCACCGCGCTGACCGCCGTCGCCTTCACCGGCCCGGTCGCCGGAGCGGTCGCCGCCGCGGACCTCGGCATGCCCGGCTTCGTCGCGGGGGACTTCGCCCCGTTGGAGGTGTGGCCCAAGTCCGCCGTCGCCGGGGCCACCGTCACCGTGAACACGAACGCGTGCGGCCCCGGCAGCAGCGCCGACGGTGACGCCACCACCGTGGGGGGCGGCCGATTCAAACTGGTCCCGGGCACCCACAAGGAGGTCGTCGTGGGGCAGTTCCAGGTCTCCCGCCACCACGGACCCGGCACCTACGACATCGGGGTGACCTGCGCGAACGGCAAGTTCGCCACCGGCAACCTGGTCGTCACCGAACGCGGCCCGCAGGGCCACGTCCACACCGGGGTGGGTGGCGGGACGACCGCCACGGCCAACCCCGCCAAGATCACGGCGGGAGCGGCCGTCCTGGCCGCGGTCGCCGTGTGCGGTACCTGGCTCATGCGTCGCCGGGCGAGCGGCACGCAGAGCTGACGGAGGCCCGCCGCGGCTTCGGCCGCGGTCCGACCGGTACCGCACCCCGTCGCCCGCCCCGCGAGGTCCCCCCGTTCGCGGGGTCGGGCGACGGCTCAGCCACAGGATCGGCACGCCGAGCGCAAGGGGGCAGACATGGACACCTCCCGCGCCGCCGGCCGCGGCGGGCTCCTCGCCCTGGCCGCGTGCGTCGGCGTCTGGCTCGTCTCCAGCGGCTCCGCCGAGACCGTGGGGCCCCCGCTGCCCTCCCCCGCCGAGGCCCTGAACACGTTGAGCGCCCAGGCCTCGTACCCCGGCAGCATCGATCCGCTGCCCGGCTCCCCGCCCACCCGGATCCGGATCCCCGTCATCCGCGTGGACGCCCCGCTGACGGGTCTGGGCCTGGAGCGCGACGGCAGCCTCCAGGTGCCGCCGCCCGCCCGGCGCGACCTCGCGGGCTGGTACCGGGAGGGCGTCACGCCGGGCGCCGTCGGCACGGCCGTCGTCGCCGGTCACGTCGACCACGCCACCGGTCCGGCGGTCTTCTACCACCTGGGCGCGCTGCACCGCGGGGCGGCGATCGAGGTGGCGCGCGCGGACGGGCGTACGGCGGTGTTCACCGTCCACGCCGTCGAGGTGTACGACGCCGAGGACTTCCCCGACGACCGCGTGTACGGGCCTTCGCCGCGCGCCGAACTCCGGGTGATCACCTGCGGCGGCGGCTTCTCGCCGCGTACGGGCTACCGGGGCAACGTGGTCGTCTTCGCGCACCTGACGGGAACCCATTAGGGCGCGCATCGGGTCGGGTCCGACGAGCACCGCGGCGTCCGGGGCGGGTGCCCGGTCGGGGTGCGGGGCCCGCCGATCCGCCGCCGCGCGGGCGGCGGATGACCGGGAGCGAGGCCGCGGGCGGGCAGCCGGGCCCGAGGAGCCCTGCCGCTCGCCCGTACGACACCTCAGAGCACGGCGAGCCGGTCCACCAGCAGTTCCGCCCTCCGCTCGGCGTCCCCCGGGGGCAGCCGGCCCGCCCGGGTCAGGGTCGCCAGCCCGTGCAGGGCCGCCCAGAACACCTCGGTGAACAGTCCCGGGTGGACGCCCTTCCCGGAGACCTCGCCGAGCGTCTCCAGCAGGGCGGCGAACGCGTCCTTCAACGGCTCCGGGGTCTCCTCGGCCGCGAACGCCAGGCCGCCGTCGAGCCGGAACATGGCGTCGTAGACCGCCGGATTGCGCTCGGCGAAGTCGAGGTAACCGCGGGCGAGGGCGGCGACCCGGGCGCGCGGGCCGTCCGCCGCCCGGGCCGAGGCCCGCAGCGCCGCGGCCATCTCGGCGGCGCCCTCCAGGGCGACGGCGCCGATGATCTCGCGCTTGCCGCGAAAGTGGCTGTAGAGGACGGGCTGGCTGTACTCGATGCGCTCGGCGAGCCGGCGGGTGGTGACCGCGTCCCAGCCCTGTTGCTCGGCGAGTTCGCGGGCCGTCGCCACGATGAGCTGCTCGCGGACCGCCCGTTCGCGCTCCTTGCGTTCCTGTACCGACATGAGTCGACCCTAGCACCGCTAGACAAACAAGCGACAGTAGGACTAGCGTTGCCCCATCATCTAGCGACGCTAGATCCCAGGAGGGGTAGCCATGCTCAACGCACTTGAGATCGTCACCACCGTGCTCGTCGGCCTGATGGTGGGAGTGGAGTTCTCCGTCGCCTTCGTCATCAACCGGATCCTCAACGCCCTCCCCGACGACAGCAACCAGCGCGGCCGGAGCCACGGTGGCCGGATGCTCGGCGCCGTCATGCCGGTCTGGTACATCGGCTCGCTCGCCCTCGTCGCGATCTGGGCCGTCGCCGGATGGCAGCACGACGGCGCCGGACTCGTCGTCACCGCGGGCGCGCTGCTGATCCTCAGCGTGGTCATGTCGCTCCTGCTGCTCGTCCCGATCAACAACCAGAGCAAGACGTGGACCACCGAGAACCGACCCGCCGACTGGAAGGAACAGATGAACCGCTGGGACCGCTTCCACTACGTCCGCGTCGCCGTCATCGTTGCCGCCTTCGCCCTGCTGGTCACCGCCCTCGCCTGAGCCCGCGGGACGACACCACGCCGGCGGCGCACGCGTCGGGGACCACGCCCGGGCCCGTCACGGCTTCACGGTCGGGGCGCCGTTCAGCCCCACTGCTCGATGCCGAGCTTCACCACCAGCGCCCCGACCACCGTCAGCAGCACGGCGCGGACGAATCCGCTGCCCTTGCTGAGGGCCATCCGGGCCCCGATCATGGCGCCGGCCAGGTTGAAGGCCGCCATCAGGGCGGCGAGTTGCCACAGCACCATGCCCTGGTACGCGAACATCGCCAGCGCCCCGGCATTCGTGCAGCAGTTGACGATCTTGGCGGTGGCCGAGGCGGTGACCAGGTCGAGGTGGAGCAGCGCGGTGAGGGCCAGCACGAGGAAGGTGCCGGTGCCGGGGCCGATGAGCCCGTCGTAGAAGCCGATGCCGAGACCCGCGAGACCGATGGCCAGCAGTACCCGGTGTCGGCTCACGGGCGCGGTGGACGGGGCGGCGCCGAAGCCCGGCTTGAAGATGACCACGCCCGCGACCACGACGAGCACGCCCATGATCAGGGGCCGCAGCGCGTCCTTGCTGATACCGCCGGCCAGCGCGGCGCCACCCATCGACCCGACGAGCGCGGCGAGGCCGATCCGGACGGCGACCTTCACGTCCACCGGCGCCTTGCGCGCGTACGTCACCGCGGCGCCCGCGGTGCCGACGATGGCCACGGCCTTGTTCGTACCGAGCACGGTGGCGGGATGGGCGTTCGGCAGGCCGAGCAGCAGGGCGGGCAGGAGCAGCAGGCCGCCGCCGCCCACCACCGCGTCGATCCAACCGGCTGCGGCGGCGGCCACGCAGAGGACGACGATCATGGTCGTGGATATGTCAGGCACGGCCTTGACCCTAGGCAACGGATGGGTGCAGGAACCATCAATCGTCGGAAACTTGCGCAAAGGTTGAGCTTTGCCGGGCCGGCGCCCGATCGGGGGCCACCGGCGACGCCGGGTCCACGGCCGCCGTCAGCGCGCTCGCGGCCAACTCGCTCCCCAACCCCGGCCCGGCGGCGAGGCGCCGCGCCGGCGGTACGGACGCGAGCGCGGCCACCCCGGCCCGCAGGACACAGGGGCGGCGCGGCTTGCGGTGCCGGGCCGCGAAGGCGCGTACGGGTGCGGCGGGCACGGACACGGGCAGGGCGACGTGCAGCGGGTGCCGCAGGGCGCGTTGGCCTCTCGGGAACGACGGGCTCAGGAGCCGCGGGACGGGACGGGCGGGCAGGGCGGTCCGGAGGAACAGGGGCGGACGGGAGCGGTCCGGGAGGAAGGGAGCGCGCGGGCGGCCGACGTGATCCTTGAGCCGGCCTTGAGGGACGCCTCACCGACCCCTGACTCCGGTGCTGAGGTGCGCGTTCCGTCCGGGTAACAACGGCGATGCGGCGGGGAAACAGCGGCCGCGCACGCTCGTGCCATGACGGCGGAGCGGCAGCGCACGGCGGTGATCCGCAGCGGCCCGCCCTCCCTGCCCACCGACC
>NZ_LGDE01000112.1 GCF_001279725.1 Streptomyces sp. WM4235 | reverse complement strand
ATCCGCTCACGCGCGGTCAGCTTGCCCTTGGCATGCTGCGCCTCGGTGGCGCGGTCGCTCGGCCCGCGGCGGGCCACGTCACGCAGGGAGTGCAGCTCGGCCACGCGCCCGCGGGCGTCCGTCGGCTCGCTCGGGGTCTGGTCCACAACGGTCATGTACCGACCTTACGAAGTGACGGGGCCAAAACCCTCCGTTGGTTCCACACAGTCTCCGGAGTCATCCGCTGTGAGGCCCGGACAGAACCGCCGAACGATGCAAGGACCCCACCAGGCGGGGCGGCAAGCCTTTGTGGGTATTCCACAAAATCGGATGACACCCCTCCAAGAAGTTGAAAGTTGAACGGAATAGGCCTAACGTCAATCTCGTTGAACGTTAAACAACCAGGTGCGGCAGGTCCGCACCCCCACCAAGGAGGAAGTCATGGGTCTCTTCACCCGCCGCAGCCAGGACACCAACGCCGCGTCGTCGGTCGCCACCCTCCCGGTGGACCCGGCGCTCGCAGCCCTCACCGGTGACTACGTCATCGACCCCGCGCACACCAGCATCGGCTTCACCGTCCGGCACGCGATGGTCACCAACGTCCGCGGCTCCTTCGCCGACCACGAGGGCAGCCTGCACCTGGACGGCGCCGACCCCTCCCGCTCCACCGCCTCCATCGACGTGAAGATCACCTCCGTCGACACCGGCATCGCCGACCGCGACGGCCACCTGCGCAGCGGCGACTTCTTCGACGCCGAGGCCTTCCCGCTGATGACCTTCCGCTCCACCGGCGCGGCCCAGCTGGGCGGGGACGCGTACCGGATCACCGGCGACCTGACGATCAAGGACGTCACGCGTCCGCTCTCCATCGACCTGGAGTTCAACGGCTCCGCCACCGACGTCTACGGCAACGAGCGCGTCGGCTTCGAGGGCTCCGCCGAGATCCTGCGCTCCGACTGGGGCCTGACCTGGAACGCCGCCCTGGAGACCGGCGGCGTGATGGTCAGCGACAAGGTCAAGCTGACCTTCGACATCTCCGCCATCAAGCAGGCCTGACCCCGCCCCGCAAGGGGACGGGGCCGGGAAGAAGGGGACGGACGCGCGGGTCCGGGGGTGGCTAGAAGCCGCCCCCGCCGTCGAAACCGCCGCCCCCGTCGAAACCGCCACCGCCGCCGAAGTCCCCGCCGCCGAAGTCGGACGGGTTGAAGTCGGCGCCGGAGACGTCTCCCCCGTCGTAGCCGCCGCCCGCACCGCCGAAGTCGGCGGCGTAGGCAGGGGTCGACATCATCGAGCCGAGCATCGTGCCCATCAGCAGACCCGGCAGCATGCCGCCGCCGAAGTACCCGCCGGCCCAGGGACCGTATGCCGGGCCCGCGTCGTAGTAGGGGCGCGGCCCGCGCTCCGTGTCCACCGTGCGGACCGCCGGGTCCAGACCGTCGCGCAGCCGCACGGCGTCCGCCTCGCAGACCGGCACGGTACGGGCCGTCCCGCCCGCCGGGGCCCAGTCCGCGTCCTGCGTGCTCGGCCCGTGGCGCGGGTCGAAGAAACAGGGCGAGCGGCGCTCGGGTACCGGCCTGCCCTGCCGGCGCGCGTCCAGGCAGGCGAGCGCGTACCGCCCGTCCTCCAGCGCCTGGGTCACGCCCTGCACCTCGTCGGGGCGCTGGACCGAGGCCATGATCTGCTTGGCCTTCTCGTAGGAGTCCAGGCCCTGTTCGTAGTCCTTGCGCATCGCGTCGTCCGCACCGGGCTCGCCGGGGTGGAAGTCGAGCCGCTCCAGCTCCTCGCCGAAGGCCGTGATGTCCTCGTCGACGACCACGCCGAGGCGTGCGATGGCCTCGCGCCGCTCCTCTTCCTTCCGCTTCCGGTTGCGGCGGACCAGCGCGTAGGCGCCGCCACCGCCGACCACGGCCACCACACCGAGGGTGATCAGCCCGCCGACCGGGGCGCCGTCGTCGGCGGCCGCGCCGCCCCAGGAGGCGGGGGCGTTCCCCTTGACCTGGGTGAGGGCCTGGTCGACGAAGTCGTTCAGCTGGGTGTTCGCGTCCACCGGGCCGCCGACCTTCACGGACGAGGTGAGGTTCTGGACGGCGTTCCTCGGCATCGCCCTCGGGTCGGCGCCGGCGTCGAAGCCCTCGCCGAGCCGGACCGCGTAGAGCCCCGTGATCCCCGTCTGGGCACGGACGGCGGCGAGCAGCCCCCGCTCGGGGAACGTTTGGCCGGCGGGAAGGACGGCGACGAAGACCGGCTTGCCGGCGTCCTCGATCTTCTTCGTGAGGGCGTCCGCCTGCGCCGGCGAGAGCTGGGCCCGCGCGCCGGGATCGACGTAGACCGGGCCCTTCTTGAGGGCCTCCCCGACGGCACTGACCCCGGTGGCGGCCGACGCCTGCGGGGCGACCACGAGGGCCGTCGCGGACAGGGCCAGCAGCAGACCGGAAAACGCGGAAACGAGCCTGGTCCTCATGGTCACGACGCTACCCGAATCGCCCCTTTTACGTGTGAGGGGGGCATAAGGGCCCGCCCGCGCACGCCGTCGCCGTTCGGGTCCGGGCGGTCCGGACCCGAGGCGGTCGGGCGGGGCCGCTACTCGGCCGGTTCGATGCCCGCGCGCAGCAGGCCGTACGTGAAGGCGTCCTCCAGGGCCTGCCAGGACGCGGCGATGACGTTCGTGCCGACGCCGACCGTGGACCACTCGCCGGCGCCGTCCGTCGTGGCGATCAGCACGCGCGTGGTGGAGTCGGTGCCGTGCTTGCCCTCCAGGATGCGGACCTTGTAGTCGATCAGCTCGAACTTGGCGAGCTGCGGGTAGAACGGCTCCAGCGCCACCCGCAGGGCCCGGTCCAGCGCGTTGACGGGGCCGTTGCCCTCCGCCGTCGCGACGATCCGCTCGCCCTTGGCCCACAGCTTGACCGTGGCCTCGTTGGCGTGGGTGCCGTCCGGGCGGTCCTCGACGATCGCCCGCCAGGACTCGATCCGGAAGTACCTGCGCGCCCGGCCCTCGGCCTCGGCCCGCAGCAGCAGCTCGAAGGAGGCGTCGGCGGCCTCGTAGGTGTAGCCCTGGAGCTCCCGCTCCTTGACCCGCTCCACGACCCGGGAGATCAGCGCGCGGTCGCCGCCGAGGTCGACGCCGAGTTCCTTGCCCTTGAGCTCGATGGAGGCGCGCCCGGCCATGTCGGAGACCAGCATCCGCATGGTGTTGCCGACCCGCTCGGGGTCGATGTGCTGGTAGAGGTCGGGGTCGACCTTGATGGCCGAGGCGTGCAGGCCGGCCTTGTGCGCGAAGGCCGAGACGCCGACGTACGGCTGGTGCGTGGACGGGGTGAGGTTGACGACCTCGGCGATGGCGTGGGAGATCCGGGTCATCTCGGCGAGCGCGCCCGCGGGGAGCACCGTGCGCCCGTACTTGATCTCCAGGGCGCCGACGACGGGGAAGAGGTTGGCGTTGCCGACGCGCTCGCCGTAGCCGTTGGCGGTGCACTGGACGTGGGTGGCGCCGGCGTCGACGGCGGCCAGGGTGTTGGCGACGGCGCAGCCGGTGTCGTCCTGGGCGTGGATGCCCAGGCGGGCCCCGGTGTCGGCGAGGACCGTCGCGACGGTGGCGGACACCTGCGCGGGCAGCATGCCGCCATTGGTGTCGCAGAGGATGACGACGTCGGCGCCGGCCTCGTGTGCGGTGCGGACGACGGCCTTGGCGTACTCGGGGTTGGCGCGGTAGCCGTCGAAGAAGTGCTCGCAGTCGACGAAGACCCGGCGCCCCTGCTCGACGAGGTGGGAGACGGTGTCCCGGACCATCTCCAGGTTCTCGTCGAGGGTGGTGCGCAGCGCGAGCTCGACGTGCCGGTCGTGGGATTTGGCGACCAGGGTGATCACCGGGGCGCCGGACTCCAGCAGGGCCCGCACCTGGGGGTCCGCGGCGGCGGAGCCGCCGGCCCGGCGGGTGGCGCCGAAGGCCACGAGGCGGGCGTGCTTGAAGTCGATCTCGGCACGGGCGCGGGCGAAGAACTCGGTGTCGCGGGGGTTGGCGCCGGGCCAGCCGCCCTCGATGAAGCCCACTCCGAAGTCGTCCAGGTGCCGCGCGATGGTCAGCTTGTCCGCGACCGTGAGGTTGATGCCCTCACGCTGGGCGCCGTCGCGCAGGGTCGTGTCGAAGACGTGGAAGCTGTCGTCGGGGCCCGCCGGCGCAGTCGGCTCGGTCGCCTCTGTCGTCGTCATGCTGGTCTGACTCCTGTCGGATGAGTGGTTCCGGAGACCGGGGATCCACTGCCCCCATCATCGCGCGCCGCCCGCTCCCGGCAGGAATGGAGCCGGGAAACGAAAAGACCCCTCGCGGGTGCGAGAGGTCTGCGCGCGGGTCTGAGGCACTGTGGCCGCTGTCCCGTAGGTTCTCCACGGCTCAACGGTCACTGCGGACCGGCGCGCTGCTGTCCATAATCATGAGCTGAGCAGGCACGTCCGCAGTGTGTCACAAGGGGCTCCGCCCGCGGACCGACGTCTCACGATACGAGCGCCTCGTCCAGGAACTCGGTGACGTGTTCGAGGATGTCGCCGCGCCCTATCCCGGGCAGGCCGACGGCGACCTGGATGCTGAACCCGTCGAGCAGGGCCCTGACGCGGGCGGCGAACCGGTCGGCGTCCACCGCGCGGAACTCGCCGCGCGAGATGCCCTCGGCGAGCAGCGCGACCAGGTCCCGGTGCCAGGCTCCCTCGATGGCGGCCTGGCGCTCGCGTTCCAGGGGGCCGGCGTTCTGCGAGCGGTTCCAGACCTCCAGCCACAGCGTCCAGTGCGGGTCGCGTGCGGCCTCGGGCACGTACAGGTCGACGTACGCCTGCACCCGCTCGCGCACCGGGCCGCGGCGGGACAGCAGGGCCCGGCGTTCGGCGCCGAGGGAGGCCTCGCTCCACTCCAGGGTCTGCAGCAGGAGTTCGTCCTTGCTGCCGAAGTAGTAGAGGAGGTGGCCGCTGCTCATGCCCACCTGGCGGCCGAGGCCGGCCATGGTGAGGCCTTCGAGGCCGCGCTCGGCGATCGTGGCCATGGCGGCGACGAGTACGTCCTCGCGCGGCGGCGCGTTCTTCCGCGCCGCCCGTACTCCACCCGCCACCATGGACCACTCCTCGAAACCGTTCGCCGCGGGTCAGACCTTCGGCTGTTGCTGGGTGATGCAGTGGATACCGCCACCCCCGGCGAAAATCGTACGTGCGTCAACCAGTGTCACGGTCCGCTCGGGGAACAGACCCCGGAAGATCTCCGCGGCTTCCTCGTCGCGCGGGTCGTCGAAGGCGCAGAGCACCACGCCGTCGTTGCAGAGGTAGTGGTTGATGTACGAGTAGTCGACCCACTCGCCGTCCTCCTCCAGCACGGTCGGCGCCGGGATCTCCACGACCTCCAGCAGCCGGCCCCGCGCGTCGGTGGACGCGCGCAGGAGGGCGGCGATGGTCTTGCAGCGCTCGTGGTCCGGGTGGGCCGGGTCGGGCTGGCTGTGGACCATGACGACACCGGGGCGGGCGAAGGCGGCGACGATGTCCACGTGGCCCTGGGTGCCGTAGGTGCCGTAGTCGCCGGCCAGGCCGTAGGGCAGCCAGATCGCCTTGGTCGTGCCGAGGTGGGCGTGGATCTCCTCCTCCACCTGCCGGCGGTTCCAGTCGGGGTTGCGTCCGGCGCCGAGCTGCACGGTGTCGGTGAGCAGCACGGTGCCCTCGCCGTCCACGTGGATGGCGCCGCCCTCGTTGACCAGCGGGGTGCTGTAGGTGCGGGTGCCGGCCAGGTCGGAGACGTGGCGGGCGATCTTCTCGTCGTGGCCCCAGCGGGCCCACTCCTGGGCGCCCCAGCCGTTGAAGGTCCAGTCGACGGCGGCGAGGCCGCCGGCGCCGTCGGTGACGAAGGTCGGGCCGATGTCCCGCATCCAGGCGTCGTCCAGCTCTCGCTCGACCAGCTCGACGTCGTCGCCGACGATCGCGCGGGCGCCCTGCGCGTCGCCCGGGGAGACGACGAGGGTCACCGGCTCGTACGCGCGCACGGCTCGGGCGACGGCTCCCCAGGCTTCGCGCGCCTCGGCGAGTTCCCTCTCGTCGGTGAAGGTCGGGTTGGGGCTCGGCCAGGCCATCCAGGTGCGCTCGTGGGAGGTCCACTCCGCGGGCATCCGGTATCCGTGGGCGGCGGGCTTGTCGGCAGCGTCGGTCATGGCGGGGATCCTTACTGGCTTACAGGAAGTACAGGCGGTTGAGGGAGACCGAATCGGCCGCTTCGGAGCGCAGGGGTTCTCCGTCGAGGGAGACGAGGCCGCTGCGCGCGTCCACATCGACCGCGCCCACCCGGGAGTTGAGCAGGAGGTCCCGGGGGCCGATGCCGCGGGTTCCGCGAACGGCCACCCGGCGGCGCCGGGTCGGCATCTCGTCGGAGCCGAGCGCGGCGGCCGCCGCCGACACGAAGGCGACGGAGATGTCGGCCGCGGTGGCTCCGTACGAACCGAACTGCGGGCCGAGGACGAGCGGTTCGCAGGTGTCGGTGGCGGCGTTGGGGTCGCCGGTGACGCCGTACGCGGGGAAGCCGGACTTGAGGACGAGTTGCGGCTTGGCGCCGAAGAACTGGGGGCGCCACAGGACGATGTCGGCGAGTTTGCCGACCTCGATGGAGCCGATCTCGTGGGCCAGGCCGTGGGCGATGGCCGGGTTGATGGTCAGCTTGGCCATGTAGCGCAGGACGCGGGCGTTGTCGTCGCCCTCGCCGTCGCCGTCGAGCGGGCCCAGTTCGCCCTTCATCTTCGCGGCCATGGCGAAGGTGCGCCGGATGGTCTCGCCCGCGCGGCCCATGCCCTGCGCGTCGGAGGAGGTGATGCCGATCGCGCCCAGGTCGTGCAGCACGTCCTCGGCGCCCATGGTGCCCGCGCGGATCCGGTCGCGGGCCATGGCCGCGTCGCCGGGGAGGTCGGGCTTGAGGTCGTGGACGGAGACGATCATGCCGTAGTGCTCGGCGACGGCGTCCCGACCGAAGGGCAGCGTCGGGTTGGTGGAGGAGCCGATGACGTTCGGCACGCCGGCCATCTTGAGCACGTTGGGCACGTGTCCGCCGCCGCAGCCCTCGATGTGGAAGGCGTGGATGGTGCGACCGTCCAGGACGCGCAGGGTGTCCTCGACGGAGAGGCACTCGTTGAGGCCGTCGCTGTGCAGGGCGACCTGGACGTCGTACTCCTCGGCGACCCGCAGGGCGGTGTCCAGGGCGCGGGTGTGGGCGCCCATGTCCTCGTGGACCTTGAAGCCACTGGCGCCGCCCTCGGCGAGGGCCTCGACCAGCGGGGCGGCGTCCGAGGAGGAGCCGCGGGCGAGGAAGCCGATGTTGACGGGCCAGGCGTCGAAGGCGTTGAAGGCGTGCTTGAGCGCCCAGGGGGAGTTGACGCCCACGCCCCAGACCGGCCCGAACTCCTGGCCGATGATCGTGGTGACGCCCGCGGCGAGCGAGGCCTCCATGATGCGCGGGGAGAGCAGGTGGACGTGGGTGTCCACGGCTCCGGCGGTGGCGATCATGCCCTCGCCGGACACGATCGAGGTGCCGGTGCCGACGACCACGTCGACCCCGTCGAGGGTGTCGGGATTGCCGGCGCGGCCGATCGCGTGGATGCGGCCCTCGCGGATGCCGATGGAGACCTTGCGGATGCCGAGGACGGCGTCGATGACCAGCACGTTGCTGATCACGACGTCGCAGGTATCGCGGACGGCGGCGGCCTTGAGGTGCAGGCCGTCGCGGGCGGTCTTGCCGAAGCCGGCCAGGAACTCGTCGCCGGGCTTCTGGGCGTCGTGCTCGACGCGGACGGTCAGCCCGGAGTCGCCGAGGCGTACCCGGTCGCCGGCGCGGGGGCCGAAGACGGAGGCGTACTCGTGCGGGTCGATGTGACGGCTGCCCGGCGCGCAGTGGTCGCTGTGCGGGGTCTGGCGGCTCATGCGGGGTCACCTTCCGGATGGTCGTCGCCGGTCTCGGGGGCGTCGGGCCCGGATGCGGCGGCCGGGGACGCCGGGGCGTCGGTCTCGCCGCCGGCGCCGAGGTAGCCGCAGGCGACGGCGCGGCGCAGGGCCTCGTCCTTGGCTCCGGGGGCGTCGAGGGGGCCGTCGACCAGCCCGGCGAAACCGACGGCGACGCGGGCGCCGCCGATGGGGACCAGCCCGACCTCGGCCTCGCCGTGCGGGTCGAACCGCACGGAGGAGCCCGCCGGCACGCACAGCCGCATGCCGTAGGCCTCGGCGCGGTCGAAGTCGAGGCGCGGGTTGGCCTCGAAGAAGTGGAAGTGGGAGGTCACGCTGATCGGCACGGCGGCGGTGTTGCGCACGTGGAGGTGGACCGTGGGCTCCGACTGGGGGGCGCCGGGGCCGGGCACGACCGCGCCGGGGGCGTCGTCGCCGAGCGGGACGGCGCCGCGGATGGGGGCCGAGACCACCGCGAGGCGGGAGCCGTCGTCGAAGACGGCCTCCACGTGCACCTCGGTGACCACGTCGGCGACGCCGGGCAGCACGTCGTCGGGGCCCAGCACGCCGCGGGCCTCCTCGATGGCCTCCGCCAGCCGCCTGCCGTCGCGGGCGGCCTCGCAGACCGTGTCCGCGATCAGCGCCGTGGCCTCGGGGACGTTGAGGCGCAGGCCCCGGGCCCGTCGGGCCCTGGCCAGTTCCGCGGCACTGCGGAGCAGCAGCCGGTCGCGCTCGGTTGGGGTCAGCCGCACGCCGATCCACCACCTTCGGAGTCGATGGGTTAGAGCATCACTCTAACTCTTCATTTCCCGGCAGTGAAGCATTGACCGGAGAGCAGGGGCTGCGCCACATTGAATGTCGCTCAAACCTTTGCGAACCACCCCCCGCCCTGCCAAGGGAGTTCCCCCATGCCCATCGAACAGCGCGGAGTCGACACCATCCCGGAGGAGGAGCGGACGAGCGGCCCCCGCGACCTGATCTCGATCCTCCTCGGCTCCAACCTCTGCCTCGGCGTGATCGTCTTCGGCTGGCTGCCCCCGTCCTTCGGACTGGGGCTGTGGCCCTCGGTGACCGCGATCGTGACCGGCACCGTCGTCGGGATCGCCTTCACCGCCCCGCTGGCGCTGGTCTCCCTGCGCACCGGAACCAACCTGTCCACCTCCAGCGGGGCCCAGTTCGGCGTGCGCGGTCGGCTGGTCGGGTCCGTGGTGGGCCTGCTGCTCTCCCTCGGCTACACGGCGCTGACCCTGTGGATCGGCGGCGACGTGATGGTCGGCGCCCTGTCCCGGCTCACCGGGCTGCCGGACACCGGGGTCTCGCGCGCCGTGATGTACGGCGTGCTGGCCGCCTGCACCGTCGTCGCGGCGGTGTTCGGCTACCGGCTCCTGCTGCGGATGAGCAAGATCCTGTCCGTCGCCATGGTGGTCCTGCTCGCCGTCGGCGTCTTCGCGTACGCCCCCGATTTCACCGCCGCCGCGCCGCCGGAGACCGCCTACCTCCTCGGCTCCTTCTGGCCGACCTGGCTGCTCGCCGCCGTCGCCGCCGGTCTCAGCGGTCCCGTCGCCTTCATCACCCTGCTCGGCGACTACACCCGCTACATCTCCCCCGCCCGACACGACTCCCGCAAGGTGCTCCGGTCCACCGCGCTCGGTCTCCTGGTCGGCCTGCTGGTCCCGCAGCTCTTCGGCACGTACACCGCCCTCGCCGCGCGGGCCGGCGCCGAGTACGCCGGGCCGCTGGTCGACGCCTCGCCGTTCTGGTACCTGGTCCCGCTGCTGGTGGCCGCCGCCGCGGGTTCCGTGGGCAACGCCGGGCTGATGCTCTACTCCATGGGCCTCGACCTGGACGCGATCGTGCCCCGGGCCAGCCGCACGACCGCCACCCTGGTCGCGGCCGGTGTGGCCACCGCCTTCGTGTTCGTCGGCTCCTTCGAGTGGGACGTCCAGTCCGCGATGACCTCGTTCGTGCTGCTGCTCACCGCGCTCGGCACCCCGTGGGCGGTAATCACCCTGATCGGCCACGTGCGCTGTCGCGGCACGTACGACGCCGACGCCCTCCAGGTGTTCAACCGCCGCTCGGTGGGCGGGATCTACTGGTACCGGGGCGGTTGGAATCCGGCCGCCACCGCCTCGTGGGCGATCGGCGCGGGCGTCGGCCTGCTCTCCGTCACCACCCCCTTCTACGAGGGACCGCTGTTGACCCTGACGGGCGGCGTGGACTGTTCCTTCGTCCTGTCCGGCCTGGTCGGCGGCCTCGCCTACACGGCCCTCACCCGGCGGAAGGCGGCCGTCGCCGCACCGGCCGCCCCCGAAGCCGCCGACGAGCCGGTCGCCGCTTAGCCCTCGCTTGGCCCGTCTCCACGGCGAGAGGCCCGCACCCCGGATCGGGTGCGGGCCTCTCGCCGTACTTCGTCGAGCGCGCGGTACTAACCGAGCGGGTGCATCCAGCCGTGGCGGTCGGCGGAGTGGCCGGTCTGGAGGTCGAGGAGCGCCTTGCGGAGCTTCATGGTGACCTCGCCGGGCTCGCCGGTGCCCTGCGTCCAGTTCGCGCGGCCGGACTTGACCGAGCCGACGGGGGTGATGACGGCCGCGGTGCCGCAGGCGAACACCTCGGTCAGGGTGCCGTTCTCGTTGTCGCGCTTCCAGTCCTCGGTGGTGATGCGGCCCTCCTCGGCGGTGTAGCCGAGGTCGCGGGCGATGGTGAGGAGGGAGTCGCGGGTGATGCCGGGGAGGAGCGATCCGGTGAGCTCGGGGGTGACGATGCGGTCGCCGTACACGAAGTACAGGTTCATCCCGCCCATCTCCTCGATCCAGCGGTGCTCGACGGCGTCCAGCCAGACGACCTGGTCGCAGCCGTGCGAGGCGGCCTCGGCCTGGGCGACGAGGGAGGCCGCGTAGTTGCCGCCGGTCTTCGCCGCGCCGGTGCCGCCCTTGACCGCGCGGACGTAGTCCTCGGAGAGCCAGACGGAGACGGGCTTGACGCCACCGGGGAAGTAGGCGCCGGCGGGCGAGGCGATGACCATGAAGAGGAACTCGTTGGCCGGGCGGACGCCCAGACCGACCTCGGACGCGAACATGAACGGGCGCAGGTACAGCGAGGCCTCGCCGGAGTCCGGAACCCAGGCACGGTCCTGCTTGATGAGCGCGTCGCAGGCGGCGATGAACAGCTCCGAGGGCAGCTCGGGCATGGCCATGCGGCGGGCCGAGGCCTGGAAGCGGTCCGCGTTGGCCTCGGGGCGGAAGGTGGCGACGGTGCCGTCGGGCTGCTTGTAGGCCTTGAGTCCCTCGAAGATGGTCTGCGCGTAGTGCAGGGTCATGTTCGCCGGGTCCATCGACAGGGGCGCGTACGGGACCAGCTCGGCGTCGTGCCAGCCGCGACCCTCGGTCCACTTGATCGTCACCATGTGGTCGGTGAAGTGGCGGCCGAAGCCGGGGCTGGCCAGGATCGCCTCGCGCTCCGCGTCGGACAGCGGGTTCGAGGAGGGCTTGAGCTCGATCGTGGGCGTCGTCATGAGTGCTTGTCCTTCACCGGTTTTGTAGGGCGGACCGCGCTCACGGCGTACTAGGACGTCCGAGCATCCCCGCATTCCGCGGCCTCGCGTTCGATTATCGCGCGCAGGGAGGCTTCGGTGAAACAGGGAGTTTGCGGCCCAGGGGAGATGGTGGCACCCGGGGCCGCACAGGAAAAGCCGCCGGGTGCGGTGGTCGCGACCCGGCGGCTTCCTGAGACGGGGTTGCCGGGTCAGCCGGCTACTCGCGCGGCGAGGGCGTCGCCGATCGCCTCGGTGGAGCGGAAGGTGCCGTCGCGCTCGGCCAGGTCGGCGGAGACGGCGTCCTCGATACGGGCGGCCTCGGTCTCGTGGCCGAGGTGGCGCAGCAGGAGGGCGACCGAGAGGATCGTCGCGGTCGGGTCCGCCTTGCCGGTGCCTGCGATGTCCGGGGCGGAGCCGTGGACGGGCTCGAACATGGACGGGAAGGCGCCGGTCGGGTTGATGTTCCCGGAGGCGGCCAGGCCGATTCCGCCGGTGACGGCGGCGGCCAGGTCGGTGAGGATGTCACCGAAGAGGTTGTCCGTGACGATGACGTCGAACCGCTCGGGCTGCGTGACGAAGAAGATCGTCGCGGCGTCGACGTGCAGGTAGTCGGTGGTGACCTCGGGGTACTCCTGGCCGACCTTGTCGAAGATGTTCTTCCACAGGTGACCCGCGTACACGAGGACGTTGTTCTTGTGGACCAGCGTCAGCTTCTTGCGGGGGCGGGCGTCGGCCCGCGCGTAGGCGTCCCGGACCACGCGCTCCACGCCGTACGCGGTGTTGAGGCTGACCTCGGTCGCCACCTCGGCGGGGGTGCCGGTGCGCAGCGAGCCGCCGTTGCCGGTGTACGGGCCCTCGGTGCCCTCGCGGACCACGACGAAGTCGATCTCCGGGCGGCCGGCGAGCGGGGTGGCCGTGTTGGGGAACAGCTTCGACGGGCGCAGGTTGACGAAGTGGTCGAAGGCGAAGCGGAGCTTCAGCAGCAGACCGCGTTCCAGGACGCCGGACGGGACCGAGGGATCGCCGATGGCGCCCAGCAGGATCGCGTCGTGGTGCTTGAGCGCTTCGAGTTCCGCGTCCGGGAGGGTCTCACCGGTGCGGTGCCAGCGCCGGGCGCCGAGGTCGTACTCCTTGGTCTCCAGCTTCACATCCTGAGGCAGGACCGCGGTAAGGACCTTGAGGCCCTGAGCCACGACTTCCTGGCCGATGCCATCACCGGGGATCACTGCGAGATTGATGCTGGTCGACATGGGAAAACCGTACTCCCTGTCCCAGCCCTCAGACATATTGCGTCCACCATGTGGACGTCGGTGGACGCGACATGTCCGGGCCCGGGTGTGTTCGCAAGGCCGCCCGCGCGGGACGGCCGATGTGCTCAGTGGCCGGTCGAGCCGCCGTTGTCGCGGCGGTCCAGGGCGCGCTGGAGGGCGGCCGCGGCGTTCTTGCGGTCGGCCTCGGCCTGGGAGGAGTGGCGGACGCGGCGGACTGCGGGGGTGTGACGGGTCATGGTGATCGACTCCTTGAGATCACGGCGTGGCGGGGCCACGGATGAGGGGTTCCTTCAAGGCGCCGGAAGAGGCGGGGAGCGGTGCGCCGCAGGGGTTGCCTGCCAGGGGCGCGCGCTCTCGACCGCCATTCGCCGGATCGGCGAGACGTTCGGCTCTTACAAAGCTAGGCCAGGTCCCGCTGTATGTCTCCGCAATTACTCGGACTTCCTACTATCTGAGACGGGAATCCCCCGGGAAGGCCTCTCGGACGGCCGCCCCGAGGGTCCGTTTCAGCCCTTGTTCGCGCGGAGTTCCCTGATCAGGGCTCTGACGGCGAGGGTCGAGGCGGATTCCGCCGTCGTGACGTATCCCACGCGCCTCATGGGCCGTTCGGGGCCCAGGTCGGTGATCTCGACGGCTTCCGTGGCCTCGCTCAGCGACAGTTCGGGCAGGATCGCCATTCCCAGTCCCCTGCCGACCATCGTCAGCACCATCGCGTCGTCCTCGGCCTTGACGGTGGCCCGCGGGATCCAGTCCTGGGCCCGCCACCACGCGCGGGTGTACGAGCCGCAGTTCTCGTCCCAGTCCAGCAGCGGAAGCGACCGCGGGTCGGGGTGTCCGACGGGGTGGACCAGGGCGTACGCCTCCCGCACCAGCTCGCCGGTCAGCAGCTCGGGCCGGGCGTCGGCCCCCGCGTCCAGGGTGGCGATGCCGAGGTCGGCGCGCCCGGCCAGCACCTCCCCCGCCGCGCCCGCGCCGATCTCGCGCACCACCCGCACCTCGGGCCGGATGCCGGGGTGCAGGGCCGCCAGTCGCTCCAGCGCGGGCGGCAGCAGGTGCAGGGCGGCGCTGCGGAAGGCGGCGATGCGCAGCGTCCCCTCCACCGCGCCACGGCCGGCGCCGCGGGCCTCCGCGCCCAGCACCTCGTACAGCCGCAGGATGCGGCGGGCGAGGGTGACGGCCCGCTCCCCCGCCGGGGTCGGCGTGGCTCCCGCGCGGCCTCGCTCGAACAGCACCGCGCCGACCTTGGTCTCGCTGCCGCGCACCGAGTGCGAGACGGCGGACTGGCCGATCCCGAGGGCGGTGGCCGCGGCGGAGAAGCCGCCGGTGTCGGCGACGGCGACCAGGACCCGCAGTTCCTGGGGGGCGAGTTCGGTCGAGCCGGCGGCCATGGGTGCTCCCACCTCGTCGTATGAGCGCCATTCATGGATGTGCGCCTTCCATGAGCGCAACCCCCTGCCCGGGCCCGGGATTCCTTCCTAGCGTGATCGTCATGACCACCGACACGGCCGTCGCCGTCCATCAGATCGCCCGCCCCACCGGCTTCCCCACGGCCGCCGCGTTCACCCTCGCGCGGGGTCCCGTCCCTTCCCCCTCCCCCGGCACCGCCCTGGTGGAGAACCTGCTGCTCTCGGTGGACCCGTACCACCGGGGCCTGATGGACGGCGGGGAGGGCGGCTTCGAGTTGAACGCCCCGCTGGAGGGCCGTGCGGTGGGTCGGGTGATCGCCTCGCGGGATCCCGGGCTGGCCGAGGGCGACCTGGTCTTCCACCGGGCGGGCTGGCGCACGCACGCCCTCGTCACCCTCGGTGTGGACGGCACCCGTACGCTGCGCGGCCACGAGGGCGTCCCGCTGGAGGCGTACCTGAGCATCCTCGGCGGCACCGGACTGACCGCGTACGCGGCGCTGACCCGCACCGCCGCCCTGCGCGAGGGGGAGGACCTGTTCGTGTCCGCGGCGGCGGGCGGGGTCGGCACCGCGACCGGGCACATCGCCCGACTGCTCGGCGCCCGCCGGATCGTGGGCAGCGCGGGTTCGCCCGCCAAGGTGCGCCGGCTCACCGAGGTGCTGGGTTTCGACGCGGCCTTCGACCACCACGACGGCCCGATCGGCGAGCAGTTGGCGAAGGCGGCCCCGGACGGGATCGACGTGTACGTGGACAACGTGGGCGGCGACCACCTGGAGGGTGCGATCGGCGCGCTGCGCGAGTACGGGCGGATCGCGTGGGTCGGGGCGATCTCGATGTACAACGGCGACCGGTCGCCCGCCGCTCCCCGCAATCTCTTCGAGGTCGTACACAAGTCGCTGCGCCTGGAAGGGGTATTGGTTCGCAATCACACCAATCTTCAGGAGGAGTTGGAGGACTTCCTGGTCCCGCATCTGCGCAGCGGCCGGGTGAGCACCGACACCACCGTTGTGCAGGGCATCGACCGGATGGTGGACGCTTTCCTGGGGATGCTGCGCGGGGACAATCTGGGCAAGATGCTGGTCCGGTCGGGTGACTGATTCCAGCCACCCGGAAGTTCACCGAACTCTTACCGCACGGATGTAGACCTTTGACGCGGGTCCGGCCACCCTTGCGCTCAATGTGCCGACGGGGCACGTGAGTTGGAGGCGAGCAGTCAGTGACACCGATCAGCCGCAGGGGTTTCGTGGGAATCGGCGCCGGACTGGTGGCGGGCGCCGGCCTGCCCGCGGTCACCCCGACCTCGGCGGCCGCGGCCGCCGCGACCGGCACGATCACCGACGTCAAGCACGTGGTGATCCTCATGCAGGAGAACCGCAGCTTCGACCACTACTTCGGCAGGCTGAAGGGCGTCCGCGGCTTCGGCGACCGCGCCGCCGGCAACCTCCCGGGCGGCTGGGGCATGTTCAACCAGCCGAACTGGGGCGGTCGCCAGTACCCGTGGAAACTCAGCGCCACCCCGCCGGCGGGCGGGGTGGACGGCGCGACCCTCGCGCAGTGCACCGGCGACCTCCCGCACAGTTGGACCTCGCAGCACGCGGCCTGGAACAAGGGCCGGATGGACAACTTCGTCATCGGTGTCGGCAACACCCGCACCCTCGGCCACCTCGACCGGGGCGACATCCCCTTCCACTACGGGCTCGCCGACCACTACACGATCTGCGACGCGTACTTCTGCTCGGCCCTCAGCGCCACCGGCCCCAACCGCACCTTCCTGTGGAGCGGCAAGGTCGACGCGAGCAGCAAGGACGGCGGCGACGAGTCCGGGCTGACCTGGGAGACGTACGCGGAGGCGCTCCAGCGGGCCGGGATGAGCTGGAAGGTCTACCAGAACGCCCAGGACAACTACGGGGACAACGGCCTGGCCTACTTCGGGAAGTTCACCGGCGCGGCCCCCGGCGACCCGCTGTGGGACCGCGGCATGGGCTCCGTCCCCAGGGTCACCGGCTCCACCCCGGACGACATCGCGGCCGCGATCCGCGCCGACGTCGTCGCCGGGACCCTCCCGCAGGTGTCCTGGGTCGTGGCGAGCGAGGCCTTCTCCGAGCACCCGTACGCGCCGCCCGGGGACGGAGCGCACTTCGTGGACCTGGTCTACCGGGCGCTGGCCGCGAACCCGGAGGTCTTCGACTCCACCGTCCTCTTCCTCAACTACGACGAGAACGACGGGTTCTTCGACCACGTGCCGCCGCCCGTCGCTCCGCCCGGCACACCCGACGAGTACCTCGACGGCCTCCCGATCGGGCTCGGCTTCCGCGTCCCGATGCTCGTGATGTCCCCGTGGACCCGCGGCGGCTGGGTCAGCTCCGAGGTCTTCGACCACACCTCCGTCCTGCGGTTCATGGAGACCTGGACGACGGCCCTCGGCACGCCCGCCACCTGTCCGAACATCAGCGCCTGGCGCCGCAGGGTGGTGGGTGACCTGACCGGCGTCTTCGACTTCGCGCGCCCCGTCCACGGCGTTCCCGCCGGCCTGCCCTCGACCGCGAAGGTCATCGGCCAGGCCACCTGCGCCCCGCTGCCCAACCCCGCCCCGCAGAACAACGCGCTCCCGACGCAGGAGCCCGGCACCCGCCCGGCGCGCGCCCTGCCGTACCAGGTGAACGGCAACCTGGACCGCTTCGAGTTCGGGGCCGCCGGGAAGATCCTGGCCTGGTTCTCGATGTCCAACCAGGGCGCGCACGCGAAGCGGCCCGCGCACTTCTCGATCCACCCGCACCAGCACCGGGACACGACGCCCTGGCAGTACACGGTGGACCCGGGCACCACCTCGACGGACTACTTCAGCGTCGGCCTCGGCAGCGGCTCCGGCAAGTACGACATCTCGATGCACGGGCCGAACCGTTTCCTGCGCCGTTTCATCGGCGACGCCTCCAAGGCGGGCGGGGCGATCGAGGTCGCGGCGCGCTTCGCGGTGGAGCCGGGCACGGGCAAGACCGCCGTGTACTTCAAGATGACCAACACCTCCGCGGCGGCGGTCACCTTCACGATCCGTTCCGACGCGTACCGCACGGACGGCCCGTGGACGTACAAGGTCCCCGCGAACTCCTCCCGCGAGGACTTCTTCAACGCCGTCGCCTACAACGGCGGTTGGTACGACTTCACGATCCTGGCCGACTCCGACGGCACCTGGTCGCGCCGCTACACGGGCCACGTCGAGTACGGGGCGCCGAGCGTCTCGGGCTGAGCGGCACGCGCCCGCACCGACACCCCCTAGAGCACGTCCCCGTCGCGCCAGTCGAAGTCGAGCCGCCCGGTGGGGTCCAACAGGGCCCCGCCGGGCGGTGCCCAGAGGTAGGTGGAACCCTCCTCCTCCGCGAGTCGCTCCGGCCCGGCCGGGCCCAGCACCCCGATCCGTCCGCCCCACACCCGCCAGCCGCGCCCCGCGTACAGGGCGGCGCCGTCCTCTGAGGCGGACAGCGCGCCCAGCTCGTAGGCCCGCCCGATCACACCCTCCAGTTCGGCCATGACCCGCCCGGCGAGACCGCGCCGGCGCCGGTCGGAGCGGACGGCCACCGCCTCGACGTACCCGGTCCGCAGGGCCCGACCGGCGTGCACGACCCGGCGTTGCACCACGCTGCCGTGCGCGATCGGCACGCCGTCCTCCCGCACCAGGGCGTGCATCCCGCCGAGCGCGTGCTCGAAGTCCTCGTCGGCGAAGTCCCCGTCGAACGCGTCGTCCAGCAGGGCGCGGATCTCGCCGAACTCCGCCGTGCCCAGCTCGCAGGTGTGCCGCAGCAGGATGTCACCGCTCGTGTTCGCCGTCATCCGGCGACGGTACCAACGCCCCGGAGCCGGCCGGCGAGCCTTTCCAGCGTGCCCGTGTCGAGGCCGGCGTCGAGCAGGTAGGCCCGTGCGTCCAACCGTTCGGCGGCCTGCCGGGCCAGTGCGTGGACGGTCGTGCCGAGCCCGGCGACGTACGTCTCGATCTCCGCGCCGTCGTACGGTCGGCCCTGCGCGGCGTACCCGGCCTTCACCCGGGACTCGCTCAGCCCGTG
Source organism: Streptomyces sp. WM4235 (assembly GCF_001279725.1). GTDB lineage: Bacteria > Actinomycetota > Actinomycetes > Streptomycetales > Streptomycetaceae > Streptomyces. Next base: position 203,441 of record NZ_LGDE01000112.1, on the reverse strand, counting down.
GTCGGTGGCGATCTCCCGCGGGCTCGCCCCGGCGAGCCGGAGCAGGACGAGGGCGATGATCCCGGTGCGGTCCCGGCCCAGACCGCAGTGGAAGGCGACCCCGCCGGGCGGGGCGTCGGCGATCGTCCGGGCCACGGCGGCGACGCGGTCGGGGAAACGCTCCAGGAAAGGCTGGAAATACGCGGGGGTGCCGAATCCCGGGGTCCCCCACCAGACGTCCCAGAAGTCCCGGTGCTCCAGCCCGTCCAGGGGTATCCGCACCGTGGTCAGGAGGTCCGGGCGGGGCGCGCGGTCCACCTCCACCTCGTCGTCGTTGCGCAGGTCGACGACGGTCCGCACGCCATGGGCGACCAGGGTGGTCCAGCCCCGTTCGGTGAGCCGGTCGAGGCGGTCCGCGCGCACGGCCGCCCCCGGCGCGACCTGCCCCACGCCCCCCAGGTCACGCGCGTTGAAACACCCGTCCCACTCGAGAAATCGTCCGGCCCCTGCCATGTTCATAGCCCCCCTGTCAGTACACATCGGACAGATGCTCATGACGCGGATCTGGCGGGGATCGGTTCCGCGCGTGAAGATCTGCCCATGTCGCCTGAGACTCAGCAGTGGACCCCCACCCATGGCCGTCCCCATCGGCCCGTCCCGTACCGGCCCGCGCGCATGCCGGGCCCGGAATCCCTCGCGCGCGCGGCCGAGTTGCGGGCGCGGATGGACGAGCGGCGCACCGTCCGCCACTTCTCCCCCGACCCGGTGCCCGAGCAGGTCGTGCGGGACGCCGTCGCCTGCGCCGCGACGGCCCCGTCCGGGGCACACCAGCAGCCCTGGACGTTCGTCCTGGTCAAGGATCCCGAGATCCGTCAGCAGATCCGCGCCGCGGCCGAGCAGGAGGAGCAGATCTCCTACGACGGCCGGCTCGGCGACGAATGGCTCGCCGCGCTGCGTCCCCTCGGCACCGACGCGGTCAAGACCCACCTGACCGACGCTCCGGCCCTGATCGTGGTCTTCCAGCAGCGGTACTGGCTGGGGCCCGACGGCACGAAGCGCAAGCACTACTACGTGGACGAGTCGGTCGGCATCGCCGTCGGCATGCTCCTGTCCGCCCTCCACCTGAGCGGGCTCGCCGCGTTGATCCACACACCGAGCCCGATGCGGTTCCTGAGCCACGTCCTGAACCGTCCGGAGAACGAGAAGGCCTTCGCGGTCATCCCCGTCGGCTACCCGGCCGACGACTGCGAGGTTCCCGACCTGCTGCGCAAGTCCCTGGACCAGGTCATCGTCGAGGTCTGAGACCGTCCCGGAACCTGGACCGCCCCCGCTCCGGACTTGGGGGTACCGGAGCGGGGGCGGGGTTCGGCAGGGCAGGGAGGTCAGCCCATGTGCGGGTACGGGTAGTCGGTCGGCGGGACCAGGGTCTCCTTGATGGAGCGGGTCGAGGTCCAGCGCAGCAGGTTGGAGGCCGCGCCCGCCTTGTCGTTCGTACCGGACGCGCGGCCGCCTCCGAAGGGCTGCTGGCCGACGACGGCGCCGGTGGACTTGTCGTTGATGTAGAAGTTGCCCGCGGCGAAGCGGAGCTTCTCCATCGCGTCGGCCGCCGCGTAGCGGTCCTGGGCGATGACGGCGCCGGTCAGCGCGTACGCGGACACCGACTCCATCTGCTCCAGCATGGCGTCGAAGTCCGCGTCCTCGTAGACGTGCACGGCGAGGATCGGGCCGAAGTACTCGGTCGTGAAGACCTCGTTCTCCGGGTCGGTGCAGGCGATGACGGTCGGGCGGACGAAGTAGCCCTCCGAGTCGTCGTAGCTGCCGCCGGCGACGATCGTGCAGGTCGGGTCGGCCTTGGCGCGGTCGATCGCGGCCTTGTTCTTCGCGAACGAACGCTCGTCGATGACGGCGCCGATGAAGTTCGTCAGGTCGCGGACGTCACCCATGGTGATGCCGTCGACCTCGGCCGCGAAGGCCTCCTTGAAGCCGTCGTTCCAGATCGACGCCGGGACGTAGGCGCGCGAGGAGGCCGAGCACTTCTGGCCCTGGTACTCGAAGGAGCCGCGGGTCAGGGCGGTCTTCAGGATGTCGCGGTCCGCGGACGGGTGGGCGACGACGAAGTCCTTGCCGCCGGTCTCGCCGACCAGGCGCGGGTAGGACTTGTACTTCTCGATGTTGTTGCCGACGGTCTTCCACAGGTGCTGGAAGGTCTTGGTCGAGCCGGTGAAGTGGATGCCGGCCAGCTCGGGGTGGTTCAGGGCCACCTCGGAGACGGCGATGCCGTCGCCGGTCACCAGGTTGATGACGCCCTTGGGCAGGCCGGCCGCCTCCAGGACCTCCATCAGCAGGACCGCGGAGTGGGTCTGCGTCGGGGACGGCTTCCACACGACCACGTTGCCCATCAGGGCCGGGGCGGTCGGCAGGTTGCCGGCGATGGCCGTGAAGTTGAACGGCGTGATCGCGTAGACGAAGCCCTCCAGCGGGCGGTGGTCGCTGCGGTTCCACACGCCGGCGCTGTTCGCGGCGGGCTGCTCGGCCAGGATCTGGCGGGCGAAGTGGACGTTGAAGCGCCAGAAGTCGACGAGCTCGCAGGGGGTGTCGATCTCCGCCTGCTGGGCGGTCTTCGACTGGCCCAGCATGGTCGAGGCGGCCAGCTTCTCGCGCCACGGGCCGGCGAGCAGCTCGGCGGCGCGCAGGATGATCGCGGCGCGGTCGTCGAAGTCCATCGCGCGCCAGGCCGGGGCGGCGGCCAGGGCGGCGTCGACGGCGGCCTGGGCGTCGGCCTCGGTGGCGTTCGCGTAGGTGCCGATGACCGACTTGTGGTCGTGCGGCTGGACGACGTCGAAGCGCTCGCCGCCACCCATCCGCTTGACGCCGTCGATCGTCATGGGGAGGTCGATCGGGTTCTCGGACAGCTGCTTGAGCTGGATTTCGAGACGTGCGCGCTCCGGGCTGCCGGGGGCGTACGAGTGGACCGGCTCGTTGACCGGCGCGGGGACCTGGGTCACAGCATCCATGGGTCTGGCAACTCCTTGAGCTAGTTCTGAACCTGGTTCTGGACCTAGTTCTTGGTGATCATCGAGCGGAGGAAGAAGAGGAGGTTGGCCGGCTTCTCCGCGAGGCGGCGCATGAAGTAGCCGTACCAGTCGGTCCCGTACGCGGTGTAGACGCGCATCCGGTGTCCCTCGGCGGCCAGCCGCAGGTGCTCGTCGCTGCGGATCCCGTACAGCATCTGGAACTCGTACTCGTCGGGCTTGCGGCCGGCCTTGCGGGCCAGTTCCTGGGCGATGGCGATCAGGCGCGGGTCGTGGGACCCGATCATCGGGTACCCCTCGCCCTCCATCAGGATGCGCATGATGCGGACGTACGCCTTGTCGATCTCGGCCTTGTCCTGGTAGGCGACCTCGGCGGGCTCCTTGTAGGCGCCCTTCACGATCCGGACGCGGCTGCCGGCCTCGGCGAGCCTGTGGGCGTCGGCCTCGGTGCGGAAGAGGTAGGCCTGGATCACGCAGCCGGTCTGCGGGAAGTCCCGGCGCAGTTCCTCGTGGATCGCGAACATCGAGTCGAGGGTGGTGTGGTCCTCGGCGTCCAGGGTGACGGTGGTGCCGATGGCCGCTGCGGCCTCGACGACCGGGCGCACGTTGGCGAGGGCCAGCTCGTGGCCGCCTTCGAGGGCCTGGCCGAACATCGAGAGCTTCACCGACATCTCGACCGTCTCGCCCAGACCCAGCTCGGCCAGCCGCTCGATCAGTTCGAGGTAGGCGTCGCGCGCGGCGTGGGACTGCTCCACGGCGGTGATGTCCTCGCCGACCACGTCGAGGGTGACTTCGAGACCCTTGCGCGTGAGGTCCTCGACGATCGGGATGACCTGGCCGACCGTCTCACCGGGGATGAACCGGTTCACCACGGGCTTGGTCACCGGGGCGGCGGAGACGATTCGGCGCAGTTTGTCGCTGCGGGAAGCGGCGAGGATCGCGGGACCCAGCACGGGGCACCTCCAACGGGTGGCAGAAGCAGATTCACGATCTCGCGCCGGCATGGCGTGGACGTAAGAGAAACGCATGTAAAACCACCGTGAAACCTAAGGATCTCCACGATCCTCTGCCATCGACAGCTGTCACGCATCCGTTGTCGACATCTCATACATCTGTCTGAAGAACCGTTCCGCGGGTGGGAGAATGGCCGGGTGAAGGGCGATTACCAGGACCTGGTGGACGAGATCTCGGCGCTGCTCGGCGCCCCGGCGACCCTGGAGAACCGGGACTTCCGCCTCATCGCCTTCGGCGCGCACGACGGCGACGACGACACGGCCATGGACCCCGTCCGCACCCGCTCGATCCTGACCAGGCAGTCCACGGCCGCCGTCCGGTCCTGGTTCGAGGGCTTCGGCATCGCCCGCGCCACCGGTCCGGTACGCATCCCGGCCGCCCCTGAGGCCGGGGTCGTCCGGGGTCGGCTCTGCCTGCCGGTGCGCTACCGGGGGATCGTTCAGGGTTACGTGTGGCTCCTCGACCCGGAGTCCGGACCCGACGCGGGGCCCGGTCCGGCGGCGCTCACCGCCGCCATGGAGGTCGCCGAGCGCATGGGAGTGCTGCTCGCCGAGGAGGCCAAGGCCGGGGCGGACCTGTCGCGGGAGTTCCGCGCGGCGCTCACGGCCGATCGCGGCTGGCAGCGGGACATGGCGCTGACCGCGCTGCGTACGGCTCTGGGACCGGACGGCGACGGGCTCCACGCGGTGGTGTGCGTGGCCCCGTGGGCCGGGGAGGTCCCGGGTTCGATGCCGGGTGCGGCGGCGGTGTGCGAGGTGCCGTGGCCCCGACCGGGCCGCGCGAGCGGAACGGACCCGGGCGGGTCGGACCGCGGTGGGGCGGACCGGACCGCGTCGGACCGGACCACATCAGGCCGGACCACGTCGGGGCGCGCCACATCGGGCCGGACCGCATCCGGGCGGGCCGCTTCGGGCCGGGGCGCCGCAGGGCAGCCTGCTTCGGGCCGGGGCGTTTCGGGCCGGGTCGCCGATCTCCCGGGTGGCCGCGCCGACGCCCGACCGGGTGACCGTTCCGCCACCGGGGCCGGCGCCGCCGGGTCGGACGGGATCGACGGGGACCCGGGTCCCGGTCGGACGGCTCTGGCGGTGCTGGTCAGGCTCCGCTCGGCGGACTCCGTCGCGCCGGTGGAGGCGCTGACCTCCCGACTGCTCCCCCGCCCCGCGACGCCGGCGGGACCCGCCGCCGCGACCGCCGGCATCGCCGAGCCCCGGCGCGGGCTGACCACGCTCGCCGACGCGTGGGCCGAGGCCGTGGCGGCGGCCAGGGCGGCGGCGGCGCAGCCCCGGCTCGGGCAGGTGGCACGGTGGTCGGCCATCGGACCGTACCGACTGTTGGCCTCGTTGGCCGCGGGGCGGGCGGAAGACCCCTCCACCCGGGTCCTGTTGGAGGCGGCGCACCGGGAACTGGCCCGTACCGCCGAGGTGTTCCTGGACTGCGCCGGACAGGCGGGCCGGGCGGCGGCGGCCCTGGGGATCCACCGCCAGACGCTGTACTACCGGTTGGGCCGGGTGGAGCAACTGACGGGCCTCGATCTGGACGAGGGCGAGGACCGGCTGTTGCTGCACATGTCCCTCAAGGCCGCCCGCCTCGACTGACCCGCGCCCCCTCGCCGGCCGCCCGGCGGGCACTGCGTGGGCGCGCGGCGCGGCTCAGGCCGCGGGTCCCGCGTCGGGCGCGTCGGGCGACACTTCCCCCGCCGCCCCGTCGACCGGCACTTCGTCGACCGGCGCCGCGGCCGCCTTCCCCGGCGTTCCCGCCCCCGCCCCCTTCGCCATGAGCTCCGCCGCCCGCCGCATCCCCTCGGTCAGCTCGGCCGGGGTGCCGGCGCTCCCGGCGTCGAAGAGCCACTGGATCATGAACCCGTTGAGCAGGGCCTGGTAGAAGGTGCCCAGCGTGCGCAGGTCCCCCTCCTCCAGCCGGTCCTCCGGCACACCGGTGAACATCGAGACCAGCCCCCGGCGCCCCTCGTCCTGCAAGGCCGCGAGCAGTCGGCGCAGCTCCGGGAGCTCGTCCCGGGTCAGCGCGACCTCCAGGCTCGCGGCCCAGATCGGGCCCGACTCCTCGTGCCGGGCGTGCACGCCCTGCCACACCGCACGGAAGCGGTCGAGCGAGCCGCCCTCCCCCGCGAGGCCGCCGGTGAACGCGTCGCCCCAGTCGGAGATCAACTCGATGAACGCCTGGGTGAGCAGGGCGTCCTTCGAGCCGTAGTGATAGCCGATGGAGGCCAGGTTGGCGCCCGAGGCCTTGACGATGTCACGCGCGGTGGTGCGCACGAACCCCTTCTCGACCAGGCATTCCTTGGCCCCCCGGAGCAGATCTTCGCGATGTCCCATGCCGACACGGTAGCAAGACAACTGTCCTAGACGGAAGTTCCATACGCTCGTACTAGACAAGCGTTTATGACGCTTGTACATTCCTGTTCATGACGAACCCCGCTGCCTCAGCGCGCCTCGCCGGCCGCCGCGAATGGACCGCCTTCACCGTCCTGCTGCTGCCGCTGCTCCTGGTCTCGATGGACGTCTCCGTCCTCTACTTCGCCATCCCCGCCATCACCCGGGAGCTGGACCCGAGCGCCACCCAACAGCTCTGGATCTTCGACAGCTACGCCTTCGCCCTCTCCGGGCTGCTGATCACGATGGGTTCGCTCGGAGACCGCATCGGCCGCCGCAAACTGCTGTTGATCGGCGCGAGCGCCTTCGGCCTCGCCTCCGTCGGCGCCGCGTACGCGACCAGCGCCGAGATGCTGATCGCCTGCCGGGTACTGCTCGGCGTCGGCGGTGCGACGCTGATGCCGTCCACCCTGGCCCTCGTACGAAACCTCTTCCGGGACGCCAGGCAGCGCGCCCAGGCCATCGCCATCTGGTCCGGAGCCATGACCGGCGGCATCGCCCTCGGCTCCGTGATGAGCGGTGTGATGCTGAACCACTTCCACTGGGGTTCGGTGTTCCTGATCAACGTCCCCGCGATGCTGCTCCTGCTGGTCCTGGTCCCGGTGCTGGTACCGGAGTTCAAGGACCCCGCCCCGGGCCGCTTCGACCTGCCGAGCGTCCCGCTGTCGATGGCCGCCGTACTGCCCCTGGTGTACGGCCTCAAGGAGATCGCCGCAGAGGGCCTCGCACCGCTCCACACCGCCTGCGTCGCCGTCGGCCTGGCCTTCGGGTACGTGTTCGTGCGCCGCCAGCGGGGCCGCGACGACGCCATGGTCGGCCGGGCGCTCTTCCGCAACCGGGGCTTCGGCGCGGGCATCGGCCTCCAGACCGTCTCCGCCTTCGCCATGATGGGTTCGGCCTACTTCACCACCCAGTACCTCCAATCGGTGCTCGGCATGGGCACCTTGGAGGCCGCGCTGTGGAGCCTGGCCCCGTCGGTCGCCATCGGCGCCGCCGCCCCCGTGGCCGCGGCCCTCGCCCGCACGGTGGACCGGTCCCTCGTCATCGCGGGCGGCTTCCTCCTCGGCGCCGCCGGGTTCGCCCTCATCGGCCGGGTCGGCACGGACTCCCTGTGGCTGCTCCTCGTCGGCGCCGGGGTGCTGGCCAGTGGGATCGTCGTCGTGATGTCCCTGGTCTCCGACATCGCGCTCGGCGCGGCCCCCGCCGAGAAGGCAGGCTCGGCCGCCTCGCTGCTGGAGACGGGCGCCGAGTTCGGCGGCGCCCTGGGCATGGCCGTCCTGGGCAGCCTCGGCACCGCGGTCTACCGCTCCGACCTGGTGGGCGCCGAGCCCGCCGTCCGGGAGACCCTGGGCGGCGCGGTCGCCACCGCCGGTTCGCTCGGCGGCGACGCCGGGCAGCGGGTGCTGGACCTGGCCCGGGAGGCGTTCGTGCACGGCATGCAGTACGCGGCCTGGGGCGGAACGGCCCTGCTGCTCGCGGCCGCGGCCCTCGCGCCGGTCCTGCTGCGCGGCATCGGCACCACCGCCGCGACCCCGGTGGAACCGGAGCCGGAGTCGGCCGGGGCCGCCGCGGTCCCCGCCCCCGTCGCACGCTGAACGACCCGTACGACACGGAACGCGAAAGGGCCCGGGGTCTCCCCCGGGCCCTTCCCCTGCGTGCCGAAGGGTCAGCCGAGGCTGACCGTGCGCGCCGAGACGGCGCCGATCTCGGCGGCGATGTCCGCGAGGACGTTCACCGGGACCTCGGCGTCGACGGTGAGGACGCCGAGCGCCTCGCCACCCTCCTCGGCGCGGGCGACCTGCATGCCCGCGATGTTCAGACCGGCTTCGCCCAGGATGCGGCCGACGGTGCCGACGACGCCCGGACGGTCGGCGTAGCGCAGGACGACCATCTGCTCGGCGAGTGCCAGGTCCAGGTCGTACTCGCCGATGCCGACGATCTTCTGAAGGTGCTTCGGGCCCGCGAGCGTGCCGGAGACCGAGACCTCCTGCCCGTCCGAGAGGGTGCCGCGGACGGTGACCACGTTGCGGTGGTCCGGGGACTCCGAGCTGGTGGTCAGGCGGACCTCGACACCGCGTTCCTGCGCGAACAACGGGGCGTTGACGTAGGAGACCGTCTCGTCGACGACGTCCTCGAAGACGCCCTTGAGCGCGGAGAGCTCCAGCACCTTGACGTCGTGCTGGGTGATCTCGCCGCAGACCTCGACGTCGAGACGGACCGCGACCTCGCCCGCGAGGGCGGTGAAGATGCGGCCGAGCTTCTCGGCGAGCGGCAGGCCCGGACGCACGTCCTCGGCGATGACGCCGCCCTGGACGTTGACCGCGTCCGGCACCAGTTCACCGGCGAGCGCGAGGCGCACCGACTTGGCGACCGAGACACCGGCCTTCTCCTGGGCCTCGTCCGTGGACGCGCCGAGGTGCGGGGTGCAGACGACCTGGTCGAGCTCGAAGAGCGGGGAGTCCGTGCAGGGCTCCTTCGCGTACACGTCGAGGCCGGCGCCGGCGACGCGGCCCTCCTTGATGGCCGTGTACAGCGCGGCCTCGTCCACGATCCCGCCGCGCGCGGCGTTGACGATGCGGACGGACGGCTTCACCTTGTGCAGCGCCTCGTCCCCGATGAGACCGAGGGTCTCGGGGGTCTTCGGCAGGTGCACGGTGATGAAGTCCGCGACCTCCAGCAGCTCGTCCAGCGTCAGCATCTTGACGCCCATCTGGGCGGCGCGCGCGGGCTGGACGTAGGGGTCGTACGCGACGACCTTCATGCCGAAGGCCGACATGCGCTGGGCCACCAGGACGCCGATGCGGCCGAGGCCCACGACACCGAGGGTCTTCTCGCTGAGCTCGACGCCCGTGTACTTGTTCCGCTTCCACTCGCCGTTCTTCAGGGCGGTGTTGGCCTGCGGGATGTTGCGGGCCGTGGCGACGAGCAGGCCACAGGCCAGCTCGGCGGCGGTGACGATGTTGGAGGTCGGCGCGTTGACGACCATCACGCCGGCCTTGGTGGCGGCGGAGACGTCGACGTTGTCGAGGCCCACACCCGCGCGGGCGACCACCCTGAGCTTCTTGGCGGCGGCGATGGCCTCGGCGTCCACCTTGGTGGCGGAGCGGACCAGGATCGCGTCGACGTCGACGATCGCGGGCAGCAGCTCCGCGCGGTCGGCTCCGTTGACGTGCCGGATCTCGAAGTCCGGACCGAGCGCGTCCACCGTGGCGGGCGACAGCTCTTCGGCGATGAGTACGACAGGTTTCGAGCTCACGTGGGTCATCCTCACAAGTCCAGTGCGGACGGCCGTCCCGACGGCCGCAGGCGGTGGAGGGGGTAGCCGCGTGGAAGACGCACGACACTGTGGGCCTGACGCGTTGTGTTGAGCAGTGTAGTGGCGTATCCGCGGCGGATTTCCGCCTGTACGGAAGGATCACCCTTCCGTGATTGGCCGGGGTGGCCAATCCGCGCGGTCGAAGGCCGCTGATCCGGCGGGCCGGACGGCCTCCAGGGGCGCGTGCGCGGCGGGGCCGGGACCCGTCGTCCCGGCCCCGCCGCGGCGGGATCAGCTCTCGTCGTTGTCGACCCAGCTCATCAGCTTGCGCAGCTTCTTGCCGGTGGTCTCCAGCAGGTGGGCCTCGTCGGCCTTCTTGTACTCGTTGTACTTCGGCAGACCGGCCTTGTACTCGGCCATCCAGGTGTTGGCGAACTCGCCGCTCTGGATCTCCGCGAGGACCTTCTTCATCTCGGCCTTGGTGGCGTCCGTGATGATGCGGGGGCCGGTGATGTAGTCGCCCCACTCGGCGGTCTCGGAGACCGACCAGCGCATCTTCTCCAGGCCACCCTCGTACATGAGGTCCACGATGAGCTTCAGCTCGTGCAGGCACTCGAAGTACGCGATCTCCGGCTGGTAGCCGGCCTCGGTCAGGGTCTCGAAACCGGCCTTGACCAGCGCGGAGGCGCCACCGCAGAGGACGGCCTGCTCACCGAACAGGTCGGTCTCGGTCTCCTCGGTGAAGGTGGTCTTGATGACGCCGGCGCGGGTGCCGCCGATGCCGGCCGCGTAGGAGAGCGCGAGGGCGAAGGCGTTGCCGCTGTGGTCCTGCTCGACGGCGGCGATGCAGGGCACGCCGCGGCCTTCCTCGTACTGGCGGCGGACCAGGTGACCCGGGCCCTTCGGGGCGACCAGGGCGACGTCCACGTTGGCCGGGGGCTTGATGAAGCCGTAGCGGACGTTGAAGCCGTGACCGAAGAAGAGCGCGTCGCCGTCCTGGAGGTGGTCCTTGATGGACTCCTCGTAGATCTCGGCCTGGAGCGGGTCCGGGGTCAGGATCATGATGACGTTGGCCCACTCGGCGGCCTCGGACACCGAGACGACCTTCAGGCCCTGCTCCTCGGCCTTGGCCTTGGACTTGGAGCCCTCCTTCAGGCCGACGACGACGTCGACGCCGGAGTCACGGAGCGACAGCGCGTGGGCGTGGCCCTGGCTGCCGTAGCCGATGACCGCGACCTTGCGGCCCGCGATGATGGACAGGTCGGCGTCGTTCTCGTAGAACAGCTCGGCCACTGGGATATCTCCTTGGTGCGCGTGTGTTGCTCCCACCGTACGGCGGGGAACGGAATGTGAGTTTCTCGGTCTCGCCATGCGGGCGGCCCGCCGACGCGCGGCGGGCCGCCCACGGGGGCGAACGGTCGAACGACCGGTGGAGCGGTCGCTCAGGCGCTGCGGTCGAGCGCGCGCAGGCTGCGGTCCGTGATGGACCGTCCGCCACGCCCTATGGCGATCGTGCCGGACTGCACGAGTTCCTTGATGCCGAAGGGCTCCAGCATCTTCAGCATCGCGCCGAGCTTGTCGGTGCCGCCGGTGGCCTCGATGGTGACGGCCTCCGGGGAGACGTCGACCGTCTTGGCGCGGAACAGCTGGACGATCTCGACGATCTGCGAGCGGGTCTCGTTGTCGGCGCGGACCTTCACCAGAACGAGTTCACGCTCGATGGCGTTGTGCTGCTCCAGCTCGACGATCTTGAGCACGTTGACCAGCTTGTTGAGCTGCTTGGTCACCTGCTCCAGCGGAAGGTCCTCGACGTTCACGACGATGGTGATGCGCGAGATGTCGGGGTGCTCGGTGACACCGACCGCGAGGGAGTCGATGTTGAAGCCGCGGCGGGAGAACAGGGCGGCGATCCGAGCGAGGATGCCGGGCGTGTTCTCGACCAGGACGGAGAGCGTGTGCTTGGACATGTGAGTCGTTCTCTCTCTCAGGCTCTCTCGGCTCAGTCGTCTTCGTTGTCGCCGAAGTCGGGACGGACGCCCCGGGCAGCCATGACCTCGTCGTTGGAGGTGCCGGCGGCGACCATCGGCCACACCATGGCGTCCTCGTGGACGATGAAGTCGACGACCACCGGGCGGTCGTTGATCGCGTTGGCCTCGGCGATGACCCGGTCCAGGTCGGCGGGGTCCTCGCAGCGCAGTGCGACGCAGCCCATGGCCTCGGACAGTTTCACGAAGTCCGGGACGCGGGTGCCCTTGCGGGGGGCGATGGACTCGCCGAGCTGGGAGCCCACGGTGGCGTGGCCGGTCTCGTCGGCGTGCAGGACCGTGTTGGAGTACCGCTGGTTGTAGAACAGGGTCTGCCACTGGCGGACCATGCCCAGCGCGCCGTTGTTGATGATCGCGACCTTGATCGGGATGTTGTTCAGCGCGCAGGTGGCCAGTTCCTGATTGGTCATCTGGAAGCAGCCGTCGCCGTCGATCGCCCAGACCGTGCGGTCCGGCATGCCGACCTTGGCGCCCATCGCGGCCGGGACCGCGTAGCCCATGGTTCCGGCGCCGCCGGAGTTCAGCCAGGTGCGGGGCTCCTCGTAGTCGACGAAGTGCGAGGCCCACATCTGGTGTTGGCCGACGCCGGCCGCGTAGATGGTGTGCTCCGGGGCGAGCGCGCCGATCCGCTGGATGACCTGCTGCGGCGAGAGGCTGCCGTCCGCGGGCAGGTCGTAGCCCAGCGGGTACGTCTCGCGCCAGCGGCTGAGGTCCTTCCACCAGGCGGTGTAGTCGCCCGCGTTGCCCTCGGTGTGCTCGGCCTGGATTGCCTGGATCAGGTCGGCGATGACCTCGCGGGCGTCGCCCACGATCGGGACGTCGACCTCGCGGTTCTTGCCGATCTCGGCCGGGTCGATGTCCGCGTGGATGACCTTGGCGAACGGGGCGAAACTGTCCAGCTTGCCGGTGACGCGGTCGTCGAAGCGGGTGCCGAGCGCGATCAGCAGGTCCGACTTCTGCAGCGAGGTGACGCCGGTGACCGAACCGTGCATGCCGGGCATGCCGACGTGCAGCGGGTGGCTGTCGGGGAAGGAGCCGAGCGCCATCAGGGTGGTACAGACGGGGACGCCGGTCAGTTCCGCGAGGACCTTCAGCTCGGCGGTGGCGCCGGACTTCATGACACCGCCGCCGACGTACAGGACCGGGCGCTTGGCCGCGCAGATGAGCTTGGCGGCCTCCCGGATCTGCTTGGCGTGCGGCTTGGTGACGGGCCGGTAGCCCGGCAGGTCGTGGGTCGGCGGCCACGAGAAGGTGGTCTTCGACTGGAGGGCGTCCTTGGCGATGTCCACCAGGACCGGGCCGGGGCGGCCGGTGGAGGCGATGTGGAACGCCTCCGCGATCGTCCGCGGGATGTCCTCGGCCCGCGTGACCAGGAAGTTGTGCTTCGTGATCGGCATCGTGATGCCGACGATGTCCGCCTCCTGGAAGGCGTCGGTGCCGATCGCCTTGGAGGAGACCTGGCCGGTGATCGCGACGAGCGGCACGGAGTCCATGTGCGCGTCGGCGATCGGGGTGACCAGGTTGGTGGCGCCCGGGCCCGAGGTGGCCATGCAGACGCCGACCTTCCCGGTGGCCTGCGCGTAGCCGGTCGCGGCGTGGCCGGCGCCCTGCTCGTGGCGGACCAGGATGTGACGGACCCTCTTGCTGTCCATCATCGGGTCGTAGGCGGGAAGGATGGCGCCACCCGGGATCCCGAACACGGTGTCGCACCCCACCTCTTCGAGAGAGCGGATGAGGGACTGCGCACCCGTGACGTGCTCAACTGCGGCGGACTGGTGTCCACCCGTACGGGGCCGCGGCTGCGGATGGTGGGCCCCGGTGGCCTGCTCGGTCATCGGCATTCTCTTCTCGAAGCTGAGGGTTTTACGAGGAGCGGGGATCCTTCGGAGCAAGCTCCGAAGGCGTGTGCCAGTGCAACAAAAAACCCCTCGTGCCGGGAGGCAAGCGAGGGGAGCGCGTCGGGTGTGTGGAGCGGGGACATACAGGTCCCAGCTTCAGCCGACGCGCTTTCCAAGTACGAGAATTCGGGTGCGCATGGCACTGACCCTCCCTCCGGCGGGAGGTGGATGTCAAGCGGGTGGGACGGGCGTCTCATTATTTGAGCCTCTACGGATGACCATCAAGCCACTGGACGAGCCTCCGGCCAAGGCCGGCTGGGCCAAACCGCCCGGTACTGGGAACGTACCGCGCACGAGGGCGCGTCGCAGCCTGTATTCGTCGAGTGGTCCGGAGAAGGCCATTCCTTGACCCTGGGTGCACCCCATCGCCCGCAGGGCCGACACCTGCTCGGGCAGGTCCACCCCGTCGGCCACCGACTGCATCCCCAGGTCGTTTGCGATCCGCAACAAACCTGCGGTGATCTTGTGCAGGCGGGCCGATTCCACCAGGCCCTCGACCAGGCCCCGGTCCAGTTTCAGCATGTCCACGGGCAGCCGCCGGAGGGCGCTGATGGCCGCGTAACCGCTGCCGAAGCCGTCGAGGGCGATCAGGACGCCCAGCCTCCGCAAGGCCGTCAGGCGCCGCTCCAGCTCGTCGAAGGGCACCCTGGGATCGCTGTCCGCCAACTCGATCACCAGCGCACCGGACGGCAGCCCGTGCCGGGTCAGCAGGGCGTCCAGGGAGGCGAGCGGCGCGGAGCGGTCCAGCAGCCGCTGGGCGGTCATCCGGACCGCCACCGGCACATGATGACCGGCCCGGTGCCGCTCGGCGGCCTGCTCCACGGCCTCCTCCAGCAACCAGCGCCCCAGCTCGGCGGTGCGCGAGGCATCCGGAGCGACGCCGTGGGCGGCGCCCTCGCTGTACTCGGCCACCCGCAGGAACTCGGCCGGCGTGAACAGGATCCCCTGCGCCGAGCGCCAACGGGCCTGCGCGGCGACGGCCATGACCTCCCCGGTGGCCAGCGAGACCACGGGCTGGTGCAGCAGGGCGAACTCACCCTCGTGGAGCGCGGTGCGCAGCCGCCCCGCGAGCTCGGCCTTGCGCACGACCTCGGCCTGCATCTGCGGCGCGTACAGCTCGACGCGGTTCTTGCCGCCCGCCTTGGCCCGGTACATCGCGAGATCCGCGTTGCGCATCAGGTCCGAAGGGGTGATGCCGGGGTCCGCGAAGGCCACGCCGATGCTCGCGGCGACCCTGACCTCGCTGCCCCCGATCCGGTACGGCTGGGAGAGCGTGGTGCGCAGTCGGTCGGCGATCTCGTGCACCTGGTACTCGCGGGCGCCGCGGTCGCGGCTGCCGTCGCCCGTGATCAGCGCGGCGAACTCGTCGCCGCCGAGCCGGGCCGCGGTGTCCCCGGCGCGGACCGAGTCCTGGAGCCTGCGGGCGGCCTCGACGAGCAGCTCGTCGCCGGCCTGGTGGCCGATGGTGTCGTTGACCGCCTTGAAGCCGTCGAGGTCGATGAAGAGCACGGCGGTGCCGTGGTCCCCGGCCCGGCGGCCGGTCAGCGCCTGGCGGACCCTGCGGGTGAACAGGGCCCGGTTGGGGAGGTCGGTGAGGGGGTCGTGCTCGGCGCTGTGCTGGAGCTGGGCCTGGAGCCGGACGCGCTCGGTGACGTCGCGGCTGTTGAGGATGAGCCCGCCCTGGTGCCGGTTGACGGTGGACTCGACGTTGAGCCAGTCACCGTCGCCCGACTCGAACCGGCACTCGATGCGGGTGGTGGGCTCCTCCGAGGGGGGCGCCGCCAGGAAGCGGCGCACCTCGTGGACAACGCGGCCGAGGTCGTCGGGGTGGATCAGGGTGGCGAGCTCGGTGCCGACCAGTTCCTCCGCCTCGCGGCCGTAGACCCCGGCGGCGGCGGGACTCACGTAGCGCAGGGTGCCGGTGGGCGCGGCGATCATGATGACGTCGCTGGAACCCTGGACCAGGGAGCGGAAGTGGTTCTCCTTCTGGGCCAGTTCCTGGGTCAGCGCGATGTTGTCGACGAGCATGATGCCCTGCCGGATGACGAGGGCCAGGACGACCGTGCAGCCGGTGAAGACGACCATCCGGTCGACCTTCCGGCCGTCCACGACGTTGTACAGGATGCCGAGGGTGCAGACGGCGGCCGCGAGGTACGGGGTCAGCGCGGGCAGCGAGCCGGAGATGGGACGGCTGTGCGGGCGCTCCGCTCGCGGGGGCCTCACCGCCTGCTCGGCGGACTCGGCCCTGCGGGCGCCCCAGGGGGCGTACGCCAGCAGCAGCGAGCCCGCGAACCAGCCGGCGTCGAGGATCTCACCGGAGCGGTAGGTGGTGTTCAGCAGCGGGGAGGTGAAGAGCGCGTCGCTCAGGACGGTCAGGGCGAGGGCCGCGATGGCCGTGTTGACGGCGGAGCGGTTGTTCGCCGAGCGGCGGAAGTGCAGGACCAGCACCATCGAGACGAGCGCGATGTCGAGCAGCGGGTACGCGAGGGACAGCGCGGCCCGGGGGACGCTGCCGGGGGCGCCCGACTGGACGGTGCGCGCGGCGTTGGCGAGGGCCAGGCTCCACGACAGCGTCAGCAACGATCCGCCGATGAGCCAGGAGTCGAGGCCGAGGCAGACCCAGCCGGCCCGGGTGACGGGACGCTTGGCGAGGACCAGGAGGCCCACGATGGCGGGCGGTGCGAAGCAGAGGAAGGCGAAGTCGGCGAGGGAGGGTTCCGGGACCTCCTGGCCGAGAATGACCTCGTACCAGCCCCAGACGGCGTTTCCGAGGGCCCCCATCAGGGAGGAGAACGCGAACATCAGCCAGGCGGGACGTTCGCGCCGGTCGATGGTGCGTGCGTAGTGGAAGCAGGAGACGGCGGCGAGCAGTCCCGCCGTGCTGAGCCCGAAATCGCCCATAAACTTGGCGAGTTCGGTCGATCCCCAGCCGAGGGCGGCTCCGACGGCGTAACCACCGCTGACCACCGCGAGGAGGAGCTGCGCCGCCAGGCCCTTGCCGGCGCCCGCCGTCGGGGGCCGGGTCAGGAGCGCCGCCCCCGGGGGGCTCACCGGTCCCCCTCGCCTGCCAGCTTCGGCGCACCCCATCGTCGCCTCCGGCGGCTCTGCCGCGTCGGATCCTTCGTCCATTGGCCGTGCATCGCCCGTCGCCCCCAAAGTGTCCGATCACTCCCCGGCGCCGGACGTTCCCGGCGCAGCCCCTTGTTCCGGACGATACACCACTTTCGTCACTCAGCGACATAGCTCCTCTACTCTGCGTCACCGTCCGGGGGGTTGTCGACACCGCGCGCACTCGGGTGAATACGGAACGTGCTCACATCGGGTCACCCCGTGGTCAACACCGTGTTCTCCAGGGGCTCGCCGGCGGCGAACCGGGAGAGCTGCCGGGCCAGGAGCCGCTTGGCCCGCGGCTCGAACGCCGAACTGCTGCCGCCCACATGGGGCGTGATCAGGACGTTCGGGGCGTGCCACAGCGGGTGGCCCGCGGGCAGCGGTTCCGGCTCGGTCACGTCGAGCGCCGCCCGCAACCGGCCTGATTCCAGTTCCGCGAGCAGGGCCGCCGTGTCGACGACCGGTCCGCGCGCCACGTTCACGAGCAGGGCGCCGTCCTTCATCCGGCTGAGGAAATGGGTGTCGACCAGGCCGCGGGTGGCATCGGTCAGCGGGGTGGAAAGGACCACCACGTCGGCGTCCGGGAGGAGTCGGGGAAGGTCGGCGAGGGCGTGCACCGGCCCGTGCGCGGTGGTGCGCGCGGAGCGTGCGACCCGTGTGACGCGCGCGCACTCGAAGGGGATCAACCGGTCCTCGATGGCCGCGCCGACCGACCCGTGCCCGACGATCAGGACCGACTTGTCGGCGAGGGCCGGGTAGAAGCCGGCGCGCCACTCCTCGCGGTCCTGGCCGCGGACCATGCCGGGGATGCCGCGGAGCGAGGCGAGGATCAGGGTGAGGGTCAGTTCGGCGGTGCTGGCCTCGTGCACGCCGCGGGCGTTGCACAGGCGCACGCCGGGCCGCAGCCCGTCGAGGCCGCCGAGTACGTGGTCGATGCCCGCGGTGAGGGTTTGGACGACCTGGAGGTCGGGCATCGCCGGCAGCGGTCGCAGGGTGACGGCCGGGGACTTCATGTACGGGGTGACGTAGAAGACGCAGTCCCCCGGGTCCGCGGGGAACGCGTCCTCGCCGTCCCACCGTCGGTACCGGAAGCAGTCGGGAAGGCCTTCGATCTCGTCGGCGGCGAAGGGGAGCCAGACGTCCGGGGTCGTTGCAGTCATGATCACGAGGCTATGCCAAGGGATCCGGATCAAGCCGTTAGTTTGATGGCCGGACCGGGAGGGGGACGCACAGGTGGAGCGCAGGTCGATCGGGTCGGGGCCGCTGTGGGTGGGCGCCATCGGCCTCGGCTGCATGCCGATGAGCTGGGCGTACGCGCCCTCGCACCGCCGGGGCGAGGAGTCGATGCGGACCCTGCACACGGCACTTGACCTCGGTGCGAACCTGCTGGACACGGCCGATGTGTACGGGCCGTTCACCAACGAGCTGGTCCTCGGGCGGGTGCTGCGGGAGCGGCGGTCCGAGGCCTTCGTGTCGGCCAAGGTGGGCCTGCGGGCCGGTGAGCAGCACGTGGTGGCGGACGGTCGGCCCGGATATGTGCGGCGGGCCTGCGACGCCTCGCTGCGGCGGCTGCGGACCGACGTCATAGACCTGTACCAGCTGCACCGGGTGGACCCGGACGTGCCGGTGGAGGAGACCTGGGGCGCCATGGCGGAGCTGGTGGCCGCGGGGAAGGTGCGGGCGCTCGGTTTCTGTGCGCTGGGCGCGGGCGCCGGGCCGGGCGCGGGGCGGCGCGGCGACCGGGCGTACCGGTCGACCGTGAGGCTGCTGGAGCGGGCGCAGCAGGTGTTCCCGGTGAGCGCGGTGCAGGCCGAACTGTCGGTGTGGTCGCCGGAGGCGGCGTGGCAGTTGCTGCCGTGGTGTGCGGCGCGCGGGGTGGGGGTGCTGGCGGCGATGCCGCTGGGCAGCGGGTTCCTGACCGGGACGCTGCGGCCGGGCGCCGGCTTCGAGTCGGCGGACGTGCGGGCCCGGCACCCGAGGTTCACGGCGGACGCGATGGCTTCGAACCAGGTGCTGGTGGCGGGCCTGCGGCGGGTGGCCCGACGGCACGGGCCGGAGGTCACCGCGGCGCAGGTGGCGCTGGCGTGGGTGTTGGCGCAGGGACCGCACGTGGTGCCCGTCCCGGGGGCCGATCGGGCACATTGGGCGGCGGAGAACGCCCGGGCTGCCGAGGTCCGGCTCACGGCCGGGGACCTGGCCGAGATGGCGGAACTTCCGGCGGCGGTGGGAGCCTGGGACTGACCCCGGCCGGGGGTCGTGCCCCGCGCGATCGGCGACCACCGGCACAACCACTCGATCGAGTGTACGAGTGGTGGAACTTCGGGCGGTGCCGCCGATGTTGAGTCGGTGGGAAGGCACGATCGGAGCACCGGAAGGGACAGCGCGATGCGATACGAACCGCGGTACGGACAGGGCGACGGGCGGGGCGACGGGCGCCCGGGGGTGCGGGCGGCGGTCGGTTCTCCGCGCCGCGACGACCGGTGGGACGGGCGGTGGGGCGGGCGCCGCGACGACCGGTGGGGCGGGCGCCCCGTGCCCTCGGCCGCGTATGACGTCGCGCGTGGGCGGCCCCGGTCGGTCCTGACGGCGCTGGCCCTGGCCGGGTGCGGGGCCCTGCTGGCGGCGGGCTGCTCGCCGCCGGGCGGGGAGGCGGCCCGGCCGGGCGGCTCCCCACCGGGTACGGCGTCACCGGGGGGCGGGTCACCGGGTTCCTCCGGATCCCCCTCCACGAGCGGTCCGCCCGCCAAGGGCGCCGTGACGGTGAAGGGCGAGGTCACCAAGGGGCTGGATTCCCCGTGGGGTGTGGCGGCGCTGCCGGGCGGCGACCTGTTGGTCGCCTCGCGGGACAAGGGCACCATCAGTCGCGTGCGGGCGGACACGGGCGCGATCACGCCGATCGGCGAGGTCCCCGGGGTGGCCCCGGGCGGCGAGGGCGGGTTGCTGGGTCTCGCGCTCTCCCCGACCTTCGCCTCGGACCGGCTCGTGTACGTCTACTTCACGACCGAGTCCGACAACAGGATCGCCCGCCTGCGCTATGACGACCAGAGACCGGCCGGGCAGCGGTTGGGGGCACCCGACACGGTGTTCCGGGGCATCCCGAAGGGCCTCGTCCACAACGGGGGTCGGATCGCGTTCGGCCCGGACAAGATGCTGTACGTCGGCACCGGGGAGACCGGCGAGACCGGGCTCGCGCAGGACAAGAAGTCCCTCGGCGGCAAGATCCTGCGGATGACCCCGGACGGGGAACCGGTGCACGGCAACCCGGAGGCGGACTCGGTCGTCTATTCGTACGGCCACCGCAATGTGCAGGGCCTCACCTGGGACAAGGACAAGCGGCTCTGGGCCGCCGAGTTCGGCCAGAACACGTGGGACGAGCTGAATCTGATCGAGCCCGGTGTGAACTACGGCTGGCCGGAGGCCGAGGGGAAGGCGGGCAGACCCGGCTTCCGCGACCCGGTGGCCGTGTGGAAGACCGACGAGGCGTCGCCGAGCGGCATCGCCTGGGCGCAGGGCTCGATCTGGATGGCGGGGCTGAAGGGCGAGCGGCTGTGGCGGATCCCGCTCGCCGGCGCGACCCCGGTGGCCGAGCCGGAGGCCTTCCTCCAGGGCCGGTACGGCCGGTTGCGGACCGTGGTGCCGCTGGGCGGGGACGCGTTGCTGCTGGTCACGAGCGAGACGGATGGGCGCGGGTCGCCGGAGACCGGCGACGACAGGATCCTGACACTGACGGTGCGATGACCGACGAGGCCCCGGCCGGGGACGAAAGGCGTGGTGGACAGCGTGTTCAACATGTTCGAGGAGCTCTTCGCCCCGGGGCGCAAGCACACCAACGAGGAGAAGAAACGACTGGAGCTGTCCCGGACCGACGTCAATGACGGCGATCCGGGACGGGGCCCGATAGATCTCGAATCCGGCACGGTGCTCATACGCCCTGCCGAGCGACCTCCGGCCTAGACCCGGCGCCGCGTACCGGGGCGGATCCGGACGGCCGGCCACTGTGACCGGCCTGGCCGCCTCCCGGGGTCCGGCGGCTTCCGCGGTCCGGGCGGTCCTGGAGTTCGGGGCCGAACAGTCTGAGCCTATGGGCGAGGGCGGCGGCCTCGCCGCGGCCGGCCACGCCCAGCTTGGCCAGGATGTTCGAGACGTGCACGCTGGCCGTCTTCGGGGAGATGAAGAGTTCCTCCGCGATCCGGCGGTTGGTGCTGCCCGTCGCGACCAGCCGTAGTACGTCCCGCTCGCGGCTGGTCAGCCCCAGGGCCTCGGCCGGGTCCACCTCCGGTGTCGGCGGCGCCCCGTGCGGGTCGGGGGCGTCGAGCGGGACCCGGGCGCGTTGCGCCAGCAGCGTCAGGTCCTCGCACAGCCGTCGGGAGCCGAGCCGCTCGGCGGTGGCGTGTGCCTCGCGGAGCAGTTCGGTGGCCGTCTCCCGGTCGCCGCCGGCCACGAGCAGCGCCTCGCCGAGTCGGTACCCGGCCCGGGCGAGCAGGTAGGGGCGGGCGAGGGGTCGGATCATGTCGACGACGGCGGTCCAGTCCGCGGTGGTGTCCCGGCCATCGGCGCGGAGCAGCTCGGTCCGGACGTACTCGGCGTGCGCGGTCCACACCGGCACCGGGGTCGCCAGGGTGCGGGCGGCGGCGCGCAGCGCCTTCAGGGCGGCTTCCCGTCCGGAGTCGGCGGTCGGGAGTCCCCGGGCGTCGGCCTCAGCGGTGGCCGCGGCCAGCAACAGCGGCCAGGCGTAGCGGTGTTGCCCGAGCGCGAATCCGTGGGCGATGGCTTCGGTGACGTGGCTGCGGGCCTCGACGATCCGGCCCTCGCCCGCGGCCACTCCGATCTCCAGCCGGTAGAGCGGCAGTCGGTGTTGGGGCTGGGCGTCGTGCGTGCCGAAGTATGCGTGTGCCGTGGCGAGTTGGGCGGCGGCCTCGGAGAGTTCACCGCGGGCCAGGGCCAGGTAGGAGAGGCGTGCGGCGGCGGAGGCGCGCGGGGCGGCACTCTGGCCAACACGGAGGGTCTCCCGGGCTTCCTCGGCGGCCTCGTCCCAGCGGCCGAGGCTGTAGAGGCTTTCCGCCATGTTGCCCCGAACCCAGGCCTCGGAGTCCAACAGCCTTGATTTGCCGACGAGTTCAGTGCCCCGCTTGGCCACTTCCACGGCTTCCGCGGAACGGCCCAGCGATTCCAACTGAGAGGTGAGATTGATATGAGCACGACCGGCCAATGCGGTCAGCCCGAGTTCCGTGGCGCGGTCCTTGACCGCGTGCAGTTCGGCGAGGCCCGTCTCGCTGTCGCCGGAGTCGACACACAGGGAGGCGACCGTGATCCGCGCGTTGAGTTCGACGTCCTCCGCGCCGACCATCCGCGCGTACTCCACGGCGCGTTCGGCGGCGGCGAGGTTGTCGGGGCCCGGCTTGTGGAGCATGCCCCAGCCCGCGGCCCGGACCAGCACCTCGGCGTGCACCTGGGACGGGGGCAGCCCCCGGACGAGTTCCTGCGCCCTGGCTATCTCCGCCCACCCGTCGCCGCGGGCGAGGCTTGCGACCAACCGGGAGCGCTCGGTCCAGAACCAGGCGGCCCTGAGCGGGTCCTCGTCCTCCTCCAGCATGCGCAGCGCCGTCTTGGTCAGCTTGAGGGCGCGCTCGCGTTCGCCTCCGTAGCGGGCCGCGACGGTGGCCTCGGCCAGCAGGTCGAGTCGCCGGAGCCCGGTGTTCTCCGGATCGCATCCACAGGGCGGGTAGACGTCGGTGTAGTCCGCCGGGCGGAGTCCCTCGCGCGTCTCCTCCGGGACGCTGTCCCAGAGGTCGATGGCCCGTTCCAGCAGGCTCAGCTGCTCGGAGTAGGCGTGTCGGCGGCGGGCGGTCACGGAGGCGGCGAGGACGGCGGGCAGCGCCTTGACCGCGTCGTTGGCGTAGTACCAGTAGTTGGCCAGCCTGATGACCCGTTCGCCGGCGCGGATCAGCGTCTCGTCGGCTTCCATGGCCTCGGCGAAACGTCGGTTGACGCGGGCGCGCTCGCCCGGCAGCAGGTCGTCGCTGACGGCCTCGCGGACGAGGGAGTGACGGAAGCGGTAGCCGTCCCCGTCGGAGGTGGGGAGGAGGATGTTGGCGCCGACGGCGGCCCGCAGAGCCTCGATCAGCTCGTCCTCGCCGAGCCCCGTGACGGCGCGCAGCAGCGGGTACTCGACGGTGGAACCGCCCTCGGCCACGATCCGGACCACGCGCTGCGCGGACTCCGGCAGGACCTCGACCCGGACGAGCAGCAGATCGCGCAGGGATTCGGTCAGTCCCGTACGGCAGCCGTTCGCCCGCGAGGCGACGAGTTCCTCGACGAAGAAGGCATTGCCGTCGGAGCGGTCGAACACCGAGTCCACGAAGGCCTCGTCGGGCCGCGAGGCGAGGATGCCGGCGAGCTGTCGGCGCACCTCTGCCCGGTTGAAACGGGGCAGTTCGATGCGTTGGACGGTGCGGAGCCGGTCGAGTTCGGCGAGGAGCGGGCGCAGCGGGTGGCGGCGGTGGATGTCGTCGGCGCGATAGGTGGCGACGACGACGAGACGGCCGTTGCCGAGGGTGCGGAAGAGGTAGGCGAGGAGGTGCCGGGTGGAGGTGTCGGCCCAGTGCAGGTCTTCCAGGACGAGCACGATGGTGCGATCGGCGGCGAGCCGTTCGAGCATGCGGGCCGTCAGCTCGAAGAGGCGCGCGGTGCTCTCCTCGTCGTGCGGGCCCCTGGGGGTGTCGCCGAGCTCGGGGAGGATGCGGGCGAGTTCGTCCTCCTGCCCGGCGGTCGCGGCGGCCAGTTCCTCGGGGAGCCGGCGGCGCAGGCTGCGCAGCGCCGTCGAGAAGGGGGCGAAGGGAAGCCCCTCCGCCCCGATCTCCACACAGCCTCCGACGGCCACCACCGCGCCGCGGCGGGCCGCCTCGCCCAGGAACTCCTCCGTGAGGCGGGTCTTGCCGACGCCGGCCTCGCCCCCGATGACCAGGGCCTGCGGCTCCTGGTCCCCGGCGCGTGTCAGTGCATCGACGAGTATGGCCAGTTCGTCGGCTCGGCCGACGAACACCGGGCTCACGGATCTGGTCTCCACGTCGCCGAGCATCGCACAGGGCGGCCGTTCGGCGTCACCGAGTATCGCGGCGCTTCTCCTCACGCGTCGGCTCCCGCTGCTCGCGCCGCGGCTTACGCGGCGCGGGTGAAGCGGCTCCGGTTTCCACTCACCGACCCTTCGGGTTCCTGGCCGCGTGAGGAGCGGCGCGCCTTCCTGGCCGCCCGGGCCAGTCGGTACGCGTCGGCCTCGCGGAGGAGGTCGGCGCGGCGGGCGATGGCCATCTCGTACTCGAACATCTCGTACTCCCTGGTTGCTCTCTCGGGCACCTCGTTCGGTGTGATCCAAGATTCGCTTCCCAGAGGGCGCCGGCGCATGGGGCGCTTGCCGCATCTTCGCGCGCCGGAAGCCTTAGTCCCGCTTGCCGACCCCCGGACCGGCCTGGACGGCCTAAGCCCTGAGGCCGTGCCCGGGTCGCCCGGTGTCCCTGTGGACGACGGGCGTCCTGTGGACGACGGGCGTCAGACGGCGCTCGTCGGCGCGGGGAGGAGGAGGTCGAAGTACATGAGGGTGAACAGGAGTACGCCCAGGGCGCCGAGCGCGATGGCGGCCCAGGCCACGGAGCGGATCCAGGTCGGGAGGGTGCGGCCGGGGACCCCGAAGGCGGGGCGGGCCAGCACGAAGAGGGCGAGGAGGAGTGCGAGGGCGGACAGGACGCCGTTGACGAGGGCGGTCGCGTGCCAGGGAGCGCTGTACAGGGCCGCGATCTTCGCGTTGGTGTCGGCGGTCTGGCTCAGATCGAGCTGGTTCACGAGGTTCTGTCGCTCGGCGACGACGCGGGAGACCCAGCTCCCGCTGAGGGCGACGACGCTCAGCCCCGCGGCCACGATCGCGGAGGCCGCGGAGGCGACGCCGCCGACCTGCCCGGCTTCCTCGTCCTCGGCGGCGAACTCCTCTTCGAGGTCGTCGTCGGACGTCTCGGGTGCGGTGGACCCGTCGAGCGGCTCCGCCACGGCCTTGTCGGCCGGTTCGAGCGTGTCGGACCCCGTGTTCTCGGTCCGGGCCTCGGCCGGGGTGGTCGCTGTCGCCTTGTCTTCGGTGGGGTCCGTCGGGTCGGGGGTCTTCTTGGTGTCCATGCGGGGCACCGTAGGCGGCGTTTCTGAGAGGTTCCTGAGAAGGTCGCGCGACCGCCCGGGGCCATCTCCGCAGGTGGGCCACGGGGTGGGATTCCGGGCGGTGACCGCGCCCCGTGGGCCGGGCCGCCGATCGCGAGCGGCTCGGCGGTCCCGGCGGGGGACCGCCGGCCCTCCGACCGCGAGGCGCCTATCCGGGCTGCGACGGGATCTGCCGCGACGCGGTCCCGAGTGCCTCTTCGAGCGCCTGGTCCGCCGGAACCGGAACGTCGGGTACGACTCCCACGCCCTCCCAGTTGGTCCCCGTGACGGTGTTGACGGCCCGGGCCGTGGGGACGGTGACCTGGATGTGATCGGTGACCGTGTAGCGGGTCGTGGGGTGGGCGCCGCCCCGCGTGGTCTCGCCGAGGACGACGGCCCGGCCGTTGGCCTGCAGGGTGTAGGCGATGTCCTCGCCCGCGGAGAACGTGGTCCCGCTCGTGAGCACCTGGACAGGGCGGTCCAGGTAGCGCGGCGCGGGGAGGTGGGCGGTCGTCCAGAACTGGCGGGTCGTATCGGTGCGCCGGTCGTGGATGTCGTTCAGGTGCACCTGGTCGTCAGGGAAGAAGTAGCTGCACCACATCGCCGCCCCCTCCGGGGATCCGCCGAGGCACGCCCGCAGGTCCAGTACGAGGGCGGAGCTGTGCGCGACCAGCTGCATGGCCGCGCCGATCGCGCTCGCGCCCTCGGCGGCGGTGGCGACGCGCCGGAGCTCGATGAGCCCGACGTTCCCTTCCAGCCGTTCGACGCGGCGGATCCCCTGGCCCTCCGCCCGGAGCAGCGCGAGGAACGCGGCCCGGCCCCCGTCGGCGTCCGCCGGAGCCGACGATTGCGGCTCGTCCGTCCAGAGCAGTCGCAGGTGCTTGTCCGGGCACACCTCCTGGAGATGTGCGGTCACCGCCTCGCAGAGAGCCGGACCGTCCAGGCCCTCGTAGGCGCCGGCCGCCAGATGGTCCCCGATCGCGGCTTCGATGGCGGGAATCTTCGCGGGGAAGACATAGCCCGCGTCGATTCGCTCCAGGGCCTCTTCGATTATCTGTTGATTGGAAGGCATGACGGATCATGGTAGGGGTCGAGGTTTCCGGCGAACAGGGGTTTGTTTCCGCGCGGTTGGAGTCGAACCGGTTCGGGAAACACGCGGTTTCCTCCTCGGCTCTCGGGCGACGGGGTCGTACGTCACCGGGATGCGGTGACGCGCGCGGCCTCGTCCGATTCCCCGTCCTTGCCCTCGTCCTTGTCGCTGCCCTCGCCGTTGCCCTTGTCCGGGGCGCTGTCCGTGTCGGGCCGCTGCGCCGGGAGTGCCGCGCGGGTGTGGGAGGGCGGGGGTTCGATGCTGATGCGCGGGAGCCTGCGGTCGAGCCAGGCGGGCAGCCACCAGTTGGCGCCACCGAGCATGTGCATGAGGGCGGGGACCAGCAGGGTGCGCAGGACGAAGGCGTCGAGTGCGACGGCGACGGCGAGGCCGATGCCGAACATCGCGATGATGCGGTCGCCGCTGAGCACGAAGGCCAGGAACACGGAGATCATGATGACGGCGGCCGAGTTGATCACCCGGCTGGTCTCGGCGAGGCCGACGCGGACGGCCCGCTTGTTGTCCCCCGTCTCCAGCCATTCCTCGTACATCCGGCTGACCAGGAAGACCTGGTAATCCATGGACAGCCCGAAGAGCACCGAGACCATGATGACGGGCAGGAAGGGCTCGACGGGGCCGGCGCTGCCCAGGCCCATCGCCTCGCTGCCCCAGCCCCATTGGAAGATCGCGACGACCACGCCGAAGGAGGAGGCGACGGCCGCGACGTTCATGACGGCGGCCTTGACGGGGATGCCTATGGACCGGAAGGCGAGCAGCAGGAGCACGCAGCCGAGGGCGATGACCACGCCCACGAAGAGCGGTAGCTTCCCGATGACGACCTCCGCGAAGTCGTCGTAACCGGCGGTCACTCCGCCCACGTGGACCTCCGTCGAGCCGTCGTTCGCGGCGCGCGGGATGACGTCCCGGCGGAGCGTGTCGACGAGGTCGCTGGTGGCCCGGGACTGTGGGGAGGAGTCCGGTACGACGGTCAGGACGGCGGTGTCCCCGCTGCCGTTGAACACAGCCGGGCCCGCGAACGCGACGCCCTCGGTGGTCCGCAGGGCTTCGGTCAGGCGGTCGACGGCGACCCGCCCACCGGCTCCGTCGAGGCGGGCGACGACCGCGAGCGGTCCGTTCGTTCCGGGTCCGAAGCCTTCGGCCAGCAGGTCGTAGGCCTTGCGGGTCGTGGAGGTGGCCGGGTTGTTGCCCTGGTCGGAGGTACCGAGGTGGAGGCCGAGGGTCGGCAGCGCCAAGACCACCATCACGGTGGTGGCGAGCGCGCCGAGGAGCTTGGGGTGTCGTTCGACGAAGGCGGACCAGCGGACGGCGAAGCCGGTGGGGAGCTCGCGGCGTGGTCCTTCCCGCGCGAGCGTGCGGCGTTCGCGGCGCGAGAGGGCGCGGGTGCCGATGTACGAGAGGAGGGCGGGCAGCAGTGTCACGGAGGCGGCGACGGTGAGGACCACGGTCAGGGAGGCCGCCAACGCGACGCCGTCGAGGAAGTTCAGTCTCAGCACCAGCATGCCGAGCAGGGCGATGCAGACGGTCGCGCCGGCGAAGACGACGGCCCGACCGGTGGTCGCGACGGCATCGGCGGCGGCCTGCTCGACCGGGAGGCCGCGGGTGAGGGCCTTGCGGTGCCGGGTGACGATGAACAACGCGTAGTCGATGCCGACGCCGAGGCCGACGAGGGTACCGAGCATCGGGGCGAAGTCCGCGACCGGCATGGCGTGTCCGAGCAGGGTGATGCCGAAGTAGGCGGTGCCCACGCTGACCAGGGCGGTCGCGATGGGCAGCAGGCTCGCGGCGAGCGAGCCGAAGGCGAGGAAGAGGACCACGGCGGCGATGGCCACGCCGATGGCCTCGGCGAGGTGGGCGCCGGGTGCCTCGGTCAGGCCGATCGCCCGGCCGCCCAGCTCCACTTGGAGGCCGTCGGACTCGGTGGTGGGGTTCTTGGCCGTCGCGACGACGGCTCTGGCCTGGTCCTTGGGCACGGCGTCGGCGGGCCGGTCGAAGGTGACGACGGCGTAGGCGGTACGCCCGTCGGGGCTGATCCGGGCGGCTTGTTCGGGGGCGGGTCCGTAGGGGCCGGCGACCGATCCGACGCCGGGGAGCGCGGTGATCGCGTCCAGTGCCCGGCTCATGCGCTCTTCGACGGCGGGGGTGCGGGCGCTCTGGTGGTCCGGGGTCCGCCACACGACGGTGTTCGTGTCGCCGCCTTGGCCGTGGAAGCCCTCGCGCAGCAGGGTGTTGGCCCTGGCGGACTCGGTCCCGGGGACCTCGTAGTCGTTGGTGAAGGCGGATCCGGCGCTCCCCGCCGCCGCGGCGGTGCCGCCGAGGGCGAGCAGCCAGATCAGGACGGTGACCAGTCGGTGTCGCATGCACCAGCGTGCGATTGCTGCCAACGGACGTGCTCCCTGGTGGTTCGGATCTTTACCGGGGGAGGGCCCGTCGCAAAGAACACGTGGACGCGTGCGGGCCGGGGCGGGTGCCTGAGGGGTCTCCTCGGCCCGACCGGTCGGTCCACACCTCTACCTGCTTCACCTGCAACGATCTCAACGATTGGTGATCGTTGGCCCCTTTCGTGTGCATCGTCACAGGAACTTGGGGAATGCCCGATGCGGAGGGCCAGGGCCAGGGCCAGGGCCAGGGCCAGGGCCAGGGCCAGGTGCAGGTGCAGGGCCAGGGCCAGGTGCAGGTGCAGGTTCAAAGCACGGCCAGGTTCAGGTTCAGGGTCGCGGGCTGCCGGGCTGCTCTTCGTCGGCGCGGTAGCCGGGAACGGACGGCCATCGGACGGTGAGCACCACCGTGTCCTCCTCCGCGTGCCAGGAGTGGTCGACCCCGCGCCCCCAGACCACGTAGTCGCCCTGCTCGGCGAGGACCACGGTGCGGCCGGGGAACTCCAGCCGGAAGCGCCCGCTGATCAGCACCTGGAGCGCGGTGCGTTCCTCGCCGGTCACCCATCGCGCCCGCTCGTCGCCCTTGGGGTGGACGCCCCATTTGATCTCCACGTCCTCGCTGTGGCGGGGATCGCCGGGCGCCTTGAAGTGACCGAGGAGCCAGCCGCGGTCGACGGCGGCGTCGGGAGCGGCCTTGCCGGTGTAGACGGAGGAGTCGACGTTCACGGAGCGAGGTTAATGCAGTTGTGGCGCGCGGACCCGGCTGGTGAGCTGGCCGGATGACCATGGATGACGCGGAATTGGTGAAGGTACGGGCCCTGTACGACTCGCAGATGCGCCGGGGCGCGCAGCCCGACTCGGTGTCGGCCCGCGTGGAACGGGTGGGCGCGGTCGTCCGGCAGACCGTGTCCGGTCCCGGCTGGAACGGTGTGGTGTGGTCGGACCTCGACGCCGGGACGGCGGACGCGGAGATCGCCGCGCAGATCGCCCACTACGCGGGGCGGGCGAAGGCCGGCGAGGCGACGGACTTCGAGTGGAAGTTGTACGA
Source organism: Streptomyces sp. WM4235 (assembly GCF_001279725.1). Classification (GTDB taxonomy): domain Bacteria; phylum Actinomycetota; class Actinomycetes; order Streptomycetales; family Streptomycetaceae; genus Streptomyces. The sequence continues at coordinate 174,004 of NZ_LGDE01000112.1, read as the reverse complement.
CCACGACCGCCCGGCGGATCTCGGGGAGCGGCTGCGCGCGGCCGGGTTCGTACCGGAGCCGGCCGAGACGCTGCTCGTGGCGCGGACGGCCGACCTCGCGGCGCTGCCGGTCCGTCCTCCGGAGGGGATCACCCTGCGGGTGGTGACGGACGAGGCGGGGGTGGATTTGATGATGGAGGCCCACGGAAGGGCGTTCGCCTCCGAGAGCCCCCGGATCCGGGAGCTGGTGCTCGGCATGCTGCGGGACGCACCGGACACCGTCGAGGCCGTCGTCGCGATGGCGGGCGACACCCCGGTCTGCGCGGCCCGGATGGAGATGCCGCGGGGGGTCTCGTTCGCGGGCCTGTGGGGCGGTGGCACCGATCCCGAGTGGCGGGGGCGCGGCATCTACCGCCTTCTGGTCGCCCACCGCGCCCGGTTGGCGGCGGCCCGCGGCATCGAGTACCTCCAGGTGGACGCGACGGAGGACAGCCGACCGATCCTGGAACGGCTGGGTTTCAACGTGCTGGGAGTGACGGTGCCGTACGTGTGGGAGTGCTGAAAAGGGTGCCCGCCGGGTCCTTCCGGCCGTCGGGTCGGGCGGGCAGGATCATGCACATGGAACGCATCTCACCACCCGGTACCGGCGGCGAGCGCGAAACGCTCCGCGCCTACCTCGACTTTCACCGCGCCACCCTCGCGATGAAGTGCGAGGGTCTGGACGACGGGCAACTGCGCCGCCAGGCGTCCCCACCGTCCACCTTGTCCCTGATGGGCCTGGTCCGACACATGGCCGAGGTCGAGCGACAGTGGTTCCGCCGCACGATCGGCGGGGCCGAGGTCCCGCACCTGTGGTCCGACCGCCACGACTTCCAGGCGGCCTACGACGCCACGGACGCGAGCGGGGCCGAGGCCTTCGCCGCCTGGCACGCCGAGATCGAGCACTCCCGGGAGGTGGAGGCCGCAGCCGCGTCCCTGGAGGTGACGGTGCACGTCCCGAGGTGGAAGGAGGACGTCTCGTTGCGCCTGGTGATGCTGCACATGATCCACGAGTACGCCCGCCACAACGGGCACGCCGACTTCCTCCGCGAGGCCGTGGACGGCACCGTCGGCGCGTGAGAACGCGGGAGGACGCGGCGGAGGTGCCTGAGAGACGCACCGTCGGCAGGTGCGGGACGCGGCGGGGCCACGCGAGTCGCGGGCGGGCGAAGAGGGACCCGTGCCCACCCCGTGCCCACCCCCGAAGCCTCCGCTTCGGGGGTGGGCACGGGGTCGGCACGGGGGCCGCGGCCGGACGTCTGCGTCAGGCGGCGCGCCAGTAGCCGAGGCCGTTGACCCTCTGCTTCGGCAGGGCCAGGTCCTTGCGGAGGTACGCGGTCAACGCGCGGGTGGTCGCGGCGTCGCAGGCCAGCCACACGTACGCCGAGGCGGGGTCGGCGACCAGCTCGGGGAGTTGCGCCTTGACCTGCTCCACCAGGTTCGCCCCGGCGCCCGCGCCGCGCTCGACGCGGCGGATGTCGTGCCGGTCGGGGTCCAGGCGGACGGGGAGGTCGGTGTCGGAGGCGTGCTGGGTCTCGAACCAGATCGTGGCGGGGGTCCTCGGGTAGGCGTCGAGGAGGGAGTTGATGGCCGGGAGGGAGGCCGGGTCGCCGATCACCAGGAGGCGTTCGGGCTCGGGCGCGGGGGCGGTGAATCCGGTGCCCTGGATGCTGGCCTCGATGGTGTCGCCGGGTTGGGCGGCCCGCGCCCAGGCGCTGGCCACTCCGTCGTGGAGGGCGAATTCGAGGGTGAAGGTGCCCGTCGCGGGGTCGGGGTCGACGAGCGTGTAGGCACGCTGGTGCGGCTTGCCCTCGCTCTGGAACCACAGGCGGACCCACATCGTCGGATGAATCGATTCTCCGGCCGCCGCGAGGAGTCCTCCGTCCGACAGGTGCACGCGGCGGTAGTTCGCCGTGACGTCCTCCGCCCCGGTGACGGTGAAGGTGAAGTCCTTCGCCCCCATGAGCTTGAGGACGACGCCCTCCCAGCCCTTGCCAACGGCCATGTGTGGCCACCCCTTCCCCTGAGCTGCCCCTGCCCCTCGGCATCGGCACGCACTTTCAGCCTTATAGTTAGGTCAGCCTAACCTAATGCTTTGGGGAAGAGTGAGCAGTGTGAGCAGCGCAAACCCGTCGGACGACTACGCGGTCTACCGCGACGACTGGGGCGTCCCCCATCTTCGCGCATCCGACGCGCTCCGACTCTCCCACGCCCAGGGGCGCGTCACCGCCCTGGACCGCGCCTGGCAGTTGGAGGTCGAGCGTCATCGCGCCCAGGGCTCCAGCGCCGCCTTCCTCGGTGCGGACGCCGTGACCTGGGACCGGTTCGCCCGCCAGTCCCGTCTCGACGACACCGCCCGCCGCTGTCACGAGGCCCTCGACCCGCAGACCGCGGCCTGGGTGCGGGCGTACGTGGACGGGGTCAACGAGGGGCTGGCCGAAGGCGCCCTGCGCGACGAGCGGTTCGCGCGCACCGGGCACGTTCCCACCCCGTGGGAGCCGTGGGTCCCGCTCTCCATCTGGATCGCCACCCACATCCTGTTCGCCGGTTTCGCGACCAAGCTCTGGCGCGAGCGCGTCGGCCGGGCCCTGGGCGACGAGGCGGTCACCCTGTTCGCCACCGACGGCCCCGGCACGGCCGGCAGCAACGGCTGGCTGGTCCCCGGCGACCGGACCGCCACCGGCGCGGCGATCATCGCCGGCGATCCGCACCGGTTCATCGAGGACCCGGGCGTCTACCAGCAGATACGTCTCTCCTGCCCCGAGTTCGACGTCCTCGGCCTGGCCGTCCCCGGCATCCCCGGCCTCGGCCACTTCGGGCACACCGGCGGCGCGGCCTGGGCCATCACCAACGCCATGGCCGACTACCAGGACTTGTACGTCGAGCGGCTGCGCCCGGCGCCCGGCGGCGACGGCGTCGAGGCGCTGGGGCCGGACGGCGCCTGGGAGCCCGTCCACCGGCACACCGAGACCATCTCCGTCGCCGGCGGCGATCCGGTGGAGGTCGAGGTGCTGGAGACCGCGCGCGGTCCGGTGATCACCCGCGAGGAGTCGGCGGACCAGACCCTGTCGCTGCGCTACCCGCCCCGGGTCCGTCGCGACCTCGGTTTCGCCGTCCTGCCGGCCCTGCTGCGGGCCCGCACCGTGGCCGACGTCGACCGCGCGCTCGACGGCTGGGCGGAGCCGGTCAACGTCGTGCACGCCGCCGACACCGAGGGCGGTCTGCTGCACCGCGTCGCCGGCGCCGTCCCGTTGCGCGACCCCGCCAACCGGCTGCGCCCCGTGCCCGCCTGGGACGCGCGGTACGCGTGGCGGGGCTGGGCCGAGACGCCCGCCGAGCCGGTGCGGGACTTCGCCGTGATGGCGAACGCGCGCGGCATCGCCGCCCCCCTCGGCGTGGAGTTCGCTCCCCCGCACCGGGCCGACCGCATCCGCGAGCTGCTCTCCGGCTGCACCGACTGGTCCGCGAAGGCGATGGCCGACGTACACGCGGACACCCGGCTGGCCTCCGCCGCGGCCCTGCTCGACCTGCTGCCGGATCTCGCGGACCTCTCCCCCGCCGCCGAGGCGCTGCGCGCCCGACTGCTCGCCTGGGACCGGCACATGGCGGCCGACAGCACCGACGCCACCGTCTTCGCCGCCTTCCGGACCGCGACGGTACGCGGCATCGCCGCCGACCCCGCGCTCGCGGGGCTGGCCGACGCCCCCACCGGCCCGGAGGTCTTCCACCCCTGGCTGTATCTGCTCCCGAGGGTGGGCTACGCCCTCGAAGGGCTGTTGACCACCCCGCTCCTGCCCGCCCTGGACCGGGTCGCGCACGTGCGGGCCGCCCTGGAGGAGACCGCCGCCGCGCAGGGCGCCGACACCCCCTGGTCGCAGGTCCACCGGCTCGTGCCCTGGTCGGCGCTCCCGGACCCCGACGCGCGGTGGCCCGGCCTCGGCGGCGACCACGACTGCGTGAACGCCACCTCCTCCGTACCCGGCTTCACCGATCTCACCGCCCGCGCCTCGGCCGCCCGTTACGCCTGGGACCTGGCCCGACGGGAGGACAGCCTCTGGGCGGTCCCCCTGGGCGCGGACGGCGTCACCGGCTCACCCCACCACCGTGACCAGCTCGCCCTGTGGGCGCGGTGCGAACTCGTACCGGTCGTCACCGACTGGGCCCGACTCACCAAGGAAACCCACGCATGACCGGCGCATCCAGCACGTCCACCCGCGAGCCCGTGCACACCCACCCCGTGGCGGGCTTCGGCACGGTCACCATCACCCCCGTCGACCCCGCCGCCGACGCGACGCTGATCCACGGCTGGGTCAGCCAGGAGCGCGCCCGCTTCTGGGGCATGGGCGACGCGAGCCGCGAACTGGTGCGGGAGATCTACGAGGACGTGGACCGGCGCACGACGCACCACGCGTTCATCGTCAGCCGCGACGGCACGCCGGTCGCGCTGTTCCAGACGTACGACTGCTCGGCGGACCGGGTCAGCGAGTGCTACGAGGCGCAGCCCGGCGACACGGGTGTGCACCTGCTGATCGCCCCGGACGCGGGCGGTGGCGCCGAGCGCGGATTCACCGCGGCCCTGCTGACCGCGTTCATGGCGTACGTCTTCACCGACGGTCGCACCCGCCGCGTGGTCGCCGAGCCCGACGCCCGCAACCTCAAGGCCATCAGTCGCCTGGAGCGCACCGGCTTCGTGCTCGGCCCGGAGGTCGTGCTCCCGGAGATCGACCTGCCCGAGGTGTATCTGCCCGCGAAGCCGGCGCGGCTGGCTTTCCTGGCGGCGCCGGTTCCGCTGTAGGTCTCGCGGCGGCCGCGGCGTCCCGCGGCGGTCGGAGTCGACCGACGAGAACGGCCCGCACCGGTGAACACCGGTGCGGGCCGTTCCTCGTACGGGATCGGGATCTAGCCCTCGGAGACGCCCAGGCGCTCCAGGATGAGTTCCTTGACGCGCGCCGCGTCGGCCTGACCGCGGGTGGTCTTCATGACCGCTCCGACCAGGGCGCCGACGGCGGCGACCTTGCCGCCGCGGATCTTGTCGGCGATGGCCGCGTTGCCCGCGATGGCCTCGTCCACGGCCGCGCCCAGCGCGCCCTCGTCCGAGACGACCTTCAGGCCGCGCTTGTCGACGACCTCGTCCGGGGTGCCCTCGCCGGCGAGGACGCCCTCGATGACCTGGCGGGCCAGCTTGTCGTTCAGGTCGCCCGCGGCGACCAGCGCCGCCACCCGGGCCACCTGGGCCGGGGTGATCGGCAGCTCGTCGACGACGACGCCCTGCTCGTTGGCGTTGCGGGCCAACTCGCCCATCCACCACTTGCGGGCGGCCGTCGAGTCGGCGCCCGCGTCGATGGTGGCGACGATGGAGTCCACCGCGCCCGCGTTGAGGATCGACTGCATGTCGTGCTCGTTGACGCCCCACTCCTCGCGGAGCCGGTTGCGCCGCACGCGCGGCATCTCGGGCAGACCGGTGCGCAGCTCCTCGACCCAGGCGCGGGCCGGGGCGACGGGCACCAGGTCGGGCTCCGGGAAGTACCGGTAATCCTCGGCGTTGTCCTTGATGCGGCCGGCGGTGGTGGAGCCGTCCTCCTCGTGGAAGTGCCGGGTCTCCTGCACGATCGTGCCGCCGGAGGACAGCACGGCCGCGTGCCGCTGGATCTCGTAGCGCGCCGCGCGCTCCACGGAGCGGAGCGAGTTGACGTTCTTCGTCTCCGAGCGGGTGCCGAACTTCTCGGTGCCGTTCGGGCGCAGCGACAGGTTGACGTCGCAGCGCATCTGGCCCTTGTCCATCCGGGCCTCGGACACGTCGAGCGCCTTGATGACCTCGCGCAGCTCCGCGACGTACGCCTTGGCGACCTCGGGGGCCCGCTCGCCGGCGCCCTCGATCGGCTTGGTGACGATCTCGATGAGCGGGATGCCGGCGCGGTTGTAGTCCAGCAGGGAGTGGGACGCGCCGTGGATGCGACCGGTGGCGCCGCCGACGTGCAGCGACTTGCCGGTGTCCTCCTCCATGTGGGCGCGCTCGATCTCCACGCGGAAGATCTCGCCGTCCTCCAGTTGGACGTCCAGGAAGCCGTTGAAGGCGATGGGCTCGTCGTACTGGGAGGTCTGGAAGTTCTTCGGCATGTCCGGATAGAAGTAGTTCTTCCGGGCGAAGCGGCACCACTCGGCGATGTCGCAGTTCAGCGCGAGGCCGATCTTGATCGCGGACTCGATGCCGATCGCGTTGACGACCGGCAGCGCGCCCGGCAGACCGAGGCAGACCGGGCAGGTCTGCGAGTTGGGCTGTGCACCCAGCTCGGTCGAGCAGCCGCAGAACATCTTGGTCCTGGTGCCGAGCTCGACATGGACCTCCAGGCCCATGACGGGGTCGTACGAGGCGAGGGCGTCCTCGTACGACAGCAGTTCAGTGAAGCTCACGGTGGATGTTCCCTCTCAGCCCAGCAGGACGTCGTCGTCGCCGAGGCGCTTCAGCTCGCGGTACAGGATCGCGAGGCCGGTCACGATGGCGGCGGCGGACACGGCGGCGTCGATCAACTTCAGCACGTCGTGTTCGGTGCGGGCCTTCTTGACCTGCTTGATCACGCCGAGGGCGCCGAAGGCGGTGGTGCCGATCGACAGGTAGGTGCCGGTCTTGGACTTCTTGAAGCCCTTGGCCTTGGACAGTGCACTGGTGCTCACAGCGACGGTGCCTCCTCAAGCAGCGGGTGACCCCAGCGCGCGACGAAGGCCGCCTCGACGGCGGCGCCGACCTTGTACAGCCGGTCGTCCTTCATCGCGGGGGCGATGATTTGCAGTCCGACCGGGAGGCCGTCCTCCGGTGCCAGGCCGCAGGGGAGCGACATGGCGGAGTTGCCGGCCAGGTTGGTCGGGATGGTGCACAGGTCCGCGAGGTACATGGCGAGGGGGTCGTCGGTGCGCTCGCCGATCGGGAAGGCGGTGGTCGGGGTCGTCGGGGAGACGATCACGTCGACCTGCTCGAAGGACTTCTCGAAGTCCTTCGTGATGAGCGTGCGGACCTTCTGCGCGGAGCCGTAGTACGCGTCGTAGTAGCCGGAGCTGAGCGCGTACGTGCCGAGGATGATGCGGCGCTTGACCTCGTCGCCGAAGCCGGCCTCGCGGGTCAGGGCGGTGACGTCCTCGGCGGACAGGGTGCCGTCGTCGCCGACGCGCAGGCCGTAGCGCAGGCCGTCGAAGCGCGCCAGGTTCGAGGAGGCCTCGGACGGGGCGATCAGGTAGTACGCGGCCATGGCCAGGTCGAAGGACGGGCAGTCCAGTTCGACGATCTCGGCGCCGAGCTCCTTGAGGAGTTCCACCGACTCGTTGAAGCGCTGGACGACGCCGGCCTGGTAGCCCTCGCCGGCGAACTGCTTCACCACGCCGACGCGCAGGCCGGCGACGGAGCCGTTGCGGGCCGCCTCGACGACCGGCGGGACCGGCGCGTCGATGGAGGTCGAGTCCATCGGGTCGTGGCCGGCGATGACCTCGTGCAGGAGCGCGGCGTCCAGGACGGTGCGGGCGCAGGGCCCGCCCTGGTCCAGGGAGGACGAGAACGCGACCATGCCGTAGCGCGACACCGAGCCGTACGTGGGCTTCACGCCGACGGTGGCGGTGACGGCGGCGGGCTGGCGGATGGACCCGCCGGTGTCCGTGCCGATGGCCAGGGGCGCCTGGTACGAGGCGAGGGCCGCGGAGGAGCCGCCGCCGGAGCCGCCGGGGATGCGGGTGAGGTCCCACGGGTTGCCGGTGGGGCCGTAGGCGCTGTTCTCGGTGGAGGACCCCATGGCGAACTCGTCCATGTTGGTCTTGCCGAGGATGACGACGTCGGCTTCCTTCAGCTTGCGCGTCAGGGTGGCGTCGTACGGCGGGATCCACCCTTCGAGGATCTTCGAACCGACGGTGGTCGGGACCCCGACGGTGGTGAAGATGTCCTTGAGGGCGAGCGGTACGCCGGCGAGCGGGCCGAGCTTCTCGCCCGCGGCGCGCTTCGCGTCGACGGCGCGTGCCTGGGCCAGGGCCCCGTCGCGGTCGACGTGCAGGAAGGCGTGGACCTTCTCGTCGACGGCCTCGATGCGGGCCAGGTGGGCCTCGGTGACCTCGACGGCCGTGAGTTCGCCGGAGGCGATCTTCTCGGCGGTCTCGGCGGCCGTGAGCTTGATGATCTCAGTCATGGTTGTTAGTCCTCCCCCAGGATCTGCGGCACCTTGAAACGCTGCTGCTCCTGGGCGGGAGCGCCGGAAAGCGCCTGCTCGGGGGTGAGCGACGGACGGACCTCGTCCGCGCGCATGACGTTCGTCAGCGGCAGCGGGTGGGAGGTCGGCGGGACGTCTTGGTCGGCGACCTCGGAGACGCGGGCGACCGCGCCGATGATGTCGTCGAGCTGTCCGGCGAAGTGGTCGAGCTCTTCGCTTTTCAGCTCCAGACGTGCCAGCCGAGCGAGGTGGGCGACCTCCTCGCGCGTGATGCCAGGCATGCGGCGATCCTCTGGGGGTGGTGAGCGTGTGGGTTTTCAGGCCCAATCCTATGGGGCCCGCCCCCTGACCCACTAAACGGTTTGCCCCACCGGGTCGCCCGGGCCCCCTGCCGGGACCCGCCCGGGTGGTCTCAGGAGGCCTGGGTCTCCGCCGCCGCGGCGGCCGCGAGTTCGGCGGTGATGTCCGCCGGGCGTCGCCAGCCGCGCTCGCCGCGGGCCAGCAGCCAGGCGGTGGCTTCCTGGGGCGGCATGGCGGCGGCGACCAGCCACCCCTGGACCGCGTCGCAGCCGAGGTCCCGCAGGCGCTCCCAGGTCTCGTCGTCCTCCACGCCCTCGGCGACGACGAGGAGCCCCAGCGAGTGCGCGAGGTCGACCGTGCACCGGACGATCTCCGCGTCCTGCGCGTCGACGGCGAGCCGGGCCACGAACGAACGGTCGATCTTCAGCTCGCTGACCGGCAGCCGTCTCAGGTGCACGAGGGAGGAGTACCCGGTGCCGAAGTCGTCCAGCGACATCTTCACCCCGTGCCCGGTCAGCCCGGCCATGGTGTCCGCGGCCCGCTGGGGGTCCTCCAGCAGCACGTGTTCCGTTATCTCCAGCTGGAGGCCGCTCGCCGGGACCCCGTGCCGCGCCAGCCGGGCGGCCACCGCTCCCGCGAAGCCGGGTGTGTGGACGTCGCGGGGCGAGACGTTGACGGCCACGGGCACCTTCAGTCCCTGCGCCCGCCACCGCGCCACCTGCGCGAGGGCGGTCTCCAGGACGTACTCGGTGAGGTGCGGCATCAGCCCGGAGGTCTCGGCGATGGCGATGAACTCGTCGGGCGAGACCCGTCCGCGTTCCGGGTGCACCCAGCGCACGAGTGCCTCCAGCCCGGCAACCTGTCCGTCGAAGCGGACCTTCGGCTGGTAGTGCAGTTCCACCTCGCCCGCGTCGAGGGCGCGCCGCAGGTCGCCGAGGAGGCCGAGCCGGTCGGGCGTGTTGCTGTCGCGTTTGGACTCGTAGACCTCGACGCCCGTCCGGTCCCGTTTGGCCTGGTACATGGCGACGTCGGCGCGGCGCAGCAGTCCTTCGGCGTCCAGCGCGTGGTCGGGGAACACGGCGAGGCCGGCGCTGGCCTCCAGGACGAGCGTGAGCCCGTCCAGGTCGAGGGGGGAGCCGAGCTCGGCCACCAGGTGCCGGGCGACCCGCTGGGCGCTGGTGGTGGAGTCCGCGACGGGCAGCAGTACGGCGAACTCGTCGCCGCCGAGTCGGGCGACCTCCGCGTCCTGGGGCAGGGCCTGGCGCAGCCGGTCGGCGATCTGGAGGAGCAGGCGGTCGCCGGCGAGGTGGCCGAGGGTGTCGTTGACGGCCCGGAAGCGGTCGAGGTCGATCAGCACGAGGGCGGCCCGGGTGCCGAGTCGTTCCGCCTCGTCCAGCGCCGACCAGGCGCGCTCCAGCAGCCATTGCCGGTTGGGCAGCCCCGTCAGCGGGTCGCGCAGTTGTTCTTCGGCGCGGGCACGGGCGATCCACAGCGTGGAGTCCAGTGCGATGAGCGGTACGGCGAACAAGGGCAGCAGCACGGGCTGCGAGACGGCGACGACGCAGATCAGCGGGGCGATCCCCAGCAGGGCGGCGGCGACGAGCGCCTGTCGGAGCAGGGCGGTGCGGGCGACGGTGGGCAGTCCGCCGCCGCGCGGGGAGAGGGAGGCCCACAGCAGGAGGCGGGTGACCGCCAGGTAGGCGAGGGCGACGAGGATGACCTCCGGGATGGCCTCCGGCCCCCAGGTGGTGGGCTGCCAGGGGATCTCGACCGTCGGATGGTCGCCGAAGGCGCCGAGGACGAGAGCCCCGGCGACGATGCCGAGGATGTCGACGGATCCGTGGAGCAGGCCCTGCCGCCAGCGGTGCCGGCGCGCGGCCCCGACCAGTGAGACCACGGCCAGGGAGACGAGGCCCGCGGGCACCCATCCGTAGAGGACGAGGACGGCGAGGGTGAGCGCGGCGCCCGAGCCGGTGCCGCCCCACCAGCGGTCGCGGCCCAACGCGACGAGGTGGCCGACGATGATGCCGGTCAGCAGGGCGAGCGCCCAGCCCACCGTGCCGCCGGGGAAGAGCGCCTGACGGTCGCTCAGGGTGGAGGCGATGCCGGCGGCGAGGACCACGACGGACAGGCCGACGATGATGAGCGGCAGGGTCGTGCGGACGGGCCGTCCCTTGCCGTCCTGCCCTTTGCGGCCCGCTCCGGTGTCGAGCGGGCGGGTGTCCGGCGTCCTGGCACCCAGGAGCCCGAACCGTCCCGTCCGCTCGGGCGGGGGTTCCCCGCCGAATTCAGGTGACGGGTCGGCGCTTTCGGTGGGTTTCATGCCCGTCCCTCTCACAGCCGGCGATGCCGATGTCACGCGATGGCCCCGATGTCGTGCCGTCACGGCCGGCAGCACGTCACGCGGCCGTGCGCGACGGGCGCACTCCACAACAGTAGGACGCCGGAGGGTCCCAGGGGCAGCGGTCGGCGGTGGTTGCCCGAATGCGACCCAGCCATCCTCATCAGTACGGTATCCGCCGAACGGGTGAGTTTGGACCAGGCTCTTCCGGTCCTCGATCCGATGATCCGACAGGTCACCGCCCTGCCGCCGGCCCTGTACCGGCCGTTTGGCACCGATGGCCACGCCCGGCGTGCGCCCGCCCGGACGGCCGCACACCACGCATCCGTTGGCCCTCGCCCGTCCCCCGGAAGGACTTCCCTTCGTGCGTTACTCCGTTTCCGTGGCCCCGTCCACCGGGAGCGCCACCTCGCGCGCGGCGTCCGGCCCCCGCTCCAGGAGCACCCCGAACCCGGCGTCGTCGAGGATGGCGAGCTTCAACTTCACGGCGTTGTCGTACTTGGAGCCCGGGTTCTCGCCGACCACGACGAAGGAGGTCTTCTTCGACACGGAGCCGGTGACCTTGGCTCCCCGGCTCTGCAGGGCCTCCTTGGCGCCGTCCCGGGTGTGGTTCGCCAGGGTGCCGGTGACGACGACGGTCAGGCCCTCCAGGGGTCTGGGGCCCTCCTCCTCGCCGGAACCCTCCTCCTCCATCCGGACGCCGGCCTCGCGCCACTTGCGCAGGATCTCCTGGTGCCAGTCGACGGCGAACCACTCCTTGAGGGACGCCGCGATGATGGCGCCGACCCCGTCGGTGGCGGCCAGTTCCTCCTCGGTGGCCTGCTCGATGCGCTCGATCGAACGGAACTCGCGGGCCAGCGCCTCGGCGGCGACGGGTCCTACGTGACGGATCGACAGGCCGTTGATGACGCGAGCCAGCGGGCGGTCCTTGGCGGCGGCGATGTTCTCCAGCATGGCCAGGGCGTTCTTCTTCGGCTCGCCCTTCTGGTTCGCGAAGACCGTGACGATCTTCTCCTCGCCGGTCTTCGGATCCCGCTTGGGCAGTCCGCTGTCCTGGTCGAGGACGTATGCCTTGATGGGCAGGATGTCCTCGATGGTGAGGCCGAACAGGTCGCCCTCGTCGCGCAGGGGCGGCTCGGCCGGCTCCAGCGGGTTGGTGAGCGCGGCGGCGGCCACCGCGCCGAAGTTCTCGATGTCCAGGCACTGCCGGCCGCCGAGGTAGAAGAGCCGCTCGCGCAACTGGGCGGGGCAGGTCTGCCCGTTGGGGCAGCGGAGATCGATGTCCCCCTCCTTCATGGGCCGCAGCGGGGTCCCGCACTCGGGGCACTCGCTCGGCATCACGAACTCCCGCTCGCTGCCGTCCCGCAGGTCGACCACCGGGCCGAGGATCTCGGGGATGACGTCGCCGGCCTTGCGCAGGACCACGGTGTCGCCGATGAAGACGCCCTTGGCCTTGACGACCTCCTGGTTGTGCAGGGTCGCGAACTCGACCTCCGACCCGGCCACCGTCACCGGCTCCACCTGCGCGTACGGGGTCACGCGCCCGGTGCGGCCGACGCCGACCTTGATGTCGATGAGCTTGGTGTTGACCTCTTCGGGGGCGTACTTCCAGGCGATGGCCCAGCGCGGCGCGCGCGCCGTCGACCCGAGCCGGCCCTGGAGCGGGATCTCGTCGAGCTTGACGACCACGCCGTCGATCTCGTGCGCGACGGAGTGCCGGTTCTCGCCGAAGTGGGCGATGAACTCGCGCACTTCCGCCAGGGTGGAGACCACCTTGTTGTGCTCGGCGGTCGGCAGGCCCCACTCGCGGAGCAGGTCGTAGGCGTGCGAGAGGTTGTCGATGTCGAAGCCCTCGCGCGCGCCGATGCCGTGCACGACCATGTGCAGCGGCCGGGTGGCGGTGATCTTCGGGTCCTTCTGGCGGAGCGAACCGGCCGCAGCGTTGCGCGGGTTGGCGAAGGGCTTGCCCTCGGTCTCGACGAGCCGGGCGTTGAGCTCCTCGAACTTGTCCATCGGGAAGTAGACCTCGCCGCGGATCTCCACGAGGGCCGGGATGCGGTCGCCGTTCAGCCGGTCGGGGATCTCGGCGATGGTGCGCACGTTGGGTGTGATGTCCTCACCGGTGCGGCCGTCGCCGCGGGTGGCGGCGCGGGTGAGCCGGCCGTTCTCGTAGGTGAGGTTGACGGCGAGGCCGTCCACCTTCAACTCGCACAGGTAGTGGTAGTCGGAGGTGTTCGCGTCCCGGGCCACCCGCTCGGCCCAGGCCGCGAGTTCCTCGTCGTCGAAGGCGTTGTCGAGGGAGAGCATCCGTTCCCGGTGGACGACGGACGCGAAGTCCGTCTCGTACGCCCCGGCGACCTTCTGGGTCGGCGAGTCGGGGGTGCGCAGCTCCGAGTACTCCTCTTCGAGTGCCTCCAGCGAGCGCAGCAGCGTGTCGAACTCGGCGTCGCTGACGACCGGCTGGTCGTTCACGTAGTACCGGAAGCGGTGCTCCTCGACCTGCTCGGCGAGCAGCGCGTGCTGTTCGCGCACCGCCGCCGGCACCGCCGACTCGCCGCCGGCCTGCTTCTGTTCGGCTGCCATGCCGTGTCCTCCCGTGGCCCGTCTGATCCGTCACTCAGGGTTGTCGGCGAGCGACCTCGCCGCCCTGACGCAGTGGGCCTGCACCGCGCGGGCGTAGGCGGGCGAGGCGCCCGCCAGACCGCACGACGGAGTGACCACGACGGAGTCCGCGAGGGTCCCCGGGGCCAGTCCCAGCCTGCGCCAAAGCTTCCTGACACCCATGACGCTACCCCCCGGGTCCGACAACGGGGCGTCGGTGCCGGGCACCACTCCGACGAAGAGTTTCGCACCGTCCTCGACGGCCTCCCCGATGGCGTCGTCCTCGCGCTCGGTGAGCAGGGAGAAATCGAACGACACGCCCGTGGCGCCGGCGCGCCGGAGCAGTCCGAAGGGGACTTCGGGGGCGCAGGAGTGGACGACGACCTCCCCGTCGTGGACGGCGAACAGCTCGCGCAGGGTGCCCTCGACGACCTGTCGGTCGACGGCGCGGTAGGTCCGGTACCCGCTGGCGGAACGCACCCGGCCCAGGAGGACGGAGGTCAGCGAGGGCTCGTCGAACTGGAGGACCACCTCGGCGCCGGGGATGCGCTTGCGCACGTCGGCCAGGTGCTCGCGCAGCCCCTCCGCGAGCGATCCGGCCAGGTCCCGGCAGGCCCCGGCGTCCTGGAGGACCGCCTCCCCGCCGTGCAGTTCCAGCGCGGTGGCCAGGGTCCACGGCCCGACGGCCTGGATCTTCAGCTTGCCGGTGTAGCCCTGGGTGAACTCCTCCAGGGCGTCGAGGTCCTCGCCGAGCCAGGAGCGGGCGCGCTTGCTGTCGCGGCCGGGGCGGTCGCTGATCCGCCAGCCGCTGGGCTCGACGTGCGCGTACATGTCGACGAGCAGCCCGAGGGACCGGCCGATCATGTCGGCGCCCGGTCCCCGCGCGGGCAGCTCGGCGAGGTAGGGGAACTCCTCGAAGGAGCCGGTGACGGTCTTGGCGGCCTCGCGGGCGTCGCCGCCGGGGAGCGAGCCGACGCCGGTGGCGTTCGCGCTCATCGGCCGGGCCTGACGCTCAGGTCCTTGACCTCGGCGTCGCGGGGCAGGTCGACGGCCATGACGACGGTCGTCGCCACGGACTCGGGGTCGATCCAGGCGGCGGCGTCGTACTCCTTGCCCTCCTGGGAGTGCACCTTGGCCTGCATGGGGCTCGCGGTGCGGCCCGGGTAGACCGAGGTGACGCGGATGCCGTTGGCCCTCTCCTCCTCGCGCAGAGAGTCGGCGAGGGCCTTCAGGCCGTGCTTGGAGGCGGCGTACGCGCTCCAGTCGGCGTGGGCCTGCAGTCCGGCGCCGGAGTTCACGAAGACGATCGTCGCGTGCGAGGCGCGCAGGGTGGGGAGCAGCAGCCGGGTGACCTCGGCGGGGGCGATCAGGTTGACGTTGAGCTGCTGGTGCCAGGTCTTGGGACGCAGTTCGCCCACCGGTCCGAGGTCGACGATCCCCGCGATGTGCAGCAGGGAGTCGATCCGCTCGGGAATGGCCTGCTTGGAGAAGGCCCACGAGAGCCGGTCGGGGTCCGCGAGATCGCCCACGAGCACGCCCGCGCCGGGGAAGCGTTCGACGAGCTGCTTGCCGCGCGCGGCGTCGCGGGCCAGGAGGACGAGGTCGTCGCCGCGCGCGTGCAGGCGGTTCGCGACGGCGGCGCCGATGCCGGATCCGGCACCGGTGATCAGGTGAGTAGCCATGTGGCCATGCTCGCATCCTGATCGCGCCCTGAATCGCGCCCGTCCGCTCTCAGAGGCCGAGGGCCTCGCGCCAGTGGGCGGCCGTCAGGCCGGCGTCGTAGTCGGGTGCGACCCCGTCGACCAGGATGGTCTCGCCGGGGATGTTGTCGGTGCGCAGCGGGAGGATCGCCTGGTAGGCGGGTGAGTCGTACCAGGCGCGGGCGCGGTCCATGTCGGGGAAGGAGATCAGGACCACCGCCCCGGGGAAGGGGCCCTCCTTGACCTCGACCTGCCGGTCGTGGACGAGGAAGCGGCCGCCGAAGGGGTCCATGGTGGCCTGGATCCGCTCGATGTAGCGCAGGATCTCGTCGTTCATCGGGGCGGGGCGCAGGTGGGCCAGGGCGTACGCGGTCATCGTGTTCTCCTCGGCTGTGCCGTGTCGGACCGGTGCACGGTGTCGGTCCGGTGCATCGGTGCCGGTCCGGTCCTCGGGTCGAACCGTTCCGTTGGTTCGATCATGGCAAGCGCCGGTCGGGAGCGCGATTACCCCGGGGGTCATGCCTCCGCGAGGGCGGGGCGGAAGGTGCGTCGGTAGGCGATCGGCGAGATGCCGAGGGCGGTCCTCATGTGCTGGCGCAGCGAGTTGCCGGATCCGAAGCCGGCCCGGTGTGCGACCAGGTCCACCGACAGGTCGCTGGATTCCAGCAGGTGGCGGGCGAGTTCGAGGCGCTGGACGGTGAGCCATTGCACCGGCGTCATGCCCACCTCGTCGCGGAACCGTCGGGTGAAGGTGCGCAGGCTCATCCGGGCGTGGTCGGCGAGTTCGGCGAGGGCGATCGGTTCGGACAGCCGCTCCAGGGCCCAGGCGCGGGTGGCGGTGGTGGTGGCGACGGTCGGCTCGGGGACGGGCCGGTCGATGTACTGGGCCTGTCCCCCGTCACGCCAGGGCGGGACGACGCACAGGCGGGCGGCGCGGTTGGCGACGGCGGTGCCGTGGTCCTGCCGGATCAGGTAGAGGCAGAGGTCGACGCCCGCGGCGACGCCGGCGGAGGTGAGGACGTCTCCGTCGTCGACGAAGAGCACCTCCTCGTCGAGCCGGACCCGCGGGAAGGCCCGCTGGAACTCGGGGGCGTGCAGCCAGTGCGTGGTGGCGGGTCGGCCGTCGAGCAGCCCGGCGGCGGCGAGGACGTAGGAGCCGGTGCAGATCGACACCAGTCGGGTGCCGGGCCGGATCCCGGCGATGGCGGCGGCGAGCCCGGGCGACAGGGGCGCGCCGTGCGCGAGGTCGTCCATGGCGTGGGTGGGCGGGATGACCACGGTGTCGGCGGCGGCGAGCGCCTCGGGGCCGGCGGCGACGCCGACCGTGAAGCCCGCGTCGCTGGTCACGGGCAGGCCGTCGGCGGTGCAGACGGTCACCTCGTAGAGCGGGGCACCGGCGTCGTCGTGGGCGTTGCCGAAGACGCGGGAGGGGATCCCGAGCTCGAACGGGGGGACGCCTTCGAGTGCGAGTACGGCGATTCGGTGCATGGCCAGATTCTGTCACATGGTGGCCGTACGGCCAGCACCATGCGGGCGCGACGGCCGCCAAGCTGGATGCGTCGGCCGGGGAAACCGGCTGATACCCGTAGAGGCAACACCAAAGGAGACATCCATGCGCGCCGTCGTCGTCAGCCAGTGGGGCGGACCCGAGGTTCTCGTCGAGAGGGAGATCGAGCGCCCGGAGCCCGGCATGGGCGAGGTGCTCGTGCGGGTCCGCGCCGCCGGCGTGAACCCGGTGGACTGGAAGACCCGCGAGAGCGGCGGCCTGATCCCCTGGGGGCCGGTGCCGGCCGTCGGCTGGGACGTGTCGGGCACCGTCGAGGCCGTCGGACCGGGCGTGACCCTGTACCGGGTGGGCGACGAGGTGTACGGGATGCCCCGCTTCCCGCAGCAGGCCGGCGCGTACGCCGAGTACGTGACCGCTCCCGCCCGGCACTTCGCCCGCAAGCCCGCCTCGCTGGACCACGTGGAGGCGGCCGCGCTGCCGCTGGCGGCCCTGACCGCCTGGCAGGCGCTGGTCGACACGGCCGGGGTCTCGGCCGGTCAGCGGGTCCTGGTGCACGCGGCGGCCGGCGGCGTCGGCCACCTGGCCGTGCAGATCGCCAAGGCCCGCGGCGCGTACGTGATCGGCACCGCGAGCGCCGCCAAGCACGCGCTGCTGCGCGACCTCGGCGCCGACGAGGTGATCGACTACCGCACCGCGGACTTCGAGGACGTCGTCTCCGACATCGACGTGGTGATCGACACGATGGGCGGGGACCACGGGCAGCGTTCACTGAAGGTACTCAAGCCGGGCGGGCACCTGGTGACCCTGCCGGGCCCCGACGGCCTCCCGGCCGACGCCGAGGGCGTGCACGCCACCTGGCTGCTGGTGGAGCCCGACCTCAAGGGCCTGGAGGGCATCGCCGCCCTGGTCGAGCAGGGCCTGCTGAAGCCGCTGGTCGACACGGTGCTGCCGCTGGAGCAGGCCGCGAAGGCCCACGAGATCGGCGAGCGGGGCCGCACCACCGGCAAGATCGTCCTGACGGTGGCCTGAGCCCCGGCCGCCGGGCTCACACGGCGGCGGAAGTCCGCTCGGTCGTGGCGATGGTGGCGGAACCGACCACGCGGGTGCCGTCGTACAGCACGATCGCCTGGCCGGGGGCCACGCCGCGGACCGGCTCGGTGAAGGAGACGCGCAGCTCGCCGTCCACGAGTTCGGCGAAGACCTCGGTCTCGCCGCCGTGGGCGCGCAGCTGCGCGGTGTACGTGCCGGGGGCGGCGGCCGTGGAACCGCACCAGCGGGGGCGGATCGCGGTGAGGGCGCCGACGTCGAGGGCCTCGACGGGGCCGACGGTGACGGTGTTGTTCACCGGAGAGATGTCGAGGACGTAGCGCGGCTTGCCGTCGGCGGCGGGGTGGCCGATCCGCAGGCCCTTGCGCTGGCCGATGGTGAAGCCGAAGGCGCCCTCGTGGGTGCCGACCTTCTCGCCGCTCTCGTCGACGATGTCGCCCTCGGCCTTGCCCAGGCGGTTCGCGAGGAAGCCCTGGGTGTCGCCGTCGGCGATGAAGCAGATGTCGTGGCTGTCGGGCTTCTTCGCGACGGCGAGGCCGCGCCGCTCGGCCTCGGCGCGGATCTCTTCCTTGGTGGTGAGGGTGTCGCCGAGGGGGAAGAGGGCGTGGGCGAGCTGCTTCTCGTCGAGGACGCCGAGCACGTACGACTGGTCCTTGGCCATGTCGGAGGCGCGGTGGAGTTCGCGCGCGCCGTCGTCGTTGAGGACGACGGTGGCGTAGTGGCCCGTGCAGACGGCGTCGAACCCGAGGGCGAGGGCCTTGTCGAGCAGCGCCGCGAACTTGATCTTCTCGTTGCAGCGCAGGCAGGGGTTCGGGGTGCGCCCGGCCTCGTACTCGGAGATGAAGTCCTCGACCACGTCCTCGCGGAAGCGCTCGGCGAGGTCCCAGACGTAGAAGGGGATGCCGATGACGTCGGCGGCGCGACGGGCGTCGCGGGAGTCCTCGATGGTGCAACAGCCGCGGGCGCCGGTCCGGAAGGACTGGGGGTTCGCGGAGAGCGCCAGGTGGACGCCCGTGACGTCGTGCCCGGCTTCCACGGCGCGGGCGGCGGCGACGGCGGAGTCCACCCCGCCGGACATGGCGGCGAGGACGCGGAGGGGGCGGGCGGTGCGCGGCAGGTTCTCAGTCATGGCACCGTCCAGGGTACGGGGAACCGCGCGCGGTCACGGCGCGTTGTCGGGTCGGGGGGTGGATCGCATGGTGCGTGAGGGTGGCAAGACACGGGACGCGGCTCCGGGCAAGGCGACCGGCAAGGGGTCGGGCCGGACCCGCAGGGCCGTGCTGTTCGGAGGGCTCGGGGTGATCGCAACCGCCGCCGTCATCGGGCAGGACGAGCTCAGACGCGCCTGGTGGCTGCTGCCCGGGGTGTCCAAGCCGCGCAAGGAGGGTGAGCTGGACTTCGCGGCGGCGAGCTGGACGGCGGCCTCGCCGGCGAACTGGCGGCTGGCGGACCGGCCCGACGACTACCGCGTGGACCGGATTGTCGTGCATGTCACACAGGGCGGGTTCGAGTCCTCGGTGGACGCCTTCAAGAACCCGTGGCACAAGGCGTCGGCGCACTACATAGTCCGCCAGGACGGTCATGTCGAGCAGATGGTGCGCGAGCTGGACGTGGCCTTCCACGCCGGGAACCGGTCCATGAACGAGCGCAGTGTCGGCATCGAGCACGTGGGCTTCGTGGACCGGCCGCAGGACTTCACGGACGCGATGTACGCGGCCTCGGCCGAGCTGGCCGCCGATGTCTGCCGGAGGTACGACATACCCGCCGACCGCGAGCACATCGTGGGCCACTCCGAGGTGCCGGGTGCCGATCACACGGACCCGGGCCGCCACTGGGACTGGAACCGGTACGTCCGCATGGTCGGGGAAGCCTTGGCGCGCAAGCCGGCGACCGGCTGATCCGGGGAGCGCGACCCGACCGGCCTCCGCCCCGGATTCCGGGCCGGCCCGGGGCGCTGCCTACGACGGAGCCGGCCTAGCTGAGTCCGGCCGTGCGGGCGCGGGCGACGGCGGGGCCGATGGCGGCGGCGACCGCGGCGACGTCCTCCTTGGTGGAGGTGTGGCCGAGGGAGAACCGCAGGGTGCCCCGGGCCAGCAGCGGATCGGTGCCGGTGGCGAGCAGCACGTGGCTGGGCTGGGCCACGCCGGCGGTGCAGGCGGAACCGGTGGAGCACTCGATGCCCTGGGCGTCGAGGAGGAGCAGCAGGGAGTCGCCCTCGCAGCCTGGGAAGCTGAAGTGGGCGTTGGCGGGCAGCCGGTCCACGGGGTCTCCGCCGAGCACGGCGTCGGGCACCTCCCGCAGGACGGCGGCGATCAGCTCGTCGCGCAGGGCGCCGATCTCGACGGCGAACCCTTCGCGCCGCTCGGCGGCGAGGACGGCGGCCACCGCGAAGGCGGCGATGGCCGGCACGTCGAGGGTCCCGGACCGGACGTGCCGCTCCTGGCCGCCTCCGTGCAGGACGGGGACGGGGGTCTGGTCCCGGCCGAGCAGCAGGGCGCCGATGCCGTACGGGCCGCCCACCTTGTGGCCGCTGACGGTCATGGCGGCGAGGCCGCTGTCGCCGAAGCGGACGTCGAGCTGACCGACGGCCTGGACGGCGTCGGAGTGCAGCGGGATCCCGAACTCCCCGGCGATGTCGGCGAGTTCCCGTACGGGGAAGACCGTGCCGATCTCGTTGTTGGCCCACATCACGGTGGCCAGGGCGACGTCGGAGGGGTTCCGCTCGATCGCCTCCCGGAAGGCGTCGGGGTGCACACGCCCGTGGTGGTCCACCGGAAGGTACTCGACCCGGGCCCCCTCGTGCTCGGCGAGCCAGTGGACGGCGTCGAGGACGGCGTGGTGCTCGACGGGGCTGGTGAGCACGCGGGTACGGGTCGGGTCCTGGTCGCGGCGGGCCCAGTAGAGGCCCTTGACGGCGAGGTTGTCGGCCTCCGTGCCGCCGGCGGTGAAGACCACCTCGCTCGGGCGCGCGCCGAGGGCCTCGGCGAGGGCCTCGCGAGCCTCCTCGACGGTACGGCGGGCGCGGCGGCCGGCGGCGTGGAGGGAGGACGCGTTACCCGTGGCGGCGAACTGCGCGGTCATCGCCGCAGCGGCCTCCGGCAGCATCGGGGTGGTTGCGGCGTGGTCGAGGTAGGCCATGATCCCCCGATTCTACGAGCCCCCCGACGCGCCGAACCCCATGCGGTCCCCCCGCCGGCGCGATCCCCGGCGGGGTGGCGTGGCGGTGACGCGCGCGACGCGCGGGGGCGGTGGTGGTGGGGCCGGGGGCACCTGCCACCGGGCACGAGGCCCCGACCCGGGCGGGGCGGCACCCCCGGCCGGGACCGGGCGGAGCGGGGTGGGGCGGCACCCCCGGGCCCGGGGCGGACGGTGCGGGGGCGAGGGTGCCCGCCCGCCCCGGCACGCGCCGTCCCCGGGCGGGGCCGACCGCACGCCGGGCCGGCGGAACCCAGGCCGGGCAGGCTTGGCCGCACGGGCCGGCCGCGCCGGACCGGTCACGCCCGGGGCAACGCGCGACACGGGCGGGGCGGAGCAGCACCCCCGGGCCCCGCGCGGGGCCGACCGCACGCCGGCCGGGCAGGCGGAACCTACGCCGGGCAGGCTTGCCCGCACGGCCGGGCACGCCGGGACGCCCTATCGCATACGCCCGCCGCAACGCCAGGCCGCAGTGCACGGCTCTGACACCCGACCCCGGCGCCCGGCCCCCGGAACCCGGCTTCGACCCTCCGGGTCAGGACGTCTGGCGCGGGGCGCGGGCCAGTTGGCGGGACTGGGCCACGAGTCGGTCCGTCGAGTCCCAGACCTCGGCGTCCTCCTCCAGGAAGCCCCCGGCCAGGTTGCGGGTGGTGATGGCCACCCGCAGCGGGCCCGGCGCGGGGCGGTGGCGGATGTGGGTGGTGAGCTCGACCGTCGGGGCCCAGCCGATCAGGCCGAGGTCGAAGGCGGTCGGCGGCAGCGCGTCCAGCGCCAGCAGGAGCGACAGCGGGTCGGCGTCACGGCCGTCGGCGAGCTCGAACCAGGCCCGCATCTCGCCCTTGCCCGACGGCGCCCCGACCGCCCAGCCCGCCGTCGCCGGGTCCAGCCGCAGCCGGAGCCGGTCCACGATGGCGGAGCTCCCGGGGATCGGCGCGGGGCCGGCCTCCGCGCCGAGACAGTCCTCGTACGCGGGCATGACCGGCGGCAGCGCGGTGGTGTGCACGGAGTCGGGCAGGGCGGACAGTTCCCCGTAGGAGGCGAGGACGCGGATCCGCTCGATCTCGGCGCCGCTCTCGTCGTACTGGAAAAGGGACGCCTGGCCGGTCGACAGGGTGCGCCCGATCCGGACGACCTGCGTGCGGATCACGGCGGGGCCGGGCACGGAGGAGGTCAGGTAGTGGGCGGAGACGGTGAAGGGGTCGGGATGCGGCAGGGCCGCCGACAGGGCCCGACCGACCAGAGCCAACAGATATCCGCCGTTGACGGCGGTGATGATCGTCCAGCCGGCGCTGAGTTCAGCGTCGTACACCCCGGGCTCGTCCGCGCGGGCGGAGAGGGTGGTGTCGCGGTCGAACTCGCTGTCGCCGATGGATGCCTGGGCCGCTGCATGTGACATGAAAACGACGGTACACCGGCATGCTACTAAGCGGTAGCTTTCTATTGCTACGTGCGCGTTACGGCTCTTCGGCCACGGCGGACCGGCGGTTCCAGGCCAGCGGCGCCCGCCAGTGGTACCGGATCGCGAGCAGACGGAGCACGAACGTGGTGATGATCGCGGCGGCGGTGGTGAGCCCGTTGAGCGTGTCGAAGGCGATGAAGAGGGCCACCATCGACGCCCCGACCACCGCGGGCACCGCGTACATCTCGCGGTCGCGCAGCAGCGAGGGCACCTCGTTGACCAGCACGTCGCGCAGCACGCCTCCCCCGACCGCCGTGGCCAGCCCCAGCGAGGCGGACGCGGTCAGGCCGAGGCCGTACTCGTACGCCTTGGTCGTGCCCGTGACACAGAACAGTCCGAGGCCGGCCGCGTCGAAGACGTTGATGGCGCGGTTGATCCGCTGGACCTCCGGGTGCAGGAAGAAGACCAGCCCGGCGGCGATCAACGGAGTCACGAAGAAGCTGAGCTCCCCGAAGGCGGCGGGCGGG
The DNA here is from genome assembly GCF_001279725.1 of Streptomyces sp. WM4235. GTDB lineage: Bacteria > Actinomycetota > Actinomycetes > Streptomycetales > Streptomycetaceae > Streptomyces. The sequence continues at coordinate 151,186 of NZ_LGDE01000112.1, read as the reverse complement.
ACGGCGCCGATGACGAGATCGCGGAAGAGACCTCCGCCGAGGGCGGTGACGAGGGCGAGCACGGCGATGCCGAAGATGTCGAAGTTCTTGCGCACGGCGAGCAGGGCGCCCGCGGTGGCGAAGACAAAAATGCCCGCGAGGTCCAGGGCGTGCTGGATGCCGGGCGGGAAGAGATCGTGGAGCACGCCCCCATTGTGCCGTCCGCCCGCCGGGCGGATGGACGGCGGCGAACGGTGACGAACCGCGGCGGGCAGCGGCGAACGGCGGCCGCCGGGGTACCGGGCCGCCGGGCGTCTGGCCGCCGGGCCGCCGGGGCACACGGCCGGGGAACGCACAGTGGTGCCGGGGTTCCCGGACGCGTACGCCCGAGGACCCCGGCACCACACCCGACCCCGGCCGCTACTCCGGGGTCGGATACCTCCGGGTCGTCTCGACCCGCCGAACCGTCGACATCGCCCGGCGGACCATCGACGCGACCCACCGGACCGTAGACGCGACCCACCGGACCGTCAGCGCGACCCGCCGAACCGTAGACACGACCCGCCAGACCGTCGACATGGCCCGCCGGACCGTGGACACGACCCGCCAGACCATCGTCACGACCCGCTACACCGTCGGGGTGTCCACCACTTCGGCGGCGCCCGGCAACGCCTTGTCGCCCGGCGCCTGGTCCGGCGCGTTCTCCGGGTGGTGGCAGGCGACCTGGTGCCCCGTCTTCAGGGCCACCAGCGGCGGCTCCTGCGTGGTGCACAGCTCGGTGGCCTTCCAGCACCGGGTGTGGAACCGGCAGCCGCTCGGCGGCGAGATCGGCGACGGGACGTCGCCCTTGAGCAGGATGCGCCCGCTCTTCGCGCCACGCCGCCTCGGGTCCGGCACCGGCACCGCCGACATGAGCGCGGTCGTGTAGGGGTGCATCGGCGCCTCGTACAGCGACTTGCGGTCGGCCAGCTCCACGATCTTGCCGAGGTACATCACCGCGATGCGGTCCGAGACGTGCCGGATGACCGACAGGTCGTGCGCGATGATCACGTACGTGAGGCCGAGTTCCTCCTGGAGGTCGTCCAGCAGGTTCACCACCTGGGCCTGGATCGAGACGTCCAGCGCCGACACCGGCTCGTCGGCGACGACGAGCTTCGGCTTGAGGGCCAGGGCCCGCGCGATGCCGATGCGCTGCCGCTGACCGCCGGAGAACTCGTGCGGGTAGCGGTTGTAGTGCTCGGGGTTGAGGCCCACCAGCGAGAGCAGCCGCTGGACCTCGGCCTTGACGCCGCCCTCGGGGGTGACCTTCTGGAGCTTGAAGGGCGCCCCGACGATCGTGCCCACCGTGTGGCGGGGGTTCAGCGAGCCGTACGGGTCCTGGAAGATCATCTGCACGTCGCGGCGCAGCGGGCGCATGCCCGCGACGCTCAGGTGCGTGATGTCCCGGCCCTCGAACTCGACCTTTCCTCCGGTCGGTTCGAGCAGTCGGGTGATCAGCCGGCCCATGGTGGACTTGCCGCAGCCGGACTCGCCGACGATGCCGAGGGTCTCACCCCGCCGGACGTCGAAGTCGATGCCGTCCACGGCCTTGACGGCGCCGGCCTGGCGGCGCAACAGCCCCTTGTTGATGGGGAAGTGCTTGACCAGCCCGGTCACCTTCAGCAGCGGCTCCTCGGCGGTGTCCGCCGCGGCCTGCGCGGAGGAGGCCTCCGCCGCGCCCGTCTCGTTCATGTCGGTCACAGCTTCGGCGCAATCTCTTCGGTCCAGATCCGGGTCCGCTCCTCCTGCGACATGTGGCAGGCGGACCAGTGCCGGCTGTCGTCCTCGGTCAGCTCGGGGCGCTGGGTGCGGGTGATGCCGCCCTTGGGTATGTCGGCGTAGGGGCACCGGGGGTTGAACGCGCAGCCGCTCGGGATGTTGATGAGGCTGGGGGGCGAGCCCTTCACCGGGATCAGCCGCTCGGTCTGGTCGCGGTCGATGCGGGGCATCGAGCCGAGCAGCCCCCAGGTGTAGGGGTGCCGGGGGCCGTAGAAGACCTTCTCGGCGGTGCCGCGCTCCACGCACCGGCCTCCGTACATCACGAGGATGTCGTCGGCCATCTCGGCGACCACGCCGAGGTCGTGCGTGATCATGATGACCGCGGAGCCGAACTCCTTCTGCAGGTCGCGGATGAGGTCCAGGATCTGCGCCTGGACGGTGACGTCCAGGGCGGTCGTGGGCTCGTCCGCGATGAGCAGTTCGGGGTTGTTGACCAGCGCCATGGCGATCATGGCGCGCTGGCGCATGCCGCCGGAGAACTCGTGGGGGTACGCGTCCACGCGCCGGTGGGGCTCGGGGATGCCGACCCGGTCGAGCATCTCGACGGCCCGCTTGCGGGCGGTCTTCTTGTCGACGTCGTGGTGGGTCCGGTAGGCCTCGATGATCTGCTTGCCCACCGAGTAGTACGGGTGCATCGCGGACAGCGGGTCCTGGAAGACCATCGCCATCTTGTGCCCGCGCAGCTTGCGCACGTGGTCGGCGTCGGCCTGGACCAGGTCCTCGCCGTCGAGCACGACCTGCCCGGAGATGTGCGGGCGGCTGCGGGCGTTGCCGGTGCGGTGCAGGCCCATGATGGCCAGCGAGGTCACCGACTTGCCCGAGCCGGACTCGCCGACGATGCCGAGCGTCTTGCCGCGCTCCAGGTCGAAGGAGAGCCCGTCGACGGACTTGACGAGGCCGTCGTCGGTCGGGAAGTGGACCTTGAGGTCGCGTACGGAGAGGAAGGAGTCGCCGGCGCGGGTCTCCCCCTTCGCCTGCTCGGGGACGAACGCGGGCTCGCCGGAGGTGCCGGTCGAAACGGCGGGGTTCTCGGTCACGTCAGCCTCACGCGCGGGTCGATGACGGCGTACAGCAGGTCCACGATCAGGTTGGCCATCACCACGAAGAGCGCGGCGAGGAGGGTGACACCCATGATCACGGGGAGGTCGCCCTGGCCGATGGCGGCGACGGCCGCCGTTCCCAGACCCTGGAAGTTGAAGGTCGTCTCGGTGAGCACCGCGCCGCCGAGGAGTCCGCCGAGGTCGAGGCCGAACATCGTGACGATCGGGGTGAGGGTGGAGCGCAGGGCGTGCTTGCGGATGACCACGCCCTCCTTGAGTCCCTTGGCGCGGGCGGTGCGGATGTAGTCCTCGCCGAGGACTTCCAGCATGGTGGCCCGGGTGATGCGGGCGTAGGTCGCCGCGAAGAGGAAGGCGAGGGTGACCCAGGGCAGGATCAGGCTGTTGAGCCAGGCCAGTGGATCCTCGGTCAGAGGTTTGTAGTTGGACACGTCCAGCCAGCCGAGGCCGTAGACGAAGACCGCGGGAGCCACCATGCCGGTGAAGAAGATCGGCAGGGAGACGCCGGCGAGCGCTCCGATCATGACGGTCCGGTCGATGGCCGTACGCCGTTTCAGCGCCGAGACCACTCCGGTGGCCACACCCGCGAGCACCCAGATCAAGGCTGCGCCGACGGCGAGCGAGAGGGTGACCGGCATGCGGTCGAGCATGGTCTCCCAGACGGGGGCCTCGCTCTTGAAGGAGTAGCCGAAGCACGGAGCGGCGCAGTGCGTGACCTCGGTGCCGCCGTCGTAGTCGCGGCCGACGAAGATGCCCTTGAGGAACACCCAGTACTGCTCGGAGATGGGCTTGTCGAAGCCCATCTTCACGCGGATGCCCGCCAGGGCGGTCTCGTTGGTCTCTCGACCGGCGTACATGAGCGCGGGATCGCTGCCGGTCAGCTTCGGGACCGCGAAGAAGATGCCGAAGGTGACCACGGAGACCACCAGCAGCGTGGCGGCGACGTTGAACAGCCGCCGTATGAGGTAGACGAGCACTGCAGTCGGCCGCCCGGGGCGGGCGGCTGCCGCCCCTTGTGGGGACGACAGCCGCCGCCTGCGGCCTTCACCTGCCCTTCGGACTAGCGCATGTGCGGTGAAGGCACTTACTTGCGAATTGCTCTGGCCTGCTGGTGCCCGGCGGCCGCGGTGGAGCGGCCGCCGGACGGTGGGACGACTACTTGGCGACGCCCAGGACAGCGAGGTCGATGCGGCCCATCGAGTCGTTGAAGTAGACGTTCGTCAGGCGCGGGTTGTGGTAGATGAGCGCCTTGTCGAAGTTGATCGGGAGGTAGAGAGCCTTCTCCATGATCTTCTTGTTGATGTCCGTGTAGAACGGAGCGGCGGCGTCCGGGGTGGCGGCGTTCGCGGCCTTGTCGAACAGGCCGTTGACCTCGGGGTCGTCCAGCATCGTGTAGTTGTTGTTGCCGTTCGGCAGGATGAACGAGCCGTCGACCAGCGGCTGGAGGAAGCCCGAACCGGAGTTGTAGTCGGCGCCCCAGCCCATGACGATGATGCCGTAGTTCTTCTTCTTCACGTTCTCGGGCGAACCGATCGTGGAGGAGGAGAGCTTGCCGTCGTACTGGTCGATCGTGGCCTTGATGCCGACCTTGGCGAGCGAGGCCTGGAGGGACTCGGCGGTCTTGACCTCGGGGGCGCGGTTGTTGCGGACCGCGATGGTGGTCTCGAACCCGTCGGGCTTGCCACAGGCCTTGAGCGCGTCCTTGGCCTTCTGCTCCTGCGGCTTGCCGGCGGTCAGGCCCCACGGGTCGAAGGACTTGTCCGAGCCGGGGATGCCGGGCGGCAGCATGTTCGCGCCGAGGTCACCGCTGGTCGGGCCACCGCGGGCGTTCTGCAGCGACTTCGGGTCGGCCGCGTAGATGACGGCCTTGCGGCACTCGATGTTCTCGAACGGCGCGACCGTCTGCGGGAAGGCGAAGTAACGGATGTAGCCCGTGAAGGGGTTGTCCGCGTTCTTCTTGAGGTTCGCGTCCTTGAGGATCTTGTTCTTCGCGGCCTGCTGGACACCGGTGCCGTCGACGGCGAGGTCGATGTCGCCGGAGAGCAGGCGCTGGTCCATGTCGTCCGGGTTGGTCGTGACCGTGAAGCTGACCTTGTCCGGCAGACCCTTGCGGATCGTGTCCGTCTTCGGGTCCCAGTTCTCGTTGCGGACGAAGGTGGCGCCCTTGCCCGCGGTGAAGCTCTCGACCTTGTAGGGGCCGGTGGAGACGGGCTTGTTGGTGTAGCCCGCGCCCTGGTCCTTCGCCGCCGGGACCGGCGAGGAGGACGGCATCGCCAGCAGGTAGTTGAAGTCAGAGTTGGCGCTGGCCAGGTTGAAGACGATCGTCTTGTCGTCCGGCGTCTGGACCGACTTCAGACCCATCTTGTTCGGGTCGGTGTCCTTGTACGGGCCCGGGTACTTCTGACCCTGGTCGAGCAGGTCGACCAGGTACGTCGGGCCGCCGGACAGCACGTCCTGCGCGAAGACGCGCTCGATGCCGTACTTGAAGTCCTTCGAGGTGATCGGCGTGCCGTCCTCGAACTTCACGCCGTCCTTGATCTTGACGGTGTACGTCTTGCCGTCGTTGCTCAGGACCGGCGCGGCCTCGGCGAGGTCCGGGACCAGCTTGGTGCCCGCGGCGCCCGGCTTGCTGTCGTACGCGAAGAGCTGGCGGATGTAGAGGCGCTGCAGGTTCCACACGAAACCGTAGTAGGCGCGCGCCGGGTCGAGGTAGTCGACGTCCTGGGGCGACCAGAGCTTCAGCTCGCCGCCCTTCTTGTCCGAGGCGTTCACCAGGGCCGTGGAGGCACCGCTGTAGCCCTTGTCGTTCGCGCCCTCGGACTTCTTGCCCTCGTCCTTGCCACCGCCACACGCGGCGGTCATCGACAGGGCGGCGACCACGGCGGTGATCGCGAGTGCCTGCTTTCTGCGGATCACGGTTGTCCAACCTCCATAGGTGGTGAATCGAAGAAGCGGTTCAGCTGCCCTTGGGGTCGAGTGCGTCGCGCAGCCCGTCCCCGAAGAGGTTGAACGCCAGGACGGTGATGAAGATCGTGAGGCCCGGGACCACCATGTACATGGGGTCGTCCTGGTAGATGGGGACGGCGTCGGACAGCATCTTGCCCCAGGAGGCGGTGGGCGGCTTGACGCCGGCACCGAGGAAGCTGAGGGCCGCCTCCGTCAGGATGTTGGTCGGGATGATCAGCGTCGAGTAGACGAGGATCGGCGCGACCAGGTTGGGCAGCAGCTCCTTGATCAGGATGTAGCCGCGGCCCGCCCCGAGGCTGCGCGCGGCCTCGACGTATTCGCGTTCACGCAGGGAGATCGTCTGTCCTCGGACGATGCGGCCGATGTACGGCCAGCCGAAGAAGCCGATGACGACGATCAGCACGCCCATTCGGACGCCCGAACCCTCGAACCCCCAGAGGGAGTTGGGGACCACGGACACGAGGGCGATGGTGAACAGCAGCTGCGGGAAGGCCAGCAGCAGGTCCATGGTGCGGCTGATGACGCCGTCGACCCAGCCGCCCAGGAATCCGGCGAGCGCGCCGAGCAGGCTGCCGAGGATCACCGAGACGAAGGCCGCGAGGAAGGCGACGACCAGGGATATGCGGGCGCCGTAGACGATCCGGCTGAACACGTCGCGCCCGTTGGTCGGTTCGACGCCCAGCAGGAAGTCGGAGCTCATGCCGCCGAACGAACCGAGCGGCGTCCCGAAGTCCGGGTCGAGCATGTCTTCGTGGAACTCGTTGGGCGGATGGCCCAGCAGGCTCACGATCAGCGGCGCGAAGACGGCCACCAGGATCAGGAGGATCACGACCACGCCGCCGGTCAGCGCGACCTTGTCGCGCTTGAGCCGCATCCAGGCGATGCGGCCGGGCGAGCGGCCTTCGATGGCCTTGGCAGGGACGTCGGCTACGGACACGGGTGCGGGTGTTTCCGCGTCCGTGTCATGCAGTGGTGCCGTCATCGTGGTGGGGACCCCTCTCGGCCGACGGGTGTGCCGGCCCATGCCCGCCGCTGTGGCGGCGTTGGTGCGGAGTGGCGCTCGGAGTGCGTGGACACGCGCAACGCGTGTGAGGTGCGGGAAGTGCGGGAAGTGCTGCGAAAGTGCCGTGCGAAACAACAGGTGCAGTCAACGAACCGAACCGCGTCCCGAAGGACTGATCGGCTCTTGGGTGGGGAGTCTTCATCGGGCGCTCGACCAGCCGCCAGACCCGCAGATGAATGGATGCGCAAACGTGATCTGACGTCCCGGTACCCGTTATCCGGACTTCACTCGCGTCTCAGCGGAGCAAGACCGCCTGTTCGGTACGGAACCGGACATGGCGCCCAACTCGCAAGACTCGCACGCCTTTTGGACGCACAAGACCGAAGAAATCAGGACAAGACGAAGGCTGTGGAGGGGCGGCGGTCGCCGGCGGCCCGAGGTGTTCTCCACGCCCCGTCCCGGCGTTCGGACATCGGGGGCGCGCGGGCCCCCGGAAGACGCCCCGGGGGCGCGGACGGCCTGACGGGAGGCCCTGGAGAGGGCCCGGTGGGGCGCTCTCGCGGGAGGCCGGGGAAGGGGGCACGCGGAAGGCCTCCGTCGACGGTCCGACGGAGGCCCGGGGGGACGCTCTAGTACGAGGGCGCCTGGCCCTCGCGGTCATAGAAGGGGCGGGTCTGCGAACGCAGCCACATCGCGATCGGGTCGTGCTCGTCGGCCAGCGCGACGGTGCACACGGGAATGCCCTCGGGGACCGCCCCCACCGACTGCCGCATCATCTCCCGGACGGACTCCAGCGCGGGCGCGGAGGCGTCGTACAGGTCGAGCCCGACGGCGAGGTACGCCGATCCGAGCGACGGCTGCACCCAGGCCCTGCGGAGCGAGCGGACGGCCGGCGTGCGGTGCGCGTGCTGGGTGAGCAGACCGTAGAACTGCGGGAGCTCCAGGGCGGGCTCCGACAGGCGCAGCGGTCCGGCGGGCATCCGGTCGAGGCCCGTCGCGATCCGGCGGAGGTCGGCCCAGGGCAGTCCGAGGCCGCCGCCCTGGGCGTGCGGGTTGAGCCACAGCCCCCAACGGTCCGGGTAGAGGGCGCGGGCGATGTCCCGGCCGGTGACCACCTCGTAGCCGCGGTTCCAACCGCTGGCGGCCAGTTCCTGCGGGGAGGTCACGCAGGGCGCGTATCCGAGCCCGTCGACCTCCATCCCCCCGTACTGGGCGTCCGGTGAACCCGGCTGCCCCTGCCACAACAACATCCACAGCCGGCCCTCGGCCAGGGCGTGCAGAAGCGACTCGTAGCTCTCATAGCGCCCGGGAGTCACCTGGCGCAGCATGTGCTCGACCTGCCCGGCCGCGGCCGTGCCTGACGCACTCACCCGGTACCCCTCTTCGTCCGCCCGTCGTCCACCCGTTACCCAGGCCACGCGAGCGGGGCCAAGAGATGTAATCAGCTTAAGCGGCCCTACGGGAGGTAGAAGGGGCGCACACGCTCACGAATCCACTCCGTGACCGGGTCCTCGGCGGCGTCCAGGAGGATCAACTGCACCGGCCAGGGCGCCGGTACCCGGGCCAGCGCCCGGCCGAGCGCCTCCATCGGCGCGTTCCGCGACCCGGGATCCCATCCCACCAGTCGGACACCGATGTACAACTCGGGCGCCCCGCCCTCCACGCTGGCCAGGCAGCGGTGCGCCGCGGCGACCACCCCGGTGGCACGGAACTCCTCGCCGGCCGCGGCGAGGAAGTCCACCGGGTCGTGCTGCCAGTCCGGCTCGAAGAGGCGGACGCGACCGCCGGTGGCGGGGCCGTCGAGCGGGGTCCGTCCCGTGCGGCACAGTTCCGCGACGGCGGCCGGGGGCAGCGGGACGCCGACGGCTCCCTCCGGGTTCACGGCGAGGCCGATCTGCGGCGGCAGGCCGCGGGCGAACTCCACGGCGGGGGCCACGGCGAAGTCCATGCCGGGGCCGACGCAGAAACGGAACTGGGCCTCGGAGCTGTAGACGGGGACGTACGCCTGGCCGCCGATCTGCATCGTCGGGAGGGTCAGGTCGGCGGCGTCGGGCGCGCCACCGGCCGGCAGCGGCACCCAGAGCCGGCTGCGGCCGAGGACCTCCAGGATCCGCGCTCCCGCGTCCGCCGCTCCCAGCGCCGCCCCGAGCACCTGCTCCAGCTCGTTGTCGGGCCACCCGCCGCCGTGCATCCACGCCTCCGCTGCCATCGCCACCTTTGCCGTGCCGAGGTTAGTGGGTCGGCGGGGACCCCCCTCGCCCGGGCCGGCGCGTCAGGCGCCGGGGGCGGGCGGCGCGGGGGCGAAGGCGATGCGGGTGATGCCCGAGGCGGCGGCGCGGTCCAGGAGGACCACCGACGCGCAGCCGCGCGGGAGGCTGCCCGACTCGGCGTCGCGCAGGAGCCGGTCCGCCGCGCCGCGGTGACGGGAGAAGGCGTACGCGGACACCCGCCGGCCCCGTGCCTCCTGCCCGGCCAGGGCCTCCTGCGGGGTGGTGTCGAGGAGCAGCAGGTGCAGGGACCGGTTCCGGCGTCGGGCGAACCCGGCGAGCAGTCCCCGCACCCAGGTCTGGGTGCCGCAGTCGTGGACCACGACCGAGGCCCCGGAGCGCAGGGCCCGCCACAGTCCCCGGTAGTGCGCGACGCGGACCAGCGGTCGGTAGGCCGCGTAGGGAAGCGCGTCGGGCATGCGCCGCTCCCAGCGTTCGCGGGTGTCCTGGGAGTCGATGCCGCCGGTCGCGGCCCGCTTGATCAGGGTGCTCTTGCCGCCGCCCGGCAGGCCGGACACCACGACGATGTCCCCGTCGGCGAAGTCGAGCCCGCGCGGTCCGTGCGTGCCCCGGCCGCGCAGGTCGCGCACGGCGGTGCCCCCGGCCCGGGCGGGTCTCTCGTGGGCGGCCCGCTGCGCCGGCACTCCCGCCACGGTCCCCGTCGTCGTCAGCACTCCGAATCTCCGCACCGCCACAGTGATCGCCTCCCCCGAATCGGGTCGCAAGGACCTTTGCCCACTGAGTGTAAAGAGACGGTAATCCGGCATGCCCGGTTCCGGGGGGCCCGCTCGGGCCCGGTCACGGTCACGCACGGTCTTTCGGGCCCGCACGCCCGTCGCGGGCCGTCGCGTGCAATGATGTGCGCCATCTGGACACCAACTGCATACCGGCCGCTTGAATCCGCGCGGGAGAGTCCCGGCAGGCCGTGAGGTCGTGCCCGGGCGCCGAAGGAGCAAGTCCCTCCCTTGAATCTCTCAGGCCCCGTACCGCGTGGATGAGGCAGATCTGAAAAGCGAGCCGCGCCGCCGTCCCCGACGGCATCGGCGTGTGCTCCACCCAAGGTGCAAGTCGACGACGCGTCCCGTTTCGTGCGGGAACTCTCGGCGAACCTCTCAGGTTCCGATGACAGATGGGGAGGATCGTCCTCGTCATGTCATGCCCTGGGACCCGGGAGCCACACCCATGAGCACTGCCCCCCGTCTGACCGCCCTCGACGCGCTGCACCGCTCGCTCGGTGCGACCATGACCGACTTCGCGGGCTGGGACATGCCGCTGCGCTACGCCAGTGAGCGCGACGAGCACAACGCCGTGCGCACCAAGGCCGGTCTCTTCGATCTCTCCCACATGGGCGAGATCACCCTGACCGGCCCCGAGGCCGTGAAGGTGCTCGACTACGCGCTGGTCGGCAACATCTCGACCGTCGGCGTCGGCCGCGCCCGCTACACGCACATCTGTCAGGAGGACGGCGGGATCCTGGACGACCTGATCGTCTACCGCCTGGGCGAGACCGAGTACATGGTCGTCGCCAACGCCTCCAACGCCCAGGTCGTCCTGGACGCGATCACCGAGCGGGCCGCCGGCTTCGACGCCGAGGTCCGTGACGACCGCGACGCGTACGCGCTGATCGCCGTGCAGGGCCCGGAGTCCCCCGGCATCCTGAAGTCGCTGACCGACGCCGACCTGGACGGCCTGAAGTACTACGCCGGCCTGCCGGGCACGGTGGCCGGGGTGCCCGCGCTGATCGCGCGGACGGGCTACACCGGCGAGGACGGCTTCGAGCTGTTCGTCTCCCCGGAGCACGCGGTGGAGCTGTGGCAGGCGCTGACCGAGGCGGGCGCGGGCGTCGGCCTGGTCCCGGCCGGTCTGTCCTGCCGCGACACCCTGCGCCTGGAGGCGGGCATGCCGCTGTACGGGCACGAGCTGACCACCTCCCTCACCCCGTTCGACGCGGGTCTGGGCCGGGTCGTGAAGTTCGAGAAGGAGGTGGACTTCGTCGGCCGCAAGGCGCTGGAGGCCGCCGCCGAGCGCGCCGCCGACAACCCGCCGCGCAAGCTGGTCGGCCTGATCGCCGAGGGCCGCCGCGTCCCGCGCGCCGGGTTCCCGGTCGTCGCGGGCGGGCAGGTCGTCGGAGAGGTCACCTCGGGCGCCCCGTCGCCGACGCTGGGCAAGCCGATCGCGATGGCGTACGTGGACGCGGCGCACGCCGCGCCCGGCACCTCCGGTGTCGGCGTGGACATTCGCGGTACGCATGAGCCGTACGAGGTCGTGGCGCTGCCGTTCTACAAGCGGCAGAAGTAGTTCCGCCCCTTCCCAAGCGCGTCGTCGCCGTCCGGAGGTCCGTGCGGCGCCGTCTCGGCATTCAAGACCACCGGTTCACATCCACTCCCCCGCATCCAGGAGAATCAGGCCATGAGCAACCCCCAGCAGCTGCGTTTCAGCAAGGAGCACGAGTGGCTGACGGCCGCCGTGGACGGCGTTTCGACGGTCGGCATCACGGAGTTCGCGGCCAACGCGCTCGGTGACGTCGTCTACGCCCAGCTCCCCGAGGTCGGCGACACGGTGACCGCGGGCGAGACCTGTGGCGAGCTGGAGTCGACCAAGTCGGTCAGCGACCTGTACTCCCCCGTCACCGGTGAGGTCGTCGAGGCCAACCAGGACGTCGTGGAGGACCCGTCGCTGGTGAACTCGGCTCCGTTCGAGGGTGGCTGGCTGTTCAAGGTGCGCGTCGCGGAGGAGCCGGGCGACCTGCTCAGCGCCGACGAGTACGCCGCGCTCACCCACTCCGACAACTGACACCTCAGGGGATCTTGATGTCCGCACTGAACACCCCGCTCCACGAGCTCGACCCGGACGTGGCCGCCGCCGTCGACGCCGAGCTCGTACGCCAGCAGTCGACCCTGGAAATGATCGCGTCGGAGAACTTCGCTCCGGTCGCCGTCATGGAGGCCCAGGGCTCGGTCCTGACCAACAAGTACGCCGAGGGCTACCCCGGCCGCCGCTACTACGGCGGCTGTGAGCACGTCGACGTGGTCGAGCAGATCGCGATCGACCGCGTCAAGGCGCTGTTCGGCGCCGAGGCCGCGAACGTCCAGCCGCACTCCGGTGCGCAGGCGAACGCCGCCGCGATGTTCGCGCTACTCAAGCCGGGCGACACGATCATGGGCCTGAACCTCGCCCACGGTGGTCACCTGACCCACGGCATGAAGATCAACTTCTCCGGCAAGCTCTACAACGTGGTCCCGTACCACGTGGACGCGTCGGGCGAGGTCGACATGGCCGAGGTCGAGCGCCTCGCCAAGGAGTCCAAGCCGCAGCTGATCGTCGCGGGCTGGTCCGCCTACCCGCGCCAGTTGGACTTCGCCGCCTTCCGCCGCATCGCGGACGAGGTCGGCGCGTACCTGATGGTCGACATGGCGCACTTCGCCGGCCTGGTCGCCGCGGGTCTGCACCCGAACCCGGTGCCCCACGCCCACGTCGTGACCACCACCACGCACAAGACCCTCGGCGGTCCGCGCGGCGGTGTCATCCTGTCGACGCAGGAACTGGCCAAGAAGATCAACTCCGCGGTCTTCCCCGGCCAGCAGGGTGGTCCGCTGGAGCACGTGATCGCGGCCAAGGCGGTCTCGTTCAAGGTCGCCGCCTCGCCCGAGTTCAAGGAGCGCCAGGAGCGCACCCTGGAGGGCGCGAAGATCCTCGCCGCCCGTCTGGTCCAGGACGACGTCAAGGCCGTGGGCGTGGACGTCCTCACCGGCGGCACCGACGTGCACCTGGTCCTGGTGGACCTGCGCAACTCGGAGCTGGACGGTCAGCAGGCCGAGGACCGCCTCCACGAGGTCGGCATCACGGTCAACCGGAACGCCATCCCGAACGACCCGCGGCCGCCGATGGTCACCTCGGGTCTGCGGATCGGCACGCCGGCCCTCGCCACCCGCGGTTTCGACACCGAGGCGTTCACCGAGGTCGCCGAGATCATCGCGGAGGCGCTGAAGGCGCCGTCTCCCTTCGCGGAGGCCGACGCCGAGGCCCTGAAGGCGCGCGTCTCGGCGCTCGCCGCGAAGTTCCCGCTGTACCCCACGCTCTGACGTGGTGCGCTGAACCCTGTCGTCGAAGTGGCGCCGGTAAGGCCCGCGGAACATCGACGACAGGGTCTGGAACCCCACGGGTCGGGCCCGGTGGCTGTCTTCCGCAGGCACCGGGCCCTTCTCATGACCGCCGACCCGGCCGATCGCGGCCGGTGTCCGACCCCGTCCGACCCGTCCGTCGAGGAAGGGGCCGGGGAGGGTCGGGAGTGGTGCCGCCCCCTCGCCCGGGACGGTCACAAGCGCACCGCACCGCCGGCAGGCATGTCCTTGCTCACGTCCGTCCGGCCCGCCGCCCGGGCGCCGGAGTCCGCCACGCGGGTCCGCCCGGCCGGGACCCGGCCCCTGACCGGCCCGAGGGCGGGAACCTCGTACCGGAGCGCGAACCGAGCCGCACCTGACCGTCACCCGCGCACCCCGTCCGCCCGCCGGCTTGTTCACGTCCTCGCGTTAAGCTCGGCTGCCGGACAAAATCCGACCAATCCGCCTCTCCTGCCCCCTCCCACCCCACGAGCAGACAAGGGAGTCCGTCACCGTGGCCATCTCCGTCTTCGATCTCTTCTCCATCGGCATCGGCCCCTCCTCCTCCCACACGGTCGGCCCGATGCGGGCGGCGCGCATGTTCGTGACCCGCCTGAAGAAGGACGGTGTCCTCGCCCAGACCGCGTCCGTCCGCGCGGAACTCTTCGGCTCCCTCGGCGCGACCGGCCACGGCCACGGCACGCCCAAGGCCGTCCTGCTGGGACTGGAGGGGCACTCTCCCCGCACGGTGAACGTCGAGACGGCGGACGCCGAGGTGGAGCGCATCCGCCAGAGCGGCCGGCTGCGGCTGCTCGGCGCCGAGATAGGCGAGGCCCACGAGATCGCCTTCGACGAGCCGAACCAGCTGATCCTGCACCGCCGGCGCTCGCTGCCGTACCACGCGAACGGCATGACGCTCTTCGCGTACGACGCCTCCGGCACCCCGCTGCTGGAGAAGACGTACTACTCGGTCGGCGGCGGCTTCGTGGTGGACGAGGACGCGGTCGGCGAGGACCGGATCAAGCTCGACGACACGGTGCTGAAGTACTCCTTCCGCTCCGGTGACGAGATGCTGCGGCTGGCGAACGAGAACGGCCTGTCGATCTCCTCCCTGATGCTGGAGAACGAGAAGGCCTGGCGCACCGAGGAGGAGATCCGCGCGGGCCTCCTGGAGATCTGGCGGGTCATGCAGGCCTGCGTCTCGCGCGGCATGTCCCGCGAGGGCATCCTGCCGGGTGGTCTGCGCGTCAAGCGCCGCGCCGCCGGCACCGCCCGTCAGCTGCGCGCCGAGGGCGACCCGCAGGCGCACGCCATGGAGTGGGCGACGCTGTACGCGATGGCCGTCAACGAGGAGAACGCGGCGGGCGGCCGTGTCGTCACCGCCCCCACCAACGGCGCCGCGGGCATCATCCCCGCGGTCCTGCACTACTACGTGAATTTCGTGCCGGGGGCCGACGAGGACGGCGTGGTCCGCTTCCTCCTCGCGGCGGGCGCGATCGGCATGCTCTTCAAGGAGAACGCCTCGATCTCCGGCGCCGAGGTCGGCTGCCAGGGCGAGGTCGGCTCGGCCTGCTCCATGGCGGCCGGCGCCCTCGCCGAGGTCCTGGGCGGCACCCCCGAGCAGGTGGAGAACGCCGCCGAGATCGGCATGGAGCACAACCTCGGCCTCACCTGTGACCCGGTCGGCGGGCTGGTGCAGATCCCGTGCATCGAGCGCAACGGCATGGCGGCCGTCAAGGCGGTCACCGCCGCCAAGATGGCGATGCGCGGCGACGGCACCCACAAGGTCTCCCTCGACAAGGTCATCAAGACCATGAAGGAGACCGGCGCCGACATGAAGGTGAAGTACAAGGAGACCGCTCGCGGCGGTCTCGCGGTCAACGTCATCGAGTGCTGATCTGAGCGTCCGCCCGCCGCCGCGCGCGGCGGGCCCGTCGAGCCCGTCCTCCCCGGAGGGCGGGCTTCCGCGCGTCCGGAGGGGGCGGGGGAAGCCCGGCGCCGGCGCAAGACGGGCCGAGCGGCCCGTCCGGGTCGGGACCTTGGACCCGCGGATGCGGGGAAGGCGTGGGGTTAGCTTGCCGGAGGGGCAGGAAACACCCCCGCCGACAGAGAGGCGCACCCCGCCATGACGATCACGGAGCACCGCGTCCTCCCCCTCCGTCTGGAGGCCGCGACCACCCCCATCCCGGTGCGGGGGACGTTCGTGTACCGCACCGACCGGCCCTACGAGATCGCGCTCGACTTCGAGGGGGCCGGGGTGCACATCGCGCGCTGGGTGTTCTCCCGCGATCTGCTGCTCGACGGGCAGACCCACGCCACGGGCGAGGGCGACATACAGGTGTGGCCGCGCTGGAAGGCCACCGAGCCGCGGATCTTCCTGGCGTTCAGCAACGGCGAGCAGGGGTGTGTGATGTCCGCCCGGGCGAAGGACGTACGGGCCCTGTGCCGCCGGCTCGTGGAACTGGTGCCGCGCGGGCAGGAACGACGCCACTACGACCTGGACGCGGAACTGAGCGCGCTGCTGCCCGGCTGACGGCGCGGCTCGCGGCCACGTGCCCCGCCCCCGCGCGGCCACGTGCCCCGGCCCCGCGCGGCTCGTGCCCGATCCGGTGCAACCATGGGCGCCCCGGGAGTGTCTTCTGTTGTGACACCGCTGTCCCCGTCTCTGAAGAATCGGGGGGACGTCATGCGTCCGCCACGTCGCCGTCAGGTCACCGCACTCGTCACGGGCACGCTGCTCGCCGCCGGAATCGGCCTCGCCGCACCGGCCTCGGCCGCCACCCGCACCCTGTCCACCACGCTGGTCACCAATGCCCGCTTCGGCGGTCACTGCACCTTCGACCGGCTCGTCGTCGACCTCCAGGGATCCGCTCCCCCGGTCACCGTCACACCCGTTTCCCAACTGGTCTACGACGGGTCCGGCAAGCCCGTGCCGCTGGCCGGGAAGTTCTTCCTGGAGATCCGGCTGCACCCGGCCGCCGGGCACACCGACGCCGGCCAGAACGTCTACCAGGGGCCCCGCCTACAGAAGATCAACCTGTCCAAGCTCAAGGGCATGGCCTACACCGGCGACTACGAGGGGTACGTGACCTTCGGCGCCGCCTTCGACACCAAGCCCACCTACAAGACCAGCGTGCTGCACGCGCCGGAGCGGCTCGTCGTCGACTTCCCGCACCCGGCGACCTGCTGAACCGTCGCCCGGCACGGGATCGAACGGTCGATGGGCCCGGGGCGTGCGCCGCCCCGGGCCCCTCGCGTCTGCCTGCCTAGCGGTGCTCGGGATTGGGGAAGTCGAAGCGGCAGCCGGCGTCCCACTCCGAGCGTTGGTTCCCGTGTGCGGGGACGCCGCCGGCCCGCTTGAGCAGGGCGGCCAGGTGCATCAGGTTCCAGGTCATGAACGTGGTGTTCCGGTTGGTGAAGTCGTTCTCCGGGCCGCCCGAACCCGGGTCGAGGTAGGAGGGTCCGGGCCCGGCCTCACCGATCCAGCCCGCGTCGGCCTGCGGCGGGATCGTGTAGCCGAGGTGCTGGAGGCTGTAGAGGACGTTCATGGCGCAGTGTTTGACGCCGTCCTCGTTGCCGGTGATCAGCGCGCCGCCGACCCTGCCGTAGTAGGCGTACTGGCCCCGGTCGTTCAGGATCGAGGAGCAGGCGTAGAGCCGCTCGATGACCTGCTTCATCACGGAGCTGTTGTCACCGAGCCAGATCGGCCCGCACAGCACGAGGATGTCGGCGTCCATGATCTGGCTGTAGAGGACCGGCCACTGATCGCTCTCCCAGCCGTGCTCGGTCATGTCGGGCCAGACACCGGTGGCGATGTCGTGGTCGACGGCCCGGATCAGTGAGGTCCGGGCGCCGGCCGCCTCCATCACCGCACGGCTCCTGGAGATCAGCCCCTCGGTGTTGCTGGTCTCGGGCGAGCGCTTGAGCGTGCAGTTCACGTAGACGGCGCTGAGGTCTGCGTAGTCGTGTTCGTCGGCCACTCCCCCACCCTGCGCGGGCCGGCACGGGTTCGCCAGCGGGCCGCGCCCGTCCGGGGGCCACCCGGATCGGCCCTGGTCGGAGCGGGTGGGCGGGGGGCGCGGGAACGGGGTCGGGTTGTTACGGGTCCGCGCGGCCGACTAGGGTCAGCGGGCCTTGGTGTTCGGGAAACCGGTGGAAAACCGGTGCGGCCCTCGCCACTGTGATCGGGAAGTCCGGCTCCACTCCCCTGCGGGAAGCCACTGGGCCCGCGCGGGAGACCGCACGGCCCCGGGAAGGCGGAGTCAGGGCATCAGTACCCGTGAGCCAGGAGACCGGCCAGGGCACGTCGTCCATCCACGAGGTGCTGGAGAGGTCTCCTTACTCATGCATATAGCCGAGGGGTTTCTGCCCCCCTTGCACGCGGTCGCCTGGGGCGCCGCGTCCGCTCCCTTTGTCGTACACGGTGTGCGCGCCCTCACCCGCGAGGTGAAGGCCAACCCCGAGAGCACGCTGCTGCTCGGTGCGTCGGGTGCGTTCACTTTCGTGCTGTCCGCCCTGAAGATCCCTTCGGTGACGGGCAGTTGTTCCCACCCCACCGGCACCGGGCTCGGGGCGATCCTGTTCCGGCCGCCGATCATGGCGGTGCTCGGCACGATCACCCTGCTCTTCCAGGCGCTGCTGCTGGCGCACGGCGGCCTGACCACGCTCGGCGCGAACGTCTTCTCCATGGCCATCGCCGGGCCCTGGGCGGGCTACGGGGTCTACCGGCTGCTCAAGAGGTTCGATCTGCCGCTGATGGTGACCGTCTTCTTCGGCGCGTTCTTCGCCGACCTCGTCACCTACTGCGTGACCAGTGTCCAGTTGGCGCTGGCCTTCCCCGACCCGGGCACCGGTTTCCCCGGGGCGCTCGCCAAGTTCGGCGGCATCTTCGCCGTCACGCAGATCCCGCTGGCCGTCAGCGAGGGGCTGCTGACCGTCCTCGTGATGCGGCTGCTGATGCAGTCGAGCAAGTCGGACCTGGTCCGGCTGGGCGTCGCGAAGCTGACGGCCCGTACCGGGACCAAGCAGGAGGAGGCGGCGGTCCGATGACCAGGAACGCGAAGATCAACACGGTGCTGCTGCTCCTGGTGGCGGCGCTCGCCGTGCTCCCGCTCGCACTGGGTCTGGGCGAGGGCAAGGAGGAGCCGTTCGCGGGCGCCGACGCGCAGGCGGAGGCCGCCATCACCGAACTGAAGCCGGACTACGAGCCGTGGTTCTCGCCGCTGTACGAGCCCCCGTCCGGGGAGATCGAATCGGCCCTGTTCGCCCTTCAGGCGGCGCTGGGCGCGGGCGTGCTCGCGTACTACTTCGGCGTCCGCAAGGGTCGGCGTCAGGGCCTCGCCCAAGCGGGCGCGACCGGTGGCCCGGCCGGCCCCGCGGAGTCGTAGGCGGTGCTGCCGATCGACGTGGCGGCGCACGGCAGTCGCTGGCGCCGCCGCCATCCGCTGGAGAAGGCCCTGTTGGGGCTCGGCCTGACGGTCACGGCCGTGGCCCTGCCGCCCTGGCCCGGGGGGCCGCTCGTCGCGGCGGCCACCCTGGTGGTGCTGCTCGGGCCCGCCGGGGTGGCCGGGCGCCAACTGTGGCGGGCCTTCCGGATCCCGCTCGGTTTCTGCTTCACCGGGGCGCTTCCGCTGCTGTTCGCGGTGGGCGGCCCGGCGGGGCTGGTGTCGTGGGCCCCCGACGGGCCCCGGCACGCGGCGGAGCTGCTGTTGCGCACCTCCGCGGCCTCCCTCGGGGTGCTGCTGTTCGCCTTCACCACCCCGGTGTCGGACGTGCTGCCCCGGCTCGTGCGGGCCGGGGTGCCGGCGCCGGTGGTGGACGTGGCCCTGGTCATGTACCGGATCGGCTTCCTGCTGCTGGACTCGATGGCCCAGGTCCGCCGCGCCCAGGCGGCCCGGCTCGGACACACGGGACGGGCCGCGGTGTGGCGTTCGCTGGCCGGGCTGGCGGCGACCTCGTTCGTACGGGCCTTCGACCGCGCCGCGCGGCTCCAGGAGGGGCTGGCGGGGCGTGGCTACGACGGCGCGCTGCGGGTGCTGGTGCCGCCGGCCACGCTGTCGTGGCGGTTCCTGGCCGCGTCCGGGGCGCTGCTGGCGGCCCTGATCACCGTGACTCTCACCCTGAAGGGGCTGTACCTGTGAACCCGTTGGTGGAACTGGCCGGCGCGGGCTACGCGTACGAGGACGGGCCCGAGGTCCTCTCCGGCGTGGACTTCGGCATCGTCGAGGGCCGCGCGCTGGTCCTGCTGGGCCGCAACGGCAGCGGCAAGACCACCCTGATGCGGCTGCTCAGCGGGGGGCTGCGGCCGGGTTCGGGCTCGCTGCGGCTCGACGGCACGGTGGTGACGCACGACCGGGCCGGGCTGACCCGGCTGCGGCGGGCCGTGCAGTTGGTGGTCCAGGACCCGGACGACCAGTTGTTCGCCGCCTCGGTGGAGCAGGACGTGTCCTTCGGCCCGATGAACATGGGCCTGGAGCCCGCCGAGGTGCGGGGCCGGGTGGACTCGGCGCTCGCCGCCCTGGACATCACGGCGCTGCGGGACCGGCCGACGCACCTGCTCTCGTACGGTCAGCGCAAGCGCGCGGCCATCGCGGGCGCGGTGGCGATGGCCCCGCGCGTGTTGATCCTGGACGAACCGACGGCCGGGCTGGACCCGGACGGGCAGGAACGGCTGTTGGACGTCCTGGCGGGGC
Source organism: Streptomyces sp. WM4235 (assembly GCF_001279725.1). Lineage (GTDB taxonomy): Bacteria > Actinomycetota > Actinomycetes > Streptomycetales > Streptomycetaceae > Streptomyces. The sequence continues at coordinate 131,302 of NZ_LGDE01000112.1, read as the reverse complement.
TGCGCACGGCCGGGACCACGGTGGTGATGGCCACGCACGACGTCGACCTGGCGGTTCGCTGGGCCGACGACGCGGCGGTCCTCACCCCGACGGGCGTCCGCGTCGGTCCGGCGGGGGAACTCCTCTCGGACCCCGCGTTGTTGGCCTCGGCCGGACTGCGTCAGGCGTGGTCCCCGGCGGTCACGGCCCTCCTGCGCGCCCACGGCCTGTTGGCCCCGGACGTTGCCGGCCCGAGGACCCCGGAGGCCCTGGCCGCGCTGCGGTGACGGCGCGGGCGCCCCGACCCCGCCCGTGCGGCGAGCGACGTCGGGGACGGGATCGCGCCGCCGGGATCGACCCCGAACCTAGGATGGCCGCATGTCGCTGCCGCACGCCATCCTCACCGCCCTGCTGGAGAAGCCTTCGTCGGGGCTGGAGCTGACCCGGCGGTTCGACAGGTCGATCGGGTACTTCTGGTCGGCGACGCACCAGCAGATCTACCGGGAGCTGGGCCGGCTGGAGGAGGCCGGGTTGATCAGGGCGTTGCCCGGCGAGGTGCCGGTGCGCGGGCAGCGCAAGGAGTACGAGGTGTTGTCCGCCGGCAGTGCGGAACTGGCCCGGTGGGTCGGCGAGAGCCAGGACCCGAAGGCCATCCGGGACCCCCTGCTGCTGCGGGTGCGGGCGGCGGGCGTGGTGGGGGCTCGGGGGCTCGGGGCGGAACTGCGCCGTCACGTGGAGCTGCACCGGGGGCAGTTGGCGGAGTACGAGGCCATCGAGGCACGGGACTTCCCGCCGGGACGGGACTCCGACGAGGACCGGTTGCGCCGGCTGGTGCTGCGCGGCGGGATCGGCCTGGAGACGTTCTGGCTGCGCTGGCTGGAGGAGGCCCTGACCGAGGTCGAGGACATGGCTCCCGCGCAGGACGGCCCGGGGGCGCCCGAGGGACCCGGGGGCACGGCCTGACCGCCTCCGGTCCCGGCAGGGGGTCGGAGGCGGCCGGGACGGGGACTACTTGTTCAGGGCGACCCAGAACTCGTCGAAGCTCAGCAGGCCGTCGCCGTTGCTGTCCTTGGACGCGACCACGGCGTCCGCGACCGCGCCGGTGACGAACGCGTCGCCCATGGCCTTCATGGCCGCGCTGTACTCGTCGGCCGTGACGAAGCCGTCGCCGTCCGCGTCGAACTTACGGAACGTCGCCCGCGCGCTCTCGATGTCCGCCACTGGGTCCACCCCTTCTTGGTGCTTGTTGACGGCTCAGGGTAGCGCCCGCCCGGGCGGGGCTCGCCCCCGGGTCCCGTTCGGCCGGCAGAAAGAAAGCCAATTACCGTCCGGTAAGGCGGAGGCAATAATTCCGGCCAATAATTCCGGCCTGCACTTGTCACGCTCCGGCATCGCGGCATAACGTACCGACATTGCCGCCACACCAGGAGCGCAGGGCTCCCAGGGACAAGCGGCAACAAGGGCGATCACACAGGTGACGATCACAGCTGACGCATCATTCGAAGTTCTGCCCTTCACCCGCACCTGCCGCCATATCTGGGAAGACGGCGACCATGTGCTCATCGGAGTGAGTCCCGGAAACAGCTACTTCAGCTCCGAGCGCATCGGCAACCTCGCCCGATGGGCCACGACCCGCTTCGCCCAAGTCGACTTCGTCTACGCGGACCTCCACGTCGACCGGATGTTCGCCGCCTTCGGATACTCCCCCGAACACGCGGGGAAGCGGGCGGCGAAGGAGATCAAGGCGGTCCGACGACGCATACTCAAAGGCGTGGAGGAATCAGGACCTCCACTCGCCGAGATTCGCGTGCGGGCACTTTCGGAGTTCCAATCGAACCCCGTCTACCAACTCTTGCACCGACGCGTGCTCCATTTCCTGGAGACTGACGACGAATTCCGTAAGGGCTGCGAGGAAATGGCCCTTCACTTTGTCGGATCGAAGTTGCCGGAAGGTGAATCGATCACCGACGCACAGTTGCGGGTCTGTTTCGACTACATGGCGGCCGAACTGCCGTTCTTCGTGGACACCCCGAGCATTCTCGACGTCCCGTCCTCGGTGGCGGCCTACCACGTCAAGATGCCCCTGACCGATGTCCTCTTCGCACGGGGCGGGGGCCTGCGCGCCACCCGCAACCAGGCGTACGCCGTCGTGCGCCCCGAGGCCGCGGCGGCCTCGGTCCACGCACCGGCCGAGACGCCGGACACCACCTCGAACCACGTACCGACCGGAGGGACCGTCGATGACCGTCGAGCAGCTTGAGGGTCGGGAGACCGGGGGCGCAGGGGACGCCCCCCTCGACTTCCCGCTCTCACGACGCGGTGACGTGCTCCCGCCGGAGTGCGCCTGGCTGCGTGAGAAGGCGCCGGTCGCCAGGGTCCGCACCCTCACCGGGGACCCTGCCTGGCTGGTGAGCGGCTACGCGCCGGCCAGGCAGGTGCTGGAGGACGAGCGCTTCAGCCTCAAGGACACGGCGAACGCCGGCGTCCCCCGCCAGTACGCGCTGACGATCCCGCCCGAGGTCGTGAACAACATGGGCAACATCAACGGCGCCGGGCTGCGCGACGCGGTGATGAAGGCGCTCAACCCGCGCCAGGAGGGGCTCCGGGACCGGCTGCGCGCCACGGCCGGGGAACTCGTCGACCGGATGGTGGCCGAGGGCGCCCCCGCCGACCTCCGGGCCGGTTTCGCGGACCCGTTCTCGGCCGCACTGCACTGCCGGGTGCTGGGAGTGCCCTTCGACGACTGGCGCCGGCTGATGTCGGGCCTCGACGTGGCGTTCATGACGGCGCGGGAGCCCTTCGCGGACTCGGCGCTCAACTGGTACAAGGACGTCGGCTACTTCGTCGAGTGCCTGGAGGCGCAGCTCGCCCTGCCCGCCGAGGAGCGTACGGGGCTCCTCGGCAGGTTCGCCGGGTTGAAGGAGGCCGACCCCGAGTCGGCGCACCTGACCGACGACATGTTCGCGACGGTCGCCGTCTCGCTCTTCGGGGCGGGCGCGGTGTCCACGTCCGCGTTCCTGGTGCTCGCGGTCCTCGCGCTGCTCCAGAAGCCGGAGCTGATCGGGTACCTGCGCGCGCATCCGGAGCGGATGGGCAAGGCGGTGGACGAACTCCTGCGCTGGAACCTCTCCGTGGGCGACGGCCTGCCGCGGATCGCCCTGGAGGACGTGCGGGTCGGTGACGTGCTGGTCAAGAAGGGCGAGCTGGTCCTGGTCCTGTTGGAGGGGGCCAACTTCGACCCGCTGGCCTTCGAGAACCCGGACGTGTTGGACCTCGAACGCGAGAGCCCCCGGCCCCACCTTGCGTTCGGCGCCGGCCGGCACTTCTGCCCGGCCTCCGCCCTGGGTCGGGCCCACGCCGAGATCGCGTTGGAGGTGCTGGTCGAGCGGTTGCCCGAACTGCGCCTCGCGGTCCCGGCCGAGAACCTCGTCTGGCGCACGGGCTTCATCAAGCGCCTGCCGGAGCGGCTTCCCGTCGCCTGGTAGGCCCCGGTGGGGCCCTGCCCGACCGGTGGACGGGGGCGGCCCGGGAGCTGTGCGAGCTCCCGGGCCGCCGTCGTCGCGACCGGGTCCGAAAGGGACGGCCTAGCGGAAGATCCCGGTGTGGCCGAGCGAGTAGCGGCCGGGCTGGGGGTAGACGGCGAGGCCGTGCGGTCCGCCGCCGACCGGGATCCGGGCCAGTTCCTTGCCGCTGGTGGTGTCGAGGGCGTAGACCTCGGAGTTGTAGCGGCCCGACAGCCACAGCACCTTGCCGTCGGCGGAGACCCCGCCCATGTCGGGGCTGCCGCCGTCCGGCAGTTCCCACTTCTTCGTCAGCTTGTTCTGCGGGAAGTCGAAGACGGAGATGGTGCCCTCGCCGCGGTTGGAGATGTACATCTCCTTGGAGTCCCGGCTGACGTACAGGCCGTGGCACCCCTTTCCGGTGGGCAGCAGCTTGGGGACGTCGAACTTGTCCCCGCTGAGCACCCACATGCCGTGCGCCATCATGTCCGCGACGTAGAAGGTCTTGCCGTCCGGGGAGATCTTCACGTCCTGCGGCATCGCGCCCTCGAACGGCAGCTTCTGCTGGCCGACGACCTCCATCTTCTCGGTGTCCACCTTGAGGAGTTCGCCGGAGAACTCGCAGCTCACGATGAAGTAGCGGCCGTCGGCCGAGAAGTCCGCGTGGTTGACGCCGAAGCAGGTCACGGGCACCGTCTTCACCCGGTTCATGGTGTGCGGGTCGCGGAAGACCAGTTCGCGGTCCATCGACGCCATCACGATCGCGTACTTCCCGTTGGGCGTGAAGTAGAGGTTGTACGGGTCGTGCACCTCGACGGGGTCGCCGGCCTCGCCGGTGGCCGGGTTGATGGGGGTGAGCGTGTGGCCGCGGTTGTTGTTGACCCACAGGGTCTTCATGTCCCAGGAGGGCACCACGTGTTGGGGCTGGGCGCCGACGGGGATGGTGTCGATGACCTTGTACGTCGCCGGGTCGATGACGGACACCGTGTTGGAGTTGGTGTTCGGTACGTAGACCCGGGACGGGAAGTCCTTGACCACCGGGGAGAGCCGGTTCGGGCGGTCCGCCGCGTACACGTCCTTCGGGTCGAGCAGCGGTGGCATGCCGGGCAGTCCGGGCGGCGCCGCCGGCACGGCCTTGACCGGCCGGGCGGGTCCCTTGGAGCCGAGCGCCTCGGTCGCGCCCCCTCCGCCGGAACCGCAGCCGGCCAGGGCAGCGAGAACCAGTCCGGCGAGCAGCGCGGTGGCCTTCCGGGGAAGGCGGTTCGTGGTCATGGGGTCAGCAGCTCCGTGGTGGTCACCGCGCGCAGCTTGCGGCGCGCGAGTTCTTCGAGGAGGGGCGGCATCGCGTCGACCGTGTCCGCGTAGCCGAAGTGCAGGCTCACCACCGATCCGCCGTGGATCGTCCCGGTGACGTTGCGGATGACGGCCGCGGCGCCGGGCGAGGTGAAGTCGAGGGAGTCCACGTCGTACGACAGGACGTGCGGGTAGCCCGCCCGCCCGGCGAGGGTTCGGACGAGCGGGCTCGCGTACTGGGTCTGCGAGGGGCGGAACCAGGTGCCGATCGAGCCGGTGAGGCGTTTGAGGCGCTGCGCGCAGCCGGTGATCTCGGCGAGGGCGTCGGCCTCGGACATGTCGTTGATCGCGAGGTGGCGTTGGGTGTGGTTGCCGAGTTCGTGGCCGCCGTCGAGGATCCGGCGGGCCATGTCCGGGTGGTCGTCGAGCCAGGTGCCGATCGCCAGTACGGTGACGCGCGCCCCGCCCTTCTCGGCCTCGGCGAGCACGGCCCGGGCGACGGCCGGGTCCCCGTTGCCGTGGAAGGTGAGGGCGACCCGGGGCCGGTCGCGGGGGCCGTGGGCGATCTCGACGGGCAGGCCGGCGAACCGGCGGGGTGCCGGTGCGGCCGCGGCGGCGGGGGCCTTGGCGGGCACGGTGGCGGAGGGGGCGGCGGCCTTGTCGGGGGCGGTCGCGCGGGTCGGGGGCGCGGTCCCGCAGGCGGTGGCGAGGGCGCCGACGGCGCCCGCCACACCGGCGCGAAGGGCGGATCGGCGGTCCGGATAGCAGAGCACTTGCCCATTTAAGGGGTGGATGACCGAGATGGTAATGATTGACCCAATTCGAGACGCCGGCCATCAGGACGCCATCCGAGGTTCCGTCCGCTACGTGATCAACGATTCACTCAGAGCGGTCGATACTTATTCATTGATTACGAGGTGAGTGGCCCACCTCACCTAAGATTTAGGTGGAAACTCTTAGGATATGCACACTTATGTCCGTGTTGGGACTTTTGGCATTCGGGCGCTCGTCTGCCATAGTCGGAACCACGACTTCCCTTTGACCCGAGCGAAGTCCCGCCGAGGATCACACCCCCTTCGATCCTCGGCGCACCCATGAAACCCCCGCAGCGCCCGATCACGGCGACAGGGGGTTTCTGGCGTTCCGGGCCGAAGTGCAGGGAGGGCGGGTCCTAGCGGTCGGCCACCCGCATCTCGAACCAGGTGATCTTGCCGCGCGGCAGCAGATCGGCGCCCCAGCGGTCGGACAGTTTGTCGACGAGGAAGAGCCCGCGCCCCGTGGTGTCCATCTCGTGGACCGGCATCAGACAGGGCAACCCGCGCGAGGGGTCACGCACCTCGATCCGGATCCACCCGCGGCGACGCAGCATCCGTAAGCCGAAGGAGCGGGCCCCGGTGTGGCGCACGGCGTTGCCGACGAGTTCGGACACCAGCAGGACCGCGTGTTCGGCGATCTGCGGCGAGAGGCCCCAGTGGCGGATCACCACCGACTGGGTGAGCCGGCGAGCGGTTCTCGCGGACTCCGGCATGGACGGCAGCGTCACCTCCGCCTCCGCCGGATTCTCGTACGACTCCGATGCCTTGAGGCCGTGTTCATCCTCAAGAGACGCCGTGAGCCGTACGGCGGAAGCGCTGCTGCGCTGCCGCGGCTGTTCCACACCCTCCAGGCCCGCCATGAACCCATCATGGACGGCACGACCGCCACCGCGGGTCGTTCCGCGGGAAAACACCCCCCGGAATGGTTGATTCCGAAGGGGTGTCCCGGCATATGCAACAGGCAAAACAGAGGCCGCGACGCCGAGGTGACCTGCGATGACACAACGCGCGGAGCCGATCACCCTCGGTGGGCCATGAGGTCCCCTTAAGCCTGGCTTAAGGCCTGGCTAATGCACCCACAGGGAGGACTCCCCGGGGACTCCCCTGTGGACTTCCCCCGCGGCCGGGCCGTCCCGGCTAGAGGAACTTGGCCTTGCCGGGGCCCTCCTCCACGAAGCTGCGCATGCCGCGCTCGCGGTCCTCGGTGGCGAACAGGCCCGCGAACCAGTTGCGTTCGATGGTCAGACCGGTGTCGATGTCCGCCTCCAGGCCGGCGTCGACACACTCCTTGGCGGCCCGCAGGGCGAGCGCGGGGCCCTGCGCCAGCTTCGCGGCCCAGGCGTGCGCCTGCTCGTACACCTCGGCGGCCGGCACGATCCGGTCGACCAGACCGAGGGCGAGCGCCTCCTCGGCCTTGACCATCCGGCCGGTGAAGATGAGGTCCTTGGCCTTGGACGGGCCGATCAGGCGGGACAGCCGCTGGGTGCCGCCCGCGCCCGGGATCAGACCCAGCAGGATCTCGGGCTGCCCGAGCTTCGCGTTGTCGGCGGCGATCCGGTAGTCGGCGCAGAGCGCGAGTTCGCAACCGCCGCCCAGGGCGTAGCCGGTGACGGCCGCGACGACGGGCTTGGGGATCCGGGCCACGGCCGTGAACGCGTCCTGGAGACCTCGGGACCGGGCGACCATCGCCGCGTGGTCCATGGTCTGCATCTCCTTGATGTCCGCGCCGGCGGCGAACACCTTCTCGCCGCCGTAGATGACGACCGCGCGGACGTCGGCCCGGTCGCCGGCTTCCACCGCGAGCTCGCGCAGCCGGTCCTGGGTGGCGATGTCCAGGGCGTTCATGGGCGGCCGGTCCAGACGGAGGGTGCCGACGCCTTCGGAGACTTCGAGAGAGAGGGTCATACGGGGAAGGTTAGTACCGGTTAACAGCGAGTGGCCCGGTGCCGTGTGTCACAGCGCCGGGCCACTCGATCACCTACGGGGTGGGGTTACTTGACCCACTCCGCCCAGTCCATGTTCCAGCCGTTGAGGCCGTTCTCCGGCGCGATCTCCTTGTCCTTGGAGTTCTTCACGACGACCACGTCACCGATGAGCGACTGGTCGAAGAACCAGGCGGCGGGCTGGTCGGGGTCGCCGGCGCCGCGCGCGTCGCGCAGGCCCACACAACCGTGGCTGACGTTCTCCGACCCGAAGGTGGAGGAGGAGGCCCAGTAGTTGCCGTGGACGAAGGTGCCGGAGTTCGACAGGCGCATCGCGTGCGGCACGTCGGAGATGTCGTACTCGCCGCCGAAGCCGACGGTGGCGCCGTTCATCCGGGTCACCTTGTACTTCTCACTGATGACCATCTGTCCGTTGTAGGTGGTCGTCGACGGGGCGCCCGCGGTGATCGGGAGGTTCTTCAGGACCTGGCCGTCACGGACGACCTCCATGGTGTGCGCGCTCGCGTCGACCGTGGACACCTGGGAGCGACCGATGGTGAAGGAGAACGTGCGGGTCTGCTTGCCGTAGACGTTCTCCCGGCCCTCGACGCCGTCGAGGGCGAGCTTCACGGTGACCTTGGTGCCCGCGGCCCAGTACTTCTCGGGGCGGAAGTCGAGGCGGTCGTTGCCGAACCAGTGGCCCTCGACCGGGACGGAGGGCTCGGCGGTGACCGTGATGGCCTTCTCGACGGCCTCCGGGTTGGTGATGCCGCGGGTGAAGTTGATGGAGACGGGCATGCCCACGCCGACCGTGGAACCGTCCTCGGGGGTGTAGTGGCCCACGAAGGTGTTCTCCGGGGTCAGGGTGGTGAAGGTGGTGTCCTTGACCGACTCCCGGCCGGCCGTGTCCTTGGCCACCGCGTGCACCTTGTACTCGGTGGCGGAGGCCAGATGGCGTTCGGGCTCCCAGTTCGCGCCGTCCGCGGCGAGCTTGCCGGCCACCGCGTTGCCCTTGGTGTCGGCGACCGTCACCGTCGTGAGCTTGCCACCCGTGCTGGATATCTTCAGGATGCCGCTGGTGGCGACCTCCTTGGCCCCGTCGTCGGGCTTGACGTTGACGACAGCCTTCGACGCCTCGGTGCCGGCCTTGCCGGCGCCGCCCCCGCCGTTGTCGTCTCCGCCGTTGCCCCCGCCGTTGCCGCCACCGCTGCACGCGGTGGTGAGCAGCAGGGCCGCTCCCAGCAGTAGGGCCGGCAGGCCGGTGCGGACTCGACCGCGAATCGGCTGCAGGTTCACTCGTGTTCTCCCCATGTCCCCCGCGCACGGACAGTCGCGCGCTTGTCGACAGGAAATCACACGGGAAGAACACGAAAAGATACGGTCTTGTCACCGTTCGGTCCCAAGCACGGGGACCGTCTCGGAGTCAGTCGTCCGTACCGGGTTTGGTCCCCCAGACGTAGACCGCGTCGCCCTCGGCCAGCAGGTTCCACAGGCGTTCGGCGTCGGGCACCGAGAGGTTGACGCAGCCCGCCGATCCGCCGTGCGCGTAGAGGTCGCCGGGGCGGCCGTGCAGGGCCTGGCCCCCGTCGAAGAACTGGGCGTACGGCATGGGCGCGTTGTCGTACAGCGTGGACTCGTGGTCCTCGCTGCGCCAGTACACCTCGTGCCAACCGGGCCGGGTCTCCTGGTCGTCGCGACCGGTGCGGATGGGCACGGGCGCGAAGACGATCCGCTCCCCGCTCTGTACCCACAGGAGTTGGCGTTCCAGGTCCACACAGGTCACCCGGTGCTCACGGACCGGGCAGGAGCCGTCGGCGTTGGGGTTCGCGCGGGCGTTCACGGCGACCATCGTGCGGTGCGTGACGAGGCCGGCGTAGCCGTCGGCCGGGGTGACGCGGTGGGTCCGCTGGAAGGAGCGGACGGCGACGCAGTCGGCGGTGGACTGCACCCCGTCGACCGGGCGTCCCAGTCCGGCCTCCAACTCGCGCTGGTAGGGGCCGGTACCGGCGGTGCAGGCGGGTTCGGGCTCCGGGGCGCGCCGCGCGGGGGCCGCGGCGGCGGTCGGGGCGGCGAGGGCGCCCAGGGTCAGGGCCGCGGCCAGGGCGAGCGCCCCGCGTATCGCGGATGTCCCGCGGGCCGGGCGGCCCGTGGCGGCGATGGTGTCCCCTGTGGGCATGTGGACCTCCTCGCGCCCGCCGGTCGGGCACTCGCCGCCCAGCCAACCCGGTCCTGCCCGGTACGGCCGCCCGGGTGCGCCGGCGGGGTGAGGAGGTCACTCCGCCGGCGTACCCGGTCGGGGTCGCGCGGGGTTCAGGCGCGCGGGCCCTTCGGGTCCTTGCCGTGGTCGTCCCGCTTGTTGTGCAGGGTGACCACGAGGCGGTGGTTCGGGGTCGTCCCGTCGAGGCGCAGCGGCCCGGTGACCCGGTTCCCCGGCAGGACGTAGCCCTCGGGGACGTCCGTCTCGACCAGGTAGTAGGAGCCCTCGGAGAGCCGGTCGAAGTCGCAGATCCCGACGCGGTCGGTGGCGCAGCCCGGCTTGACCCTGCGGTCGGCGTTGATGCCGCGGGTCTGGAGACCCGCGGTGTTGTTGGTCTCCTTCCAGACCTCGAACACGGCGCCGCGCAGCGGCCGCCCGGTCTTGGCGTCCTTCTTCACCACGCGCAGGGTGCCCGGGTCCTCCTCGGGTTCCCTGGTGTTGGGGACGTTGACGACGATTCCCTCCGTCACGTCGCCCTCGTCCGGGGTGAAGGCCACCACCGGGTCCTCGGGCGGGTTGTAGCCGTCGGGTGCCGCGATCTCGCGCCAGTAGTACGTCGGGCCGACGGGCAGGTACACGGTGCAGCTGCCGTCGGCGTCGGTCACGCACTCGCCGGGGAGCCTGGTGTCCGGGTCGGTTCCGCCGGTCTGCAGGCCCGTGCGGCCGTTGCTCTCGCGCCACAGGTCGAAGCGGCCGCCGGGCAGCGCGGCGCCGGTGGCGAGGTCGGACTTCCAGAGCACGACCTTGGCGGTGGGCACGGGCAGCCGCTCGTTGTCGACGGTGACGCGGGCGCCGGCGTTCGCGTTGTCCGCGGTCAGCTCCAGCGGGAAGACCGGGTTCGGGGCGGGGCGGTGGCCGGCGGGGGCGACGGTCTCGCGCCAGTAGTAGCGGCCGAGGTCCGTGGTGTGGGAGCAGATCCCGTTCTCGGGGGTGGTGCACTCGGTGACCCTGGTGTCGGCCTCCGCGCCGGTGGTCTGGAGGCCGGGCGTGTCGTTGGTCTCGCGCCACAGCTCGAAGCGCGCGCCGGCGAGCGGGCGGCCCGTCTCGTCCCGCTTGAGCACGGACACCGCGCCGGTCGTCACCGGCGGGGCGCAGTCGGGGAGGTCGCCGTCGAAGGGGTAGGCGTGGAACTCCTGGCCGCCGCCACCGCCCTGGATGCCGGTGTGGGTGAGGTTGCCGGTGGTGAAGAAGCGGCCGTTCATGCCGGGCAGGGTGACGGTGGCCCGGGAACGCTGCTCGCCGATCAGCACGCTGCCCTGGAACTGGCCGCTGCCGTTCAGGTTGACCGTCGTGGCGTCCGGGAAGTTCCACAGCAGCCGGGTGCGCAGGGCGTTGAAGGTGTCGGCGCCGTCGACGATGGTGCCGCTGTAGGTGTTGATCGTCCGGGTCGTGCCGAGGACGTTGACCAGGACGGTGGCCTTCGCCGGGATCCTGGCGAAGCGGATGCCGACGGCCCCGCCGTTGCGGCCGACCAGGTCGGTGTCGAGGGTGAAGACCTGGAGCGGGGAGCTGTCGTCGCCGGTGAAGACGAAGGTGCCGTCCTGGTTGACCACCGTGCCGGTCGCCGGGCGGGGGGCCGCGCCGATCCGGGCGTAGCACTTGCCGGCGGCGGTGAGGTCGTCGCGCAGGCCCGCGTAGGGGGCGACGGCGTTCGGGTCGGCGCGCAGGGTGCCGGTGACCGTGCCGGCGCCGGGGGCGGTGCCCGCGTGACGGACCACGCCGCCGTCGGAGATGAGTCGTTCGCCGGCGGCGATGTTCACGTTCCGGCCGGTGGTGAGGAAGTCCGAGCCGAGCGGCGGCTGGACCAGGGAGCCCGCGCCGACGATCCCGATGTTGTAGGCGGAGCTCGCCCCCGCCACCTTGTCCTGGTCGAAGGTGCCGAGGACCACGACCCGGCCCTCGGCCTCCGCCGCGCGCTCGCGGACGAGGAAGTCGCCGCCGACGAAGATGTTCACGGCGTTGTCGGTGCCGACGGGCCGGGTTCCGGTGCCGATCTGGGGGAACGGGTTCGGGCAGGTGCCCGGGACGCAGGGACCGAGCCCGCCCGGCAGGGGGGCTCGCAGGGCCCGTACCGGCTGCTCGCCGCCGGAGCCCGCGGCGAGGGCCGCGGGGGCGCCGGCGGTGAGCACGGCCCCGATCGCGAGGCCGAGGGTCCAGTTCCTTGCTGACATGACGCTCCGTCCGTTGCCTGCGCTGTTGGCGACAGGCTGACGGCAGGTTCCGGCGTGCCGGATCGACGACACGATCCCGCTACGGCCATCCGGTCCGACAATCACTCGATTGATGCGACCGGGGGGGCGGCCGCTCAGCGGGCGGCCGAGCCGGCGACCCAGTCGGCCCAGGTCATGTTCCAGCCGCCCAGGCCGTTGCTGGGGGAGACCGTCTTGTCCTGCGAGTTCTCGACGACCACGACGTCCCCGACCAGGGTCCGGTCGAAGAACCAGCCCGCCGGGGTGTCCGAACCGCCGCCCTTGTCGTCGCGCAGGCCCACGCAGCCGTGACTGACGTTGGTGCTGCCGAAGGTGTCGGGGCTGGCCCAGTAGTTGCCGTGCAGGAAGGTGCCGGAGTTGGTGAGCCGCATGGCGTGGGGCACGTCGGGGATGTCGTACTCGCCGCCGAAGCCGACGGTCTGACCGTTCATCCGGGTCACGTCGAACATCTCCATCACCACCATCTTGCCGTTGTAGGTGGTGTTCTTCGGGGCGCCCGCGGTGATCGGGACGGTGGACACCAGCTCCCCGCCCCGGCGGACCTCCATGGTGTGCGCGGCGGCGTCCACGGTGGAGATCTGGGAGCGACCGACCGTGAAGGTGACGGTCTTGTCCTGGATCCCGTACGAACCGGGCGCGCCCTCGACGTCGCGGAGGTTCATCTTCACGGTGACCTCGGTGCCCGGCTTCCAGTACTCCTTGGGCCGGAAGTCGAGGCGGCCGTCCCCGAACCAGTGGCCGACGACCTGCACGGCCGGCCTGGAGGTGACGGTGATGGCCCGTTCCACCTCGGCGCGCTGCTTGATGGCGCGGTTGAAGTTGAAGGAGACGATCATGCCGGTGCCCACGGTGGAGCGGTTCTCGGGCTTGAAGTAGCCGATGAACCGCTCCTCGGGAACGTAGGTGGTGAAGGTGGTGTGCCGGGCCTGGCGGCGGTTGTGCCCGTCGAGGGCGACCGCGTCCACGGTGTACTTGGCGGCGAGCGAGAGCCGCCCGGCCGCCGGGTCCGGGTTCCAGCTGAGCCCGTCGGCGGCGATGGTGCCGGGGACCTGTTCCTGTTGGGCGTCCTCCACCTTGGTGACGACGACCCGTTCCAGCCGTCCTTCGGGGACGTTCACGACCAGCGGCCCGTCGGCCGGGACCCCCTTGGCGTTGTCCCCGGGGGTGATCCGGATGGCCTCGTCCGGCGACCGGGGTTTGCCGGGCAGCTGGATCTCGACCGGGGATCCGCCGTCCTTGGTGCAGCCGGTGAGCCCGCCCAGCAGGCCCGCCCATGCCGCCATGGCGGCCAAGCCCGCCCCTGCCCGCCTCGTCAGATGAGTCACGGACTGTCCAACGACCGGCCCCCTCCGGGGGAAACGTGGGCGCGGCCCACGTTCCGGGCGGGGCAGTACGGGCAGAACAGTGGGAAGGACCAGACGGGGGCGGACTCGGCCGGGACGCCGGGACCGCGCACTCCCCACCCCCGCAGGTACCGAGAGCCGTGGAGGCGGGCAGTGTCGAGCGCAGCCGAGCAAGAGGCGGTGGAAGCCGTCGAGGGTGACGTACGGCGCGGCGGGACCGCGCCCGTACCGCACCTCGACGGGCAGTCGAACGGTCAGGCGAACGGCCGGACGAACGGCCAGGTCACAGCGCGGCCCGGCCCCGCGTCACGGGTGTCCGCGCGTCCGGGGCCGGCGGTGTGGCCCGGGTCCTCGCACCCCTTGGGGGCGCGGTTCCGGACCGGGCCGGACGGGGTCGCGGGCACCAACTTCGCGCTGTGGGCGCAGGGCGCGGAGGCGGTGGAACTGTGCCTGTTCGACGGGTCCGGCACCGAGACCCGGTGCGCCCTGACGGAGCTCACGCACGAGATCTGGCACGGCTTCGTGCCGGGCGTGCGCCCCGGACAGCGGTACGGATTCCGGGTCCACGGGCGCTGGGACCCCTGGACGGGCGCCCGGTACAACCCGGCGAAGCTGCTCCTGGACCCGTACGCGCGGGCCGTGGACGGCGACTTCGGGCTGCCGCCCGAGGTGTACGGCCACGTCCGGGACTGGCCGCAGCAGTACATCGCGGACACCGTGCGCGACGACCGGGACTCGGCGCCGTCCGTGCCGAAGGGGGTCGTCGTCCACGACGACGACGACTGGGCGGACGACGTCCGGCCCAAGACCCCCTGGGCCGATTCGGTGATCTACGAGTTGCACGTGCGGGGCTTCACGATGCGCCATCCGGGCATTCCCGAGGAACTGCGCGGCACCTACGCCGGCCTGGCCCACCCGGCCGCGATCGAGCACCTGACCCGGCTCGGCGTGACGGCGGTGGAACTGCTGCCGGTGCACCAGTTCGCGCACGAGGACCATCTGCTGCGCCGGAACCTGCGCAACTACTGGGGCTACAACTCGATCGGCTACTTCGCCCCGCACGCGGGCTACTCGTCGAGCGGGACGACCGGGCAGCAGGTCGGCGAGTTCAAGCGGATGGTGAAGGCGCTGCACGCGGCCGGGATCGAGGTCATCCTCGACGTGGTCTACAACCACACGGCGGAGGCGGGCGAGCTGGGCCCGACGCTGTCCCTGCGCGGGATCGACAACCGGGGCTACTACCGGCTCCAGTCCGACCAGCGCCGGTACGCCGACTACACGGGCTGCGGGAACACCCTGCACGCCGGGCGCCCGCACGTGCTGCGGCTGATCACCGACTCGCTGCGGTACTGGGTGACGGAGATGGGCGTGGACGGCTTCCGCTTCGACCTGGCGGCGGCGCTGGCCCGCTCGATGCACGACGTGGACATGCTCTCGCCGTTCCTCGCGGTGATCGCCCAGGATCCGGTGCTGAGGAGGGTCAAGCTGATCGCCGAGCCGTGGGACGTGGGGTCCGGCGGCTACCAGGTGGGGGCGTTCCCGCCGCTGTGGACGGAGTGGAACGACCGCTACCGGGACGCGGTCCGGGACTTCTGGCGGGGCGCGCTGCCCGACGTGCGGGACCTCGGGTACCGGCTGTCCGGATCCAGCGACCTGTACGCGTGGGGCGGGCGGCGGCCGTACGCCTCGGTGAACTTCGTGACCGCGCACGACGGGTTCACCCTGCGCGACCTGGTGAGCCACGAGCGCAAACACAACGAGGCCAACGGCGAGGACGGCCGGGACGGCACCAACGACAACCGGTCGTGGAACTGCGGGGCGGAGGGCGAGTCCGACGACCCCCGGATCGGCGCGTTGCGGCGCCGGCAGCTGCGGAACCTGCTGACCACTCTGCTGCTGTCGACGGGCGTGCCGATGCTGGTGGCCGGTGACGAGTTCGGCCGCACGCAGGGCGGCAACAACAACGCGTACTGCCAGGACAACGAGACGAGCTGGGTCGACTGGTCGCTGCTGGAGGACCCGGTGTGGCGGGAGCTGTTCGCCCTGGCCACGCGGGTGCTGGCGCTGCGCCGCGAGCATCCCGTGCTGCGCCGGCGGGCGTTCTTCTCGGGGCGGGCGCAGGGCGCGGACGGGCTGCGGGACCTGGCCTGGTTCACCCCCGGCGGCAAGGAGATGACGGAGCGGGACTGGTACGCGCCGGCCGCCGCGCTGGGCCTGTACCTGTCGGGGCGCGACATCCCGGGGCGCGACGAGCGGGGTCGGCAGGTGACGGACGACAGTTTCCTGGCGCTGCTGCACGCCGGGGACCGGCCGGTGGAGTGGATGCTGCCGGGCGCGCCGTGGGCGACGACGTACGAACTGGTGCTGGACACCTCGCGGGAGGAGCAGGGCGCGGCGCCCGCGACCCGACACCGGGGCGGGGAGGCGCTGTCGGTTCCGGCCAGGTCGGTGCTGCTGTTGAGGGTGGCGGGTTGAGGGCGGCGGTGTCCCGGGGGCGGGGGGCGGGTCAGCCCGTTTCGGCGTGGAGGAGCATCCGCTTGAGGAGGGCGGCGAGCGCGGCCCGTTCGGCGTCGTCGAGCGGTCCGATCAACCGCGCCTCGGCGATGCCGCGCCAGCGCATGGCGTCGGTCCAGCGGCGGTGTCCCTCGTCGGTGAGCTCGACGTCGACACGGCGACGGTCCCCGGCGGCGCGGATCCGCCGGATGAGACCGGCCTTCTCCAGGGTGTCCAGGCGGCCGGTCATCCCGGCCGGGGAGAGCAGCATCTCGGCGGCCAGCTCGGAGGAGGGGGCCCGCCAGGGGGCGCCCCGGGAGGCGAGCCGGTGGAGGGTCTCGAACTCGAACTCCTGCAGACCGGTCTCGGCCATCGCCCGTTCCTTGCCGTACTTCACGTGTTTGGCGAGGAGCTGGATGCGGGTGATGACCTCCTCGGTGGGCACGTCGAAGGGAACCTTGCCGCTCCAGCGGGCGATGTGCCGGTCGACGGAGTCCTCGGTGTCCATGGGCGGCAGTATCGCACCCGCCCAAAGCATTTCGTTGACGAATCATTCGCTGGCGAAATAGTGTCCGGTGTCATGACCCCGACGATCTGGCGACTGCTCACCGGGCGCGCCTTCGCCGCCTTCGCCACGGCCCTGATCCCCACCACCCTCACCCTCGCGGTGGTGCGCACCGGTTCGGCCGGCGACCTCGGCCTGGTGCTCGCCGCCGAGCTGCTCCCGATGCTGCTCCTCCTGCCCCTCGCGGGCGTGGTGGCCGACCGCCACCCCGCCCGACGGGTGGTGCTCGTCTCCGACCTCGCGCGCGCCGCCGCGCAACTGGGCACCGGCGCGCTGCTGCTGTCCGGCCCCGTACGGATCCCCGAGCTCGCGGCGCTGGCCGCCGTGACCGGGGTCGCCGTGGCCTTCGGCAACCCCTCCGCCCGGACGCTGGTGGCGGGCGTCGTCCCCGAGGAGGGCCGACTGCGGGTCAACGCCCGGCTGGGGGTGGCCAACGCCCTCGCCCTGATGGCCGGACCCGCCGCCGCCGGCGCGATGGTGCTGCTCGTCGGCGCGGGCTGGTCCTCCCTGCTCACCAGCGCCCTGTTCGTCTGCTCCGCGCTCACCCTGGGCGGGCTGCGCACCCCGGCGCCCGACCGGAGCGAGGCACGCGCCCGCTTCCTCACGGAACTGCGGGCCGGCTGGGCGGAGACCCGGCGGCACCCGTGGTTTCTGGCCAATGTCGTGGCCCACGGCGTCTGGCACCTCGCGGCCGGCCTGCTGCTCACCCTGGGTCCGCTGATCGCCGTGCGGAGCCTGGGGGGCGAGGGCGCCTGGGTGGTCGTCGCGCAACTGGGCACGGCCGGGATGCTCGTCGGGGTCTGGCTCGCCGGTCGGCTGCGCGTGGGACGGCCGCTGGTCTGGGTGGCGGTCGCGTCCTCGCTCCAGGCCCTGCCGCTGACGGCCTTCGCCCTGCGGTCGCCGCTCGCGGTCACGGCCGCGGCCCTCTTCGTCGCCATGTTCGGCGTGGGGCTGCTGAGCCCCCTGTGGGAGACGGAGATCCAGCGCCGTGTCCCGCCGGAGACCCTGGGGCGGGTCGGTTCCTTCGACACCCTGATCTCGTTCGCCGCCCGGCCGTTGGGCCTCGCGACGGCGGCGCCGCTCGCGGCGGTCGCGGGGACGACGGTCCCGCTGCTGGTGGCGGCGGTGCTCACCGCCGCCGCGAACCTGTCCGTACTGCTGCTTCAGGACGTCCGGGCACATCCCGGGCGGAAGGCCGCACCGGTCCTGCGATGATGTGCCCTTCATACGTACACACGTTCAAAGGGGCTTGGCCGGATGGCGAGATTCGGGACCGCGTTGCGGGAGCTGCGCGGGGCGCAGAAGTCGGCGAAGGGCGTGTCGCTCTACTCCCGGTACGTCAACCGTCCCGCCGGGCGGTACCTGGCCGCCGGGTCGCACGCCCTCGGTCTCACCCCGAACCAGGTCACGCTGATCAGCGCGGCCTTCAGCTTCGCCGCGGTCGCGGCCGTCGCGCTGGCCGCGCCCTCGTGGGGGCTCGGGATCGTCGTGTGGGCCGCGCTCGCGGTCGGCTTCGCCTTCGACTCCGCCGACGGCCAGCTCGCGCGGCTGCGCGGGGGCGGCAGCGCCTCGGGCGAATGGCTGGACCACGTCGTGGACTGCGCCAAGCTGACGGCCCTGCACACCTGCGTGCTGATCGCCTTCTACCGCTTCCCCGACGCGTACGGGACGGGCGGGGACGGCTGGTTGCTGGTGCCGCTCGGCTTCCAGTTCGCCGCGATCGTCACCTTCTTCGGCGGGCTGCTCACCGAGAAGCTCAAGCCCAGGCCGGCGCCGGGAAGCGCCGCCGCCGCGCCGTCGACCGTGCGCGCGGTCGCACTGCTGCCCGTGGACTACGGGGTGTTCTGTCTGGTGTTCCTGCTGCTCGGCGGCGGGGAGCTGTTCCGCTGGGCGTACGCGGGACTGGGCGCGGTCGCCGTGCTGTTCCTGCTGGCGTTCCTCGCCAAGTGGTACCGGGAGCTCAGCGCCGTTCCGCGCTGAGGCCCTCGCCGGCGAGGTGGGCGACCTGGGGCGGGACGAGCGGCTGCGACAGGGCGTCCAGGGCCCGACGGAGCTGGGTGCTGGAGGTGTGGACCGTGTAGGGGAAGTAGACGACGTCGACGCCGTGCTCGGCGAAGTCCTTCTCCAGACGGTCGCCCTTGGGGGTGCCGCGCCAGTCGTCGCCCTTGAAGATGACGTCGAAGCGGACCTGCTTCCAGGTCTCCACCTTGTCCGGGACCGTCTCGACGAAGGCGGCGTCGACGTACTTGACGCTGCGGACGATCTCCAGCCGCTCCACCAGCGGGATCATCGGGCGGCGGCCCTTGGCGAGTTCGGCCATCTCGTCCGACACCACGCCGGCCACCAGGTAGTCGCACTGACTCCGGGCGTGGCGAAGGATATTGAGATGTCCGATATGGAACAGATCGTACGCACCCGGCGCGTAGCCCACTCGATACGGCCTGCGCGCGGACGCACCAAGGTCTGACATGTCCTGCTCCGTCATCGGTTACCCCCCATGAGCCACACCCCCCGGTGTGGCGGATTAGCAGACAATAGCGTGCACGTACCGCGTCACGTCGGTGAACGAATAGGGTGACGTGCGCATCATCCAGGGGAGAAGGGGACCTTCAGTGTCCAGATCCGGTCACCGGCGCCTGCTGCTGGTTTCCACCAATTACGCTCCTGAGCACGCGGGGATCGGGCCGTACGCCACCCAGATCGCCGAGCACTGGGCGGATCTCGGCCACGAGACCCATGTACTGGCGGGCATGCCGCACTACCCGGCCTGGTCTCTCGAGCCGGAGTACAAGGGGGCGCTACGGCGCACGGAGCAGCGCGCCGGGGTGACCGTGCACCGGCGCGCGCACACCGTTCCGCAGCGCCAGACCGCCGTGAAGCGGGCCCTCTTCGAAGGATCGATTCTGCTGCACGGGGCCGCGGCCCCGCCGCGGATGAAGAAGCCGGACGCGGTCATGGCCCAGATGCCCAGCCTGGCCGGCGGGGTCCTCGCGGCGCGACTCGCGGCCAAGTGGAAGGTCCCCTACGTCCCGGTGGTCCAGGACCTGATGGGCGCCGCCGCCGCGCAGAGCGGGATCAGCGGCGGCGACAAGGCGGCCGCCGTCGCCGGTCGCGCCGAGGCGTACGCCCTCAAGCGCGCCACCCTGGTCGGTGTGATTCACGAGACGTTCGTGGACCGGGTCGTCGGGATGGGCGTGGACCCGAAGAGGATCCGCCTGGTGCCCAACTGGTCCCACGTGTCGGTCCCCACGAAGCCGCGCGGCGAGACCCGCCGGCATCTGGGCTGGGCCCCTGGTCAGACGGTGGTCCTGCACTCCGGGAACATGGGCCTCAAGCAGGGTCTGGAAGTGCTCGTCGGTGCCGCGCGACTGGATCCGAACGTCCGCTTTGTCCTCATGGGTGACGGAAGCCAGCGCTCCACTCTCGCCGACCTCGCCGCCGATGTGCCGAACCTTGACATCATCCCCCCTGCCGCTGACGGCGAGTTCCCGGATATCCTCGCGGCGGCGGACGTGCTCGCGGTCACGCAGCACGCGGCGGTGATGGACATGAGCGTGCCGTCCAAGCTCACCTCGTACTTCCAGGCGGGCCGGCCCGTCCTCGCGTCCGTCGCGGCACAGGGCGGAACGGCCCAGGAAGTGGAACGTTCGGGCGCGGGGGTGCTCGTACCGCCGGAGGACCCCGACGCCCTGTTGAAGGCCGTCCGGGCCCTGGCCGAGGATCCCGAAGGCGCGAACGCGCTGGGGGCCGCCGGGCCCGCCCACGTGGCGGCCCACCTGAGCAGGGAAGCGGGTCTCGCCCGCATCGACGCACTGATAGACGAAGCACTTGGGGGTCCCCGGCCGTGATCGAGACGAACCGCCCGGCAGCGGCTCCGGCAGAGGACGAACCCGACCTCCTCCGGGACCAGTTCAAGCAGCTCCTGCGCTACCGCCGACTTCTCCTGGCGGGCGTCGGCGTCGGCCTGCTGGGTGGTGTCTACCTCGGCATATCCACGGCCGACACGTACGTCGCCACCGCCGACGTCGTGCTGCGCGCGCCCACCGACGACCCGTTCAACCCGAGCCTCGCGCCCGACAAGGCGATCAACATCGGCTCCGAGCGCCAGGTCGCGCTCTCCAGCTCCATCGCCAACGAGGCCGCGAAGAAGCTCGGCGTCACCGCGTCCGGCCTCGCCGGTCTGCGCTCGGGTCTCCAGGTCACCAACCCGCCGCAGACGATGGTCCTGCGCTTCACCTACACCTCGTCCTCCCCCCAGGAGGCCGCCAAGCGCGCCAACGCGATGACCGGCGCCTACCTGCTCAAGCGGCAGGAGGCCCTCGACGTCACCCGCGACAAGATGGTCAAGGGCTACCAGGACCAGCGCGACCCGGTCGCCAAGCAGTTGGACGAGCTGTCCAAGGACATCTCCCGGATGCCGGCGGGCGCCACCCGGGACGCGGCCACCTCCAGCAAGACCGACCTCCAGAGCGAGGTCGGCCGCTACAACAACAGCATCACCAAGCTCGAAGCCCTCGACATGACCCCGGGGCGCGTCACCAGCCCCGCGACCCCGCCGTCCGAGCCCGACGGCCCCGGCATCCCGATGTCGCTGGCGATCGGCGCGGCCGTGGGCCTCGCGCTCGGCCTGCTCGCCGCCTGGGTCCGGCTCGTCTTCGACCCGGCTCCGCGCTCCGAGGGCGATGTCGCCCGGGCCCTGCGCGCCCCCGTACTGGGCTCCCTGCCGCGGGACAAGACCGGCGGCGGTCCGCTGCTCGCGGCCGGCGAGGAGGATCCGCGGCTCGCCGAGGAGTTCCGCTCGGTGGCGTTCCGGCTCGCGTACGACGCCCGGTTCGCCGACCGGCGCCGCCTGTTGGTCGTCGCCCCGCGCGGCTCCAGCGAGACCGCCGCGGCGGTGGCCGTGAACCTGGCCGCCTCCTTCGCCGAGACCGGCAAGGACGTCCTGCTCATCGAGGCGGACCTGCGCACCCCGGTGCTGGCGAGCCAGCTGCCGACCGACGCGGGAGGCCGGCCGCGCTGGAGCCAGATGCCGGGCGGTCCCGCCGCCGGGCAGAGCGGCGACTCCGACTGGCCCGACGGACGTCAGCTCGTCGTGGACGCCGGTGAGTCCGGTGCCTTCGACCTGATCCCGGGCGAGCGGGTCCGCAACGTCGCCCGCGCCCTGACGTCCCCGCGCTCGACCCGGCTGATCTCCGAGGCCGACTCCCCCAACTCCACGGTCGTGGTGCTCGCGCCGCCCGTGCTCTCGTACGCCGACGCCCTCGCGCTCGTCGACCGCGTCGACGGGGTGCTGGTCGTCTGTGACCCGCGTGCCGTGCGGCGCACCGACCTCTCCCGCATCCGCGAACTGATCAGCGGCGCGGGCGGCACGGTGCTCGGCGCGGTGCTGCACACCCCGCTGCCCACCGAGAAGCGCGGACGCGGCAAGGGCAAGGGGGAAACTGCCTCGCAGGACCGGCCGGCCCGCGGGCCGGCCGGTCCGTCCGCGCCGCAGCCGATCCCCTACGAGGTGGCCGAGCCGGAGCAGCACATCCCCGGTGACGGCACCGACACCGTGGCGCTGCGAACGGTCCGCATGGGCCGGCGGTGAGTCGGCGGGGACTCGCAGCGGTCGCCTCGGTCCTGGACCAGGCGGCCTCCAGCGCCACCAACATCCTGGTGCTGGTGTTGGCCGCCCGGCTGTCCTCGGCAGCCGGGTTCGCCGACTTCTCGATGGTGTACGTGACGTTCACCGTGCTCCTCGGGCTGAACATGGCCTACGTCGGCCAGACCGTGGTGCTGGAGAAGGGCGCGCGGCTCCCGACGGTGTGCCGCTCGGCCGTCGCCTTCACCGCGGCGGCCGCGACCGCCGTCGGCGTCGTGCTCGTCCTCGTGGGCCTGCTGCTGCCCGGGGCCACCGGGTGGGCCGTCCTCGCGCTCGGTCTGGTCCTGCCGCCGGTGCTCGTACAGGACGGACTGCGGTACTGCTTCTCCGCGCTGCGCGCGCCCGAGCGGGCCCTGGCCGCCGACGCGCTGCGCCTGGTGTGCGTGGTGCCCGCCCTGCTGCTCCAGCCCGAAGGGGCGTCGGCGGGACGGCTCGTCCTGGTGTGGGGGGTCTCCGCGCTGCCCGCCCTGGCCCTGGGGCTGCTCCTGCTGCGGCCGGCCGTGCGGGGCGCGGCGACGGATCCGCGTCCGTACCTGCGCCGCGGTCACCTGGGGCAGCGGTTCGTCGTCGAGTTCGCGGTGGGCAACGGGTCCAGTCAGCTCGCCGTCCTGGGCCTCGGCGTCTTCGCGACGCCCCTGGCCGTGGGGGCGCTGCGCGGCGCGACGACCCTGTTCGGGCCGCTCAACGTGCTGTTCAACTCCGCGAACGCCTTCGGGCCGCCCGTGGTGGGCCGGGCCTCCGGCAAGCGGGGTGTGGTCCGGCTGACGCTGCTGATGGGCGGCGCGCTGGCCGTCCTCGGCGCCGGCTGGGGGGCGGTGTTGTACGCGCTGCCCGATTCCGTGGGCCGCCAA
This sequence comes from Streptomyces sp. WM4235, assembly GCF_001279725.1. GTDB lineage: Bacteria > Actinomycetota > Actinomycetes > Streptomycetales > Streptomycetaceae > Streptomyces. Next base: position 108,430 of record NZ_LGDE01000112.1, on the reverse strand, counting down.
CTGCTGGGCGACACCTGGACGGCGGCCGCCGCGCTGCTGCCGGCGACGGGCGCCCAGTACGCGGTGATGGGGCTGGGCACCTGCGCCCTGCTGACCCTTCGGGTGCTGAACCCGAAGGCGACGCTCTCGCTCCAGGTGGTGTTCTCGCTGCTGTCGGTGGGGCTGCTGCTGGGCGGGTACGCGGCGTGGGGCGTCGCCGGCGCCGCGTGGGGGCTGGCCGTCGGCTCGGCCGCCAAGGCGGCCGCCGGCTGGTCGCGCGTCGTACGGCTGCCCGTGCCGCCGGTGACCGCGGGCCGGGCGCCCGACCCGGTGACCGAGAGCCGCGGCGCCGTCTGACCCCGTGCGGGGCTCGTCGCAGGCCCCGGCGGCGGATCAGCGCAGGGTGGTGTCCGTGTCCGTGCGGTACGTCGCCACGAGGGCCAGGCACATGGCCGCTATCGCGACGCGGCCCGAGGCCTGGAGCAGCGGTCCGCGCAGCAGGATGAAGGAGTAGCCCGCGACCAGCGGGACGACCACCGAGATCAGGCTGCCGGGTGGGGACCGGCGGGTGGCGCGCTTCGCGTACCGCCGGTCGACGCGGGCGGCCGCGTAGCCCATCACCAGCAGCCCCGCGCCCATGCCCAGCGTGCCGAAGTCCAGCCACAGCTCCGCCCAGATCGGGGAGGAGAGGTTGGTGTTGATCGTGCCCATCCACTGGCCGACCATCACGCCGGTGTCGCGTGCCTTGCTCGGCCAGACCGAGCGGGGCACGGCGAAGAAGACGGAACCGGCGAGCTGGCGCCCGTAGGAGTGGCCCGGGCCGGAGTCCGCGTAGGTGATGGTGTTGGCGAACATGCCGATCTGGTCGTAGTCCTTGAGCGCCATCGGCTCCAGGAACGAGGTCGTCTCGACCGGCTTGTAGTTCTTCTCGTCGTACCGGAAGCGGTCCGCGAACGGGAAGACGAGCAGGGCGATCACCACGGCCATCGACAGCGCCACCCGGTACATCGCGGCGCTCACCGGGAAGACGGTGAACAGCAGCGCGAACATGACGGTGAGGAACCAGTAGCGCGGGTTCGAGATCGGGTTGTTGACCACGAGGTTCAGCGCGGCCAGCCCCGCCCAGGTGACGATGATCGACACCTTGCGGCGGGCGAACTTCGAGGTGATCAGCCAGCGCGTGTACAGGAGCAGGGCGAGCAGCGCCGGTACGGTGCCGAAGCCGCGCAGCAGGGCCTGGCCGGCCTGCCCGTCGCCGTTGGAGACGCCCGCCTCCTCGATGCCGGCGATGATCTCCTGGCGGCTGGAGAAGAAGACGCTGGGGCCGCCCAGCTTCACGATGAGGGCCGCGCTGCCCAGGAAGGCGAGGACGGTCAGCAGTTGCAGGCGCCGCTTGTGCGCCATGACCGGCTTCTCCTCCTTGCGGGACCCCCCGGCGAGGCCCGTCGGCCGGTGCCGGGCGAGGAGGACGCCGACGTCGAACGCGAGGCAGCCGAGCAGGACGAGGCCGATGGCGAGCGTCAGGTCGGAGCGTGGCCCGACCACGGGCGTGGGTACCCGGCCGAGGACGGCCTGGGCGAGCGGGGCCACCCCCATCGCCATGTAGACGAACAGCCAGAACGAGCCCTGGAGGAGCTTGCGGCGGCTGGTCAGCACCATCGCGGACAGCCGGGCGCCCGCGTACATGGTGAGCAGGAGTTGGAGCCAGAAGGCGGCGTCGTGCTGGCCGTCACCGGACTGGACGGCGACCACGAGCGGCAGGAAGACGCTGAAGCCGAGGATGAGCGGGATGGACAACGCGCGCGAGAGCAGGGTCCGCGGGGTGGTGACCCGACCCCATTTCTTCTCGTCGTCCGGGTCGGGCACGCCGGGTATCGGGCGCGTGACGGCGGGCTTGTGTACGTCTGTTGCCACTGCTGCCCCCACCCGGTGTGCCTGGTCCGCGCGCAGTCTAGTCTGAGCGGGCGGCGCCCGGGGAGGCGCGGCCGGGGGAGACGCCCGCCGACGGTGCTCGGGGGCGGACGACGAGGGGCGACAGTTGCGGGATCTTCCTGCGTTCACGCTGGCCGGATACGAGAAGGGGCGCGGACTGCTCACGCAGGCGCTCTGGTTCGCCGTGATGAACACGGTGTTCATGGCCTGGTTCTGCCCGGCCCGGCTGCGCGTCGCGCTGCTGCGGGCCTTCGGGGCGAAGATCGGCGAGGGTGTGCTGATCCGCCACCGGGTGCGGGTGCTGTGGCCGTGGAAACTGACCGTCGGGGACCACGCCTGGATCGGCGAGGGCGCCTGGCTGCTGAACCTGGAACCGGTGACCATCGGGGCGAACGTGTGCGTCTCGCAGGAGGCGATGCTCTGCACCGGCTCGCACGACCACCGGGCCGCGGACTTCCGCTACCGCAACGCCCCGATCGTCGTGGAGGACGGCGCGTGGGTGGCCGTGCGCGCGACGGTGCTGGCCGGCGTGACGATCGGCCGGTGCGCGGTCGCGGGCGCCGGCGCCGTGGTCCACAAGGACCTGCCGGCGTTGACCCTGCAGACCCAGGACGGGCGTCGCCGCCCGGTGGAGGAGCCCAAGTGAGAGTCCTGCACGCCGTTACCCTGCACTCCCCCTCGCACGCTTTCGGCGGGCCGGTGCGGGTCGCGCTGAACCTCGCCAAGGGGCTGCGGGCGCGCGGTCACGAGGCCCGACTGCTGGCCCTGGGCGAGGGTTTCCCCGACCCGTGGCCGACCTCGGTGGAGGGCGTCCCGGCGAAGCTGTTCCCGGCCCGGCGGCTGCTCCCCCTCGGCTTCAGCGGGATGACCTCGCCGGCTCTGCTGGCCTCGGCGGGGCGGCTGGTCCGCGACGCCGACGTCGTCCACGTCCACCTGGCCCGGGACCTGGTCACGCTGCCGGTGGCGCTGGCGGCGCTGCGGGCCCGCAAGCCGCTGGTGCTCCAGACCCACGGAATGGTGGACCCGAGCGGGAAGCTGCTGGCGAAGGTGCTGGACGCGGTGGCGGTACGCCGACTGCTGCGCGGCGCGGACGCGGTGCTGTACCTGACCCCGCACGAACGGGAGGGCCTGGACGCCGTGGTGGGTCCGCCCGCGCTCGCGTCGGCGGTCCGACTCGTCAACGGCACTCCGGCGCAGGAGGAACGGCCCGCGCCGAGCGGGGCGCCGCGCGTGCTGTACTCGGCGCGACTGCAGGCCCGCAAGCGTCCGGTGGACTTCGTGGACGCGGCCCCGGCGGTGCTGGCCGTCCACCCGGACGCGGAGTTCGTGGTGGCGGGGCCGGACGAGGGGGAACGGGACTCCGTCCTGGCGCGGATCGCGGCCCTGGGGCTCGGCGACCGGTTCACCGTGCCGGGGGCGCTGTCCAGCGCCGAGGTGCTGACGGAGCTGCGCCGGGCGCACGTGTACGTGCTGCCGTCGGTGGAGGAGCCGTTCCCGATGTCGGTCCTGGAGGCCCTCTCGGTGGGCGTCCCGACGGTGGTCACCCACTCCAACGGGCTGGCCCGCGACATCGCCGCGGCGGGGGCCGGCCGGGCCGTGGAGCCGGGTCCGGCGGGGGTCGCCGAGGCGATCCTCGCGCTGCTGGACCCGGCCGCCAACGCGGCGGCCTCGGTCGCCGCCCGCGAGCTGGCGACGGAGTCCTTCTCGATGGACGCGGTCCTGGACACCCTGCTGCCGGTCTACGAGGCCGCCGCGGGACGCACCCGCTAGGACCTCACGTGTCCCCCGGGGTCGCCCGGCCGCGCGGCCGGGCCCCGGGGGCGGTCAGATGCCGTCGCGTCGACCCTCGACCACCGGGAGGACCCCGGCCGCGCGCCGGCGCTTGAGGACGCTGGCGTAGACGGCGAGGCCGATGCCGCCGGCCGCCATCATGATGAGGCCGACCAGATCGAGGTTGACGCTCTCCATCTTCCAGTCGCTCGCGAAGGTGAGGATGGCTCCCACCACGATCAGGGCGATGCAACCGCCGATGCCGCGCATACCTACCGCCTTCACAGTCTTGGTCGTGTCACACGCGGGTACCCGGCAACGGGACGCGAAAACGCCGCCGCCGCCCGGGGGTTCGGGCGGCGGCGGCGTTGCGGTACGGAGCGGGCGCGGGTCCGCTACGCGCGGATCCAGGCGTAGCAGCCCGCGGAGTTGAACTCCGCGGCGCCGGCCGGGATGGTGGCCGTCACCTTGTCGCCCGCCTTGAGGGGGGCCGCCGGACCCGACGCGAGGACGGCGCCGTCCTTGCCCTTCGCCTCCCAGGTGCAGGTGGTGCTCTGGGTCAGCGCCCGGTAGTTGCCCGCGGCGGGCGACTTCCGGGGACCTTCGGGGAAGCCCTTCTCCGCGGCCGCGAGGATCGGCTTCTGCTCCGGGCACAGCAGCGTGATGGCGTCCTTCGCCCCCGGGATCTCCCCGGTGATGACGGCCCCGGTCGCCGCGTCCTTGTCGCGCTTCGCGGTGCGCTCCACGCGCTGGCAGGACTCCTGACCGGTCTGGAGGACGGCCGCCGGGTCCATCTTCTCCGGCACCCGGCCGCTCAGGAACTTCTTCTCCTTGTCGGTGAAGTTGCCCGTCTTCGGGGTCAGCTTCGCGTCGGGGAGGACCGGGCCCGTCGGCTTCGCGCCGGTCGACGGGGTCGCCGAGGCCGGCGGGGCGTCCGCCGGGTCGGGGACCGACGACGAGGCGGGCGGCTTCGGCTTCGCGGCCTCGGAGTCGGCCTTGCCGTCGCCCGAACTGCAGGCGGTCAGCGTCAGGGCGGCGGCCAGCAGAACAGCGGCCGCCGCGGGGCGTCGGTACATCAGGGGCTCCCGTACTTGCCGGTGGTGAGACAGGAGTACGGGGCCCGCCTGCTGAGGCGGGCCCCGTACTCCGTCAAGCGGTTGTTACTTCGGGCCGAAGGTGAGGATCAGCTGCGGAGCGGCGTCCGCGGCCGTCGACTCCGACGACCAGAGCCACAGCGGGTCGGTACCCGTGCTGGTCAGCGCGAGGCTGGTGTTGTCGCCCAGCAGGGCGGTGACCGCCGCGGTGTCCAGGTCGATGCCGTGGATGGCGGAGCCGTCCGCGGCGCCCGCGAGGGTGCCGAGGGCGGGGGTGCCGAGCGCCGGCTTCGTGTTGAACGTGGTGGCCGCGGCCGTCCAGGAACCGGTGACCGGGACCACGGACACGGTGTCGGTCGTGCCGGCGCCCGCCTGGGTCGTGGTCTTGACCTGGAGCGAGGCCGCCTTCAGGACCTGCCCGGCCGGGGCGGCCGGAAGGGTGAAGCGCAGGTACGTCTGGTACGCCGACGTGCCGCGGACCGCGAGCGAGGTGGCCGCGCCGTTGGCGGCGTTGGGAGCACCCTGGTTGACGTAGGTGTCCTCGGTCGTGACGACCTTGGTGACCGTGTCGGTGGGGGCCTTCGCCAGGTCGAAGTGCGCCTTGACCTGGGCCTGGGTGAGCGCCGTCGGGTAGACGGCCGTCTCGTCGATCTGACCGGCGAAGAAGTTGCTGGTCGGTCGGGTCGGCCAGCCGGCGAGGTTGTCGCCGCCCACGTGCCAGAAGCCCGCGTACGCGGTGGAGGTCGAGGCGTTGTTCGTGCCCTTGTTCTGACCGTCCACGTACAGGGTCATGCCACCGGGGCCCTGCGTGCCGACCACGTGGTGCCACTTGTTGTCGTTGTACGAGGAGTCGAACAGACCGGTGGAGATGGTCCGGTTCGAGCCGTTGTACACGCCGAAGATCAGGCGGCCGGTGTTGGTGATGTACAGCTGCTTGTCGTACGTGCCGCTGTTGCTGGTGGTGTTGTTGCCGAAGCCGATCAGCTTGCCACCGCGCGAGCTGTTCGTCTTGAACCAGGTCTCGATGGTGTAGCTGGACCCGACGCTCTGGCGGTGGTCGCTGTACACCTGCTGGCTGGTGCCGTTGAAGCCCATGGCCGTGCCGGTACCGGCGACGGCGCCGGGCGTCTGGCGCAGCGCCGGGGCGTTGACCTGGATGCCGCTGGTGTTGCCGGAGGCCGACGAGTCGGCGACGTACGGGCTGACCGCGTCGTCGTAGCGCCAGTACAGGTTGGCGCCGTCCGAGCGGACCTTGTCCGGGTACGACTGGACCGAGCTCGGGATGGTGACCGAGCTGGTGGCCGACAGCGCGCTGGTGTTGCCCGCTCCGTCGGTCGCGGTCACGCGGTAGGTGTACGACTGCCCGGCCTTGACCGTGGTGTCGATCCAGGAGGCCTGCGGGCGCTCCCACTCCAGGGACTCCGCCGCCACGGTGGCGATCGGGGTGCCCGAGCCGTTGCGGTAGATGCGGTACGTCAGCTTGCTGTCGTCCTGGTCGTAGCTGGTGCGCCAGCGGACCTGGGCCTCGCCGGGCTTGACGCTGCCCGCGCTGGCCACCGGGGTGGTCGGCGCGCCGACGTCGCCCTTGGAGGAGAAGCGGGTGAGCGCCTGCTGCGGCTGACCGTTGATCAGGGTGAACTCACCGCCGACCCACATGTACTTGGTGTCGTTCTTCTCCGCGATGGCCATGACGCGCGGGCCGATGCCCTCGCCGAGGCCGTCGTTCGCGGTGGGGTGCCAGCCGAGCTTGCGCGGGCTGCGGACGAAGCCGTCCACGGGCGCGGGGGCGGCGCCTTCGTGGTCGGTGAGCTGCGCCAGCAGGAAGTTGCGCTTGCCGTCGGGGAACTGGCCCTCCAGCGAGCAGTCGTGCGCGTGCGAGGAGCTGTAGAGGACTCCGTCGTACGGCAGGACGAACTGGGTGGCGCCGAGGCAGCGGTCGCGCCACTTCTCGTTGAAGTTGGTGGCGAGACCGATGCGGCCGTCGAAGACGCCGCCGCCGGAGCCCTCGTTGCCCGTGTAGTAGCCGGTCGCGTCGGCCGAGATGTGCTTGACGACCGAGTTCGACGGGATGTTGTTGTAGGTCTTGGCGACGGCACCCGTGGTGGCGTTGACGACGGCCAGCGCGTGGGTGTTGGAGCCGTTGACCGAGAAGAAGTCGCCACCCAGCAGGACGTTCTTGCCGTCGTTGCTGAGCGCGATGGCGCGGCCGGGCTCGTCGGCGTTGGCGACGAAGGGCTTGATCGCACCGGAGCCGGCGTCGACCGCGGCGAACCGCTCGCGGGTCTGGCCCTCCACGGTGCCGAAGTCGCCGGCCGCGTACAGGGTGTCGTCCGTGACGGCGAGCGCGCGCACGGTGGCGGGGAAGCTCGGGTGGAACGACGCCTTGGGGGTGCAGGTCTCGATGTCGATCGCCGCGACGCTGGAGACCGGGGTGCCGTTGACGGCCCCGAAGTATCCGGCCGCGTACAGCGTCTTGTTGTCCTTCGAGACGACCAGCGAACGGACGGTCGCGCTGCCGTCGCCGGTGGTGAAGGCGAGCTTGCAGGACGTGGGGTTGCCCGTCGCCGCGTCGAGCGCGACGAAGTTCACGGCTTCCTGCTCGGCGCCGCTGCCGGCGTTGTCCGGCGGACGGACCGCCGAGAAGGTACCGCCGGCGAACACGGTGCCGTTGGCCTGGGCCATGGCAAAGACGATGCCGTTCGGCTGCCAGGTCGGCAGGTCGTCGGCCGTGAATGCCACCGGCTGCGTGATGGCCGACGCCTCGGGCATCAGCACCAGGCCTATACCGGTGCCGGCACCGGCCAGTGACAGGACGAGGGCAGCAGTCAGCCCTCTGGATCTACGCATGAGCCCCCCAGGGCAATTGCCCGGTTTGATGGCTGGAACTAGACGAACAGCCATATGTACAGGCGCAGACTAGGGCTCGCGTGAGGGCCCGGTCACCTCACTTGACCCATTGCATACCAACTTGGAATCAACAGGGTTCAGCATGGAGGGTGCACTACGGACATACGGCAGGTTTACCCCGGCCACACCCACAGAGAGCTGCGGAGTATGGCCGGGACACGGCAAAGCGTAGGCGAAATATAAGCCCTCAGCGGTCAATCCGTACCGTCACGCCCGCCAGTTGGTCCTCGACCTGGCGGACGTCGGCGTCGACCATGATGCGGGCCAGCTCCGCCACCAGGACCGACGGCTTCCAGCCAAGCAGGTCGTTGGCCTTGGAGGCGTCGCCGATGAGGGCGTCGACCTCGCTGGGACGCTCGTACTTGGCGTCGTAGCGCACGTGGTCGTTCCAGTCGAGCCCGGCGTGGGTGAAGGAGGACTCGACGAACTCGCGGACGGTCGCGGCGACACCGGTGGCGACCACGTAGTCGGTCGCCTCGTCCTGCTGGAGCATCCGCCACATGGCGTCGACGTACTCCGGGGCGTAGCCCCAGTCGCGGACGGCGTCGAGGTTGCCCAGGTAGAGGTGGTCCTGGAGGCCGGCCTTGATCCGGGCGACCGCGCGGGTGATCTTGCGGGTCACGAAGGTCTCGCCGCGGCGCGGGGACTCGTGGTTGAACAGGATCCCGTTGACGGCGAACATGTCGTACGCCTCGCGGTAGTTCACCGTGGTCCAGTACGCGAAGACCTTCGCGGCGCCGTAGGGGCTGCGCGGGTGGAACGGGGTGCCCTCGTTCTGCGGCGGCGGGGTGGCGCCGAACATCTCGGAGGACGAGGCCTGGTAGATGCGGGTGTCGATGCCGCTCGCCCGGATCGCCTCCAGCAGGCGCAGGGCGCCGAGGCCGGTGACGTCGCCGGTGTAGAGCGGGGCGTCGAAGGACACCCGCACATGCGACTGCGCGCCCAGGTTGTAGACCTCGTCGGGGCGTATGTCGCGCAGCAGGTTCACCAGGGCGACCCCGTCGGACAGGTCCGCGTGGTGCAGGACGAGGGAGCGGTTCTCCGTGTGCGGGTCCTGGTAGATGTGGTCGATCCGCTCCGTGTTGAAGCTGGAGGACCGCCGCACGAGCCCGTGCACCGTGTAGCCCTTGGAGAGCAGGAGCTCGGCGAGGTACGAGCCGTCCTGTCCGGTGACTCCGGTGATCAGTGCGGTCTTGCCCATGTGGGGTCCCCCTGTGAATCGTTGCGGTCTGTCGTGAAGTGCGGGGCGTGCCCCGGCGTGCCGGGACGGCGCCCCGGCGTTTCGAGGCCGTGCCTCGGGGTTCGTGACGGGCCTGTCGGCCCGTGGCGGTGCCGCGCCGTGCGGGGGCGCGGGTCCCGGTCGGGGGGCGCTCCGTCCGCGCGGGCGCCGGCGCGGGGGCTGGATGGGTACCGTACACGGCCGAACCGGAGCTGCACCCTCCGTATTCCGGCCGTCCCGACCCGTCGCGGGCCGGCCACCTCGGCGTCGGCCCGCGTCCGGGGGCCGGCATCATCGGCGGTATGACAAGTTCGCTGCCGCTCCTGCCCCCGCACGCCCGCGTCTTCGTCGCAGGCCATCGCGGCCTCGTGGGGTCCGCGGTCGTCCGGCGCCTCACCGCCGACGGCCACGAGGTGCTCACCCGCGGTCGCGCGGAGCTCGACCTGCGCGATGCCGCCGCCACCGAGGCGTACCTGAAGGACGTCCGCCCGGACGCGGTCGTGCTGGCCGCCGCCAAGGTCGGCGGCATCATGGCCAACAGCACCTACCCGGTGCAGTTCCTGGAGGACAACCTCAAGATCCAGCTCAGCGTCATCGCCGGCTCGCACGCCGCCGGGGTGAACCGCCTGCTGTTCCTGGGCTCCTCCTGCATCTACCCGAAGCTGGCCCCGCAGCCGATCAGCGAGGACGCCCTGCTGACCGGCCCGCTGGAGCCGACCAACGAGGCGTACGCCCTGGCGAAGATCGCCGGCATCGTCCAGGTCCAGTCGTACCGCAAGCAGTACGGGGCCTCGTACATCTCGGCCATGCCGACGAACCTCTACGGTCCGGGCGACAACTTCGACCTGCAGTCCTCGCACGTGCTGCCCGCGCTGATCCGGCGCTTCCACGAGGCCGCGGCCGAGGGGCGCGACGAGGTCACCCTGTGGGGCTCGGGCACCCCCCGCCGCGAGTTCCTGCACGTGGACGACCTCGCGGCGGCCTGTGCGGTGCTGTTGAACGGTTACGACGGGGACGAGCCCGTCAACATCGGCTGCGGCGAGGACCTGACCATCAAGGCCCTGGCCGAGACCGTCGCCGAGGTGACCGGCTTCGAGGGACGGCTCGCCTGGGACACCACCAAGCCGGACGGGACGCCGCGCAAGCTGCTGGACGTGACCCGTCTGACCTCGCTGGGCTGGAAGCCGGGCATCCCGCTGCGGGACGGCATCGCCTCCACGTACGCCTGGTGGTTGGGGCAGGGCTGATCGCACGGGCCGCGGCCCCTCAGTACGCTCCGCGACCGTCGACGACGGCGCGGAGGGTACGGCCCATGACGTCGACATCGCTGGTGAAGGACCAGTTGTCGACGTACTGCAGATCAAGCTGAATCGTTTCGTCCCAGGACAGGTCCGAGCGCCCGCTGATCTGCCACAGGCCGGTCATGCCGGGCCGCACGGTGAGCCGGCGCAGCTCGACCTCGTCGTACCGAGCCACCTCCTCCGGCAGCGGCGGCCTCGGGCCGACCAGCGACATGCTGCCGGTCAGCACGTTCACCAGCTGGGGCAGTTCGTCCATCGACGTCCGGCGCAGCAGCCGGCCCACCCGGGTCACCCGGGGGTCACGGCGCATCTTGAACATCAGGCCGTCGTTCTCGTTGGATGCCGACAGGTCGGCCTTGAGCTTGTCGGCGTCGACCACCATCGTGCGGAACTTCCACATGACGAAGGGCTCGCCGTCGCGGCCGATGCGGTGCTGGCTGTAGAAGGCCGGACCGCGGGATCCGAGACGTATCGCCAGGACGACCGCGAGGAACATCGGCGACAGGACCAGCAGCCCGATCGCGGCCCCCACCCGGTCCAGCACCGACTTCAACAGGGTCTGGATGCCCCGCCGCACGGGCGGCGCGATCCGCAGCACGGCGAGCCCCCCCGCGGACAGGGTCTCCAGTCGCTTGACGGAGATCTCCACCAGTCCGGGGAAGACGGCCAGTTCCAGGCCGGCGTCGTGCAGGGCCCAGGCGACCCGGCGCAGCCGCTCGCCGGCGATGCGCACGCCGGGGGCGACCAGGACCAGGTCGGCGTGGTGTCCGGCGACGGCGCCGAGCACGGCGGCCGAGTCCCCGTACGGGGTGTCCGGCATCCCGGCGTCGAGCCTGGCCGCGACGGGCACTCCGCTGGAGAGCGGGCCGTCGCCCACCGGGATGACCCCGACCACCACGTACGGGTGGTCGGTGCGGGCGGCCAGGTGCGCGATGACGCCCTCGGCGGCCTCGGGTTCGCCGACGACCAGCACCCGACTGACGGCCTGCGCCTCGCGGCGGGCGGCCGAGAGGTGGCGGTAGGTGAGCTTGTGGACGGCGACGGTGATCAGCAGGGCGGGCAACAGTGCCCCGAGCGCGGCCAGTCGGGGGGTGCTCTCCCCCGTCACCACGCGGGCGACGGCCAGTACCCCGATGAGAATCAGCCAGTCGTGCACGACCGGCAGCACTCCGCGCGATTCGCCGAGCTGTCGGGCGGCGTAGCGCCGGCGCACGGCCTGCACCCCGGTCCACGCGAGAGCGGCGCCGACGGCGCAGTAGGCGGGCCGGACCTGCTGCGCGGCCTCGAAGACGAGGCCCACGGGCACGGCGGCACCGAGGCAGTCGGCGGCCACGGCGACCGGCAGGTACCAACCGGCCTTGTCCCCGAGCCGTCGAGCGGGCGCGGTGGCCGCCCCGACCGTGTCGGCGACGGTCCTGGCCACTCTTTGCGCAGGAAAATGGACATGCCTCATGGGCCCCCCTGGCACGTGGTCATATGACAGCGGCGAGCGCCCGTGGCTTCCCCTGGCAACGGGCAACAGTCGCACCGGGAAACAGTACGACAAACACCCGTACGGTAAATGCCGTTTGCGTTAACGGTGCCTCTCGTTGCTCAAGCGTTAGCAACCGGTACCTCCTGTTCCGCATCCCGAACTCCCCCTTCCCACACAAAGGTGAATGGTTCGGATACCGGATACGTATCTTCGGACAACGAACCGTTTCCAGCCAACCTTTTGACGCGGCCCTGACATCAGCGCCCACAGGTGGCACTCTTCGACCGTTCATCGCACCAGCCCTGATCTGCCCGGAGGCCCACCCAGCCATCCGGAACCCCCCTTGCAGAAGGAGTCTGCGTTGAGTCCCACCCCCCAGCGGCGTGCCACTGCGGCCGGCGCTCTCGTGGCCGCGGCAGCCCTGCTCGCCGTAGGTATACAGGCCGGAACAGCCACCGCCGACGCCACCGCGTCCCAGGCCCGCACGGCGGCCCAGCCCAACCCGGGCTCGGTCAACCGCGCACTCAGCGCTTCGGAGCGTGCGACGCTCCTCGCCGACGCCAACTCGACCACCGTGCAGGCGGCGAAGGCTCTCGGGCTCGGTGGCCAGGAGAAGCTCGTCGTCCGCGATGTCGTCCAGGATGCGGACGGCACCACGCACACGACCTACGAACGCACCTACGCCAGCCTGCCCGTGCTCGGTGGTGACCTGACGGTCCACGCCAAGAGCGGTGTCACCAAGAGCGTGACCAAGGCCACCAACCACGAGATCAAGGTCGCGGACACCAGCGCCTCGGTCACCCCGGCCTCGGCGGAGCAGCAGGCCCTCGGTCTGGCCAAGACCCAGGGTGCCAAGGACGCGAAGGCCTCCAAGAACGCCCGCAAGGTGATCTGGGCCGCCGAAGGCGCCCCGGTCCTCGCGTTCGAGACCGTCGTCGGCGGCCTCCAGCACGACGGCACCCCGAGCGAGCTGCACGTGGTCACCAACGCCAGGACCGGCGCCAAGATCACCGAGTGGCAGGCCATCGAGACCGGCACCGGCAACACGATGTACAGCGGTCAGGTGACGCTGGGCACCTCGCAGTCGGGCAGCAACTACACGCTGACCGACGCCGGCCGCGGCAACCACAAGACGTACAACCTGAACAAGGGCTCGTCCGGCACCGGCACCCTGTTCTCCGGCCCGGACGACATCTGGGGCAACGGCCAGGCGTCCAACGCCGAGACCGCCGCCGCGGACGCCCACTACGGCGCCGCCGCGACGTGGGACTACTACAAGAACGTCCACGGCCGCAACGGCCTGCGCAACGACGGCGTGGCCCCGTACAGCCGGGTCCACTACGGCAACGCGTACGTCAACGCGTTCTGGGACGACGGCTGCTTCTGCATGACGTACGGCGACGGCGAGGGCAACACCAAGCCGCTCACCTCGACGGACGTCGCGGCGCACGAGATGACCCACGGCCTCACCTCGGTCACCGGCAACATGACCTACAGCGGTGAGCCCGGCGGTCTGAACGAGGCCACCTCCGACATCATGGCGGCCGCGGTCGAGTTCTACGCCAACAACCCCCAGGACGTCGGTGACTACCTGGTCGGCGAGAAGATCGACATCAACGGCGACGGCTCCCCGCTGCGCTACATGGACAAGCCGAGCAAGGACGGCTCGTCCAAGGACTCCTGGTACTCGGGTCTGGGCGGCATCGACGTCCACTACTCCTCGGGTCCGGCCAACCACTGGTACTACCTGGCCTCCGAGGGCTCGGGCGCCAAGGTCGTCAACGGCGTGAGCTACAACTCGCCCACCGCCGACAACCTGCCCGTCACGGCGATCGGCCGGGACGCCGCCTCGAAGATCTGGTTCCGCGCGCTGACGGTCGGCTACTTCAAGTCGAACACCAACTACGCCGCCGCGCGCACGGCCACCCTGCAGGCCGCCGCCGACCTGTACGGCCAGGGCTCGACCACGTACAACAACGTGGCCAACGCCTGGGCGGGCATCGCGGTCGGCGCCCGCATCACGACCGGTGTCACGGTCACCCCGATCGCCAACCAGAACACCCAGGTGGGTGGCGCTGTCAGCCTGCAGGTCCAGGCCACCAGCACCAACCCGGGCGCGCTGAGCTACGCGGCGACCGGCCTGCCGGCCGGCCTGTCGATCAACTCCTCCACCGGCCTGATCTCGGGCACGGCCACCACCGCCGCCACGTCCAACGTGACCGTCACGGTGACCGACTCGCAGAGCAAGACCGGTACGGCCTCCTTCACCTGGACGGTCGGCACCTCGCAGCCGAACGTCTTCGAGAACACGGCCGACTACCAGATCAAGGACAACGCGACCGTCGATTCACCGATCACGGTCAACCGCACGGGCAACGCCCCGAGCACCCTCAAGGTGGACGTGAACATCGTCCACACCTACGTCGGTGACCTGAAGGTCGACCTGGTCGCCCCCGACGGCACCCTGTACAACCTGCGCAACCGCACCGGCGGCAGCGCGGACAACATCGTCCAGTCCTTCACCGTGAACGCCTCCTCCGAGGTCGCCAACGGCGTGTGGAAGCTCCGGGTCGCCGACCTGGCCAGCGCGGACACCGGCTACATCAACAGCTGGAAGCTCACCTTCTGATCCCCGTCGGGGATTGACCGCACCACCGTTTGATCGCGGGGCCGCTCGGGAGAAGACCACCCCGGGCGGCCCTGTTCCATGTCCGGGGTCCCGCCGAGGGCGGGACCCGGTGCCCCCGCGAGGGGGACCCTCGGCGCCCGAGCGGCCCCGCGGTCCGTCCCCGCGCGAAAGGCCCGGCACCCACGGGGTGGTTCCCAGGGGTGTCGGGCCTTCCGGTCGGCCTGAGCCGGTGTCAGCGCCGGTGCCAGCGCCGGGGCGTGTCAGCCGATGGCGCGGAAGACGGTGTCCAGGACGCCGTACTCCTCTTCCTCGTCGCCGTCCTGACCGCGCTCGTCGCGCTGCCCGTCCTCGTCGCGCGCCTCGTCCTCCTCGTTCTGGCCGCGCTCGTCACGCGCCTCGTCCTCGTCGGCCTGGCCGCGCTCGTCGCGCGCCTCGTCGCGCTGTCCGTTCTCGTCCTCGGCCTGGTCGTCGCCCGGACGGCCCGCCTCGTCGCGCTGCTCGTCCTCGCCGCGCTGCTCGTCCTCGCGCGACTGCTCGTCGGCGGACTCGTCGAAGGACGGCTCGTCGTCGGCCGGGCGCGGGGCGGGGGCCGCGGCCGGGGCGGCGACGGCCGCCACGGCGGGCTTGACCAGGTTCGTCTGACGACCCTGCTCGGGACGGGCGTCGCGGCGGACGCGGCGGTCCTCGTCGTCGTTCCAGCCGCCGTCGTGGTGGCCGTGGCCGTCCCCGCCGGTGGGCCGGAAGTAGACCGAGAGGGCCTCGACGTCGTGCGCCCCGCCGCCCGGCGCCAGGGTGCGCACCGCCCGGCCGTTGCAGCCGCGGCCCTCGAAGAGGACCGCCAGCGACTCGGTGCGGTTGTAGGCCTCGGTGGCCGGCTGGTGCCGGGAGGTTCCGGTCAGCTCGTAGCAGGTGTCGTTGTCCGAGGGGCTGATGTGTCGGGTGTACTCGTCGCCGTCCTCGTCCTCGACGACGTAGTAGAGGCGGCCGAGCGTGTGGTGACCGTCGTAGTCGTCGTCGGCCATGGCCTGGCCGGAGGCCGGCAGGACGAGCGCGAGGGCGCCTAGGAAGGCCGCGGCGGTGGTGCGAGCACGCATGAGCAGTCCGTTTCTCTGGTCGCTGGATGCCGGATCCGGAGACATCCAGCGGGCAGCGTAGGAGCGGGCCGATCAGCAGAAACGATTCAGCATGCGCAGCGCGTTCGAAGGTTCACCCTCCCGGACCGGACAACCGGGCCGGACGGCCGTCGTACGCCCATCCACCACCCGTACATACGGACGCCCCCGGGCACGCGAACGCCCCCGTACATACGGACGCTCCCGTGCACACGAACGCCCCCGGACGTACGGCGACCCGCGCACCCGGAGTTCGGATGCGCGGGTCGCCGTACGGCCTCGGCGGCTCAGGCGGAGGCCCGCTCGGTGGTCGAGCCCGTCGAGCCCTTGGCCCGGGCCGGGAGCGAAGCCCCGGTCCCCCGGGCGGGACGGATCAGCAGGACCACCACCAGCGCGCCCACCAGACCCATCACCCCGGAGGCCACGAAGGTGTCCCGGAGCCCGCTCGCGAAGGCGGCCTCCACCCACTCCCGGGCCTGCGGGCCGGCCGCGAGGAACCGCCCCGCTCCGCCCGAGGCCAGGGCCTCGGCGGTGCCGTGCGGCTGCCCGCTGCCGGCGAGGCCGCTCGTCAGACCGGCCTGGAAGAGCGCGCCGAGCACCGCGATGCCGAGGGCGTTGCCCAGCTGGCGGGCGGTGTTCAGGGCGCCGCCGGCCATCCCGGCCCGGGCCGGGGCCACGGTCCCCATCGCGGCGGCGGCCAGCGGCGGGGTGGCCATCCCGACGCCCACGCCGGTCAGCACCAGTCCGGGCACCAGCGCCGTCCAGCCGTCGCCCGCGTCCAGCATCCAGGCCTGGAGCAGCGCGCCCGCCCCGATCAGCAGCAGCCCGCCGCCGATGGACAGTCGGGCGGGGGCGCCGTGCAGCAGTCGGCCGGCCACCGCGGAGACGAGGAACGCGGCCAGGCTCAGCGGCACCAGGACCAGTCCGGCCTGGACCGGGCCCATCCCCTCGGCGGACTGGAGCCAGAGCGAGACGTACATGAGGTACGAGAACGCGGCCCCGGACAGCAGCAGTCCGCCGGCCATCACCGCGACGAAGGTCGGGCTGCGGAAGAGGGAGAGGTCGAGCATCGGGTGCGCGGTGCGCAGTTCGACGAGGACGAAGGCGGCGAAGCAGGCCGCGCCGAGGCCGAGCAGGCCGAGGGTGGCGGCGGAGGTCCAGCCGTTCTCCGCGACCCGGATGAGGGCGTAGGTGACGATGCCGGCGCCCGCCGTGAAGGTGACCATGCCGGGCAGGTCGAGGCCCTTGGCGTGCGGGTTGCGGGACTCGGCGACGGCCTTGAGGGTGACCCAGACGGCCAGGGCGCAGACGGGCAGGTTGATGAAGAAGATCCAGCGCCACCCGAAGTGCTCGGTCAGCAGCCCGCCGATGATCGGTCCGGCCGCGGCGGCCGCGCCGTTGACCGCGCCCCAGACGCCGAAGGCGATCCCCCGGTCGCGGCCCTGGTAGGCGCTGCTGAGCAGGGCCATGGTGGTGGCGAACATCGCCGCGCCGCCTATGCCCTGCACGGCGCGGAAGGCGATCAGCAGGACGGGGCCGGTGGCCAGGCCGCAGGCCAGGGAGGCGGCGGCGAAGACGGCGAGTCCGCCGAGGTAGACGCGGCGGCGGCCGATCCGGTCGGCGAGGGAGCCCGCGCCGAGCAGCAGTGCGGCGAGCGCGAGGGCGTAGATGTCCATCACCCACTGGAGTCCGGCGAAACCGGTGTTCATGTCGGTGGCCATGTCCGGGAGCGCGACGGTCACGATGGTGACGTCGACCAGGAGCATGAAGGCTCCGAGGCTCACGGCCGTCAAGGGCAGCCATTTACGCATGGGGGTTCTCCGGATCAAGAGCAGATGAGGTGTGCCACCAGAGTCGCGGTCACCCGTCCGGACCAACCATCCAGCGGGCTTCCGCTGCCGGATTTCACTCGTCGGAGGCTCTGCGATGATGGAAACCATGCAGCCTCTGGCCGGTTCCGCCGAGATGGACCACCTCGACCTGGCGCTCGTGCAGGCCCTCATGATCGACGGGCGGGCCTCCTTCAGCCGGCTCGCCGAGGTGCTGGAGGTCTCCGACCAGACGGTGGTGCGCCGCTACCGCCGGATGCGCACCACGGGCCTGGTCCGGGTGGTCGGGCTGCCGCTGGGCAGCCGCGTCGGGCTGTTCGAGTCCTGGCTGCGGGTGCAGTGCACGCCGGACGCCGCGCTCGCCGTCGCGGAGGCGCTGTCCCGCCGGCCGGACATCGCCTGGGTCACCCTCAACTCCGGCGGCACCGAGATCCACTGCATGACCAAGGCCCGGACCCGCCAGGACCGAGACGTCCTGCTGCTGGAGAAGCTCCCGCGCACCCGCCGGGTGATCGGGGTGAGCGCGCACACCATCCTGCGGATGTTCACGGGCGGGCCCGAGCGCTGGTTCGGCATCGACGCGCTGCGCCCGGACCAGGTGGCGGCGCTGGAGCGGCAGCCGCCGCTGCCGGATCAGGACCGGTACGCGCTGGACGAGGCGGAGCTGGCGATGCTGGCCGTGCTGGGGCAGGACGGCCGCGCCGGCTATCCGGAACTGGCCCGCGCCACCGGGCTGTCGGAGTCCACCGCCCGGCGCCGGCTGGACCGGTTGCGGGACATGGGGGCGGTCTACTTCGACGTGGAGATCGTGCCGGCGACGCTCGGGTACGAGGCGGAGGCGGCGATGCTCCTGACCGTGGACCCGGCCCGGCTGGCCCGGGTGGGCGCGGCGATAGGCGAGCACCCCGAGGTGCCGTTCGCGGCGGCGGTCACCGGCTCGGCGAATCTGCTCGCGGTGGTGGTGTGCCGGGACACCGACGCGTTGTACACGTACCTCACCGAGCGGATCGGCGCGGTCGACGGCATCCGGCAGGTGGAGCTGGTCCCGATCCTGCGCACCGTGAAGCGGGCCGGGATGCTGGTGGAGGACGGGCGGCTGGTCGATCCGCCGCCCGTCCCCTGAGCGGCGGTCAGCGCAGCAGGACGCCGCCCCCCGCGTCGGTGTCCGCCGGCCCGGCGACCAGGCCCAGTTCGGCCGGGGTCGCCAGCAGCGGGTGCGCGGGCAGGATCCGCACGGTGTAGCCGAAGGGACCCGTCCGGTCGAGCGCGAGCGGGCCCTCGTACACCCAGCGGCCCTCCAGGTCCGGTCCGGCGGCGGCCTTGAGCGGGAAGGACCGGCCGCCCTGGATGACGTCCTGGGGGTCGACCCGGCCCGCGACCGCCTGGACCTCGACGTCCTCGGGCGCGAGGGAGTCGAGGGCCACCCGTACCCGGAGGGTGAGCGTGGCCCCGAGTTCGGCGGTGCCGCCGACGGGCGCGGCGGCCAGGGCCTCCACGTGCTCGACGCCGACCCTCGGCCAGGAGCCGCGGACCCGGCCCTTCCAGTCGGCGAGGTCGCGGGCGGTCTCCGGGGTGAGGGCGCGGTGGGAGAGCGCGGCCGGTGCGTAGAGCCGTTCCACGTACTCGCGGACCATGCGTCCCGCGAGCACCTTCGGCCCCAGTGACACCAGGGTGCGCCGGACCATCTCGATCCAGCGCGTCGGGAGGCCGGTGTGCCCGGCCCGGTCGTAGAAGCGGGGCGCGACCCGGCTCTCGATCAACTCGTAGAGGGCGTTGGCCTCCAGGTCGTCACGGCGCTCCTCGTCCGTCCCGATCCCGTCGGCGGTGGGGATCGCCCAGCCGAAGTCGGGCTCGAACCACTCGTCCCACCAGCCGTCCAGCACGGAGAGGTTGAGGCAGCCGTTCAGCGCGGCCTTCATCCCGCTCGTGCCGCAGGCCTCCAGGGGGCGCAGCGGGTTGTTCAGCCAGACGTCGCAGCCCGGGTAGAGCTTCTGGGCCATGGCCATGCCGTAGTCGGGCAGGAAGACGATGCGGTGGCGCACGCGCGGGTCGTCGGAGAACCGCACCAGTTCCTGGACGAGCCGCTTCCCGCCGTCGTCGGCCGGGTGCGCCTTGCCCGCGACGACGATCTGAACGGGCCGCTCCGGGTCCAGCAGCAGCCTGCGCAGCCGCTCGGGGTCGCGGAGCATCAACGTGAGCCGCTTGTAGGAGGGCACCCGGCGGGCGAAGCCGATGGTCAGCACGTCCGGGTCGAGGACGGAGTCCACCCAGCCCAGTTCGGCGTCGGCGGCGCCGCGCTGCTTCCAGGAGGCGCGCAGCCGGTCGCGGACCTCCTGGACCAGTTGCTCGCGCAGGACCCGGCGCAGGTCCCAGACCTCCTGGTCCCCGATCCCGGCGACGGCGTCCCAGCGCGGGGAGCCGCCGACCGACAGCGCGTCCTCGGTCCGGCCGGCGCCGATCTGCCGGGCGCCGAGCCGGATGACCTCGGGGGCCACCCAGGTCGGCGCGTGCACCCCGTTGGTGACGGAGGTGATGGGGACGTCGGCGGGGTCGAAGCCCGGCCACAGGCCGGCGAACATGCCCCGGCTGACGGCCCCGTGCAGGGTGGAGACGCCGTTGGCGCGCTGGGCCAGGCGCAGCCCCATGACGGCCATGTTGAACACCCCGGGGTCGCCGCCGGGGTAGGACTCGGCGCCCAGTTCGAGGATCCGGTCCACGGGCACGCCGGCCAGTTCGCCGCCCTCGCCGAAGTGCCGGGCGACCAGGGACCGCTCGAAGCGGTCGATGCCGGCGGGGACGGGGGTGTGCGTGGTGAACACGGTTCCGGCGCGGACCGCCTCGACGGCGGCGTCGAAGCCGAGCCCCGGCTCTCCTCCCAGTTCCCTTATGCGTTCGAGTCCGAGGAACCCGGCGTGCCCCTCGTTGGTGTGGAAGACCTCGGGGTCGGGATGGCCGGTGAGCCGGCAGTACGTGCGGACCGCGCGGACGCCTCCGATGCCGAGCAGCATCTCCTGGAGCAGCCGGTGGTCGCTGCCGCCGCCGTAGAGCCGGTCGGTCACCTCGCGGGCGGCGGTGTCGTTGTCCTCGACGTCGGAGTCGAGGAGCAGCAGCGGCACCCGCCCGACGCGGGCCTGCCAGATGTGCGCGTGCAACGCGCGGCCGCCGGGCAGGGCGAGTGCCACCCGGGCGGGGCTGCCGTCCTCCTCGCGGATCAGGGCGACGGGCAGCTCGTTGGGGTCGAGGACGGGGTAGTGCTCCTGCTGCCAGCCGTCGCGGGAGAGCGACTGGCGGAAGTAGCCGTGACGGTAGAGCAGGCCCACTCCGATGAGCGGGACGCCGAGGTCGCTGGCGGCCTTGAGGTGGTCGCCGGCGAGGATCCCGAGGCCGCCGGAGTACTGCGGCAGGGCTGCGGTGATGCCGAACTCGGGGGAGAAGTAGGCGATGCCCGCGGGGAGCCCGCCGTCGCCCTCGTGGCTCTGGTACCACCTCCCGCCGTGGACGTAGTCGTCGAGGTCGGCGGCGGCCACGGCGAGCCGGCGCAGGAACCGGCGGTCGCCGGCCAGTTCCTCCAGCCGGGCGGCGGGTACCGCGCCGAGCAGTCGGACGGGGTCGCCGCCGGCGGCCTGCCAGCCTTCGGGGTCGACGGATTGGAAGAGTTCGCGGGTTTCCGCGTGCCAAGACCAGCGCAGGTTGCGCGCGAGGTCGGCGAGCGGCAGAAGGGGTTCGGGGAGGACGGGGCGCACGGTGAATCGACGGATAGCCTTCACGTGTTCCACCTTCGCAGGGGATGACGGATCGGAGCGGTCGCACCACGCTGTGCACCCGCGCTTCGACCCCCGGAAGGCTAGCGGCGCCCTCGTCGCCCGGCCATGGCGCCTCGTCGGGCCGGGCCTCCAACGGGTCGTCGGGGGAGGGCCGCAGACGGCCGGCGACCGGCCGGCACGCCCGCCGCGGGCCGCCCGCTCCGGTCCGCCGCGGGGGGTGCGATTCCGGCCGGATCCCTGCCCCGCGGTCCGCCCGGCCGCGTGTCCCGGCGCTTGCCGGGGCACACGAGATGCGCGGGCCCGACGAAGCGGAACAAGGGTGTCTGCGGGGCCCGTGAGGCAACTGGGACAGGGGGTGTGCCGCTGTACATCAGTCGGTCCTCGCCGACTTGACGGAGCCTCGACCGATGTCGATCCGGCCCTTGGTGATCCGCGTGCCACTACGTACGAGTAGTTAACCGGGCACCCGGGTTGGGCGGGACCAGAGTGGGAAGGGCTCCCCGGGTACACGCACGGCGCACCAGGCCCCGGACTCCGTCCGGAGGCAACCCCGCCCACCTCCCGCCACCCGAGTGAACGCGGACAGGAGCGGCCATGCCCGCAGCGCAGCCGTCTTCCGAGCGGCTAGAAACAGAGCGAACAGAGCGTGCACTGCCGGCTGCCCAGACAGTCGGTCCGTTGTCACCGAGCCCTGCGAACTGCCCCCAGGTGATCCCATCATGATCGGTCGCATTCCCGTGCTGGACGTCCGCCCCGCCGTCGACTGCGGCGCCAGACCCGCGAAGGCGGTTGTGGACGAGGTCTTCGAGATCTCGGCCACCGTGTTCCGCGAGGGCCACGACGCCGTCTCCGCCCACGTCGTACTCCGAGATCCGAGCGGGCGGCTGCGGCCTCCCGTACCGCTGCGCGAGCTCGCCCCCGGCACCGACCGGTGGGGGGCCCGGGTGTCCGCCGAGGTCGAGGGGAGGTGGACGTACACCGTCGAGGCGTGGAGCGACCCGCTCGCCACCTGGCGGGCCCACGCGGCCGTGAAGATCCCCGCCGGGATCGACGCCGGCCTGACCCTCCTCGAAGGCGCCGAGCTCCACGAGCGGGCCGCCGCGAAGATCCCCAAGCGGGACGGCCGGGCCGACGTGCTGGCCGCCGCCGAGGTCATGCGCGACGAGGAGCGGGCCCCCGCCGAGCGGCACGCCGCCGCCCTCGCGCCCGAGGTGGTGGCGGCCCTCGCCAAGCGGCCCCTGCGGGAGCTGGTCACCGCCGCGAAGGCCCTGCCGCTGCTCGTCGAGCGCAAGCGGGCCCTGTTCGGTTCCTGGTACGAGATGTTCCCGCGCTCCGAGGGAGCGGTGCTGGAGCCCGGCTCGGCCCCGGTCAGCGGGACCTTCCGGAGCGCCGCCGAGCGGCTGCCGGCCATCGCCGCCATGGGCTTCGACGTCGTGTACCTGCCGCCGATCCACCCCATCGGGAGCACATGGCGCAAGGGGCCGAACAACACGCTGTCCGCCGGTAGTTGGGATCCCGGTGTGCCCTGGGCGATCGGTTCCACCGAGGGCGGTCACGACGCCGTCCACCCCGAACTGGGCACCATCGAGGACTTCGACGCCTTCGTCGCGCGCGCCCGCGAGCTGGGGATGGAGATCGCGCTGGACTTCGCGCTCCAGTGTTCCCCCGACCACCCGTGGGTGGAGAAGCACCCGGAGTGGTTCCGCCAACGCGCCGACGGGACGATCGCCTACGCCGAGAACCCGCCGAAGAAGTACCAGGACATCCACCCGATCCACTTCGACACCGACATGGCCGGCATCGTCGAGGAAACGGTCCGGATCCTGCGCCACTGGATGGATCACGGCGTGCGGATCTTCAGGGTCGACAATCCGCACACCAAGCCTGTCGTCTTCTGGCAGAAGGTGATCGCGGACATCAACAAGTCCGACCCCGACGTGATCTTCCTCGCCGAGGCCTTCACCCGTCCCGCGATGATGCGCGCGCTCGCGGCGGTCGGCTTCCAGCAGTCGTACACGTACTTCACGTGGCGCAACACCAAGGCCGAGCTGACCGAGTACCTGACCGAACTGTCGGGGGACCGTTCGGCCTCCGTCATGCGGCCGAATTTCTTCGTCAACACCCCCGACATCCTCCACGCGTACCTTCAGCACGGCGGTCGCCCGGCCTTCGAGGTGCGGGCCGTACTCGCCGCCACCCTGTCCCCCGCCTGGGGCGTCTACGCCGGCTACGAGCTCTGCGAGAACACCCCCGTCAAGGAGGGCAGCGAGGAGTACCTGAATTCCGAGAAGTACGAGTTCCGGCCACGCGACTGGGCGGCCGCCGATCGGGACGGGCTGACCATCGCCCCGCTGATCACGGCCCTGAACCGACTGCGCCGGCGCAACCCGGCCCTCCAGCAGCTCCGCGACATCCACTTCCATTCGACCGACAACGAACAGGTGATCGCCTATTCGAAGCACGCCGGAGCCAATTCCGTACTGGTGGTCGTCAACCTCGATCCGCACCACACCCAGGAGGCGACGGTCTCGTTGGACATGCCGGTACTCGGCCTCGACTGGCACGGGTCCCTCGCGGTGCGCGACGAGCTCACCGGCGAGACCTATCACTGGGGCAGGGCGAACTACGTGCGCCTAGAGCCGGGCCGCACGCCCGCGCACGTACTGGCCGCTCTGCGACCGTCCCCGCCCACCGGAGGGTCACCCATCACATGATGATCAACGATCCCGTCCACGACACGTTCGAGGACACCCCCGCCAAGGACCGCGATCCCGACTGGTTCAAGCGGGCGGTCTTCTACGAAGTGCTCGTCCGCTCCTTCCACGACAGCAACGGCGACGGCGTGGGTGACCTCAAGGGGCTCACCGCCAAGCTCGACTACCTCCAGTGGTTGGGCGTCGACTGCCTCTGGCTGCCGCCGTTCTTCGCCTCACCCCTCCGCGACGGGGGCTACGACGTCTCCGACTACACCTCGGTACTCCCCGAGTTCGGCGACCTCGCCGACTTCGTGGAGTTCGTGGACGCCGCGCACCAGCGCGGCATGCGGGTGATCATCGACTTCGTCATGAACCACACCAGCGATCAGCACGAGTGGTTCCAGCAGTCCCGCAAGGACCCCGACGGTCCGTACGGCGACTACTACATGTGGGCCGACAACGACAAGCAGTACCAGGACGCCCGCATCATCTTCGTCGACACCGAGACCTCCAACTGGACGTACGACCCGGTACGCAAGCAGTACTACTGGCACCGCTTCTTCTCGCACCAGCCGGACCTCAACTACGAGAACCCGGCCGTGGTCGAGGAGATCATCTCGGCGCTCCGCTTCTGGCTGGACCTCGGCATCGACGGTTTCCGGCTCGACGCCGTGCCCTACCTGTACGCCGAGGAGGGCACGAACTGCGAGAACCTGCCGCGCACCCACACCCTCCTCAAGCGGGTCCGCGCCGAGATCGACGCGCACTACCCCGACACGGTCCTCCTCGCGGAGGCCAACCAGTGGCCCGAGGACGTCGTCGACTACTTCGGCGACTTCACGAAGGGCGGGGACGAATGCCACATGGCCTTCCACTTCCCCGTCATGCCGCGCATCTTCATGGCGGTGCGAAGAGAGTCCCGCTACCCCGTCTCGGAAATCCTGGCCAAGACCCCGGCGATCCCGGACCGCTGCCAGTGGGGCATCTTCCTGCGCAACCACGACGAGCTCACCCTCGAAATGGTCACGGACGAAGAGCGCGACTACATGTACGCCGAGTACGCCAAGGACCCCCGGATGCGCGCCAACATCGGCATCCGACGCCGGCTCGCCCCGCTCCTGGACAACGACCGCAACCAGATGGAGCTGTTCACCGCCCTGTTGCTGTCGCTGCCCGGTTCGCCGGTGCTCTACTACGGCGACGAGATCGGCATGGGCGACAACATCTGGCTGGGCGACCGGGACGGCGTCCGGACCCCCATGCAGTGGACCCCGGACCGCAACGCCGGTTTCTCCTCGTGCGATCCGGGCAGGCTGAACCTGCCGGTCATCATGGACCCGGTCCACGGGTACCAGGTCACCAATGTCGAGGCGGCCATGGCATCGCCCTCGTCGTTGCTGCACTGGACCCGCAGGCTGATCGAGATCCGCAAGGCGAACCCCGCCTTCGGTCTCGGCTCGTACACCGAACTGCCGTCGTCGAACCCGGCGGTACTCGCGTTCCTTCGCGAGTACGGGGACGACCTGGTGCTGTGCGTGCACAACTTCTCGCGCTTCGCGCAGCCCACCGAGCTGGACCTGCGGTCGTTCAACGGGCGGGTTCCGGTGGAGCTCACGGGTGACGTGCGCTTCCCGCCGATCGGCGAGTGGCCGTACCTGCTGACCCTGGCGGGACACGGCTTCTACTGGTTCCGGCTCCGCACCGAGTAGTACGCGGGGCCTTCGCTCCCACCGGAGCCGACGTGAACCGACGTCGGCACCGGGCGAGCGAGCCGAAGGCGCACGCCCGCGGAACGGGGTCGAACGCGCGAAGGAACGTGCCACAACCGCGCTTTCGAGCACGTACGACCCCGCGAGTCGGGCTGCCGCGCCCCGGGGCGAACCGAGCCCGAGGAACGACCCGAAGAGCGACCCGAAGAGCAAAAGGCGCGCGAATGGGTCAATCGCCCGCCCCTGTACGGATCATCCATGGCCCGACACTCGTTCACCGCCGGACAGCAACCATCGCCATCCGGGACACTCTGCGCATTCTGTGACGGCCCGGGGAAAGGACGCGACGCCATGTCGGAGGCTGCATCCGCCCGGAGTCGCCAGGGCAGCCTGGCCGCGGTCCCCATCGGACCGCTCGAACCCATGCTGCGCAACTGGCTTCCGAGGCAGCGCTGGTTCGCCGGAAAGGGGCGCGCCATCACGCGCCTTCGTCTGGTCTCGGCCGTCGAACTCCTGCCACCCGGGGCCTCCCCCGGGTTGCTGCACCTGCTCGTCGGCGTGGACGCCGAGGGCAGCTCGGACTGCTACCAACTCCTGCTCGGGGTACGCCCGAACCTGCCGCCGGCGCTCGCGCCCGCCCTGATCGGGCACGCGGAACAGGGGCCGTACGCCGGGCAGGCCGTCTACGAGGGACTCGGCGATCCGCGGCTCGCGGCGCTGCTGCTGGAACGATTGCGCTCCCCCGGAACGCTCGGCCCGTTGCGCTTCGAGCGGGACCCGGGAGCCCTGATCCCGGCCGCGCCGACGCCCCGGCCGCTGTCCGGGGAACAGACCAACTCCTCGCTGATCTACGGGGATTCGTACATCCTCAAGGTGTTCCGCCGGGTCGGCCCGGGAGTCAACCCGGACCTGGAGCTGCCCAGGGCGCTGGCCGCCGCGGGCTGTGCCCGGGTGCCCGCGCCGGTCGCCTGGTACGAGGCCGACCTGCCCGGCGCCGAACCGTTGACCCTGGGCGTGCTCCAGCCGTACCTGCGCGGCTCCGACGACGGCTGGCAGCTCGCACTGCGCCGGCTCGGCGCCGGGGCCGACTTCACCGCCGAGGCCCACGCCCTGGGCCGGGCCACAGCCGAGGTGCACGACGCCCTCGCCGGCGCCCTGCCCACCGTCGCGCTGGGGCCGGAACAGACCGCGCGGCTCGCCGCCGGGATGACGGCCCGACTGGCCGCGACCGCCAGGGAGGTGCCCGCGCTGCGACCGTACGAGGCGGGGCTGCGCGGCGCCTTCGACGCCCTGGCCGCCTCGCGGGGCGGCGGGGTGTCCGCCCAGCGCATCCACGGGGACCTGCACCTGGGCCAGACCCTGCGCACCGTCGAGGGCAGTTGGGCGCTGATCGACTTCGAGGGCGAGCCGGCCAGGCCGCTGGCCGACCGGCGGCGACCCGAACCGGCGGTGCGGGACATCGCCGGGATACTGCGCTCCTTCGACTACGCGGCCCGCTCCCACCGGCCGTTCGCCCCCGCCTGGGCGGACGCCTGCCGGGCGGCGTACTGCGAGGGCTACGCCCGCACCAGCGGCCGGGACCCGCGCGAGGACCCCGTGCTGCTGCGCGCGTACGAGACCGACAAGGCGGTGTACGAGGCCCGCTACGAGTCCCGGCACCGCCCCGACTGGCTGCACGTCCCGATGGCGGCGATCCGGCGACTGTCCGAACCACAGCGGCCCGCTCACCGGCCGGGACACCCCGTGACCCCGCCGACCACCCCAGGCTCCACCACCCCCCATCCGAAGCCCCCGAGGAGGCCGCTCGCGTGAGCGCCGCACGACAGCCGTCACCGACCGTCCGCGACGAATCCGGGGTCACCCCCGAGCCCGTTCGGAAGGCCCGCGCGCCCCGGGCCCGCAAGGCCGCGCCACCCCACGGGGTCCGGCCGGCGCCCGCGCTGGGGGCCGAGGAACGGGCCCGGCTGCTGGAGGGCCGTCACCACGACCCGCACGCGGTGCTCGGCGCCCGGGCACACCGCGGCGGGGTGGCCTTCCGGGTGCTGCGCCCTTACGCGAAGGCGGTGACGGTCCTCGGCAAGGGACTGCGCGCCGAGTTGTTCGACGAGGGGGACGGGTTGTTCTCCGGGCTGTTGCCGTTGTCCGGCGTGCCGGAGTACCGGCTCCTGGTGGCCTACGACAGCGACGAGATCGAGGTCCACGACCCGTACCGGTTCCTGCCGGCGCTCGGCGAGTTGGACCTGCACCTGATCGGCGAGGGCCGGCACGAAGAGCTGTGGACGGCGCTGGGCTCGGAGCCGATGGAGCACCAGGGCGTGGCCGGCACCCGGTTCACGGTGTGGGCGCCGAACGCCCAGGGGGTGCGGGTCACCGGCGACTTCTCGTACTGGGACTCCGTGGCGTACCCCATGCGTTCGCTGGGCTCGACCGGGGTGTGGGAGCTGTTCCTGCCCGGTGTCGGCGAGGGCACCATGTACAAGTACGACATCACGCGCCCGGACGGCAGCCACACCGTGCGCGCCGACCCGATGGCGCGGTACGCGGAGGTCCCGCCGGCGAACGCGTCGGTGGTCACCGCCTCGCACCACACGTGGCAGGACACGGAGTGGATGGCCACGCGCGGGCTCCGGCCGCCGCACCAGGCCCCGCTGTCCGTGTACGAGCTGCACCTCGCGTCGTGGCGGCCGGGGCTGTCGTACCGGCAGCTGGCCGAACAGCTCCCGGCGTACGTCAAGGAGCTCGGCTTCACGCACGTGGAGCTGATGCCGGTCGCGGAGCACCCCTTCGGCGGTTCCTGGGGCTACCAGGTCACCGGATTCTTCGCGCCGACGTCGCGGATGGGCACCCCGGACGACTTCCGGTTCCTGGTGGACGCGCTGCACCGGGCCGGGATCGGGGTGATCGTCGACTGGGTGCCCGCGCACTTCCCGCGCGACGAGTGGGCGCTCGCCGAGTTCGACGGCCGGCCGCTGTACGAGCACCACGACCCGCAGCGGGCGGCGCACCCGGACTGGGGGACGCTGGAGTTCGACTACGGGCGCAAGGAGGTCCGCAACTTCCTCGTGGCGAACGCGGTGTACTGGTGCCAGGAGTTCCACGTGGACGGCCTGCGGGTGGACGCGGTCGCCTCGATGCTCTACCTGGACTACTCGCGCTCCGAGGGCGAGTGGACGCCGAACGAGCAGGGCGGCCGGGAGAACCTGGACGCGGTGGCCCTGCTCCAGGAGATGAACGCGACGGTGTACCGGCGTTGCCCGGGCGTGGTGACGATCGCGGAGGAGTCCACGGCGTGGGAGGGCGTGACCCGGCCGACGGACGCGGGCGGGCTGGGCTTCGGCCTGAAGTGGAACATGGGCTGGATGCACGACACGCTGCGGTACGTGTCGAAGGAGCCGGTGCACCGCAAGTACCACCACCACGACATGACCTTCGCGATGGTGTACGCGTACAGCGAGAACTACGTGCTGCCGATCTCGCACGACGAGGTGGTGCACGGCAAGCGCTCGCTGGTGTCGAAGATGCCGGGTGACTGGTGGCAGCAGCGGGCGGCGCACCGCGCGTACCTGGGCTTCATGTGGGCCCACCCGGGCAAGCAGCTGCTCTTCATGGGACAGGAGTTCGCGCAGGGGTCGGAGTGGTCCGAGACGTACGGGCCCGACTGGTGGGTGCTGGACGAGTCCTATCCGGCGGCCGGTGATCACCGCGGTGTGCGCACCCTGGTGCGGGACCTGAACCGCGCGTACACGGCGGCGCCCGCGCTGTGGGAGCGGGACACGGTGCCGGAGGGCTTCGCCTGGGTGGAGGCGGACGCGGCCGACGACAACGTCTTCGCGTTCCTGCGGTTCGCGCAGGACGGCTCGCAGTTGTTGGCGGTGTCGAACTTCTCGCCGGTGGTGCGTCACGGCTACCGGCTCGGGGTGCCGGAGGAGGTCCCGCTGTGGCGGGAGGTCCTGAACACCGACGAGGAGCGGTACGGCGGCAGCGGTGTGCGGCACCTCCAGTCGCTGCGGCCCGATCCGGTTCCGGCGCAGGGGCGGTCGGCGAGCCTGCGACTGACGCTGCCGCCGATGGCGACGGTCTGGTTCAGGCCGTAGGGACACCCCCCTTTTTTCGGGGCCCTCGCCACCCCCGTGGGCGAGGGCCCCGAAAGGGATCACGGACCGGCCGCATGGCCGGTTCACGCCCTGTGACGGGGATCACTCAACAAGTACGGGGGTAGCGGCGAAATGGAGTGGCTGAATCCGTACCCTGTAAATGGATCTTCCGACGACCCCGATTACCGGACAGTCGCCAGGAAACCGGCATAAAGCCCCGATTTCCATAGGACTTTCCTACGAGTTATCAGCTTGTTTGAATGGTCTGTAGTCGCCACGCCTTGGCCACTCCTACGGTGTGCTTGTGCACTCCAGCCCCCCCTTCAATGCCCCCGCCGCGCGTCGTCTGCGCGCGGCCCTGGGCATGGCGCCCGGCCACGTCGCTTATGGCCTGCGCGCCCAGTACGGACTGACTGTCGCGCCCGAAACCGTGATGGCCTGGGAGCGGGGCGAGGTCTCACCCACTTCCACCGAGCTCACGGCGCTCGCCGGCGTGCTCTGGTGTTCCCCCGGGGAACTCATCGCCGAGCCGATCACCCTGCGGGAGCATCGAATGGCCAGGGGGATGGCCGCCGAGGAATTGGCCCGGCGCATCGGTTTGGAGACGAACTCCTACCAGAAAATGGAGGACACCGGCCGCTGGAAGGGGAACGAGCGGCAGTCCGCCGCCCTCGCCTCGACGCTGGGACTGACCCTGGCCCAGTTCGTGACGGCGACCGGCAAGCACGAGGAACTGGCCGATCTGCTGCGCAGCGCGGTCACCACCCGCTGGCAGGCCTACGGGAAACCGCTGTCCAAGATGCTGCCGGTGCCGAAGGCGCACCTGGAACGGGTGCTGGAGCGGCTGCACGGCGAGTACCAGTCCCGCATGGTCGCGACCCTGAGCTGGGGCGGCGGTGAGGGCACCGCCGGGACGGGCGATTCCGGCCGGGAGTACCTCGCGGACATCGTGAACCGCTTCTGGGCCATCGCCGGCGGCGCGGAATAGGACGCGTTCCGGGCGGTCCGGGGACGGGCCGAGACGGCCCCGGCCGGGCCGCGGAGGGACTCGACCGGGGCCGTTCGGCGCGCGATGTCGGGACGTGGGTCCCGCTCGTGCGGGCGGGACGCGGGTCCCGCTCGCACGGGCCGGTCACCGGTCCCGGTCAGAAGACGGACTCGGCCTCATACATGCGGTCCTCCGGGACCGTCTTCAGCTCGGTGACGGCGTGCGCCAGCGGGGCCATCACGATGTCGGTGCCGCGCAGCGCGGTCATGTTGCCGTACTCGCCCCGGTGGACGGCCTCGACGGCGTGCCAGCCGAAGCGGGTGGCGAGCACGCGGTCGTACGCGGTCGGGGTGCCGCCGCGCTGGACGTGGCCGAGGATGACCGGGCGGGCCTCCTTGCCCAGGCGCCGCTCCAGCTCGACCGCGAGACGGTTGCCGATGCCGGCGAAGCGCTCGTGACCGTACGCGTCGATGGCGCCCTTCTCGTACGGCATGGAGCCCTCGGCCGGGTGCGCGCCCTCGGCGACGCAGATGACGGCGAACTTCTTGCCGCGGGCGAACCGCTCCTCCACCATCTTCACCAGCGCGTCCACCTCGAAGGGGCGCTCCGGCAGACAGATCCCGTGGGCGCCGCCGGCCATGCCGGACTCCAGGGCGATCCAGCCGGCGTGGCGCCCCATGACCTCGACGACCATCACGCGCTGGTGGGACTCGGCGGTGGTCTTGAGGCGGTCGATGGCCTCGGTCGCGACCATGACGGCGGTGTCGAAGCCGAAGGTGCGGTCCGTGGAGGAGATGTCGTTGTCGATGGTCTTCGGCACTCCGACGACCGGCATCCCCGCTTCCGACAGCATCCGGGCGGCGGTGAGCGTGCCTTCCCCGCCGATCGGGATGAGCGCGTCGATGCCGTAGCGGGTCGCCAGTTCGCGGGCGTTCTCGGCGGCTTCGTGCAGGCGCGCCCGCTCCATGCGCGCTGAGCCGAGAATCGTGCCGCCGCGCGCGAGAATGCCGCTGACGGCATTGATGTCGAGCGGGCGGAAGTTGCCGTCGAGGAGGCCCTTGAAACCGTCCTCGAAGCCGATGATCTCGTCTCCGTGGCCGACTGCGGCGCGGTGTACGACCGACCGGATGACAGCGTTGAGGCCCGGGCAGTCGCCGCCTGCGGTGAGAACTCCGATACGCATCGTGCTGTGTCTCCTGCTCCTGGTCGTACCTGGCCGTACGCGTGCGGGCACACGGCCGTACATATGAAGGGCGTATTGATGAAGCCTGTCCGATTGTTCCACGGGCCGAGGGTGGGTCGCTCTACGCGCCACTACCCCCGACGGGCCTTTCGGCCCCCCTGGACAGGCCTTTTTCCCGGCGGGCGACCTATCTGCCCGCAGAGGTATTGTCAAGAGGTCAAGCCCAAATCAACCGGGGCAACCGACTCGGAGATCCGCGCGCGGCGCCCAGGAACCGCGCCGCGGCGACACATGGACGGAGAGCACGCGTGACGCGCAGCGTGTACGTGACCGGTATCGAGCGGGGGGACGGCCGGCAGGTCGTCGAGCTGGGAATCATGGAGCTGCTGACCCGCCAGACAGCCCGGGTCGGCGTCTACCGTCCGTTGTTGCACGACGCCCCGGACCGGCTCTTCGACCTGTTGAAGGCCCGCTACCGGATCGACCAGGACGCGGCGACGGCCTACGGCATGGAGTACCACGAGGCCTGGGCCATCCAGGCCGAGAAGGGTACCGACGAATTGGTCTCCCGGCTCGTCGACCGCTACCACCGGGTGGCCCGGGACTACGAGGTCATGCTCGTCCTCGGCACCGACTACGCCGACACCAACCTCCCGGACGAGCTCGCGCTGAACGCCCGCCTCGCCAATGAGCTGGGGGCCGTGGTCGTGCCCGTCGTGGGCGGTACCAAGCACCCCGCCGAGGCCGTGCGCGCCGAGACCCGCAACGCGTACCGGGCGTACGAGAGCCTGGGCTGCCACGTCGTGGCGATGGTCGTGAACCGGGTGGCGGCCGAGGACCGGGACCACATCGCCGGGCGACTGGCCGCCAGGATGCCGGTGCCCTGCTACGTGCTGCCGGACGACAAGTCGCTCTCCGCGCCGACCGTCGCCGAGATCACCCGCGCGCTCGGCGGCGAGGTGCTGCTGGGCGACGAGGCCGGGCTGGCGCGCGACGCGGTGGACTTCGTCTTCGGCGGGGCGATGCTGCCGAACTTCCTCAACGCGCTGACCCCCGGATGTCTGGTGGTCACCCCCGGAGACCGTTCCGACCTGCTCGTGGGCGCGCTGGCCGCGCACACCTCCGGCACCCCGCCGATCGCCGGCGTGCTGCTGACGCTCAACGAGCGGCCGACGCCGGCCGTGCTGACGCTGGCCTCGAAGCTCGCGCCGGGCACCCCGGTGGTCTCGGTCGCCGGCAACAGCTTTCCCACGGCCGCGGAACTCTTCTCGCTGCAGAGCCGGTTGAACTCGGCGACCCCGCGCAAGCTGGAGACCGCGCTCGGCCTGTTCGAGCGTCACGTGGACACCGCCGAGCTGCGCGACCTGTTGTCGGTGGCGCGTTCCGAGCGCGTCACCCCGATGATGTTCGAGCACGAGCTGCTGGAGCGGGCCCGTTCCGAGCGCCGCCGTGTGGTGCTGCCCGAGGGCACCGAGGAGCGGGTGCTGCGCGCCGCGGACGTGGTGTTGCGGCGCGGGGTCTGTGACCTGACCCTGCTCGGCGAGGAGCAGGCGATCGTGAAGAAGGCCGCCGACCTGGGCATCGACATCTCGGGGGCCCAGCTGATCGACCCGGCGACCTCTCCCCTGCGGGAACGATTCGCCGAGTACTACGCCCAGGTTCGCTCCCACAAGGGCATGACCGTCGAGCTGGCCCACGACGTGGTCACCGACGTCAACTACTTCGGCACCCTGATGGTCCAGGAGGGCCTGGCCGACGGCATGGTCTCCGGCTCGGTGCACTCCACCGCCGCGACGATCCGCCCGGCCTTCGAGATCATCAAGACGAAGCCCGACGCCTCCATCGTCTCCTCGGTCTTCTTCATGTGTCTGGCCGACAAGGTCCTCGTCTACGGGGACTGCGCGGTCAACCCGGACCCGGGCGCCGAGCAGCTCGCGGACATCGCCGTCCAGTCGGCGGCCACCGCCGCCGCCTTCGGCGTCGAGCCGCGGATCGCGATGCTCTCGTACTCCACCGGCACGTCCGGCTCCGGAGTGGACGTCGACAAGGTGCGCAAGGCCACCGAGATCGTCCGCGAGCTGCACCCCGACCTGCTGATCGAGGGTCCGATCCAGTACGACGCCGCCGTGGAACCCTCGGTCGCCGCGACCAAGCTGCCCGAGTCGGAGGTGGCCGGCCGCGCGAGCGTGCTGATCTTCCCCGACCTGAACACGGGCAACAACACGTACAAGGCCGTGCAGCGCTCGGCGGGCGCCGTCGCGGTCGGCCCGGTCCTCCAGGGCCTGCGCAAGCCGGTCAACGACCTCTCGCGCGGCGCCCTGGTCCAGGACATCGTCACCACCGTGGCGATCACCGCGATCCAGGCCCAGACGCAGCAGACACAGCAGCCGGCCGGCTGACCCGCAGGCCACTCCCACCCCCACCCCCACGAGTCACCCCACACACGAGAAGGCACCGCACCCGTGACCGCATCGCGCGTACTCGTCCTCAACTCCGGCTCCTCGTCGGTGAAGTACCAGCTCCTCGACATGGCGGACTCCCGCCGTCTCGCCGTCGGGCTGGTGGAGCGGATCGGGGAGGAGACCTCGCGCCTGGTCCACGAACCCCTGACCGGCCCCGGCGCCGCCGGCGGCAAGCGCGAGCGGGTCGGCGCGATCGGCGACCACGAGGCCGCGCTGCGGGCGGTGGCCGAGGAGCTGGACGCCGACGGCCTGGGACTGGACTCCCCCGAACTCGCGGCCGTGGGGCACCGGGTCGTGCACGGCGGCACCAGGTTCACCCGGCCGACGGTGATCGACGACGAGGTGCTGGCGGAGATCCGCAGCCTGATCCCGCTCGCCCCGCTGCACAACCCGGCGAACGTGACCGGCATCGAGGTGGCCCGGTCGCTGCGCGCCGACCTGCCGCAGGTGGCCGTCTTCGACACCGCCTTCCACTCGACGATGCCGGAGTACGTGGCCCGGTACGCGATCGACGCCGCGACGGCGGACAAGTACTCCATCCGGCGGTACGGCTTCCACGGCACCTCCCACGCCTACGTCTCGCGGGCCACGGCCGAGCTCCTCGGCCGGCCGGTGGAGGACGTGAACGTGATCGTGCTGCACCTGGGCAACGGCGCCTCGGCCTCGGCCGTGCGCGGCGGGGTGTGCGTGGAGACCTCCATGGGGCTGACCCCACTGGAGGGCCTGGTCATGGGAACCCGCTCGGGCGACCTGGATCCGGCCGTGATCTTCCACCTGGCGCGGGTAGGCGGCCTCTCGGTGGATGAGATCGATTCGCTCCTGAACAAGAAGAGCGGTCTGCTGGGCATGTGCGGCGACAACGACATGCGCGAGGTGCTGCGGCGCGCGGGCGAGGGCGACGAGGCGGCGGCGACCGCCTTCGCCGCCTACGTCCACCGTCTGAAGAAGTACATCGGCGCCTACTCGGCCGTGCTCGGCCGGGTGGACGCGGTGGCGTTCACGGCGGGCGTGGGCGAGAACGCCCACCAGGTCCGGGAGGCCGCGGTCGACGGGCTGGCCGAGCTGGGCCTCGCGCTCGACCTGGAGGCCAACGCGGCACGCTCCTCGGAGCCGCGCCTGATCTCGACGGAGTACGCCCGGGTGGCCGTGGCCGTGGTCCCGACGGACGAGGAACTGGAGATCGCCGCCCAGACGTACGCGCTGGTTACTCAGTAGTCACTTGGACTTTCCACCAGACGGAATATTCCGCTGCGAAACAAACCGGATAGGATCCGCTTCATGCGCCGTTCCAAAATCGTCTGCACCCTGGGCCCCGCCGTCGACTCGTATGAGCAGCTGAAAGCGCTCATCGAGGCAGGCATGAACGTGGCCCGATTCAACTTCAGCCACGGATCCCAGGCAGAACACCAGGAGCGGTACGACCGCGTCCGGAAGGTCTCCGAGGACACCGGGCGTGCCGTCGGCGTCCTCGCCGACCTCCAGGGTCCGAAGATCCGCCTGGAGACCTTCGCCGAGGGTCCCGTCGAGCTGGTGCGCGGTGACGAGTTCACCATCACCACCGAGGACGTCCCCGGCGACAAGTCCATCTGCGGAACCACCTACAAGGGCCTGCCCGGCGACGTCTCCCAGGGCGACCCGATCCTGATCAACGACGGCAACGTCGAGCTCCGCGTGACCGCGGTCGAGGGCCCCAAGGTCAAGACCATCGTCATCGAGGGCGGTGTCATCTCGGACCACAAGGGCATCAACCTGCCGGGTGCCGCCGTCAACGTCCCCGCCCTGTCGGAGAAGGACGTCGACGACCTGCGCTTCGCGCTGCGGATGGGCTGCGACATGGTCGCCCTGTCCTTCGTCCGCGACGCCAACGACGTCAAGGACGTCCACAAGGTCATGGACGAGGTCGGCCGCCGGGTCCCCGTCATCGCCAAGGTGGAGAAGCCCCAGGCCGTCGAGAACATGGCGGCCGTGGTGGACGCCTTCGACGCCGTCATGGTGGCCCGCGGTGACCTGGCCGTCGAGTATCCGCTCGAAAAGGTCCCGATGGTCCAGAAGCGGCTCATCGAGATGTGCCGCCGCAACGCCAAGCCGGTGATCGTCGCGACCCAGATGATGGAGTCGATGATCACCAACTCGCGCCCGACGCGCGCCGAGGCCTCCGACGTCGCCAACGCCATCCTCGACGGTGCGGACGCGGTCATGCTGTCCGCCGAGTCCTCGGTCGGCGCGTACCCGATCGAGACCGTCAAGACGATGTCGAAGATCGTCACGGCGGCCGAGGAGGAACTGCTCTCCAAGGGCCTCCAGCCGCTGGTCCCGGGCAAGAAGCCGCGCACCCAGGGCGGCGCCGTCGCCCGCGCGGCCTGCGAGATCGCCGACTTCCTCGACGCGAAGGCGCTCGTCGCCTTCACCCAGTCCGGTGACACGGCCCGCCGCCTGTCGCGCTACCGCGCGTGCCAGCCGATCCTGGCCTTCACCACCGACACCGGCACCCGCAACCAGCTCACGCTGAGCTGGGGCGTCGAGTCGTACGTGGTCCCGCACGTGGACAACACCGACGCGATGGTCGACCTGGTGGACGCGGAGCTGCTGAAGCTCAACCGCTACCACCCGGGCGACTCGATGATCATCACGGCCGGCTCCCCTCCCGGTGTCCCGGGCACGACCAACATGGTCCGCGTCCACCACCTGGGCGGCGACGACTCCCGCGCCTGACCGACCCGGCCGGCCGGACCGACCGGCCGGCTCTGCCGCACAGAGACCGAGGCCCGCTCCCCCGTGGGGGAGCGGGCCTCGGTCTGCGGTGGCTGCGTACGGCCACTACTCCCCGCCGGGGTCGATCTCCCGGCCCGTGGAGTCCCAGACCCGCATGAAGCCGAAGCCCTCCTGGGTCCGGATCAGGACGCCGCCCCGGAGGTGGACCGAGCTCGGCGGATCGGACTCGGCGAACTCCACATCGATCCAGTCGCCCGGAGGGATGAGGCACTGGCCGCCGATGATCTCGAAGTGGACCATCAGCGGTTCGTCGTGGTTGGCGTGGAAACGGGTTCTCATGGCACATCGTCCCAGTGCTGGAGCGGCGACCGAGCAACGCACGACTGAGGCCCGTTCCGGGAAGGGAGCGGGCCTCAGTCGTATGTGCGGGGTGTGCGGGGGTTCTACTCCGGCGGGCCTACGTAGTTCTTGAGGCCCGGGACCGTGAGGTTGCCGCCGAACTGGCCTGCCTGGACGACCTTGACGTCCGTGAAGAACGCGAAGGGGACGTTCAGGGGCGGTGGGCTGTTCGGGGTGAACTCGATCGGGATCAGCCCGAAGAGCTTCCCCTTGAGGCTCTCGGTGTACATCGTCACCGTGGCGCCGCGGATGGTGGACGTGGAGCCCGGCCGCGACTTCAGGTGGGCGACGTTCCCCTCCTTGCCGACGGTCTGGTACAGGTCCTTGATGTCCAGGGAGTCCGCAGTGAACTTCAGGACCTTCTTGATCTTGCCGCCCGCCGTCTTCACCTCGACGATGCCCGCGTAGTCCAGGCCGTAGAGGGTCAGTCGGGAGCTGTCGAGGTACCAGGGCTCGTCGGGCAGGAGCGGGATGCCCGGCTCCAGCTCGGCGTCGGCCAGCGCCTTGGCGTCGTAGGTCGGGCAGGGGAAGGGTTCCTTCCCGTCCGCGTCCTTCGTCGCCGAGATCGAGGGAGAGGGGGACGGCGAGGTCTTGTCCTCGTCCTTCTTCTCGTCGGCCTCGTCCTTGGCGTCCTTGTCGGCCTTGTCCTTGTCGGTGGCCTTGCCCGTCTCGTCCTTGGGGGACTTGGCGGTGTCCTTGACGTTCTGGGGCAGTTCCTCGACCTTGGCGCCCGCCTGCTTCGCCGCCTCGCGGATCGCGTCCGCCGACGGGTCGGGCTTGGGTGCGGTGGACGTGGTGGGCGCCGGGGTGGCCGGCTTCTCGGTGCCCTTGAGGGGCTTGCCGAGCTCGTCGAAGAAGTCCTTGACCTTGTCGCCGACACCCAGCGGGTCGAGGGGGTTCGTGGGCTTGGCCGCCGAGGCGGACGGCGACGGGGAGGCGCTCGCGGACGGGGTGGCCGCCGGAGTGCTCTGCTTCGCCTTCTCGGGCGTGGTGGGCTTGGAAGCGGACGGCTTCGTGCCGGGCTTCGGCGCCACCGCGCTCGCACCGGGCGAAGGAGTCGCGCTCGGCGACGTGCTCGCACTGGCGCTCGGCGAAGGCGACTTGGACGCGGACGGCGAGGCCGACTCCGCGGGCTCGTCGGACCGTGTCACGCACGGACCGGGCGCGAAGGGGATGTCCTTGTCGTCGGCCAGGGCCAGCTTGGGGGCCATGCCCATCCCGACGAACACGGCGGTCGGCATGGCCGCCAGTGCCATCGTCTTGCCGACGGGTATCTGGAACTTGGTCAGCAGCGACTTCCTGGGCGCCGCGTGTCGCGGGCCTTTTCTCTCACGGGACTCCGCGTCCGGGGTCTCACCCCTCCGCGTCTCGTCACCCCGCACTGTTCCTCCCGCCATCGGCGTGGGCAGTCGTCTCGGTCGCGTAAGCCGTTTCCGTGTCGCGGGGACCGGGGATCCCCAGCGGGCCGCCGGCGAACGCGTCCGCCTTGGCCGCCGCCGGGTCCTGCTCCTCTTCCGGGGCCGCCGGCTTGCCGGGAACCCATGCGAGGGCCAGGGCGCCGCCGATCAGCGAGAACAGGAAACCGAGGAAGAAGCCGCCCAGGTTGGACACCGGCAGGGAGACCAGGGCCAGGAGGATCGAGGCCACCCCGGCGAAAACCCGGATGCCCTGCTGGAACCAGAGGGCCACGCCCAGGGTCATCAGCAGGACGCCGATGATCAGCGAACCCGCACCGGCGGTCGTCGACATGGCGATCGTGATGTTGCCCAGGCGGAGGTCCGCGTAGGGGAAGTACGCGATCGGGAAGCCCCCGAAGAGAATGAAGAGCCCCGCCCAGAAGGGGCGGCTACCCCTCCAGTCGCGGAAGCGGTGGCGCACCACGGTGAGCCAGTGTTCGTCTGCGGAGCGAACCGGGGCCTCGGCGTTCATGGACAACAGCTCCCTGGAAACGGTGGTACGGAAAACTGTGTGGGGACCGGAAGGGACGGCGACCACAACCGCCGCCCTCCCGGCCACGCACCGGATCCGACTACTTCACGTCGGAGTCCTTGTAGCAGGGCTCGTCGCCACTGAGCAGGCGCAGCTTGAGGTTCGGCAGCGTGAACGTACCCGCCGTCGTCGCCCAGGCCTTCTGCTTCACGTCCGTCAGCACGGCCTTCTTGGCGCGCTGCGAGAACAGGGCGCCGTTCGCCACCGTGCCGGCCTGCGGCGCGGTGGGGTGCTCCGCGGTGCCTCCCGCCGCGCTCACCGCGACACCGATGTCCAGGTCCTTGAACGTGGCATCGGTGTCGAGCTCGGCGACATCCAGGTAGATGTTCTCCGCGACCGCCGGCTTGCCCTTGTTGCCGGTCTGGAGCTTCATCGTGATGTTGCCGATGCCCGGAATCGGGGTGACCAGCGACTGGCACATGTTGGTGATCTCGGCGTGACGGAACCCGGAGATGGTGACCGGGTGCGCCGCGTCCTTGCCGTCGAGGCCCTTGCCCTTGGCGACGCTGCCGTACTGGATGAGGTCGTCACCGTCGAGCTTGTCGGCCGACACCTTGAAGTCCTGGCCCGAGACGCTGAAGGACGCCGCGAGGGCACCCTGCGCCAGACCCACACCGACCGCGGCCGTGGCCGCGATGCTCGGCACCATGACGAGAGCGAAGCGCTTCCATCTGGTCCCACCACGAACCTGAGAACTCATTTTCGTTCCTCCTTCTCGGACGTACATCTCCGGTCCGGGCAGTGCCCGTCCTGGGATGGGAGAAGTGCTACGTCCTCGGGAAGAAGCGCGAGCGGCCGAGCCGCGACCAGGCCGCGTCCGTACACAGGCGTTCACCCCCGAGCGACAACCACTGGGCCACGCGTTCGCGCAACCTGGGGGGACAGGCCCTGCCGGTGAGGCAAGTACCCCCCTGTCCCACGGCCGGTGCCACTGCCACAGGCCGACTCGGTGGGGACCCTCCACCGCGGCTCCGGATGAGCGGCTCTGCGGGAAGGACCGAGCGTGGCCGATCGTGGTCCATTCACGGCCGGGGCACAAGGGGGTTCGTTACTGGCGGGTAACGGCTGGATAACCGGAGTGAGGCCCACTGTCGTCGGGAGGCAACACAGGGTGTCACCCAGGGCCACGACAAACAGGGAACGAGCGAACCAACCGGACAGATCACGGGGTTCGACTTACTGCGAGTAACAGCGGCCGGGATTGCCAAGTTTTGGCAAAGTGCGGCCGCTGTTTCTCTATGTGTCAACAAATCGCCGGTGGCCCGTCGAACTCCGGGGACGCCCCCGGACCGGCCACGGACCGCTTCCGGGCCGGGTCTAGAAGAGCACCCGCGCGAGCGCGGTGCGGGCCGCCGACACCCGGGGGTCGTCCGCCCCGATGACTTCGAACAGTTCCAGCAGCCTCAGGCGTACCGTGTCCCGGTCGTCACCGAACGTCACCCGCACGGTGTCCACCAGGCGACCGAAGGCGTCCTCCACGTGACCGCCGACCAGGTCGAGGTCGGCCGCGGCGATCTGCGCCGCCGGATCCTTGGGATTCTCGGCGGCCGCGGTGCGCACCGCCTGGGGGTTCATGTCCTGGACCCGGACGAGGAGTTCCGCCTGGGCCAGGCCCAGCCTGGCCTCGGTATTGGCCGGGGCGTCGGCCAGTACGTTCTTGTACGCCTGCACCGCGCCGGCCAGGTCGCCCGCGTCGAGCGCCACGACGGCCGCCTCCAGCAGTGCGTCGTACGGGCCGACGGGCTCGGCGGTCTCGACCGGGGCTCCTTCGGCGCTCGGGTCGACCTGGACGCCGATGAGACCGAAGCGCTCCTCCGCGACCTGGACCAGCTGGGCCAGGGTCTCGCGGATCTGCTGCTCGGGGACCGCTCCCTGGAACAGGGGCAGCACCTGGCCGGCGACCACGGCGAAGACGGCCGGGATGCCCTGGATGCCGAACTGCTGCATGAGCAGCTGGTTGGCGTCGACGTCCACCTTGGCCAGGACGAGGCGGCCGTTCGCCTCGACGGTCAGCCGCTCCAGGAGCGGGCTGAGTTGCTTGCACGGCTCGCACCACTCGGCCCAGAAGTCGAGGACGACGGGAACCTGGTCGGAGAGCTGGATGACATCGCGGTCGAAACCGGCCTCGTCTACGTCGATGACGAGCGCGGACGGCGGTACGGCGCCGGTGGGCGCGGCGTCCGCTCCGGCGCCGCCCTGGCGGTTCGCCTCGGCGCGCGCCTGCTCGGCCTTCGCCTTGGCTTCGCCGGCGGCCTTCACCGCGGCGAGGTCGACGACGCCGCTCATGGACATGTTTCTGGGCTGCATGCGTACATCCTCCCCCGTGTGCGCGCGCCGACGAAAAAGATCGGACAAGATCGCGTGAGGAATTCCCGCGCGAACCCGATCGGTGTTACCCGTGTGGTTGGTGTTGCCTGTGTTGCCGCTCCACCGCTGCTCCCCCCGCTGACGCGGCGGAGCAGCGCCGGTGTCGCGTCCCCGTACTGCCTTGCTTCCCTGAGGTCGGCACCAGGTCCCCACCCGGCGCCCGTAGCCTTCGCGTGGTTGTCGCTCTTACGCTACGAGCCGTAGCGTAACTCCCCCGGGCCTCCGGCGCTCCGTGATCTGAACCACAGTGAACGGGCCCCCGATGGTTCACCTACTGGCGGGTATGGTCACCGCCATGCGCAACCCCAGCCCCGGCACCAGCTCCCCGCAAGGTCGCACCGGCCGTCCCCGCAGCGCGGCGGCGGACGAGGCGATCCTCGCCGCGACGCGGGACGCGCTGGTCGAGCTGGGCTGGTCGAAGCTGACGATGGGCGACGTGTCGGCCCGCGCGGGCGTCGCGAAGACCACCCTGTACCGGCGGTGGGCGAGCAAGAACGAGCTGGTGGTCGACGCGGTCGCGGAGCTCTTCGACGCGCTCGAACTGCCCGACCGGGGCTCGTTGGAAGCGGACGTCGAGTACGTGGTGCTGCGGTTCGCGGAGTTGCTGCGGCGGCCGGAGGCCCGTACGGCCCTGATGGCGGTGGTCGCCGAGTCCACCCGGGACGAGGCCCTGCGGGACCGGATCCGGTCGGCCATCGTGGATCGGCAGAAACGTCTCGTCGTACTGGGGCGCGAGCGCGCGCAGGCTCGGGGCGAACTCCCCTACGAGGCGGACGAGTCCCTGGCGAACCACACCACGGACCTGATCTTCGACGTGATCGCCGGGACGGTGGTGCACCGGGCCCTGGTCAGCTCGGAGCCGGTGGACGAGCTCTGGGTGGCCACCTTCACGGCCCTGCTGATGCACGGCCTCCTGGGCCCGACACCGGCCTGAGCGGGCCCGGGGCGGGACCCGGGCCACGACCGCGACCGGAGCCGCGGCACACGCGAGAGCCGGCCGCGGCGCCACCCTGCGGGGCACCACGACCGGCTGTCGTGAACGAGGGGATCCCCCGCGGATCGGGGATCAGAAGCCGGGCGGCTCGGTGTACGTGCCCCACTCGTCCCGCAGGACGTTGCAGATCTCGCCCATGGTGGCCTCGGCCCGCACCGCGTCCAGCATGGCCGGAATCATGTTCGAGCCGTCCCGGGCGGCGGCCAGCATGGTGTCCAGCGAGGCCTTGACCTTGGCGTCGTCCCGCCGCCCCTTGCGCGCGGCCAGCTCCTCGACCTGTACGCGCTCCACCTCGTGGCTGACCCGGAGGATCTCCAGGTCGCCGGTGACCGATCCGTGGTGGACGTTGACGCCGACGACCCGCTTGTCGCCCTTCTCCAGGGACCGTTGGTAGGTGAAGGCCGATTCGGCGATCTCCCCGGTGAACCAGCCGTCCTCGATGCCGCGCAGGATGCCCGAGGTGATCGGCCCGATGGGGTGCCGGCCGTCCGGGTGGGCCCGCAGTCCGCGCTCCTTGATCTGGTCGAAGATCTTCTCGGCGTCGGCCTCGATGCGGTCGGTGAGCTGCTCGACGTACCAGGAACCGCCCAGCGGGTCGGCCACGTTGGCCACGCCGGTCTCCTCCATCAGCACCTGCTGCGTGCGCAGGGCGATCTCGGCGGCCTGCTCGCTCGGCAGGGCGAGGGTCTCGTCGAGGGCGTTGGTGTGCAGGGAGTTGGTGCCGCCGAGGACGGCCGCGAGGGCTTCCACGGCGGTGCGCACGACGTTGTTGTACGGCTGCTGGGCGGTGAGGGAGACGCCGGCGGTCTGGGTGTGGAAGCGCAGCCACATCGTCTTGTCGGACTGTGCGCCGTAGACCTCCTTCATCCAGCGGGCCCAGATCCTGCGGGCGGCGCGGAACTTGGCGATCTCCTCGAAGAAGTCGAGGTGCGCGTCGAAGAAGAAGGAGAGACCGGACGCGAAGTGGTCCACGTCCAGGCCGCGGGAGAGGCCCAGCTCCACGTAGCCGAAGCCGTCGGCGAGGGTGTAGGCGAGTTCCTGCGCGGCCGTGGCTCCGGCCTCGCGGATGTGGTAGCCGGAGACGGACAGCGGCTTGTAGGCCGGGATGCCGTTCGCGCAGTACTCCATGAGGTCGCCGATGAGGCGCAGGTGCGGCTCGGGTTCGAAGAGCCACTCCTTCTGGGCGATGTACTCCTTGAAGATGTCGGTCTGGAGCGTGCCGTTGAGCACGGCCGGATCGACGCCCTGGCGCTCGGCGGCGACCAGGTACATGCAGAAGGCGGGGACGGCGGGGCCGCTGATGGTCATCGAGGTGGTGACGTCGCCGAGCGGGATGTCCTTGAACAGGATCTCCATGTCGGCGGCGGAGTCGATGGCCACACCGCAGTGCCCGACCTCACCGAGGGCGCGGGGGTCGTCGGAGTCGCGTCCCATCAGGGTCGGCATGTCGAAGGCGACGGAGAGCCCGCCACCGCCGGCGGCCAGGATCATCTTGTAGCGCT
Organism: Streptomyces sp. WM4235; assembly: GCF_001279725.1. GTDB lineage: Bacteria > Actinomycetota > Actinomycetes > Streptomycetales > Streptomycetaceae > Streptomyces. The sequence goes on along the minus strand of NZ_LGDE01000112.1, from coordinate 64,325 downwards.
CGTTGGTCTGCTCGGCGTTGCCGAACCCGGCGAACTGCCGGATCGTCCAGGTCCGCCCCCGGTACCCGGTGGCGTGCAGGCCCCGGGTGTAGGGGTACTCCCCCGGCCAGCCGATGCGCTCGAATCCCTCGTACGAGTCGCCGGGCCGGGGCCCGTAGACGGGATCGACGGCATCGCCGGAGAGCGTCGTGAAATCGGCCTCGCGCTTGCGGGCTTTGTCGTACCGGGCCTGCCAGCGACGGCGGCCCTCCTCGATGGCGTCAGCGTCCATACCCATGAATTTACTAGGACGTCCTAGTAAATGTCGATGGCAAACCCCCGGAGAGTCGTCCCGGGGGTGTCCGCTCAGGTGTGCCGCGAGCCGCGCGCCGGCGCCGAGGCTAGGCCTTGGCGGTGGTCAGACCGTCTTCGACCAGCGGCTCGACCTCGGCGCGGACCTTGCGCTCGACGAAGAAGGCCGCGAGCGGAATCGTTCCGCTGACCATGACCCAGAGCATCTTGCCGAAGGGCCACCGGGCCTTGGAGCTCAGGTCGAAGGCAAAGACCAGGTAGATCATGAAGAGCACGCCGTGAGCCTGGGAGACCACGAAGGTCAGGTCGGCGCCCTTGTCGAAGCCGTACTTGAAAACCATGCAGGTGCACAGCACCAGCAGCATCACGGCAGTGACAAAGGCCATCACCCGGTACCGGGTCAGCACGCTTCGTTTCATGGCCACGAGCCTAACCGTCCGTTTTGCGCGATCTTGACGCGGGCCCCGTGATCGACCTCGCGATCGACGTCGTGCCCGATGCCCCTGATCGACGCGGGTCCCGCGTACGGGAACTACTTCTCGTCGAAGTCGCCGGCGGACACCCGCAGGGGGCGCAGCAGGGCGAAGATCTCCCCGCACTCCTCGGTGTCGTACGCCCCGAGACCGAAGTCGATCTCCATCAGGTCCCGGGTCGCCGCCTCGACGACCTCGCGGCCCTTGTCGGTGATCGACGCGAGCGTGCCGCGTCCGTCGTTCGGGTTGGGTCGCTTGGCCACCAGTCCGGAGCGCACCAGCCGGTCCACGGTGTTCGTCACCGAGGTCGGGTGGACCATCAGTCGCTCGCCGATCTTCGACATCGTCAGCTCGCCGGCCTGCGAGAACGTCAGCAGCACGAGGGCCTCGTACCGCGCGAAGGTCAGTCCGTACGGCTTCACCACGGCGTCGACCTCACCGAGCAGGATCTGGTGCGCCCGCATGATCGAGGTGATGGCTGCCATCGAGGGCACCGGACCCCAGCGGCGCTCCCAGAGTTCGTCGGCGCGGGCGATGGGGTCGAAGGGAAGGCTGAGCGGCTTGGGCATCCACCAGACCCTACCGGGCGGTCATTTGGCGGTCAGCCCCGTCTCATCCCTCGGCCCCTCGGCGGCCGGGGCGCAGGCGCGCAATTCGGCCAGCAGGGCCAGGACGACGAGGGTGCCGAGCACCCCCGACGCGGTGACGACGACGTGGACGGGCAGGAACTCGGCGGCGAGCCCCGCCAGGGCCATGCCCACTCCCTGGAGGGTCATCATCCCGGTCCCGAGCAGGGTCATCGCCCGACCGCGCAGCTCCTCGGGCACGGCGTCCACGTACATCCGGTCGAGCCCGAGGGTGTACGCGTGCGCCAGCCCGGCCAGCAGCAGCGCCCCGAGGGTGACGACGATGCCCGGCCGCGCCGCGTACAGCAGGAGCGGGGACAGGCCGGCCGCCGCGAGCGGGGCCACGATCCGCGAACGCGTTCGGGCGGTGAGTACGGAGCCGGCCCAGAGTTCACCCGCGATGGTGCCGACGGGCAACGCGCACATCAGCAGGCCGAGGGCGACCGTTCCGGCGCCGATGCCGGCGACGTACGGGGCGAGCAGCGCCTCGGGGACCACGACGAAGACCGGCGGCAGCCAGAACAGCAGGGTCAGCACGCGCGTCCGTCGGTGCCGGAAGACGGCCCGCAGGCCGCCGAGCGGGGTGCCGCCGGTGCCCGCGCGGGCGGGTCGGGCCGCCGTGCCGAGGCGCAGCAGGAGCGCGGAGGCCAGGAAGCCGGCGGCGGTGAGCGCGAGGGCCCCTCGGGGTGCGAGGGCGGTGAGCAGCAGCCCGCCGAGGCCGAATCCGATCAGTTGGGCGCTCTGCGCGACCATGCGCAGCAGCGACCGGCCGAGGACGAAGACGTCGCCGGCGCCGAGGATGTCGGCGAGGGAGGCGCTGCGGGCGCCCTGGAAGAGGGGTGCGACGAAGGACATGGCGCAGCGCAGGGCGAGGAGTCCGGCGACGGGGGTGCCGGGCAGGACCATGGCCGCCGCGCAGGCCGCGCAGACGAGGTCGCAGGCCACGAGTACCCGGCGGGCGGGGTACCGGTCGGCGAGCCCGGCGAGCAGGGTGCCGCCGAGGGCGTAGGGGAGGAATCCGAGGGCGAAGGTGAGCGCGCTCATCAGTGGTGAGCCGGTGAGCCGGTACACGAGGACGGTCAGGGAGATCTCGGCGACGACGACGCCGAGCACGGACATCAGGTGCGCGGCGAAGACGCTCCGGAACTCCCGGACCCTGAAGACGGCCCGGTATCCGGTGTCGGACGGGTCCGCCGTGTGATCGGCGGCCGGTTGGTTGACGGTTTCCATGCGGGCAGCCTGGTCGGGGCCGGGCCCCGGGGGCAGGGATTCGTTCCCCGCCGAATCCTGGCCGCGTGTTCCGTCGGAAGGGCCGCGGGAGGATCTCGGGAAGAATCGAGAGGGCCTCGGGAAGGCCTCGGGGGCTTCGGGAGGGTCGATGCCGTTCCACTACCGGTTCGGTCCGGTGGACCTGCTGCGCTGCCGCTTCCCGATCTCTCCGCGCTGGGAGACGCAGGAGGCGGTCCGGGTCCTGCTGTACCGGAACCGCCAGGCCTACCACCTGCCGTGGCTGCGGGTAATCCGTGAGGCGGCGGACGGCCTGGACCTGCGTCCGCTGTGGCTGCTGATGCCCAAAAAGGGGCACAATCCGGACTTCCTCAGCCCTCCGCCGTCCGGCCCGTCGGTGACCTTCGAGGAGGAACTGGCCCGGGTGCGCGCGGCCGATCCGGGCGCCGCCCGGGAGGACCTGCGGCGCTCCCTGGTGTGTACGCCGGGGGCCGTGGAGAGCGACATCGGGCAGCGGTTGCTCGCCGATCCGGAGCGGTCCGTGCGGGAGTTGGCGGATCTGCTGGAGCGGGCCTGGACCTGTCTGGTCGCCCCGCACTGGCCGAGGCTGCGGGCCCTGCTGGAGGCGGACGTCCTCTTCCACTCCCGCAGGCTGGCGGCGGGCGGGTTGGAGGCCCTCTTCGACGGGCTCCACCCGGACCTGCGGTGGTCCGGGGACACCCTTGTCATCGACCGGCGCACGCACCACGACCGTTCGCTCGACGGCCAGGGCCTGTTGTTGATGCCGAGCGCGTTCGTGTGGCCCGAGGTGGTCGGGGGCTACGACCCGCCGTGGCAGCCGACGGTCGTCTACCCGGCCCGGGGCATCGGCGCGCTGTGGGCGGCCTCGGACGGTCCGACCCCGCGGGCGCTCGCCCGGCTGTTGGGGCGGGCCCGGGCCGAGATCCTGCGCGCCCTGGAGGAGCCCGCGTCCACCTCGGCGCTGGCCGAACGGCTCCGCCTGGCGCCGTCCACCGTCTCGGCCCACCTCAAGACCCTCCAGTCGGCGGGGCTCCTCCTCTCGTCCCGCCACGGCCACCGGATCCTCTACGAACGCACCCCCCTCGCCATCGCGTTGGCCGCGGGCACCGATCCCGGGAGCGGGTCCTCCCCGCCCTGACGCGGTCGCGCGGTCGCGCACGGTGTCGCGGACCGACCCCCTTCCCTCGACCTTTCCCTCGGCGCGGGAACCGTCCGCGTGACCGCACCGGCCCCGGCGGGGCACGCGAGAGCGCCCCCGGCCCTGTCGGCGGGGGGCGCTTCGAAGGGTGCGGGGGCTCAGCCCTCGGAGCCGGCGGCGAGGTGCCGCTCGACCGTGTCCACCTTCGAGGTGATGCCGTCCGAGACTCCGGGACGGATGTCGGCCTTGAGGATGAAGGAGACCCGGGGCGCCCGCGCCTCCACGGCGGCGACGGCGCGCTTCACGACGTCCATCACCTGATCCCACTCGCCTTCCACCGTGGTGAACATCGCGTCGGTGCGGTTCGGCAGCCCGGACTCCCGTACGACACGGACCGCGTCGGCGACGTACTCGCCGACCTCCTCGCCCACCCCGAGCGGGGTCACGGAGAACGCGACGATCATGCGCGGGCCGCCTCGCGCGCCCGCGCGGCCAGGACGCTGTCGGCCTCGTCGCGCTTGAGCAGCCGGTCCCCGTACAGCCCGCCGAACGGCAGCAGCGCCAGCAGGAAGAACAGGGCCACCTTCTTGAGCGGCCACTTCGCCTTGTTCCAGACGTCGAGCAGGAAGACCGCGTAAATGACGAAGAGGATCCCGTGCAGGATGCCCAACGGCATCATCAGGTAGTCGATGTCGGAGACCCGGCTGAGCAGCGAGCCGAAGATCAGCAGGGCCGGGAACGACAGTGCCTCCGGTACGGAGATGAGGCGCAGCCGGTGCAGGGCGGAAGCGGTCTTGATGTCCACGTGGAACCTTCGCGGGAGGAGGCCGGGGGTCCTTCCCAGTGTCTCAGCCGCCCCGCGGGATCTTGACCGGGGTACCCGGAACGACCGAGTGTGGCGGATATCGGCCACGAAGCCCTGTTCGGTCCCGCACTCTGCGGATAACGTCTTCCCGTGGCTCAGTTCCGACTCCAAGGCAGCAAGGTGCTCGCCGTCGACCTGACCGGGGACGCCGTCAAAGCGAAAAACGGCTCCATGGTCGCGTACGACGGCCAGATGGCCTTCAAGAAGATGTCCGGCGGTGGCGAAGGTCTCCGCGGGATGGTGACCCGCCGGCTGACCGGCGAACAGATGACGGTGATGGAGGTCCAGGGGCAGGGCACCTGCTTCTTCGCCGACCGCGCGAGCGAGATCAATCTGGTCAGCCTGCGCGGCGAGAAGCTGCACGTGGAGGCCGGCAACCTGCTGTGCACCGACGCCGGCCTGCGCACCGGCACGACCTTCACCGGCCTGCGCGGGGCGACGACGGGCAACGGCCTGTTCACCACGACCGTGGAGGGCTCCGGCCAGGCCGCGATCATGTCGGACGGTCCGGCGGTGGTGTTGCGCGTCAGCGCCCAGTACCCGCTGTCGGTCGATCCGGGCGCGTACGTCGCGCACACGGGGGACCTGCGGCAGTCCTTCCAGTCGGGCGTGAACTTCCGCACGCTGATCGGCGAGGGCTCGGGCGAGGCGTTCCAGATCCGCTTCGAGGGCGAGGGCCTGGTCTACGTGCAGCCCAGCGAGCGCAACACCATCGGGGGCGACGTCTGATGCCGTTCCGCGAGATCAACTCCAAGATGGTCGAGGCGCAGGTCGTCCCCGGGCAGAAGATGTACAGCCAGCGCGGCGCGATGCTCGCCTACCGGGGCGAGGTCTCCTTCACCCCGAGCCTGACCGGTGGTCAGGGCGGGGTCATGGGCATGATCGGCCGCCGGGTGGCGAACGAACAGACGCCGCTGATGTCGGTCGAGGGCAGTGGCACCGTGATGTTCGGCCACGGCGGCCACCACATCCAGGTGATCAACCTGTCGGGCGAGACCCTGTACGTGGAGGCGGACCGGTTGCTCGCCTTCGACGGCACCCTCCAGCAGGGCACGATGTTCATGGGCTCGCAGGGCGGCGTCATGGGCATGGTCCGCGGCCAGGTCTCCGGCCAGGGCCTGTTCACCACCACCCTCAAGGGGCACGGCTCCGTCGCCGTGATGGCCCACGGCGGGGTCGTCGAACTGCCCATCACCCCGAACCGGCCGGTGCACGTCGACCCGCAGGCGTACGTGGCCCACCACGGGGACGTCAGGAACAAGCTCTCCACGGCGCTCGGCTGGCGCGACATGGTGGGGCGCGGCTCGGGCGAGGCGTTCCAGTTGGAGCTGTCGGGCCAGGGCGCGGTGTACGTACAGGCCTCGGAGGAGAAGCTGTGAACTTTGGCCCCGTGCCCGGCGGACCGGGAGGTCCGACGGTCTTCGACCCGTACACGCTGCCCTCCGACGACAACGTCAACGCGTACACCTTCTGCGTGGAGCTCAAGGGGAGCCAGTGGTTCCTGCAGAAGGGCAAGATGATCTCGTACTACGGGAGCATCGAGTTCAACGGCATCGGCAACGGCCGCTTCGACCGGCTGCTGCGCACGAGTTTCCACTCGCCCCTGCACGCCGCCGACTGGGTGGTGGCCGAGGGGCAGGGCAAGATGCTGCTGGCCGACCGGGCCTTCGACGTGAACTCGTACGACCTGGACAAGGGCAACCTGACGATCCGGTCGGGCAACCTGCTGGCGTACCAGCCGACGCTGGCGCTGAAGCAGTCGATCGTGCCGGGGTTCCTGACGCTGATCGGCACCGGGAAGTTCGTGGCCGCGTCCAACGGACCGGTCGTGTTCATGGAGCCTCCCCTGCGCGTGGACCCGCAGGCACTGGTGGGCTGGGCGGACTGCCCCTCTCCCTGCCACCACTACGACCACGGCTACATGTCGGGCGTGATCGGCGGCCTGCGTTCGCTGACGGGCATCGGCGGCTCCTCGGGCGAGGAGCACCAGTTCGAGTTCGTGGGGGCGGGCACGGTGCTGCTCCAGTCGTCGGAGATGCTGATGGCGGAGCAGGCGGTCGGCGCGGTCGGCGCCGGCGCGGCGACGGGCAACGCGCAGGGCGTTCCCGGGGCCGGTCAGGGGCCGCTCGGTCAGATCGGCGTGCCGCGGATGCCCGGACAGCTGGGTGATCTACAGCGGCGCTTCGGCCTGTGATCTCGCATCTGTGATCGTCCTATTTTTGTACGCAATTCAACTTTTTAGGTAGAGTTCAGTCATGGAGACCATGGAGACCGAGACGGCCACGCGCTGGCTGACCGACGCCGAACAGTGCGCCTGGCGCACCCACCTGGACGTCAGCAGGCTGCTCATGCACCAGCTGGAAAAGGATCTCCAGCCCTTCGGCCTCACCAACAACGACTACGAGATCCTCGTGAACCTCTCGGAGTCGGAGGGTCACCGGATGCGGATGAGCGACCTCGCGACGGCGACCCTGCAGTCCAAGAGCCGGCTCTCCCACCAGATCACCCGAATGGAGGCGGCCGGGCTGGTCCGCCGGGTGAACTGCGAGTCCGACCGCCGCGGCCTCTTCGCGGTCCTCACGGACGAGGGCATGGAGACCATGCGCAAGGTCGCCCCGCACCACGTGGCTTCCGTGCGCCAGCACTTCATCGACCTGCTGCCGCCGGCCGCCCTGGCCGCCCTGCGCGAGTCCCTGCGCCCCGTGGCGGAGCACCTGCGGGACAACCGCGGCAAGGGCTGACGCCCCTCCCCGCGCCGGATCCGGCGATCGATCGCAGAATGGTCGATATCGCCCGCCGGTCCGCCCGCCGAGCAACCGTAGGCGCCCGGGCCGGCCCGAGGAGGTACTGCCCATGAAGCGCAACGTGATCATCTCCGCGGCCGCGGCCGCCGTCCTCACGGTCGGCGGCCCGACCGCGGCGGCCGTCGCCGCCACCGGCGCCACGGCCGGGACCACGACCACGGCCACCGCCGCCCGCGCCGACGTGACCGCAGAGAGCGCGAGCGACGCGGCCCTCAAGCACCACCCGGGTGTCGTCGAGTCCCTCGACAAGGACGGCACCGTCTGGCACGTCAACGTGGTCGCCAAGAACGGCAAGAACACCGAGGTCGAGGTCGACAGCGCCGGCAAGGCCACCACCCGCGACACGGACAACGACAACGCCGCCCAGTACGCACCCCTGATCGCCGCCAAGGTCAACGCCAAGAAGGCGATGGCGGCGGCCCTCGCCGCCAACAAGGGTGCCAAGGTCTGGTCCGTCGACTGGGATGACGACGACGACAACGGCAGCACCTACTGGGACATCGAGGTCAAGTCGAGCGACGGCAAGACCAAGCACGTCCACGTCGACCCCACGTCGGGGAAGGCCACCGCGTCCTCGTCGGACTCGAACGACGACAACGACGACAACAACTAGGTCGTCGCTTTCGCACCGACGCGACGAAGGCCGCGCCCCGGCTCGGGGGCGCGGCCCTCTTCGTGTTGTGCGCGGTCAGGCGTTGGGACGCTTGCCGTGGTTCGCCTTCTTCTTCCTGCGGGCTCGCTTCTTGTTTCCGCGCTTCGCCATGACACCACTCCCTTACAGGGGATCCTTCGGGCCATTCCGGGCGATTGCCAGTTTAGGTTCGCCCTTGGGAGTCCGCATCGGTCAGCGTCGCCAGCAGGGCGTCCGAGGCCGCGTACGGGTCCAGCTCCCCCACGGCGACCCGGGCCGCGAGCGCGTCCAGGCGCGCGTCCCCGCGCAGATCCGCCATTCGGGCACGCAGGGCCGTCACGGCGATGGTCTCCACCTCACGGGCGGCACGGGCCGTGCGACGCTCGGCCAGCACACCGCGCTCGTCCATCCAGGCCCGGTGCTTCTCCAATGCCTCGACCAACTCGTCGATGCCCTGACCCCGCGCGGCGACCGTCTTGACGATCGGCGGCCGCCAGTCGCCCTTGCCCCGGGACTCCCCCAGGCTGAGCATGTGGTTCAGCTCCCGGGCGGTCGCGTCCGCGCCGTCCCGGTCGGCCTTGTTGACCACGTACACGTCGCCGATCTCCAGGATGCCCGCCTTCGCGGCCTGGATCCCGTCACCCATCCCGGGCGCCAGCAGCACCACCGAGGTGTCTGCCTGCGAGGCGATCTCCACCTCCGACTGCCCGACCCCGACCGTCTCGACCAGGATCACCTCGCACCCGGCCGCGTCCAGCACGCGGATCGCCTGCGGCGCCGCCCAGGCGAGCCCGCCCAGGTGGCCGCGGGTGGCCATGGAGCGGATGTAGACCCCCGGGTCGGAGGCGTGGTCCGACATGCGCACCCGGTCGCCGAGCAGCGCGCCCCCGCTGAAGGGCGAGGACGGGTCCACGGCGAGCACGCCGACGCGCTTGCCGGCCTTGCGGTACGCCGAGACGAGCGCCGAGGTGGACGTGGACTTGCCCACGCCCGGGGAGCCGGTGAGCCCCACCACGTACGCCCCGCCGGTGAGCGGGGCCAGGGCGGCCATCACCTCGCGCAGGTGCGGGGACGCCCCCTCGACCAGTGAGATCAGCCGGGCCACGGCCCGGGGTCGGCCTTCTCGGGCCTGGGCCACCAGTGTGGGGACGTCCACCGTCGTCATCCTCGTGACACCTACGCCTTCGCGCCGGGCACGCGCACGATCAGGGCATCGCCCTGGCCGCCGCCGCCACACAGGGCCGCCGCGCCGACACCGCCGCCGCGCCGGGCCAGCTCCAGGGCCAGGTGCAGCACGACCCGGGCGCCGGACATGCCGATCGGGTGCCCCAGGGCGATGGCGCCGCCGTTGACGTTCACCTTTTCCGGGGTCACGCCGAGGTCCTTCATTGACTGCACGGCGACCGCCGCGAAGGCCTCGTTGATCTCGATGAGGTCCAGGTCGGAGACCTCCAGCCCCTCCTTCTTCAGGGCGTGCAGGATGGCGTTCGACGGCTGCGACTGGAGCGAGTTGTCGGGTCCCGCCACGTTGCCGTGCGCGCCGATCTCGGCGATCCACTCCAGGCCGAGCTCCTCCGCCTTGGCCTTGCTCATCACGACCACGGCGGCGGCGCCGTCGCTGATCTGCGAGGAGGTGCCGGCGGTGATGGTGCCGTCCTTGGCGAAGGCGGGGCGCAGCTTGCCGAGGGACTCGACCGTGGTCTCGGCGCGAATGCCCTCGTCCTGCGAGAAGACCACCGGGTCGCCCTTGCGCTGCGGGATCTCGACCGGGGTGATCTCGGCCTCGAAGACGCCGTTCTTCTGCGCGGCGGCGGCCCGCTGGTGCGAGGAGGCGGCGAACGCGTCCTGCGGGGCGCGCTCGATGCCCAGGCGGGTGTTGTGCTTCTCGGTGGACTCGCCCATCGCGATGTTCTCGAAGGCGTCGGTGAGGCCGTCGTAGGCCATCGCGTCGAGCATCTCGATGGCGCCGTACTTGAAGCCCTCGCGGGACTTCGGCAGCAGGTGCGGGGCGTTGGTCATGGACTCCTGGCCGCCCGCGACCACGATGTCGAACTCCCCGGCGCGGATGAGCTGGTCCGCGAGCGCGATGGCGTCGAGGCCGGACAGGCACACCTTGTTGATGGTGAGCGCGGGGACGTTCATGGGGATCCCGCCCTTGACGGCGGCCTGTCGGGCGGGAATCTGGCCCGCGCCGGCCTGGAGCACCTGGCCCATGATCACGTACTGGACCTGGTCGCCGGAGATCCCGGCCCGCTCCAGCGCGGACTTGATCGCGAAGCCGCCGAGGTCGGCACCCGAGAAGGACTTCAGCGAGCCCAGCAGACGCCCCATGGGCGTGCGGGCCCCAGCGACGATCACCGAAGTGGTGTTGTTCGTTCCGGACATGATGGCGGATCCCCTTTCAGCGGGGAAGCTGAGGAGTGAACGAGGGTTTACCTGAATGTACTGAGCAGTACCCGCGCCGTCACCGGCCAGTCGGTGTGATCGCTGGCACGTTGCGTGACGCCCCTCCCGAGCTGTGCACTGGTCCCATGCTGACAAGAATCGACCACATCGGGATCGCCTGCTTCGACCTCGACAAGACTGTCGAGTTCTACCGTGCCACGTACGGATTCGAGGTGTTCCACTCCGAGGTCAACGAGGAGCAGGGCGTCCGCGAGGCCATGCTCAAGATCAACGAGACCTCCGACGGGGGTGCCTCCTACCTCCAGCTCCTGGAGCCCACCAGGGAGGACTCCGCGGTCGGCAAGTGGCTCGCCAAGAACGGGGAGGGCGTCCATCACATCGCCTTCGGGACCGAGGACGTCGACGGCGACGCCGAGGCCATCCGCGGCAAGGGCGTCCGCGTCCTGTACGACCAGCCGCGCATCGGCTCCATGGGGTCCCGGATCACCTTCCTGCACCCGAAGGACTGCCACGGGGTCCTGACCGAACTGGTCACCTCCGCCCCGGAGGCGACGGAAGGGCACTGAGGCGCGTGGCGCGTGTCGTCGAACGACCGGTCGTGACGCCTCGCGCGGGAGTTTGCGTTGCGTCACGCCGGCCGGCGCGCGACATGGTTCCGGAACGGCTGTTTCCGCTGCCGGAGGGGCCGGTGAAGGGTGCCGGCGGGTTCGGACACCGGCCCGGGTTCCGTGCGCGTGCGCGAACGCGGCACCCGTCCCCGCGGGCGGCGGACCGGCGCCCGCCGCCGCCCGTGATCGACTCCGACCGTCGCCGGTCGGCTTGTCTGAAGATCTGTTCGTACCCACGGGTACACCCCGCTCCACCCCTGCTGACAGGCGTTCTTCGGGCTCCCAACCAGGCGATGCGCACCCAAGCGCACTGATGTCCCGTTTCTCCGGCCGGTAGAGTGGCCATGGCTCGGCCGGGGTTCGGTGCGGAGACGGGGTCGGGGCCTGTAACCCCTGCCCCGGTATCTGACACCATTCCCCGGGGGCGTCGTTCAGCGGGCGAGCGATGCTCAATTGGGAGTGAGCTTGCGACCAGGGGACGGATGGGACCGCGCTGTGCGGGGCTACGAAAGCCAGGAGAGCCACCAGGCCGAGGTCGACCATCTCTCGCGCTTCGAAGCCGAGATGGAGCGGCTGAAGAAGGAGCGCGGGAAGGCCGTCCAGCACGCCGAGGACCTGGGCTACCAGGTCGAGGTGCTGCGCGCCAAGCTCCATGAGGTACGCCGCAATCTCGCGTCCCGCCCCGCCTACGACGGCGCGGACATGGGCTACCAGGCGGAGCAGCTGCTCCGCAATGCCCAGATCCAGGCCGACCAGATGCGCTCCGACGCCGAACGCGAGCTGCGCGACGCCCGGGCCCAGACCCAGCGGATCCTCCAGGAGCACGCCGAACACCAGGCCCGCCTCCAGGCCGAGCTGCACAGCGAGGCCGTCAACCGCCGCCAGCGCCTGGACCAGGAGCTGAACGAGCGCCGCCAGACCGTCGAGGCGCACGTCAACGAGAACGTCGCCTGGGCCGAGCAGCTGCGCGCCCGTACCGAGTCCCAGGCGCGCCGGCTCATGGAGGAGTCCCGCGCCGAGGCCGAGCAGGCGCTGAACGCCGCCCGCGCCGAGGCCGCCCGGCTCGCCGAGGAGGCCCGACGCCGGCTCACCGCCGACTCCGAGGCCGCCCGTACCGAGGCCGAGAGCACCCTGCTGCGGGCCCGCAAGGAGGCCGAGCGGCTGCTGACCGCCGCCTCCTCGCAGGCGCAGGAGGCCACCGAGCACGCCGAACGGCTGCGGAGCACCACCTCCGCCGAGGCCGAGCAGACCCGGCAGCAGACCATGGACCTCGGCCGCGTCGCGGAGTCCCGGGTCCAGGAGGCCGACTCCGCGTTGCGCACCGCGCGCGCCGAGGCGGAGACCCTGCTCGCGGAGGCCAAGGAGAGCGCCGCGCGGCAGCTCGCCTCGGCGGAGTCCGTCAACGAGCAGCGCACCCGCACCGCGAAGGAGCAGGTCGCACGGCTGGTCGGCGAGGCCACCAAGGAGGCCGAGGTCCTCAAGGGCGAGGCCGAACAGCTGCTGGCCGACGCCCGCGCCGACATGGAGCGGCTGCGCGCCGAGGCCGGGGAGCAGGCCCGCGCCGCCGCCGCCGAGGACACGGCGGCGCAGCTGGCGAAGGCCGCCCGCACGGCCGAGGAAGTACTGAACAAGGCCTCGGAGGACGCCCGGGCCACCACCCGCGCCGCGTCCGAGGAGGCCGAGCGGATCCGCCGCGAGGCGGAGTCCGAGGCCGACCGGCTGCGCGTGCAGGCCGCGGCAACGGCCGACGAGCTCAAGGGCGCCGCGAAGGACGACACCGAGGAGTACCGGGCCCGTACGGTCGAACTCCAGGCGGACGCCCGCAGGCTGCGCGGCGAGGCCGAGCAGTTGCGCGCGGAGGCCGTCGCCGAGGGCGAGCGGATCCGCGGCGAGGCCCGCCGCGAGGCGGTCCAGCAGATCGAGGAGGCGGCCAGGACCGCCGAGGAGCTGCTGGGCAAGGCCAAGTCGGACGCGGACGAGCTGCGCGGCGGGGCGACCGCCGAGAGCGAGCGGGTCCGCGGCGAGGCCGTGGAACGGGCCGGCACCCTGCGCAGGCAGGCCGAGGAGACCCTGGAGCGCACCCGCGCCGAGGCCGAGCGGCTGCGCGCCGAGGCCGAGGAGGAGGCGGAGTCCGTCCGCGCCGAGGCCGACGCGGCGGCGCGGGCCCGGCGCGAGGAGACCGAGCAGGCGCTGTCGGCGAAGCGGGCGGAGGCCGACGAGGAACTGGTCCGGCTCCACACGGACGCCGAGAACCGGCTGACCAACGCCGAGCAGACGCTGCGCGACGCCCGGACCTCGGCGGAGAACATCCGCCGGGAGACCACGGAGGAGAGCGACCGGCTGCGCGCCGAGGCCGCCGAGCGGATCCGTACCCTCCAGGCCCAGTCGGAGGCGGAGGCGGACCAGCTGCGCACGGACGCGGCGGAAGACGCCGGCCAGGTGCGCGCGGAGGCCGAGCAGGTCGCGGTGCGGCTGCGCGGCGAGGCCGAGTCCGAGGCCGAGCGGGTGCGTACGGAGGCACAGGAGACCGCCGACCGGCTGCGCGCGGAGGCCAAGGCCGCCGCCGAGCGGGTCGCCGCGGAGGCCGCGGAGGCGCTGGCCGCCGCGCAGGAGGAGGCCGCCCGGCGTCGCCGGGAGTCCGAGGAGACGCTGGCGTCGGCGCGCACCGACGCGGAGAACGAGCGGGCCCAGGCCCGCGAGCAGAGCGAGGAACTGCTGGCGCAGGCCCGCAAGCGTTCCGAGGAGGCACAGGCCGAGGCGGTCTGGCTGACCGAGGAGGCCGAGCGGCGCGCGTCCGAGGTCGTGTCGGCCGCGGAGACGACCGCCCAGCAGGTACGGGACGCCGTGGCCGGGCTGCACGAGCAGGCCGAGGAGGAGATCGTCGGGCTGCGCAGCGCGGCCGAACACTCCGCCGAGCGCACGAGGAACGAAGCCGAGGAGGAGGCCGGACGCGTCCGCGCCGACGCCCACGCCGAGCGGGAGCGGGCGTCCGAGGACGCCACCCGCCTGCGCAACGAGGCCCGTGTCGAGACGGACGCCGCGAAGGCCCTCGCGGAGCGCACGGTCGGCGACGCCATCGCCGAGTCCGAACAACTGCGCACCGACACCGCCGAGTACGCGCAGCGGTTGCGCACCGAGGCCACCGACGCGTTGGCCGCGGCCGAGCGGGACGCGGCCCGGACCCGGGCGGACGCCCGGGACGACGCCAACCGGATCCGCGGCGAGGCCGCGGAGTCCCTGGACGCTTCCCGCGCCGAGGGCACCCGGATCGTCGACGAGGCCACGCGACTGGCCGAACTGCACACCGAGGAGACCCGCGCGGCGAACGCGGCCACGATCGAGGAGGCCGGCGAGCAGGCGGCCCGACTCACCTCCGAGGCCGAGGCCGCGGCCGACGCGACCCGCGCCGAGGCGGCGGGCACGCTCGACGAGGCCCGCTCCGAGGCCAACCGGCTGCGCAGCGAGGCCGCCGAGCAGGCGGACCGGCTCATCACCGAGGCGGCCGCCGAGGCGGACAAGCTCACCGAGGAGACCCTCGCGGCGAACGCGGCCACGGTCGGCGAGGCCGCGACGGAGGCCGAGCGGCTGCGCACCGAGGCGGCACGGACCCTGGACGACGCACGCGCCGAGGGCGCCCGACTGATCGGCGAGGCCGCGGCCGAGACCGAGCGCATGACGGTCGAGACGCGGGCTGCCAACGACCTCACGGTCGGCGAGGCGGCCGAGGAGGCCGAGCGGCTGCGCACCGAGGCGGCGCGGATCCTCGACGAGTCCCGCGAGGAGGGCGGCCGGATCATCGGCGAGGCCACCGCGGAGGCCGAGCGGGTCACCGAGGCTGCGAACGAGACGTTGGCGAGCGCCGAACGGGACTCCGAGCGGATGCTCGACGAGGCCCGCGAGGAGGCCAACAAGCGTCGCAGCGAGGCCGCCGAACAGGCGGACCGGCTCATCACCGAGGCGGCCGCCGAGGCGGACAAGCTCACCGAGGAGACCCGCAAGGACAACGAGCGGACGGTCGGGGAGGCCGCCGCCGAGGCCGAACGGCTGCGCACGGAGGCCGCCGAGGCCCTGTCCTCGGCGCAGGAGCACGCGACCCGTACCCGGTCGGAGGCCGAGCGGGTCAAGGCGGAGGCGGCGACCGAGGCGGAGCGCACCCGCGCGGAGGCCCGTACGGAGTCCGAGCGGCTGCTCGACGAGGCCCGCGAGGAGGCCAACAAGCGTCGCAGCGAGGCCGCCGAGCAGGTGGACCGGCTCATCACGGAGTCCTCGGCGGAAGCCGAGAGGCTCACCACCGACGCGCAGCAGCAGGCCCTCGCCGCGACCACGGCGGCCGAGGAGCAGGCCGACGCGATGGTCGACGCGGCCCGCAAGGAGGCCGCGCGGATCACGTCGGAGGCGACCGTCGAGGGCAACTCCACGGTGGAGAAGGCCCGTACGGACGCGAACGAGTTGCTGGTCGGGGCGCGTACGGACGCCGCCGCCATAAGGGAGCGGGCGGAGGAGCTGCGCGGCCGGGTCGCGTCCGAGGTCGAGGAACTGCACGAGCGGGCCCGCCGCGAGTCGGCGGAGCAGATGAAGTCCGCGGGCGAGCGCGTGGACAAGCTGGTGCGGGCGGCGACCGAGCAGAGCGTCGAGGCCGACAAGAAGGCCAAGGACCTGGTGTCGGAGGCGAGCAGCGAGGCCGGCAAGGTCCGCATCGCCGCCGTGCGCAAGGCGGAGGCGCTGCTCAAGGAGGCCGAGCAGAAGAAGGCCGAGGTGACGCGCGAGGCCGAAAGCACCCTCGCCGAGGCGAAGGCGGAGGCCGAGCGACTGGTCGACGAGGGCCGCCGCGAGCTGGAGGTCCTGGTGCGTCGACGCGAGGACATTCAGGCGGAGATCTCCCGTGTCCAGGACGTTCTTGAGGCGTTGGAATCATTCGAGGCGCCTTCGGGCGGCGGAAAGCCGACGGTCGGCGGTCAGGGCGCGGGGGGCGTGAAGGCCGGTGCGGCGGCGGGTTCCACTCGTTCGAGTGGCAAGTCGTCAGAGAACTAGTCAGCACATGAAGATGTGTGCTCCTGATGGAGGTTCAGGCGAACGGGCGACAAGCATTCTGTCGCCTTGCCACTCAAAAGGGGTGTCATTGTCCAGATCAAACGCGGATTGACTCGATGACACGCCGTCTGGGCGCCTAGGATTCCCCTAACACCTCACGTAGCACCTCATCGGTCTCATTCGACAGGAACCCCATGAGCGACACTTCCTCCCCCTTCGGCTTCGAGCTCGTGCGGCGTGGTTACGACCGCGGTCAGGTGGACGACCGCATTACCAAGCTGGTCTCCGACCGCGACAGCGCACTAGGACGTATCAACTCTCTGGAAAAGCGGATCGAGGAGCTGCACCTCGAAACGCAGAACGCCCAGGCGCAGGTGAGCGACGCGGAGCCGTCGTACGCCGGCCTCGGTGCCCGGGTCGAGAAGATCCTGCGACTGGCCGAGGAGGAGGCGAAGGACCTTCGCGAGGAGGCCCGTCGCGCGGCCGAGCAGCACCGCGAGCTGGCCGAGTCGGCCGCCCAGCAGGTGCGCAACGACGCCGAGTCGTTCGCCGCCGACCGGAAGTCGAAGGCGGAGGACGAGGGCGTCCGCATCGTCGAGAAGGCCAAGGGCGACTCCGCCACCCTGCGCTCCGAGGCCCAGAAGGACGCGGCCTCCAAGCGCGAGGAGGCCGACGCGCTCTTCGAGGAGACCCGCGCCAAGGCCGCCCAGGCCGCCGCGGACTTCGAGACCAACCTGGCCAAGCGCCGCGAGCAGTCCGAGCGCGACCTGGCCTCGCGTCAGGCCAAGGCGGAGAAGCGTCTCGCGGAGATCGAGCACCGCGCGGAGCAGCTGCGCCTGGAGGCGGAGAAGCTCCGTACCGACGCCGAGCGTCGCGCGCGCCAGACCGTGGAGACCGCGCAGCGTCAGGCCGAGGACATCGTCGCCGACGCCAACGCGAAGGCCGACCGGATCCGCAGCGAGTCCGAGCGCGAGCTGGCGGCGCTCACCAACCGCCGCGACTCGATCAACGCGCAGCTGACCAACGTCCGCGAGATGCTGGCGACGCTGACCGGTGCGGCCGTGGCCGCGGCCGGCTCCCCGATCGACGACGAGCCGGTCACGCGTGGCGTCCCGGCTCAGCAGAGCCGCTAGTACGCGCAGTCTCCAGTACGACGGCGCGCGTAGGCGTTGTACGCCATTGCGCCGGACGGTTGGCACCGAGGGCCTTGTGTCACCTGTTTGAGGTGGCGTGGGGCCCTCTGCCGTTCTAGCGTGGCCGCATGATCGAGCTTGAGGGCCTCACCAAACGCTTCGGTGCGAAGACGGCAGTGGACGACCTCAGCTTCCAGGTCAGACCCGGGGTGGTGACCGGCTTCCTCGGCCCCAACGGGGCGGGGAAGTCGACGACGATGCGCATGATGCTCGACCTCGACAATCCGACCGCCGGGCGGGTGCGGATCGACGGGAAGCGCTACCGGGACCTGCCGGAGCCGCTCACGCACATCGGGGCCCTGCTGGACGCGAAGGCCATGCACGGCGGACGCAGCGCGTACAACAACCTTCTCTGCCTGGCCCAGTCGAACCGGATCCCGAGGAGTCGGGTGTCCGAGGTGCTGGACCAGGTCGGACTGACGGCGGTGGCGCGGAAGAAGTCGAAAGGATTTTCGCTCGGCATGGGGCAGCGGCTTGGAATCGCCGCCGCCCTGCTGGGTGATCCGGAGATCTTGATGTTCGACGAACCCGTCAATGGTCTGGACCCCGAGGGAATTCTCTGGATCAGGAATCTCATGAAAGCGCAGGCCGCGGAGGGGAGGACGATCTTCGTTTCCTCTCACCTGATGAGTGAAATGGCGGTGACCGCAGACCATTTGGTGGTCATCGGGCAGGGAAAGCTGCTCGCCGACTTGTCGATGGCCGATTTCATTCGGCAGAACTCACGGAGTTACGTACGCGTGCGCTCGCCCCAGCAGGAGCGACTGAAGGACCTCCTGCACGCGGAGGGCATCGACGCGACCGCCGTCCCGGCGACCGGAACGCTGGAGGTCGACGGCGTGGAGTCGGAGCGGCTCGGCGAGCTGGCGGCCCGGCACGGGATCGTGTTGCACGAGCTCAGCCCGCAGCGGGCGTCCCTGGAGGAGGCGTTCATGCGCATGACGGCGGACTCGGTCGAGTACCACGCCCACGCGGCGGGAGCGGCCGCCGCACCCCCCGAACCCGGGGCGGCCGGCGTGGTCCCCGGCCCGCCCGGTTCCGGACCGGCCTGGGGCTCCTCCTACGACGCGGCACAACGGAAGGGGAAGTGATCATGGCTGATTTCCCCGCCGTCCTCGCGTCCGAGTGGACCAAGATCCGTACGGTGGCCTCGACCACCTGGACGCTGATCGCCGCCCTCGTGGTCACGGTCGGCGTGAGCGCCGGCATCTGCGCGTTCATCAACGCCTCGTTCGACGACATGCGCCCGGAGGAGCAGCTCACCTTCGACCCGACGCTCTCGGCCTTCGCCGGGATGGCCCTCGGTCAGCTCGCCATGATCGTCTTCGGGGTGCTGGTCGTCGGCACCGAGTACAGCTCGGGCATGATCCGCACCTCGCTCGCGGCCGTGCCGCGCCGCGGGAGCCTGCTGCTCGGCAAGCTCATCGTCGCCACCGCCCTGGCCCTGGTCGTGGGCCTCGCGACCAGCTTCCTGTCGTTCTTCCTCGGACAGGCCCTGCTGGGCGGGCGCAGCGTGGGGATCGGCGAGCCCGGCGTACTGCGCGCGGTGATCGGCGCCGGGCTCTACATGGCCATGATCGCCCTGTTCTCCATGGGCGTCGCCACGATGCTGCGCAGTTCCATGCTCGCCCTGTGCGTGCTGATGCCGTTCTTCCTGATGATCTCCTCCATCCTCGGAGCCGTCGAGGCGACCAGGAAGGTGGCCCGGTACTTCCCGGATCAGGCCGGCTCCCGGATCATGCAGGTCGTCCCGCCGGGCGCGGCGGGCGGGGACGCGCCGCCCTACGGGCCCTGGGGCGGCTTCGGGATCATGGCCCTGTGGACGTTGGCCGCCGTGCTCGCGGGGTTCCTGGTCCTCAGGAAGCGCGACGCGTGACGGGGTGGCCGGCCCCGGCCTCCCCCGCGTGAGGGTGAGTACCGGCGGATGTCCGTCCCGAGACGGACGTCCGCCGTACTACGGGGGATCTTCGGGTTGGTCTCAGGGGTACCTCAGGGATGACGGCCGAGACGGAACCGTAGGACACTGGATATCCTCTTAACCCTTACACGGGCGAGAGTCGTACCGGCCTGCTAAGGGGCAGAACCATGATCGAGGCAGTCGGCCTTACCAAGCGCTTCGGCGCGAAGACCGCCGTCGACCAGCTGTCCTTCCAGGTCAGGCCAGGTCACGTCACCGGATTCCTGGGGCCCAACGGCTCCGGCAAGTCCACCACCATGCGCATGATCGTCGGCCTGGACAGGCCCACTTCCGGCCATGTCACCATCAACGGCCTGCCGTTCCGCGACCTGCCGAACGCGCAGCGTCACGTCGGCGCCCTCCTCGACGCGAAGGCCATGCACGGGGGCCGTCGCGCCCGCACCCACCTCCTGGCCGTCGCCCAGCTCTCCGGCATCCCGGAGAAGCGGGTGGACGAGGTACTGGCCGTCGTGGGCCTCCAGGACGCGGCCCGACAGCGCACGAAGGGCTTCTCGCTCGGCATGGGCCAGCGGCTCGGCATCGCCACCGCCCTGCTCGGCGACCCCCGGGTGCTGCTCTTCGACGAGCCCGTCAACGGTCTCGACCCCGAGGGCATCCTGTGGGTGCGCACGCTCATGCGCCGGCTCGCCGCCGAAGGCCGTACGGTCCTGGTCTCCTCGCACCTGATGAGCGAGATGGCGCTGACCGCCGACCACCTGATCGTGATCGGCCGGGGTCGGCTGCTGGCCGACATGGGCACCCAGGAGTTCATCACGCACAACTCGGCCGGATTCGCTCGGGTGCGCGCGGCCGATACCGATCGGGATGGCCGGGACACGCTCGGTGAAGCCTTCCGCAAGGCCGGTGGCCGGGTCCTCCAGGAGCCGGACGGCGCCCTCCGGGTGACCGGGCTGGACCTGCCGCGGCTGTCCGACCTCGCCCACGAGGCGGGAGTGCGGTTGTGGGAGCTGTCACCGCACCGGGCCTCGCTGGAGGAGGCCTACATGCGGATGACCCAGTCCTCCGTCGAGTACACCTCCACCGACGACCCCCGGGCCGAGCTGTGGGAACCGGAACCGCTGAGCGTCCCGGAGTGGGAGGCGGACGCGGCCCCCGAGGTGCCGCGGACGGGCTTCTACGCGCCCCCGCCGCCCGGCGCGGGCGAGCGGCCCTTCCTGATGCCCGGCAACCCCGGCGAGCTGGCCGGCGCCGCCAAGAGCAACCCCGAGGACACCCGATGACCGGCCCGACCACGACCGCCCCAGCCGTCCCCGGGGCGCCGCACGACGACGCCCGGCCGCACGTCGGGCACGCCGTGGCGTCGGAGTGGACGAAGCTGACCTCGGTGCGCTCGACGATGTGGACCCTCGGGGCGCTGGTGGTGATCGTCGTCGGCATCGGACTGCTCTTCGTGTCCCAGACCGCGGACGAGGACTACGTCGCGATGCCGTTCACCACCCCGGCGCTGTTCGGCCTGTTGGTCGGCCAGCTCGCGGTGATCGTGTTGGGCGTCCTGACCATCACCTCCGAGCACGGCACCGGTCTGGTCCGCACCACCTTCACCGCCGCCCCGGACCGGCACCGGGTGCTCACCGCGAAGTACCTCGTCTTCAGCGCCACGGCCTTGGCGGCGACGGTCGGTTCGGTCTTCGTGGTCGCCTCCGCGGCGATGGCCGTGCACAGCGGCCCCGGCGCCGGACCGCACACCTTCGGGGAGTGGAGCGGCGCGCTCGTCGGCTGCGCCTACGTCACGCTGCTCGGGGTGCTCGCCCTCGCCGTCGGGGCGCTGGTCCGGCACTCCGCCGGGGCGATCACCCTCATGCTCGGCCTGGTCACGCTGCCGCCGGTGATCGGCGGGATGCTCAGCTACTGGGAGGCCTCGGCCCGGATCGGGGAGATCGTCCTCCAGTACAACGTCCCGGTGGCGATGATGCAGTTGTTCGGCATGCCGACGGGCGAGGACACGAGGGTGCCCGGCGACCTGCCCCAGATGCTCCTGCTCCTGCTGGTGACCGGCGCCGCGGTGGCGGCCTCGTACGTGATCGTCGACCGCAGGGACGTCTAGTACGACCCGACTAGTACGACCCGACGCCGACAGGACTCAGTGCCGGGGCGCGTTCCTGGACCGCTGCACCCGCGAGGTGCGGCGGTCCTTCGCGTTCCAGCACGCCTTGTGCCAGTGCCGCCGGTCGTCCACGCCGCCGTACTCGGGCCAGGCCACCAGGTGCGGGGTGCCGGAGGGGATCTCCTGGTCGCAGCCGGGGCAGCGGTAGCGCTTGCCCGCCGCGCTCGCGCCGGCGACGTGCCGGACCTTCCACTCCTCGCCCTGGTACTCCTCGGTCTGCTCCAGACCGAACCGGTCCAGGCCCCCCGAGCCCGTCCCGGAGCCCGGGTCCGAGCGGTCGGACGGATTCCCCCCGCCCCTGGGGCGGTTGTGGCGCGGTGACACGTATACCTCACGGATGGGCGGTCGGCAGTGACTTTCTCCCAGACTACGCGCAGCGAGCTCGGGTACCCGCAGGGTGTCCGGAGGAAGGTGACCGAAAGGCTCGCGACGCGTCGGGCGGCATGACAATCCCAATAACTTTCCGGTCAGGCCGTGCCTTTGGCACTTGTCAGACGTTGTTGCCATCAGACGTTGATGCCATGAAACGGCACCGAGCCGGTCCACCTGGGGGAGGCCGCGCCGGCCGCGAGGAGGCTAAGGGCGATGCGCGTAGGAGCGTTTGTACTGGCGGCCCAGTTCCCGGGCCAGGGGCAGGGGGAGGCGCTGCACCGGGCGGTGCGGACCGCCGAGGTGGCCGAGGAGGCCGGGCTGGACTCGGTCTGGTTGGCCGAGCACCACTTCGTGCCGTACGGGGTCTGCCCGTCGGCGGTGACCCTCGCGGCCCTGCTGCTCGGACGGACCCGGCGGCTGCGGGTGGGCACGGCCGTGAGCGTGCTGCCGAGCACGCACCCGGTGGCCCTCGGGGAGCAGGCGGCGCTGCTCCACGTCACCTCGGGGGGCCGGTTCACCCTCGGGGTGGGGCGCGGCGGTCCCTGGGTGGACCTGGAGGTGTTCGGGGGCGGTCTGGACGCGTACGAGAAGGGCTTCCCGGACGATCTGGACCTGGTGCGGCGCTGGCTGTCCGAGCCGCGCGTGGGGGCGGTCGGCGAGCGGTACGCCTTCCGCGAGGTGGCCGTCGTGCCGCGTCCGTCGGAGGCGTTGGACGGCGACGGGAAGGGGCCGGAAGTGATCGTCGCGTGCACCTCCCCGGCATCGGTGCGCCTGGCCGCCGAGCGGGGCCTGCCGATGCTGCTGGGCATGCACTGCGGGGACGAGGACAAGGCTGACATGGTCGCGCTGTGGCGGCGCACCGCGCGGGACGCCGGTCACGACCCCGAGGCGGGGCACGTGTCGGCGGGGGTGTGCCAGCTGGCGGACCGGACCGCGGACGCCCGGGAAACACTGGTGAAGGCGATGCCGGGCTGGTTCCGGCAGGGGCTGGACGCGCACGTGACGGTGGACGGCCGGCAGCGCGCGATGCGCGATCCCGTCGCCTACACGGAGCTGCTGTGCGACCTGCACCCGGTCGGTACGCCGCGACTGGCGGCGGACCGGCTGGCGGCGACCGCGGAGCGCACGGGCATCACCCGGTTCGCCCTGCTCACGGAGGGCTCCGGCGATCTCGCCGCGACGGAGGAGAACGTACGGCGCCTGGGCGCCGAGGTCCTGCCCCGCCTCGGTTGAGATCCGGACCCCGGGCCGACGGCGGTCGGGGAGTCGGAACCCGGGCCTGCCGCTCCGGTGTCAGTCGCAGCTCTCGCGACTCGGAGCGGCAGCGGAACACCGGTGGCGACGGGGCCCAGGTCCCGTCGTCACAGTGGCGCCGGGCGAAACGGAGACGGCCTAGCAGTCCCGCAGTTCCGGCGACTGGTTGAGCAACTGGCCCCGGATCGAGGTGAAACGGGCGTGCCTGTCATCCGATGAGGTATCCAGCGGGAACACGGCGACACGGTGACAGTTCTGGAATGCCAGACGCACTCCGAAGTGCCGCTGGAGCGCACCACGTATCGCGTCACTCGCGAGGGCGCGCAGCAGCTGCCCCCGCGCCTGCTCGTCCGGCGGCGGCGTCTGGTTGTCGGCGAACTCTCCGCCCTCAACCTCCAGCTGAGCCACCAGCGAGCTGATCATCTCCCATGCGTAAGGCAGGGAGGTCCGGACGCAGTCGACGAAGGCGGCTTCGTCGACCTCGCCTCGCTCGGCCTGTTCGAGTAGGGCCGGTGAGACGTCGAGCGACATGGGTTCTCCTCTCGTGACCCCGGCGTTCGGGTCGCCGGAGTCTTACGGGCAGGGAAGGAGAGTCGCGACGCAGTGTGCACGCTCGACGACCTCCCGCTATCCACGGTAGGCGCCCACCGGGTACCGCACCAGGAGAATGCGCATACAACGCGCCATCCGCGAACGGGGCTTTCACGGGCGAATCGCGTGGAGGCCCATCGGTCGAGTAGCGTTGCCGACCATGCGTCTCGTCATTGCCCGCTGCTCCGTCGACTACGCGGGCCGGCTCACTGCCCATCTGCCCTCGGCACCCCGTCTGATCCTCGTGAAGGCCGACGGCAGTGTCTCGATCCATGCGGACGACCGGGCGTACAAACCGCTCAACTGGATGTCGCCTCCGTGCACCCTCAAGGAGGGGAGCGGGGACGAGGCCGGTGTCTGGACCGTCATCAACAAGGCGGGCGAGAAGCTCATCATCACGATGGAAGAAGTCCTGCACGACTCCTCCCACGAGCTGGGCGTGGACCCGGGTCTGATCAAGGACGGCGTGGAAGCGCACCTCCAGGAGCTGCTGGCCGACCGCATCGACACCCTCGGCGAGGGCTACAGCCTGATCCGACGCGAGTACATGACCGCGATCGGGCCGGTGGACATCCTGTGCCGTGACGCCGACGGCGCGACGGTGGCCGTGGAGATCAAGCGGCGCGGCGAGATCGACGGTGTCGAGCAGCTGACCCGCTACCTGGAGCTCCTGAACCGGGACCCGCACCTCGCCCCCGTCCGGGGCGTGTTCGCGGCCCAGGAGATCAAGCCGCAGGCCCGCGTCCTGGCGACGGACCGCGGCATGGACTGCGTGATCCTCGACTACAACGCCATGCGCGGCATCGAGGACGACAAGCTCCGCCTGTTCTAGGGCGCCTCTTCCACGGCTTTCATGGCCCCGTCGGCGACTGCCGGCGGGGCCGTGCCGTTCTCCGCTCCCTACCGGGTCGTGGACGCCTCCGGGGAGGTGTCGCCGCCCGTCGGGCCGGTGGGGACCGACGTTACCGGCGGCTGGGTCGACACCGACGGCTGCGGGGTCACCGAGGACGTGGACGGCTTGGGGTCCGGGGAGGTCGGCGACTGGACGGGCGTCGACGGCGGCGTCGAGGTGCGCGGCGTCGTCGGGGACGAGGGCCGGCCGGACGGCGTGCGCGCGGGCGGTGTCTTCCCCGTGCCCGGTACGGTGCCCGGATCGGAGTGGGTGCCCGACGGTGCGGGGCGGCTCGGGTCCGCCGGATCGGCCGGGTCGGACGTCCCCGGCTCGGGTTCGGAGGGCTCCGAAGGAACGTTCCCGCTGCTCTCCGTCACGGACGTCGGGGTGGTCGACACGGCGGGCCCCTGCGGCTTGTCGTCGCCCGACGGCATCACCGCCAGGGCCACCACCGTGCCCAGCACGGCCACCGTCACCGCGCCGGCCGCGGCCAGCAGCGCCGTGCGGCGTCGGGACGCCGGAGCGGGCGGCGGCGGGGCGAGGGGCGGCGCGGCCGGCTTCGCCGTCAGGGGGAACGCGTCGTCGAAGACCTCCGACAGGGCGGAGGAGGACTTCTGGTCCCCCCGCTGGATCACGGGAACCACCTGTGTGACGACCTCCCCCGCCGGCGCCGGCGGGACCCCGGGCCCCGTCGGGGCCGGCGCGCCGACCGGTCGCGTCGGCGGTGACGCGGGCGGGGCGTCGGCCGGGCCCGCGGGAGGAGCCGCCGGAACGGAGCCGGCCAGGGACGCGGGCAGTGACACCGGCGGGAAGGCCGTCGGCGGCGTGGAAGCCTTGGGAAGAGCAGGAGTCACGGGCGCCGCGGGCGTCATCGGGGTCACGGGCGTCATCGGGGTCACGGGCGCCTCCAGCCGCAGCGGCGGCGACGCCACTCCCCCCGCCGTCTCCCGGTCCGTGACCAGCGCCAGCGCCCGCCGCCCCGCGACCGTGCCCCGCTTGTCGGCGAGCGCGCCCCGCAGGCCGATCGAGGCCTCCAGCTCCGCCCGGGCCCGCTCAAGCCGGCCCTCGCACAGCGCGAGCACACCGAGCTCGTGGTGGAAGTACGCCTGCTCCGCGACCTCCCCCGCCTTGCGCGCGGCCTCCGCGCCCGAGCGCAGCACCCGCTCCCACGCCTCCCAGTGCAGCGACGCCGCGAAGGCCGGGGCGGCCGTGCGCGCCAGCAGTACGGCCGCCACCACGTCGGCGCCCGCCAGGGCCGCCAGTACCGCGTCGGCCTCCGCCGCGACCCGCTCCGGGGTCACCGAGGCGTGGCCGGTCCACCAGACGTAGTGCCGGGCGGCCGTGCGGGCCTCCTCGGCGGCGCTCTCCCCGTACCCGGCCTCCTCCAGCTGCCGGGCCACTCCGGGGGCCAGCCGGTAGCGCGGTCCGACCGGGGTGAGCAGTCCGCAGCCGAGGAGTTCCGTGACCGCCACGTCGGCGTGGGTGTCCCCCACCAGGGCCGGCAGGTGCGCGTGGTGGGGCATCTCCCCGCCGAGCGCGCACGCGATGCGCAGGGCGGCCCGTGCCGATTCGCTCACCCGGGAGGCGAGGAGTTCCGCCGGCGCGGCGGCCTCGGCCAGGGTGGGCAGCGGTACGTCGACGGGCTCGCGGGGGCGTTCCTCGAAGACTCCGGGCTCCTCCTCGTCGTCCGTCTCGTCGGTCCGGTTGAGTTCGTCCCGTTGGCCCAGCAGCGCGGCGGCCTGGACGAAGCGCAGGGGCAGCCCCTCGGAGGCGAACCGCAGGTCGCCCGCCCAGGCGGTCTCCTCCTCGGTCAGGGCGCGCCCGGTGAGGGCCTCCAGCAGCAGGACGCAGTCGGCCCGGCCGAGGCCCCCGAGGAAGACCTCCTCCAGGTGCGAGTCGTCGGAGGGGGATTTGGTGTCGGGGGTGGCGGCCAGCAGGTAGGCGCATTCGGGCGTGGCCCGCAGCAGCTCGTCGAGCGCGGGGCCGCCGAGTTCCAGGTCGTCGAGGAGGACGACCGCGCCGATCTCCTTCACCCGTGCGAGGAGTTCCGGGCGGTCGGGGCGTCGGCCCGAGCCCTCGTACACGGCCGCGTACAGCGCGTGGAGCAGTTCCGTCGGTTGCTGCTGCCCGTGCCCGGAGAGGCGTACGACCCCGTCGGGCGCGATGCCCTCGCAGGCGAGGGCCACCGAGTCGAGCAGCGCGGAACGGCCCGATCCGGCGGGTCCGGTCAGGCGGACGGAGCGCCCGCGCCCCAGCAGCCGTACGAGTCGCTCCCGCTCCTCCTCGCGCTCCAGCAGGAGCCGGCCGGGGAGCGGGGTGCCGGGCAGCGCCGGCGGTCTCGCGGCGGCGTCCCGCTCGGCGCGGGCGGCCGGACCGCGCTTGGCGGGGCGCTCCGTCGCGGCGCCCGGTCGCAGGGGTTCTATCTCGCTGCCGTCGACCGGGTTGACGGTGAGGGTGAAGTCCCCCGCGGTCAGGGTGACGACCCGCGCGACGGGCCCGCTCGCGGGTCCCGTCGACGCTGCCGGGGTGTCCTCGCCCGGTTCGGACTGTCCCTGAGTTCGGTCCATGACCAAGTCCCCCGATCGCGTCGCGCGTACCGCCGCTGCCGCCGTCGTACCGCCCGGCCTTCGCTCGCACACGCCGCAGTCGCTACTGGTCCGGTTTCCGCCCGAACCCTAGACCGTGGCCGGCCCCGCCGGAACCGCCGGGGGTGTCTTCACCACCGGACCGTTACGTTTCTGCGGAATCCGACGCATCCGGTCGTCACACCCGCGGCAGGGACTCCGCTTCCAGCCCGCCCTCGATGGCGAGGATCCGGTGCAGCCGGGTCGCCACCAGCAACCGCTGCATCTGCGCGGGCACCCCGCGCAGTACCAGGCGGCGTCCGCTCCGGCCGGCCCTCCGGTGGGCGCCCATGATCACGCCGAGGCCGGTCGCGTCCCAGGAGTCGAGTGCCGTGAGGTCCAGCACGAGGTCGCCGTGGCCGTCGTCGAGGGCGGAGTGCAGGGCCGTACGGGCGTCCGCCGCGCTGCGCACGTCGAGGCGACCCCCGACCGCGAGTTCGGCGTGGTCGCCCCTGATGTGCATATGCGCTCCCGGCAGTCCTGCGTTCGTCTGGTCCGACTGGTCCGTGGTCGGCAACTCTCACTGCAACTGACTGCCTCAGGAGCAGGGAAGTTGCCGACCGTGAGCGAACCGATACCTAATTCACCCTGTCGGGCGAGGGCATTCGAACGATCGTGCTCAGTGCTTGTAGAAACCCTGGCCGCTCTTGCGACCGATGTCGCCCGCGTCCACCATGCGGCGCATCAGCTCCGGCGGCGCGAACTTCTCGTCCTGCGACTCGGTGTAGATGTTGCTCGTGGCGTGCAGCAGGATGTCGACGCCCGTGAGGTCGGCGGTGGCGAGCGGGCCCATCGCGTGACCGAAGCCCAGCTTGCAGGCGATGTCGATGTCCTCGGCGGAGGCGACGCCCGACTCGTACAGCTTGGCGGCCTCGACGACCAGCGCGGAGATCAGACGGGTCGTCACGAAGCCGGCGACGTCGCGGTTGACGACGATGCAGGTCTTGCCGACCGACTCGGCGAACGCCCGCGTGGTGGCGAGGGTTTCGTCGCTCGTCTTGTAGCCGCGGACGAGCTCGCACAACTGCATCATCGGGACGGGTGAGAAGAAGTGCGCGCCGACGACCCGCTCCGGACGCTCCGTCACGGCCGCGATCTTGGTGATCGGGATGGCGGAGGTGTTGGAGGCGAGGATCGCGTCGTCCCGTACGAGCTTGTCGAGCGCACGGAAGATCTCGTGCTTGACCTCGAGCTTCTCGAAGACGGCCTCGACGACGATGTCGGCGTCGGCGACCGCGTCGAGGTCGGTGGAGGTGGTGATCCGGGCCAGCGCCGCCTCGGCGTCCTCGGCCGTCAGCTTGCCCTTGGCGACGAAGCGGTCGTACGAGGCCTTGATCCCGTCCGTGCCACGGGTCAGCGCGGCGTCGGTGACATCACGCAGTACGACGTCCCAGCCCGCCTGAGCGGAGACCTGAGCGATACCGGATCCCATGAGTCCGGCACCGATGACGGCGAGCTTCCCAGCCACTGCACACCCCTCGTTCTCGAATACGGCCCAGTCCCGTGGCCTCTCCGGCGGAGACTAGCGCCCGTGAGGGGTCGTGTGACCGCGAAGTAACACGCGTCACGTCTCATCTGACGGACATCACACCGGGACGGCTCAGCCCGTACCCGCCGTCCCCAACCGGTCCTCGATCGGCCGGAGTCGCCCGACCCGGCGCTCCGCTCCACCGACCCCGGCGCTCCGCTCGGGGCGGCACGGGCCCGTCAAGACGGCGGCCCACCGGGCCTGTTCGACCCCGCTCCGGACGGCGACCGGGTCGGGCATACCGCCCCCTCTTCCCCGTACCGCCATCTCTGCGCCGTTGCGTACCCTTTCGGGCGGTTCTGCGGCCGTCGCCGGTGGACGACGGCCGGCCCGCGGGGGCCATCGCACGCGGGCGCCGTACGCGTGTTTCGGGGTCGCTCACTAGGCTGGACACATGGTGAACCTCACGCGCATCTACACCCGCACCGGCGACCAGGGCACGACCGCCCTCGGAGACATGAGCCGCACGCGGAAGACCGACCTGCGGATCTCCGCTTACGCCGACGTCAACGAGGCGAACGCGGCCATCGGCACGGCGATCGCCCTCGGCGGTCTGTCCGAGGACCTGGTGAAGGTCCTGGTCCGGGTGCAGAACGACATGTTCGACGTCGGCGCGGACCTGTGCACCCCCGTCGTCGAGAACCCCGAGTACCCGCCGCTGCGCGTCGAGCAGTTCTACGTGGACAAGCTGGAGGCGGACTGCGACACCTTCAACGGCGAGCTGGAGAAGCTGCGGAGCTTCATCCTGCCCGGCGGCACCCCCGGCGCGGCCCTGCTGCACCAGGCCTGCACCGTCGTGCGGCGCGCCGAGCGCTCGACCTGGGCGGCCCTGGAGGAGCACGCGGAGGCCATGAACCCGCTGACGGCCACCTACCTGAACCGTCTCTCCGACCTCCTGTTCATCCTGGCCCGTACGGCCAACAAGGAGGTCGGGGACGTGCTGTGGGTGCCGGGCGGCGAGCGCTGACGAGTCCGCCGCCCGTCGGCCGGGCGGTCGACCCGGCTACCGCTTGAGGAGGGCGGCGGGGTCTGCCCCGTCCTGGTCGACCCTGCCCGCCGGAGCCTTCCGCGGCCAGATCGAGTAGGTAGCCGCGACCAGGGCCTGGATGCCGACGATCCGCAGGACGACGGACTGCCATTGCCGGAGCGCGTCGACGTCCACTCCGTCGCCCACGTACCGGATCGCGGCTTCCAGCAGTGCCAGCGAGACGGCCGCGGCGACGAGGGTCCGTACCCACAGCTTCCACTCGTGGACGGCCCGCGCCCTGCCGTACTTGGCGCCCGGCGGCTTCGGTCCCCCCGCCCAACGGTGGGCGGCGTGCCGATCGAGCCACTTCACCGTGTAGTGGCCGTAGGCCACGGTGTAGCCGATGTAGAGGGCGGCCAGGCCGTGCGTCCAGCCCGGTCGGCCGCCGTTCTTCAGGTCCAGCGTGGTGAACACGAACAGGGCCAGTTCCAGCAGCGGCTCGCACAGCAGCACCGCCGCGCCCAGCCTCGGCATTCGGGCGAGGTAGCGCAGCGCCAGCCCTGCCGCCAGCAGCACCCAGAAACCGACCTCGCAGGCGACGATCAGCGCGACGAGCACGGTACTCACCTTCCCTCTCGACCTCTCGACTCGGACGGGGCGGCCGCTCCCGGTCCTTCCAAGAGTCCCGTCCGGTGCGGTCCGGCACGTCGTCTGCGATGACGAGAGTCGACTGCACCCTTCGATGTAGCGGCTCCTCCGCCCAGCCGGCGAGGCCCGGGAGCGCTTCACCGTGTTGGATGGGAACGTGCCCTCGAAGACCCTCGTGTCCGCCTTCCGCCCCCACCGCGACGACGTGCTGCTGTGCGTCGTCAGCCTGCTCGCCGGGGTGCTCCTGTGGTCACTCGGGGTACACAGCTCCCCGAGCCGGAACATGTTCCCCGACTGGGCGGCCCTGGTCCCGCTGGTCGCCCTCGGCCCGATGGAGCTGCTGCGCCGCACCGCACCGCGCGTGACGCTGCCCGTGGGCACCGTCGGGGTGATCGCGGACCAGTTCACCGTCGGCAACCTGGTCACGGTCCTGATCTTCACCGACCTGATGTACGCCGCCGTCGTGTACGGCAAGCCCTCCATGGCCCGGCGGCTCCCGGTCACCACCGGACTGATCACCATCGCCGTCACGATCGCCTCGGTGGCCTGGCTGCGCACCCCGCAGGCCCTGCTGATCGGCGTGATCACCGGCATCGTCAGCTTCGGGCCGGCCCTCACCGGAGCCACCCTGCGCAACCACCGCGAGGCGGCGGTCGCCGCCCGGCTGCGCGCCGAGCAGACCGCGCTGCTGGCCGAGATGGACCGCGCGCAGGCCGTGGTCGCGGAACGGGCCCGGATGGCGCGGGAGTTGCACGACATGGTGGCCAATCACCTGTCGGCCATCGCCATCCACTCCACCGCCGCGCTGTCCATCGATTCCCCCGCGACCAGCCGGGACGCCCTCGGGGTGATCCGCGAGAACAGCGTGCAGGGGTTGGCCGAGATGCGACGGTTGATCGGGCTGCTGCGGGACGCCGGCGCGGAGCAGGAGCCGGTGGCGGTGCCCTCCCTCGACGGACTGGACGTACTCATCGGCAAGGCTCGCGTGAACGGGGCCGGCAGCGGCCTGGACTTCGTACTGGAGGACACCCGCACCGACGGGGAGCCGCTGCCCGCCCCCGTGGAGCTGGCCGCGTACCGCATCGTCCAGGAGTCGCTGACGAACGCCCTCAAGCACGCCGTCCCGGGGACGGTCCGGGTGCGCCTGTCATCCGCGGACGGGCTGCTGACCGTACGGGTGGACTCGCCGTACGGGGAGCGGCCCGGCCCGCGCGCCCCCGGTTCCGGCGCGGGGCTGATCGGCATGCGCGAGCGGACGGAGCTGCTCGGGGGCGCGTTCACGGCGGGGCGGGCCGGCACGGTGTGGCAGGTGCGGGCGTCCTTGCCCGCCGAGGAGAGGGCGGTGACCGGGTGACCATCCGGGTCGTGGTGGCGGAGGACCAGCGGGCGGTGCGCGCGGGTCTGGTGATGATCCTGCGCAGTGCGGGCGACATGGAGGTGGTGGGCGAGGCGGCGGACGGGGAGGAGGCGGTCCGTCTGGCCCGTGAGCTTCGGCCGGATCTGGTCCTCATGGATGTGCAGATGCCCCGGCTCGACGGGGTTTCGGCCACGCGGCAGGTGGTCGCGGAGGGGCTGGCCGACGTGCTCGTGCTCACGACGTTCGATCTCGACGAGTACGTCTTCGGAGCGCTGCGCGCGGGCGCCTCGGGCTTCCTGCTGAAGGACGCGGAGGCGGCGGAGCTGATCGGGGCGGTGCGCACCGTCGCCCGCGGCGAGGGGCTGATCGCGCCCGCGGTGACCCGTCGGTTGATCGCCGAGTTCGCGGCGCCGCAACCCGTGCGGACGGCCGTGCCGCCGGAGCGGGCGGCGGCGGTGGCCTCGCTGACCCGGCGCGAGCGGGAGGTGTGGGGCTGCCTGGGCGAGGGCCTGTCGAACGCGGAGGTGGCTTGCCGGCTGGAGATGGCGGAGGCGACGGTGAAGACGCACGTCAGCAGGTTGCTGGGGAAGCTGGAGCTGCGCAGCCGGGTCCAAGCGGCCGTGCTGGCGCAGGAGTTGGGCATCCAGTAGGAGGCTCGAAGGGAGGTCTGGACCTCTTGACGGTTGGTCCAGACCTTTCTAATCTCACCGCAACACTGTGGTGAGCGTGTCATGGCAAGAACCTTGACGAGACGTGCTCACGGGCGGCGCAGGTCCCACCCCCATGTCGGAGTCGGCCCCACGACTTCGACGGACCTACGGAGGAGCACCCTTGAGCACAGCACCCCCACGACGCGTACGACTGCTCAGAAGGCTGGCCGCGACCGCGGTCGCCCTGGCCCTGCCCGTCGCCGGCCTCGTCGGCCTGGCAGGCACCGCACAGGCCGCCGGCTCCGCCACCGCGACCTACACCAAGGCCTCCGACTGGGGCTCCGGCTTCGAGGGCAAGTGGACGGTGAAGAACACCGGCACCACCGCCATCAACAGCTGGACCGTGGAGTGGGACTACCCGACCGGCACCAGGGTCACCTCGGCCTGGGACGCCACCGTCACCAGTTCGGGCAACCACTGGACCGCCAAGAACGTCGGCTGGAACGGCGCCCTCTCCCCCGGCGCGAGCGTCACCTTCGGCTTCAACGGCACCGGCCCGGGCGCCCCCTCCGGCTGCAAGATCAACGGCGGCTCCTGCGACGGCGGCACCACCCCCACCGACAACCCGCCGTCCGCCCCCGGCACCCCCACCGCGACCGGGGTCACCGAGACCTCGCTCACCCTGAACTGGGCGGCGGCCACCGACGACAAGGGGATCAAGAACTACGACGTCTACCGCGGCAGCGGCAAGGTCGCCACGGTGACCGGCACCAGCTACGCCGACAGCGGCCTGACCAAGGGCACGACGTACGCCTACACGGTCACCGCCCGCGACACCGCCGACCAGACCGGCCCCTCCTCCGGCTCCCTCTCGGTGACCACCCCGGGCGGCGGCACGGGCCCCGGCCCCGACCCCGGTGACGGCACCAGGGTCAAGCTCGGCTACTTCACGAACTGGGGCGTCTACCAGCGCAACTACCACGTGAAGAACCTGGTCACCTCCGGCTCCGCCGCGAAGATCACGCACATCAACTACGCCTTCGGCAACGTCCAGGGCGGCAAGTGCACCATCGGCGACGCGTACGCCGACTACGACAAGGCCTACACCGCCGACCAGAGCGTCGACGGCGTCGCCGACACCTGGGACCAGCCGTTGCGCGGCAACTTCAACCAGCTGCGCAAGCTCAAGGCGAAGTACCCGAACATCAAGATCCTCTGGTCGTTCGGCGGCTGGACCTGGTCCGGCGGCTTCGGCCAGGCCGCCGCGAACCCGGCCGCCTTCGCCCAGTCCTGCCACGACCTGGTCGAGGACCCGCGGTGGGCCGACGTCTTCGACGGCATCGACCTCGACTGGGAGTACCCGAACGCCTGCGGCCTGACCTGCGATACCAGCGGCGCGGCCTCCCTGAAGAACCTGATGCAGGCCGTCCGCGGCAAGTTCGGCGCGAACAACCTGGTCACCGCCGCGATCTCCGCCGACGGCTCCAACGGCGGCAAGCTCGACGCGGCCGACTACGCGGGCGCCGCCCAGTACGTCGACTTCTACAACGTCATGACGTACGACTTCTTCGGCGCCTGGGCGGCGCAGGGCCCGACGGCCCCGCACTCCCCGCTCACCGCCTACTCCGGCATCCCGCAGGACGGCTTCAACTCCGAGGCCGCGATCACCAAGCTCAAGGGCAAGGGCATCGCCGGCTCCAAGCTCAACCTCGGCATCGGCTTCTACGGCCGCGGCTGGACCGGCGTCACCCAGGCCACCCCGGGCGGCACGGCCACCGGGCCCGCCCCGGGCACGTACGAGCCCGGCATCGAGGACTACAAGGTCCTCAAGGCGAGCTGCCCGTCCACCGGCACCATCGCCGGCACCGCCTACGCCAAGTGCGGAAGCAACTGGTGGAGCTACGACACCCCCGCCACCGTCGCCTCGAAGATGACCTGGACCAAGCAGCAGGGACTGCGCGGAGCCTTCTTCTGGGAGTTCAGCGGCGACACCACCAACGGTGAACTCGCCAACGCGATCCACACCGGTCTGCAGTAGCCCCCGCGCTCCGCACCGGTGAACCGACGAAGCCGGGGAGAAGGGTCCGTCCCCCTTCTCCCCGGCTTCCCCACGTGCCGGTACCGCTCAGGCCACGTTCACCCGCTGGCCGGGAGGCGCCGCCTCCAGCCAGGCCAGGAAACCGGTCAGCGCGTCGTCGCTCATCGCCAGCTCCAAGCGCGTCCCCCGGTGGGAACAGCCGAGCACGACGGCGTCCGACAGCAGCGCCAGCTCCTCCTCGCCCTCGGGCGCGCGGCGGGCGAGGACCTCGATGGAGGAACGCTCCAGCAGCCGGCGCGGGCGCGGGGAGTAGCTGAAGACCCGGAACCATTCGATCCGGTCACCGCTGTAGCGGGCGACCCCGTACACCCATCCCTTGCCGGAGACGTCGGGCCCCTCGGCCACACCGCCCCACCGCAGGCTGCAGTCGAAGGTCCCCCCGGACCGCTGGATCAGTCTCCGGCGCAGCCCGAAGACAAAGAGCCCGATCGCCAACAAGACCACGATCAGGCCGCTCACAAGCAGAGCGAGGAGCATCTTCACCGACCTCCTCGCTCATCGAATACCGCCATGCGAAAAACGGACGTACATCGCCTCAGCCGCGACCCGGTCTGGAAAATTCCAGAACGAACCGCGGCTGAGGTCGCACACTATTCGGTACGGGGCTCAGTGCCCCGTTACCGCGCGCAGTCGGACATCCGCGCGACGCTCGGCGGCCGCGTCGGCCTCCGACTTCGCGCGATCCAGTGCCCGCTCCGCCCGCTGGACGTCAATCTCGTCCGCGAGCTCGGCGATCTCGGCCAGCAGCGACAACTTGTTGTCCGCGAACGAGATGAATCCGCCGTGCACCGCGGCGACGACAGTGCCGCCCTCGCTGGTGCGGATGGTCACAGGGCCCGATTCCAGCACACCGAGAAGCGGCTGGTGACCGGGCATGACGCCGATGTCGCCGGACGTGGTGCGGGCGACAACAAGGGTGGCCTCGCCGGACCAGACATTGCGGTCCGCCGCGACCAGCTCGACGTGCAGCTCAGCAGCCAAGGTGGCTCCTCGGGTCACCACCCGGCGGGTCGGCCGGGTGTTGGGTCAAATTCTAATGGGCGTGGGGAGAGGGACGGGACGCACCCGCCCCTCTCCGTCAATCAGCTCTGCTCACGAGGAGCGGGGCTTCAGGAGACGCCCAGCTCCTTGGCGTTGGCCTTCAGGTCCTCGATGCCACCGCACAGGAAGAACGCCTGCTCGGGGAAGTGGTCGTAATCGCCGTCGCAGATCGCGTTGAACGCCACGATCGACTCCTCCAGCGGAACGTCCGAACCGTCCACGCCGGTGAACTGCTTCGCCACGTGGGTGTTCTGCGACAGGAAGCGCTCGACGCGACGGGCACGGTGGACAACGAGCTTGTCCTCCTCGCCCAGCTCGTCGATACCGAGGATCGCGATGATGTCCTGGAGGTCCTTGTACTTCTGGAGGATCCCCTTGACGCGCATCGCCGTGGCGTAGTGGTCCGCCGCGATGTACCGCGGGTCGAGGATGCGGGACGTCGAGTCCAGCGGGTCCACGGCCGGGTAGATGCCCTTCTCGGAGATCGGACGGGAAAGAACCGTCGTCGCGTCGAGGTGGGCGAAGGTGGTCGCCGGCGCCGGGTCGGTCAGGTCGTCCGCGGGGACGTAGATCGCCTGCATCGAGGTGATCGAGTGACCACGGGTCGAGGTGATGCGCTCCTGGAGGAGACCCATCTCGTCGGCCAGGTTCGGCTGGTAACCCACCGCGGAGGGCATGCGGCCGAGCAGGGTCGACACCTCGGAACCCGCCTGGGTGTACCGGAAGATGTTGTCGATGAAGAACAGCACGTCCTGCTTCTGCACATCGCGGAAGTACTCCGCCATGGTCAGACCGGCCAGGGCGACGCGCAGACGGGTGCCCGGGGGCTCGTCCATCTGACCGAAGACAAGCGCCGTCTTGTCGATGACGCCCGAGTCGGCCATTTCCTCGATGAGGTCGTTGCCCTCACGGGTACGCTCACCGACGCCCGCGAAGACCGACACACCGTCGTGGTTGTTGGCGACGCGGTAGATCATTTCCTGGATCAGAACGGTCTTGCCGACACCGGCACCACCGAACAGACCGATCTTTCCACCCTTGACGTACGGGGTGAGAAGGTCGATGACCTTGACGCCGGTCTCGAACATCTCGGTCTTCGACTCGAGCTCGTCGAAGCGGGGCGCCTTGCGGTGGATGGGCCAACGCTCGGTGACGTTGGCGTTCTCCTCCGGGTAGTTCAGCACCTCACCGAGGGTGTTGAACACCTTGCCCTTGGTGAAGTCACCGACGGGGACGGTGATGCCCTCGCCCGTGTCGGTCACCGGGGCCTGGCGGACCAGACCGTCGGTGGGCTGCATGGAGATGGTGCGGACCAGGCCGTCACCCAGGTGCTGGGCGACTTCCAGGGTCAGCGTCTTGAGCGCGCCGTCCTCGGCCGGGTCTGCGACCTGGACCTTCAGCGCGTTGTAGATCTCGGGCATGGCGTCGACGGGGAACTCCACGTCGACGACCGGGCCGATGACCCGGGCGACGCGGCCCGTGGCGGCGGCCGTCTCAACAGTGGTCGTCATTACTTGTCACTCCCCGCGGTCGCGTCAGCCATGGCGCTCGCGCCACCGACGATCTCGCTGATTTCCTGGGTGATTTCGGCCTGGCGGGCCGCGTTGGCAAGCCGGGAGAGGCTCTTGATGAGGTCTCCGGCGTTGTCGGTCGCCGACTTCATCGCGCGGCGGCGGGCGGCGTGCTCGGAAGCGGCCGACTGCAGCAGTGCGTTGTAGATACGGCTCTCGACGTAGCGCGGCAGCAGGGCGTCGAGGACGTCCTCCGCCGACGGCTCGAAGTCGAACAGCGGAAGGATCTCGCCCTTCGCGCCGGACTCTTCTTCGGCCTTGTCGAGGCTGAGCGGCAGCATCCGGCCGTCGACCGCGTTCTGCGTCATCATCGACACGAATTCCGTGTAGACGATGTGCAGCTCGTCGACGCCGCCCTCGGCCGTTTCCTTCTGGATGGCCTCGATCAGCGGCTCCGCGACGCGCTTGGCGTCGGCGTAGGCCGGGCTGTCGGTGAAGCCGGTCCACGACTCCGCGACCTTGCGCTCGCGGAAACCGAAGTAGGCCAGACCCTTACGGCCGACGATGAACGTGTCGACCTCCTTGCCCTCGCCGCGCAGCCGCTCGCTGAGCCGCTCCGCCTGCTTGATGGCATTCGAGGAGTAGCCGCCGGCCAGACCGCGGTCGCTCGTGATGAGCAGGACCGCGGCGCGCACCGGCGCCTCGACCTCGGTGGTCAGGGCGTGCTTGGTGTTCGAGCCGGTCGCCACCGCGGTCACCGCACGGGTGAGCTCGGTCGCGTACGGCATCGATGCCGCCACCTTGCGCTGCGCCTTGACGATGCGCGAGGCGGCGATCATCTCCATCGCCTTGGTGATCTTCTTGGTCGCCGTGACGGCACGGATGCGACGCTTGTAGACCCGGAGCTGCGCTCCCATGAGTCAGGTCCCTTCCGTCGTCACTTGGAGACGTTGACGGCCGGCGCGTCCTCGCCCAGAAGCTTGCCGTCCGAGGTCTCGAACTGCTGCTTGAAGGCGGCGATGGCGTCGGCGATCGACGTCAGGGTGTCGTCCGACATCTTGCCGCCCTCGGCGATGGAGGTGAGGAGGTCCTTGCGCTCGCGGCGCAGGTGCTCCAGCAGCTCCGACTCGAAGCGACGGATGTCGTTGACCGGGACCTCGTCCATCTTGCCGGTGGTACCGGCCCAGACGGAGACGACCTGCTCCTCGACGGGCATGGGCTGGTACTGGCCCTGCTTCAGCAGCTCGACCAGGCGCTTGCCGCGCTCCAGCGAGGACTTCGAAGCGGCGTCCAGGTCGGACCCGAAGGCGGCGAACGCCTCCAGCTCGCGGTACTGGGCGAGGTCCAGGCGCAGACGGCCGGAGACCTGCTTCATCGCCTTGTGCTGGGCGGAGCCACCGACGCGGGAGACCGAGATACCGACGTTCAGCGCCGGGCGCTGGCCCGCGTTGAACAGGTCGGACTCCAGGAAGCACTGGCCGTCGGTGATGGAGATGACGTTGGTCGGGATGAACGCCGACACGTCGTTCGCCTTGGTCTCGACGATCGGCAGACCGGTCATCGAACCGGCACCCATGTCGTCGGAGAGCTTCGCACAGCGCTCCAGCAGACGGGAGTGCAAGTAGAAGACGTCACCCGGGTAGGCCTCGCGGCCCGGCGGGCGGCGCAGCAGCAGCGACACGGCGCGGTAGGCGTCGGCCTGCTTCGACAGGTCGTCGAAGATGATCAGGACGTGCTTGCCGGCGTACATCCAGTGCTGGCCGATGGCGGAACCGGTGTACGGCGCCAGGTACTTGAAGCCGGCCGGGTCGGACGCCGGGGCGGCGACGATCGTCGTGTACTCCAGCGCACCGGCGTCTTCCAGGGCGCCGCGAACGGACGCGATGGTCGAGCCCTTCTGGCCGATGGCGACGTAGATGCAGCGAACCTGCTTGTTCACGTCGCCCGAGCGCCAGTTGTCGCGCTGGTTGATGATCGTGTCGACGGCCAGAGCGGTCTTGCCGGTCTGACGGTCGCCGATGATCAGCTGACGCTGGCCGCGGCCGATCGGCACCATCGCGTCGATGGCCTTGTAGCCGGTCTGCATGGGCTCGTGGACCGACTTGCGGACCATGACGCCCGGGGCCTGCAGCTCGAGGGCGCGGCGGCCTTCGGTCGCGATCTCGCCGAGGCCGTCGATCGGGTTGCCGAGCGGGTCGACAACGCGGCCGAGGTAGCCCTCGCCGACACCTACGGAGAGAACCTCACCGGTGCGCTGCACCGGCTGGCCCTCCTCGATGCCACTGAACTCGCCGAGGACGACCGCACCGATCTCGCGCTCCTCGAGGTTGAGGGCGAGACCGAGGGTGCCATCCTCGAACTTCAGCAGCTCGTTCGCCATGGCGGAGGGCAGGCCCTCCACCTTCGCGATGCCGTCGCCGGCAACGCTGACCGTTCCGACCTCCTCGCGCGAGGCCGCGTCCGGCTGGTACGACTGGACGAAGTTCTCCAGTGCGTCCCGGATCTCCTCCGGCCGGATCGTGAGCTCCGCCATCTGGGTTCCCTGCTCTCCTTGTTGGGCCTGAAGCTTCTTAGGGGTCTGGGGGCGACCCCCAGGAATCTTCTGCAAGTTCTGCACGGCCCAACCGGGCCGCTAGGAATGCTTTGTTCTAGTTGGTGGCTGGTCAGCCGGCCATGCGGCGGGTCGCCTCGGAGAGGCGGTCCGCGATGGTGCCGTCGATGACCTCGTCGCCGACCCGCACCACGATCCCGCCGAGGACCGTGGGGTCCACGTCGAGGTTGAGGTGCATCTGGCGGCCGTACAGCTTGGCCAGCACCGCGCCGAGACGCTGCTTCTGCGCGTCGCTGAGCGGAACCGCGGTGGTCACGATGGCGACCATGCGGTTGCGGCGCTCGGCGGCGAGCGTGGAAAGGGAGTCGAGTCCCGCTTCCAGGCTACGTCCACGCGGGTGCGTGACGAGTCGGGTCACCAGTCGTTCGGTGACCGCGTTCGCCTTGCCGCCGAGCAGGCTGCGCAGCAGCTCGCTCTTGGCGGCGGCGGTGGCCGCCCGATCGGTCAGCGCGGAGCGCAGCCCGGTGTTCGAGGCGACGATCCGGCCGAACCGGAACAGCTCGTCCTCGACGTTGTCGAGCCCGTTCGCCTGCTGGGCCGCGGTGAGGTCGGCGGTGGCCGCCAGTGCCTCGAGCGAGTCCACCAGGTCGCGGGACTGCGACCAGCGGGAGCGCGCCATGCCGGACACCAGGTCGAGGGTTTCCCCGCCGACCTGGTCGGCCAGCAGGCGACCCACGAGCTCGGCCTTGGCCTCGCCGGGCTGCGCCGGGTCCGTGATGACCCGACGCAGCGAGACCTCACGGTCGAGCAGCGCGGTGACGGCAGCCAGCTCACCGGCGAGCTTCGTCGCGTCGACGGACGTGTTGTCCATCAGCGCGTCGAGACGCTCACGCGCTGAGGCCAGTGCCTCGCGGCTCGCTCCGTTCATCGGGCGGCCTCGGCCTTCTCCTCGAGCTCGCCGAGGAAACGGTCGATCGTGCGGCTCTGCCGGGCGTGGTCCTCAAGGGACTCGCCGACGAGCTTTCCGGCCAGGTCGGTGGCGAGCTTGCCCACGTCCTGACGCAGTGCCTGCGAGGCGGCCTTGCGGTCTGCCGCGATCTGGGCGTGGCCGGCAGCGATGATCTCCTCACGCTGCCGCTGGCCCTCTGCGCGCAGTTCTTCCTTGAGCGCAGTGCCCTGCTCCAGCGCTTCCTGGCGCAGGCGCGCGGCCTCGTGCCGGGCTTCGGCGAGCTGAGCCTTGTACTGCTCGAGGACGCTCTGAGCCTCGGTCTGGGCTGCCTCGGCCTTCTCGATGCCACCCTCGATGGCCTCGCGACGCTCATCCAGAACCTTGTTGATGTTCGGGAGGAGCTTCTTCGCGAGGAAACCGAAGACGATGACAAAGGCGATCAGGCCGATGACAAGCTCGGGGATCGGCGGGATGAGGGGGTTTTCCGCCTCTTCGGCCGCGAGCTGAACCAGAGGGTTCACATCAGTGCCTTCCGTCTAAAGGGTCTGTCCGCTACCGGAATCAGGAGGTCGGGTAGACGAACGGCATGACCAGACCGATGAGGGCGAGCGCCTCACAGAAGGCGAAGCCGAGGATCTGGTTGGCGCGGATCAGGCCGGCGGCCTCGGGCTGGCGGGCCAGCGCCTGGGTGCCGTTACCGAAGATGATGCCGACGCCGACGCCGGGGCCGATGGCCGCGAGGCCGTAACCGATGGAGCCGAGGTTGCCCTTGATTTCGACGCCAGCAGCGAGGGTCTGGAGAGCGGACATGCCGGTTCTTCCTTCTCTTTCATGGACCGGTGGGGGTTGGCCACCGGACGACTGTTGGTTTGGGGGTGGGGCCGGTCAGTGGTGCTCGGCGACGGCGCCCTGAATGAAGCTGCAGGCCAGCAGTACGAAGACGTAGGCCTGGACAGCCTGGATGAAGAGCTCGAACGCGGTCATCACGATGACCATCACGAACGACACACCCGCGTAGGCGATACCGATGCCGTTCAGCAGGTACCAGCTGGCGATCGTGAAGAGCAGCAGCAGGGTGTGGCCGGCGAACATGTTCGCGAAGAGACGGACCGCGTGCGTGAACGGTCGGACGATCACGTTCGAGAAGAACTCGATGAGCATGACCAGCGGCAGGATCCCGCCGAGCGACTTGTCGTAGCCCGTGAGGTTCTTCAGACCGCCGACGAAGCCGTGGCGCTTGAAGGTGACCGACATCCACATGAAGTAGATGACCAGGG
Source organism: Streptomyces sp. WM4235 (assembly GCF_001279725.1). GTDB lineage: Bacteria > Actinomycetota > Actinomycetes > Streptomycetales > Streptomycetaceae > Streptomyces. Next base: position 22,619 of record NZ_LGDE01000112.1, on the reverse strand, counting down.
CGAGACCCGCCGGGTACGCGATGACGGCGGTCACCGGGAACTGCGCGAGCGGGACGATCGACCAGAGGTTCAGCATCCAGACGAAGAAGAACGTCGCGACCATGAAGGGGACGTACTTCTCGCCTTCCTTCTTGCCGAGCGTCTCGTAGACGATCCCGCGGCGCACGAAGTCGTATCCGGCTTCGGCGACCATCTGGAGCTTTCCGGGAACCAGCTTCGGCTTGCGGAAGGCGGCCCAGAAGAATCCGACGATGATGATCGACCCGAGCAGGGCCAACAGCATCGTCTTGTTGAAGTAGACGGTGCCGTCGATGTCGCCGAAGATCGGCTCGAACAGGAACGAGTGCAGGCCAGGAGCCGGGAAGCCACAGCCGTCGAAGATGTGGCAATCGGTCTCGAAGGCGAGCACCTGCGTCGGGTCAGCACTCACCGCGGGCTCCTTCAGCGTGGCGCATAGGTACGGCAACCTCGTTGTGTCGGCGCGGCGCACAGCCGCGGTTCGGCACGGGACTGGTCTTACGGATGTGGGGGCGGCTTGCAGGCAGTGAGCCTCGCGTTGAAGCAGGCGTCAGCTCAGATGCCTGCGCCCGCGATGCCGCAGTTGGCACCGGACGATAGCAGCATCTCGAACGCGCACTTATTCCGCCCCTACCGTTCACGAAGAGGACCCCGTGTTTTCGGGCTTCTCACCCTTGTCGCGCTTGGCGGACTCGGGCTCGACGTAAAGGATCTTGGCCTTCATGTGCGCGCGCGTCTGCGCGGCGATCCAAGCAAGGGTCGCCGCGACGATGGTGATCGCGAATGCCCTGGGATTGAACAGCGTCGTGTTCTTGAACACGGCGACGAAGACGAAGAGCAGCAGGATCTGGGTCGTGTAGAGCGCCAGACCCATCATCTGGAACAGATGCGGCAGCGATCGTGCCGTCCGCTGCAGGATGACAAAACCGATCCCCATGAACAGGATCACGATGATCGTGGCCATGACGGCCCCGAGAGCCCCCTTCCCGCCGGCTACGACGCCGCTGACGGCAGCGGCCACAAGGCCGACCACAGCGGTGGGTACCGCGGTATGCAAAAGGGATCGGGCGTCATCGGACAGCATGGCGCATGGCTCCGCGTGATGGTGGGGGTATACGGGACTCGTACGGGACGAGCGTAAGCCCGGTCCGAGTGAGAGCCTCGGGCCAATGGACCGTCGCACTACGGTCCTTCGGCTCTGTCGCCGGGTTTAGTGAACGGTATCACAAAGTATTTGATGAGAGCTTTACCCGGTGGGTGTGCTGACTGTCACACATGAGAGTGACCCTGCGCGTGTGTGCAGGACAGCCATGTGACTTGTCTGGTAAAGGGAGTTCATGTCGGACATGCGCCTCCGGCGTCAGCGCGCGGAACCGGCCTTACGCCGGTCGGGGAGGCGAGAACGGGGGCCAATCGCAGTCGCGCCGTTGACGCCGGACACCCCGGCCGCGATCGGGCGGGCCGGCTCCGGCTCCGTGCCCGTCGCGTCCTGCGCGGCCGCCTCGGCCGCCGCCTCCGCGGCCCGCTCCGCGTGCCGGTACCGCGGCGGTACGAGGCCCTCCGCCCACCTCGGCGCGCGCGGGGTGAACCGCGGCAGCAGCAGGAGGACGAGGCCCAGCGCGCTCAGCGCCGCGATGGCGAGCACGATCCACATCGAGGTGGAGTGCACGGAATAGGCCACCGCGCCGAAGGCGATCAGGCCGGACCAGAAGTACATGATGAGCACCGCGCGGCTGTGCGAGTGCCCCAGTTCCAGCAGTCGGTGGTGCAGGTGGCCGCGGTCCGCCGCGAACGGCGACTGGCCCTTCCAGGTGCGCCGGACGACGGCCAGCACCAGGTCGGCCATCGGGATCGCGATGATCGTCAGCGGCAGGACCAGCGGGATGAAGACCGGCAGCATCGCGTGGGTCGCGTTGCGCTCACCACCCGCGAACAGCGCCATGGTGTCGGGGTCCACCTGCCCGGTGATCGAGATCGCCGAGGCGGCCAGCACCAGGCCGATCAGCATCGAGCCGGAGTCGCCCATGAAGATGCGGGCCGGGTGCATGTTGTGCGGCAGGAAGCCGAGGCACATGCCCATCAGGATCGCGGCGAAGAGGGTGGCGGGGGCCGCCGCCTCGATGCCGTAGCCGAACCAGATCCGGTACGCGTAGAGGAAGAAGGCGCCGGTCGTGATGCAGACCATGCCGGCCGCGAGCCCGTCGAGTCCGTCCACGAAGTTCACGGCGTTGATGGTGAGCACGACCAGGGCGACGGTCAGCAGGTTGCCCTGCCACTGGGTGAGCGCGACGGTTCCGATGAAGGGAACCGGGATCCACAGGATCGTCAGACCCTGGATGACCATCACGCCCGCGGCGATCATCTGGGCGCCGAGCTTGATCAGGGCGTCGATCTCGAACTTGTCGTCGAGGACGCCCACCAGCCAGATCAGCGCCGCTCCGGAGAGCAGCGCCCGCGGTTCGTTCGAGGCGGTGAACACCGCGTTGAGGTTCTGCAGGTGGTCGGCGACCAGGAGGCCGGCGCACAGACCGCCGAACATCGCGATGCCGCCGAGCCTCGGCGTCGGTTCTCGGTGCACGTCACGCGCGCGCACCTCCGGCATGGCCCCGGCCGCGATAGCGAACTTCCGCACGGGCCCGGTCAGCAGGTAGGTCACCGCGACCGTGACGCACAGCGTCAGCAGATATTCACGCACGGGCTGCCCCAGATGTATCGCCGGCCATCTCAGCCCCACACATTAGCTGCGATGTACCCCACTCCGAGGACGCGCGGGGAGGCTACCGCGGTTGCGGTACGCCCGGCTTGTCCCTGTCAGTACCCATACGGTGGAAATTCTCGTGTCAGTTCTTCGACCTCCGTACGGGTCTTCGCGGCTTCCCCGTGGAGCGCCGCCGCAAACAGCGCTCCGATCCGTCGCATCTCGGCCCCGCCCATGCCCTGCGTGGTCACGGCCGCCGTGCCGAGACGGATCCCGCGCTGTTCCCCGTACGGGAGGGCGCAGGTGTCCAGCACGATGCCGGCGGCGGCCAGCCGGCCGCGCGCGGTCGGGCCGTCCAGTCCGAGGGGGGCCGGGTCGACGCTGATCAGGTGGGTGTCGGTGCCGCCGGTCGTCACGAGGAAACCGTCGGCCTCCAGCTCCTCGGCGAGCGCCCGGGCGTTGGCGACCACCCGGTGGGCGTACGTGGTGAACGCGGGCCCGGCGGCCTCCCCGAAGGCCACGGCCTTGGCGGCGATGGTGTGCATCTGGGCGCCGCCCTGGGTGAAGGGGAACACCGCCCGGTCCACCCGTTCCGCGAACTCGGCGCCGCACAGGATCATGCCTCCGCGCGGACCGCGCAGCACCTTGTGCGTGGTCGCGCAGATCACGTCCGCGTAGGGGACGGGGCTGGGGGCCGCCCCGCCGGCGACCAGACCGATCGGGTGCGCGGCGTCCGCGATCAGGAAGGCCCCGACCTCGTCGGCGATCTGGCGGAAGACCCCGTACTCGGGGTGGCGGGGGTAACAGATCGAGCCACAGACGATGGCCTTGGGACGGTGCCGGCGGGCGAGTTCGTGGACCTGTTCGTAGTCGATGAGGCCCGTTTCGGCGTCCAGCCCGTAGCCGACGAATTCGAACCAGCGACCGGAGAAGTTCGCGGGTGAGCCGTGTGTGAGGTGTCCGCCGTACGGGAGTCCCATCGCCAGGACCGTGTCGCCGGGGCGCAGCAGCGCGGCGTACGCGGCGAGGACCGCGGAGGAACCGGAGTGCGGCTGCACATTGGCGTGATCCACCCCGAAGAGGGCGCGGGCCCGCTCGACGGCGATCCGCTCGGCCAGGTCGGCGTACTCGCAGCCGCCGTGGTGGCGGGCGCCCGGGTAGCCCTCGGCGTACTTGTTGGCGAGCGCCGATCCGAGGGCGGTGAGCACGGCGGGCGAGGTGAAGTTCTCGGCGGCGATCAGCTGGAGGGTGCCGGCCTGCCGTCGCGCCTCTCCGGCGAGCACGTCGGCCATCTGCGGGTCCTGCTGCCGCAGCAGGTCCGTGGGCTGGGTGATGACGCTCATGGCGCGACTCCAGAGACGTGTACCGGGTACCGCCCACTGTAGGACCGCGGTGCCCGTCGCGCCTTGTGGCGCCCGCGCGCGGGTGAGTCCTCAGCGTCCTGCGGTGACGCCCGTCAGGGCGGTGACCACGGGGTCCAGCGCCTGGTTGATCTCGTCGCCGATGGAGCGGAAGAAGGTGATGGGGGCGCCGTACGGGTCGTACACCTCGTCGGCATCCGGCGAGGGGGCCAGCAGCCAGCCGCGCAGCGCGGCGGCGGCCCGTACCAGGGCGCGGGCGCGCTCCGCCATGCCGTCGTCCAGCGGCGGCAGGGTGGCCGGATCTATCGCCCGCACGAGCCGGGTGAACTCCTTCAGGGTGAAGGTCCGCAGCCCCGCGGAGTGGCCCATGGAGATGACCTGTGCCCGGTGGTCCCGGGTCGCGGTGAGCACCAGGTCGGCGCGTATGACGTGCTCGTCCAGCAGCTCGCGCCCGGTGAACCCGGAGGCGTCGGCCCCGAAGTCGGCGAGGACCGCGGCGGCGTTGGCCTCCATCGGCGCCCCCTCGTGGCCCCAGGTGCCCGCGCTCTCCACGATGAGGTCCCCGGTCACGGGGCCGCCGAGGCGGTGCGACAGGGCGTGCCGCGTCAGCCGCTCGGTGATCGGCGAGCGGCACACGTTGCCGGTGCTGACGTGGAGTATGCGGAAGGATCCGCCCCCGGCCACGGCCGGGAGGTGTCCTGCTATGCCACGCCCCTCAGGGCTCACGGGGCCACCTCGAGGTCGGGTACGACCTCCCGCAGCTGGTCCGCGGTCAGCGCGCCCTCGCGCAGCAGGACCGGGACCTTCCCGGTGACATCGACGATCGACGACGGCTGGATGCCGGGGGTCGGCCCGCCGTCCAGGTACACGGACACGGAGTCGCCCAGCATCTCGCGGGCGGCGTCGCAGTCCTCGGGGGCCGGGTGCCCGGTCAGGTTCGCCGAGGACACGGCCATCGGGCCGACCTCGGTCAGCAGCTCGATCGCGACGGGGTGCAGGGGCATCCGCACGGCCACGGTCCCGCGGGTCTCCCCCAGGTCCCAGGCCAGCGACGGCTGGTGCTTGGCGACCAGCGTCAGCGCGCCCGGCCAGAAGGCGTCGACGAGTTCCCAGGCCTGCTCGGAGAAGTCCGTGACCAGGCCGTGCAGGGTGTTCGGCGAGCCGATGAGGACCGGGGTGGGCATGTTGCGGCCGCGCCCCTTGGCGGCGAGCAGGTCACCGACCGCCTCGGCGCTGAAGGCGTCCGCACCGATCCCGTACAGGGTGTCGGTGGGCAGCACGACGAGCTCGCCGCGGCGCACGGCGGATGCGGCTTCGCGCAGGCCCGTCTTGCGGTCCGTCGCGTCGTTGCAGTCGTATCGCCGGGCCATCAGCGGGCCTCCTCAAGCAGCGGGGTGGTGGCGGGAAGGGGCGCGCTCACGGCAGGGCCTTGCGGGCGGTCGCGAAGCGCGGGCGGTTGTTGAGGTCGGGGTGGTCGGCCGCGTCGGCCCAGCCACGCTCCTCGGCGAAGATCCACGGGACCTGGCCGCCCTGGGTGTCGGCGTGCTCGATGACGACGATCCCGCCGGGTCGCAGCAGCCGGTGGGCGGTGCGCTCGATGCCTCGGATGGTGTCGAGGCCGTCCTCGCCGGAGAACAGCGCCATCTCGGGGTCGTGGTCGCGGGCCTCGGGGGCGACGTACTCCCACTCGGTGAGCGGGATGTACGGCGGGTTCGAGATCACCAGGTCCACCTGGCCGTCCAGCTCGGGCAGCGCGCTCAGCGCGTCGCCCTGGTGGACGGTGACCCGGGAGCCCTCGGCGTTCTTGCGGGTCCACTGGAGGGCGTCCTCGGACAGCTCGACCGCGTGCACGCGCGAGCGCGGCACCTCCTGGGCCATGGCCAGGGCGATGGCCCCGGACCCGGCGCACAGGTCCACGATCAGCGGTTCGACGACGTCCATCGCCCGGACGGCCTGTATGGCCCAGTCGACGACCGACTCGGTCTCGGGCCGGGGCACGAAGACCCCGGGGCCCACCTGGAGCTCCAGATACCGGAAGAAGGCTCGGCCGGTGATGTGCTGGAGCGGCTCGCGGGCCTCGCGCCGGGCGATGGTCTCCCAGTACCGGGCGTCGAAGTCGGTGTCCTTGACGTGGTGCAGTTCCCCCCGTTTGACGCCGTGCACGAAGGCCGCGAGTTCCTCGGCGTCGAAGCGCGGTGAGGGCACGCCGGCGGCGGCCAGCCGCTGGGTGGCCTGGGCCACCTCGGCAAGCAGCAAGTTCACGCTGGTCCTCCGGGCTGCTGTCGTACGGGGGGGTGGTGCGGGTCTGGATCAGTGGGCGGCCGCGAGCTTGGCCGCGGAGTCGGTGTCGACGCAGGCCTGGATGACCGGGTCGAGGTCGCCGTCGAGCACCTGGTCCAAGTTGTACGCCTTGAAGCCGGTCCGGTGGTCCGAGATCCGGTTTTCCGGGTAGTTGTACGTGCGGATCTTCTCGGACCGGTCCACGCTGCGCACCTGGCTGCGGCGCACGTCGGAGGCCTCCTGCTCGGCGGCTTCCTGGGCCGCGGCGAGCAGCCGCGAGCGCAGGATGCGCATGGCCTGCTCCTTGTTCTGGAGCTGGCTCTTCTCGTTCTGGCAGGACGCGACGACACCGGTCGGGAGGTGCGTGATGCGCACGGCCGAGTCGGTGGTGTTGACGGACTGGCCGCCGGGACCCGAGGAGCGGTACACGTCGATGCGGAGGTCGTTCATGTTGACCTCGACCTCGACCTCCTCGGCTTCCGGGGTGACGAGCACGCCGGCGGCGGAGGTGTGGATGCGGCCCTGGGACTCGGTGGCCGGCACGCGCTGGACGCGGTGCACGCCGCCCTCGTACTTCAGGCGGGCCCAGACACCCTGGCCGGGCTCGGTCGCGCCGTTGCCGCCCTTGGTGCGGACGGAGACCTGTACGTCCTTGTAGCCGCCGAGTTCGGACTCGGTGGCGTCGATGATCTCGGTCTTCCAGCCCACGCGCTCGGCGTAGCGCAGGTACATGCGCAGCAGGTCGCCCGCGAAGAGGGCGGACTCGTCACCGCCCGCGCCGGCCTTGACCTCGAGGAGCACGTCCTTGTCGTCGCTGGGGTCGCGAGGAACGAGCAGCAGGCGGAGCTTCTCGGTGAGCTCTTCGCGCTGTGCGGTCAGTTCCTTGGCCTCGGCGGCGAAGTCGGGGTCGGTCGCCGCGAACTCCTTGGCCGTCTCGATGTCCTCGGCCGCCTGCTTCCACGCGCGGAAGGTGGCGACGATCGGCGTGAGCTCCGCGTAGCGCTTGTTCAGCTTGCGGGCGTTGGCCTGATCGGAGTGGACCGAAGGGTCGGCGAGCTTCTTTTCCAGATCGGCGTGCTCGCCGATCAGTTCCTCGACCGCCTCGAACATCGGGGGCTCCTGGAGATAAGTGAGAAAGGGCTGCGGGACGAGAAAGGCGCCGGCCCGGCTGCCCCCGTGTGAAACGGTGCGCAGCCGGGATCCGGCGCCGGAGGCTCGCTACTTCGAGCCGGCAGCCTTGCCGAAGCGGGCCTCGAAGCGGGCCACACGGCCACCGGTGTCGAGGATCTTCTGCTTGCCCGTGTAGAACGGGTGGCACTCGGAGCAGACCTCGGCACGGATGGTGCCCTCGGTCAGGGTGCTACGGGTGGTGAACGACGCGCCACAGGTGCAGCTGACCTGGGTCTCGACGTACTGGGGGTGAACATCGCGCTTCAAGGTGTCTCCTAGATTCGGGAGGGCGCCGGGTCGCAGGAGCCGAATTGCGCGCTGCGTGAACCGGGGCCGACAGACCAGTCTGCCAGGACCGGGCCGCCTGTCAAAATTCTGAGGACGCCCTCCTCAACAGGGAGCGGCGGGCATCTATTCCGGCCCCCGGAGGAACCGTCCTGACCTGCGGTGACTCGCGTCAGGGGCTCTGCACGATCGACCCGGCCGTGCCCTTGTCCCCCGCCGAGTCCGCCGTGGCCTCGGCCGGAATCGGCTGGTCGGCGAGCAGGGAGTCCCAGACCATCTTCGACTCCTTGGCGAGGGGGACGACCCGGTTGGGGTCGACGGGGTCGCCGGCCACCGGGAGGGTGATCATCTGCATGTCCGCGCCGTCGATGCCCTGGAGTCCCTGTGCGAAGCCCATCAGGGACTTCACGTCGCCGAGCGCCCGGTCGGTGGTGATCGCCTTGGTGGCGGAGTCCGCGAGGTCGAGCAGCCGTTTGGGGTTGTCGAAGACGCCGACGTTCTTGACCTGCTTGATCAGCGCCTTGATGAAGGCCTGCTGGAGTTGTATTCGTCCCAGGTCGCTGCCGTCGCCGACGCTCTTGCGGGTCCGGACGAGGCCGAGGGCCTGTTCGCCGTTGAGCTTGTTCACGCCGGCCGGCAGGTTCAGGTGGCTGGCGCCGTCCTTGATCGGCTTGGTGGTGGTGACCTCGACGCCGCCGAGGTTGTCGATGATCTTCTTGAAGCCCGTGAAGTCGACCTCGATGTAGTGGTCCATGCGGATCCCCGACATCTTCTCGACGGTCTTGACCGCGCAGACGGCCCCGCCGACCGTGAAGGCCTCGTTGAACTGCGAGCGGTTGCCGCCCTTGTCGGTCTTGCCGTCCGAGGTCTCGCAGGAGGGGCGCTTCACGATGGTGTCGCGCGGTATCGACACCACGCTCGCCTTCTTGTGGCCCTCGTACAGGTGGATGATCATCGCGGTGTCGGAGCGGGCCGAGCCGCCGTCGTCGCGGCCGTACTCGCCGTTGGCTCCGCCGCGGGAGTCCGAGCCGAGGACCAGGATGTCCATGGAGCCGTTGTCGACGTTCTGCGGGCGGTCGGTGCCGAGGGCCTGGTCGATGTCGACGCTCTTCAGGTTCCCGTTGAACTTGAAGTAGAAGTAACCCAGTCCCCCGCCGCCCAACACGACCACGCCGGCGGCCGTCCAGGCGACGACGGTGAGGGCCTTGCGGCGCCGCGGCGGCGGCTTGCGTCGGCGCCCTCCGCCTGCGGCGCGGCGGCCCGTGCTGTCCTCGGTCATGGTCTCCTCAGTCCTGCGTACGGCGCCCGGCCCGGTCGGCCGATCTCCCCCTGCTGCCCCCTGACACAGACGGACTAACGTCCTTCAGGGTTCCACGCCCGCGGGCGTGATCGGGCCGCCTCACGGGCCGCCGGCCCGGGGATCCGCGCCGCGCCGCGGCGCGCTCGCCTGGGGTTTCCCGACGGAAGGGGGCGGCGCGCAGGGGGGTGCCGAAGGGGCGGGAGTGTGTCGAACGTCGCACCGAGTGCCGACAGTGTGTACGCCGCGTGTACGAACCGGCGTACGCCGTCAGTGCCCGTACACGACGAAACCGCCCCTTCCGCGGAGTGCGGCGGGGGCGGTTTCGGTCGGACGTGCGGCTACGGCGACGGTCAGTCGTCGTTCTTGCCCGCGGGCGTCGTCTTGGCGATCTGCATCAGGAACTCGGCGTTCGACTTCGTCTGCTTCATCTTGTCGAGCAGCAGCTCGATCGCCTGCTGCGAGTCGAGTGCGTGCAGTACCCGGCGCAGCTTCCAAACGATGGCGAGCTCCTCCGCGTTGAGGAGGATCTCCTCCTTGCGGGTGCCCGACGGGTCGACGTCGACGGCCGGGAAGATGCGCTTGTCGGCGAGCTTGCGGTCGAGCTTGAGCTCCATGTTGCCGGTGCCCTTGAACTCCTCGAAGATCACCTCGTCCATGCGCGAGCCGGTGTCGACCAGCGCGGTGGCCAGGATGGTCAGCGAGCCGCCGTCCTCGATGTTGCGCGCGGCACCGAAGAAGCGCTTCGGCGGGTACAGCGCGGTCGAGTCGACACCACCGGACAGGATGCGGCCGGAGGCGGGGGCGGCGAGGTTGTACGCGCGGCCCAGACGGGTGATGGAGTCCAGCAGGACGACCACGTCGTGACCCAGCTCGACGAGACGCTTGGCGCGCTCGATGGCCAGCTCGGCGACGGTGGTGTGGTCTTCGGCCGGACGGTCGAAGGTCGAGGAGATGACCTCGCCCTTGACCGACCGCTGCATGTCGGTGACCTCTTCCGGACGCTCGTCGACCAGGACGACCATCAGGTGGCACTCGGGGTTGTTGACCGTGATCGCGTTGGCGATGGCCTGCATGATCATGGTCTTGCCGGTCTTCGGCGGGGCCACGATCAGACCGCGCTGGCCCTTGCCGATCGGCGCGACGAGGTCGATGATGCGGGTCGTCAGCACGCCCGGGTCGGTCTCCAGACGGAGCCGGTCCTGCGGGTACAGGGGCGTCAGCTTCTGGAACTCCGGCCGGCCGCGGCCGGATTCGGGCGCCATGCCGTTGACGGAGTCCAGGCGCACGAGGGCGTTGAACTTCTCGCGGCGCTCGCCGTCCTTGGGCTGGCGGACCGCACCGGTGGTGTGGTCGCCCTTGCGCAGACCGGCCTTGCGGACCTGGGCGAGGGAGACGTACACGTCGTTCGGGCCGGGCAGGTAGCCCGAGGTCCGGATGAACGCGTAGTTGTCGAGGATGTCGAGGATGCCCGCGACGGGGATCAGCACGTCGTCGTCGGCGACCTGCGGCTCGCTCGGCGCGAACTCGTCACGGCCGCGACGGCCACGACGGTCGCGGTAGCGGCCACGACGGCCGCGACGGCCGTCCTCACCGTCGAAGTCGTCCTGGGGGCCGTTGTCCTGACGGTCCTGACGACCCTGCTGGCCCTGGTTCTGCCCCTGGCCGCGGCCGCCCTGCTGCTGACGGTCACCGCGGTCCTGCCGGCCTCCGCCCTGAGCGCCCTGACCCGCCTGGCCCTGACCCGTCTGGGTCTGGCCCGTCTGGGTCTGGCCGGCCTGGCCCTGACCGGCCTGGCCCTGGTCGTCGGCCTTGGCGCCGCGGTCACGGCGCTCGCGCCGGCCGTCGCCGCGCTCGGCACGGTCACCGCGGTCGCGACGGTCGCGGCGTCCGCGACCCTCGCCGGCCTCCTGGGCCTGACCCTGTCCACCGGAGACGGCGGTCGCGGCCTCGGCCTTGACGTCGGTCTGCGCGGCGGGGGCGGTCTCGGTCTTCTGCTCGACCTGCACGGCGACGGGCGCCGCGGACTCCGGGCTTCCGGAGGGGGCGGTGGCGCGACGGCGGCGACGCTCGCCGGCCGGGGCTTCCTCCCGCTCGGCTTCGCTCGCGCGGGAGGGGCCCCCCGCCGGCTGGCCCGGGATGTCGATCTGGGACTGCTGCGCGGCCTTCTCGACGGGCGCCTCGGCGGCGACGTCGCCCGTGCGGGCCTTGCTGGTGGCGCGGCGCTTCGGCTTGGCCTCGGCGGTGTCCGCGGCGGCGGCCTTGGGGGCGCTGCCGCCCGCCTGCGCCTCCTTGATGACCTCGATCAGCTGGCTCTTGCGCATGCGCGCGGTGCCCCTGATGCCGAGGCCGGACGCGACCTGCTGAAGCTCGGCCAGGACCATGCCGTCGAGGCCGGTGCCGGAGCGGCGACGCTTGGGCGCGGCGCCCGCGGCGGGGGCACTGGTGTCGACGTTGGTGTCGGCAGCGCCCATCAGATCGGTGGTGTCGCTCACGAAGGGTCCTTCCCTGGAGCGGACGTCGGCCTGTCTGGCTCGGCGACCGGTTGTGCTGTCCGACAACGGACCACGACTTGATGGGTCATGGACCGCGGCCGGGGCGGTGGTCCGCCGATAGGGATACGGCGGAGAGAAACGTGCGTGGGTGGTTCCGGCGAGAAGCCCCCGAGCTGAAAGCGTGGGAATGTCACGCCGATTCCGGAGCGTGCTCGAAACTGCTGGTGGCGATCAAAGCAGTCGGGGAGGCTCCCGGAAGAAAGGTGGTCCCGAATGGGGACACTGAGCACCGAGCCATGGCGGCTTCGGATGCGCACTTGAGACTAACACTACCGGATCCAACAGACATTCCCCCTCTCAATCACCGGCTGTAACGCCCTTCCGCGCGAGCGGCCTGCCCGGCCGCCCGCCCTGGTCACTGGCCGGCCTTCCCCTTTTCGGCCGCGCCTTTTCGGCCGCGGCCATTCGGGAAAGGCTCAGCCGCCCTGCGTGCCCAGCGGAAGTACGCTCGCGCCCGCGGCGTCGAGGGCGAGCCGGTTCGCGGCCCACCCCTCGCCCGCGAGCCGCGCGACCTTGTCGGCCGCACCGTTGTCGACCAGCGCGAGGACCGTGGGGCCCGCGCCGGAGATGACCGCGGGAATTCCGTCCGCCCGCAGTCGGCCCACGAGTGCCACGCTCTCGGGCATCGCCGGGGACCGGTATTCCTGGTGCAACCGGTCCTCGGTGGCGGGCAGCAGCAGCTCGGGACGCCTGGTCAGGGCTTCCACGAGCAGGCCCGCACGACCCGCGTTGACGGCCGCGTCCACGTGCGGGACGGTGCGCGGCAGCAGGCCGCGCGCGGTCTCGGTCAGGACCGGCTTGGACGGCACGAAGACCACCGGAACGATGGAATCCGCGGGCTCCATACGGATGGCCTTGGCGCTGCCGCCGTCCATCCAGGCAAGGGTGAAGCCGCCGAGGAGACAGGCGGCGACGTTGTCGGGGTGACCCTCGATCTCGGTGGCGAGTTCCAGCAGCGCGGCGTCGTCGAGCTTCGCCTCCCCGCCTATGGTCACCGCGCGGGCGGCGACGATGCCGGCGCAGATCGCGGCGGAGGAGGAGCCCAGGCCCCGACCGTGCGGGATCCGGTTGGCACAGACGACCTCCAGGCCGCGCGGCTGTCCGCCCAGCAGGTCGAAGGCGGTGCGCATGGAACGCACGAGGAGGTGGCTCTCGTCGCGCGGGAGGGTGTCGGCGCCCTCACCCGCGATGTCGATGTTCAGGCCGGAGTCGGCGACCCGGACGACCACGTCGTCGTAGAGCCCCAGGGCCAGACCGAGGGCGTCGAAGCCCGGGCCGAGGTTGGCGCTGCTGGCGGGGACGCGCACTCGTACGGCGGCGGCGCGGAACGCTGGACCTGCCATCGGTCGATGACACTCCTTGTGACTGTGCGAGATCTGGTGCTGGGCGGGATCTTCGCTGCGAATGTACTGGAGAACGTACGACACCCGAAGGCCCTTGGGGCAGCACCGAGTCATATGCGCGGTGGCGGATGTGAGTACAGCGTATCGAAGGAAGGTTCTCTCGCGACATAGGGCGCACAGGAGGCGCACGATGCGTGTCGTGTTCTTCCGCTGAATTCCGTTGTCTTTTGTGCCGTACGGACCGAGTTGCCGGATTCCGGGGACTTCCGGAATCCGGCGACTCGGCGAGGGATCCGACCGGGGTCGGACCCCGGGGTCAGATCAGACCGAGGCGGGCGGCCGCGGCCTCGGCGTCCACCGGAATGGTGATGGGCTGCGGGGCGCCGGCGACGGCCCAGTCGGGGTCCTTCAGACCGTTGCCGGTGACCGTGCAGACGATCTTCTGGCCGGGGTCGACCAGGCCGAGATCGACGGCCTTGAGCAGGCCGGCCACCGAGGCGGCCGAGGCGGGCTCGACGAAGACACCCTCCTGGGCGGCCAACAGGCGGTAGGCCGCGAGGATTTGGCGGTCCGTCACCTCGTCGATGAAACCGCCCGACTCGTCCCGGGCCTGAAGGGCGTAGTCCCAGGAGGCCGGGTTGCCGATCCGGATCGCGGTGGCGATGGTGTGCGGCTCCTTGACGACCTCGCCGCGCACGATGGGCGCGGAACCGGAGGCCTGGAAGCCCCACACGCGGGGCGTACGGGAGGACAGGCCGTCGGCCTTGTACTCCTTGAAGCCCTTCCAGTACGCGGTGATGTTGCCGGCATTGCCGACGGGCAGCACGTGGATGTCGGGGGCGTCGCCGAGCGCGTCGACGATCTCGAACGCGGCCGTCTTCTGACCCTCGATGCGCACCGGATTGACGGAATTGACCAGCGCCACCGGGTAGTTGTCGGACAGCGCGCGGGCCAGGTCCAGGCAGTCGTCGAAGTTGCCGTCGACCTGAAGGATCTTGGCGCCGTGTACGAGGGCCTGGCCCATCTTGCCGAGCGCGATCTTGCCGCGCGGCACGAGGACGGCGCAGACCATGCCGGCGCGGACCGCGTAGGCCGCGGCCGAGGCCGAGGTGTTGCCGGTGGAGGCGCAGATGACGGCCTTGGCGCCCTCCTCCTTGGCCCGGGTGATCGCCATCGTCATGCCGCGGTCCTTGAAGGACCCGGTGGGGTTGGCACCCTCGACCTTCAGGTGGACCTCACAGCCCGTGCGCTCGGAGAGCAACTGGGCCGGGACGAGGGGAGTACCGCCCTCACGGAGCGTGACCACCGGAGTCGTGGCCGTGACCGGCAGGCGGTCCCGGTACTCCTCGATGATGCCGCGCCACTGGTGGGTGCGATTGCTGCTCATGGGTCCTTACTCCCCTTCAACACGCATGATGCTGGCGACACCGCGCACGGTGTCCAGCTTCCGCAGCGCCTCGACGGTCCCGGTGAGGGCGGCGTCGTGCGCGCGGTGAGTGACGACGACGAGGGAGGCCTCGCCGTCCTTGCCCTGTTGCCGAACGGTGTCGATGGAGACACCGTGCTCCGCGAACGTCGTCGCCACCTGGGCGAGGACGCCCGGCTTGTCCGCCACATCGAGGCTGATGTGGTAGCGCGTGACGACGTCGCCCATGGTGCTGACCGGCAGCTGGGTGTACGCAGACTCGCCGGGCCCCGTTGCCTCGGCGAGCTTGTTGCGGCAGACGGCGACGAGGTCGCCGAGGACCGCGGACGCGGTGGGGGCACCGCCCGCGCCGGGCCCGTAGAACATGAGCCGACCGGCGGCCTCCGCCTCGACGAAGACGGCGTTGTACGCCTCGCGGACGGACGCCAGCGGGTGGCTGAGCGGGATCATCGCGGGATGCACGCGGGCGGTGACGGACTGGCCGTCGGCGGCGCGCTCCAGGATCGCGAGGAGCTTGATGGTGCAGCCCATCCGCTTGGCGGAGGCGAAGTCGGCCGCGCTGACCTCGGTCATGCCCTCGCGGTACACGTCGTCGAGGCGGACCCGGGTGTGGAAGGCGATGCCGGCGAGGATCGCGGCCTTGGCGGCGGCGTCGTAGCCCTCGACGTCGGCGGTCGGGTCGGCCTCGGCGTAGCCGAGCGCGGTGGCCTCGTCGAGGGCCTCCTGGTAGCCGGCGCCCGTCGAGTCCATCTTGTCGAGGATGAAGTTCGTCGTGCCGTTGACGATGCCCATGACCCGGTTGATCTTGTCGCCCGCGAGGGACTCGCGCATCGGGCGGACCAGCGGGATGGCGCCGGCGACGGCCGCCTCGTAGTACAGGTCCAGCCCGGCGGCGACGGCCGCGGCGTGCAGCGCGGCGCCGTCCTGGGCGAGCAGCGCCTTGTTCGCCGAGACCACGGAGATGCCATGCTCGAAGGCGGTGTGGATCAGGGCGCGGGCCGGCTCGATGCCGCCGATGACCTCGATGGCGACGTCGATGTCACCGCGTTTGAGGAGGGCGGTCGCGTCGGTGGTGATGAGCGCCGGGTCGATGCCCTCGCGCACCTTGGAGGGGCGGCGCACGGCCACGCCGGCGAGCTCGACGGGCGCGCCGATCCTGGCCGTGAGGTCTTCGGCGTGCGTCGTCATGATGCGCGCCACCTCTGAGCCGACCACTCCACAGCCCAGCAGCGCCACCTTCAGCGGACGCGTACGCATCATTCGACCTACGCCTTTCGATCTTCCATCGCTACCCGGAGCGCGGTTTGCACACCAGGTGTGAACCAGTCTCACTCAATGGACAGCAGTTTCCATCCTCGGTCCATTGAGTGAGACGTCTATTTCATCATCCGAGGTCGAGACTCAGGAGATCCTCCTCCGTCTCCCGACGGACGATCACTCGCGCCTGTCCGTCGCGCACGGCGACGACGGGCGGGCGGAGCGAGTGGTTGTAGTTGCTGGCCATGGAGCGGCAGTACGCGCCGGTGGCCGGTACGGCCAGCAGGTCGCCCGGGGCCAGGTCGGCCGGCAGGAACGCGTCCTTGACCACGATGTCGCCGCTCTCGCAGTGCTTGCCGACGACGCGGACGAGCATCGGTTCGGCGTCGGAGACGCGCGAGACCAGGTTGACCGTGTACTCGGCGTCGTAGAGGGCGGTACGGATGTTGTCGGACATGCCGCCGTCGACGGACACGTACGTCCGCAGCCCCTCCAGCGGCTTGATCGTCCCGACCTCGTACAGCGTGAAGGCCGTCGGGCCGACGATCGCCCGTCCGGGTTCCACGGAGATCCGCGGGGCGCGCAGCCCGGCCGATTCGCACTCGCGGGCGACGATCTCGTGCAGGGCCTTGGCGATCTCGTGGGGTTCGCGCGGGTCGTCCGCGGAGGTGTAGGCGATGCCGAGGCCACCGCCGAGGTCGATCTCCGGGAGTTCGACGCCGTGCTCGTCGCGGACGTCGGCCAGCAGCCGGACCACGCGCTTGGCCGACACCTCGAAGCCCGCCATGTCGAAGATCTGCGAGCCGATGTGGGAGTGGACGCCGAGCAGCTCCAGGCTGTCGTGCCCGAGTGCGCGGCGCACGGCCTCTGCGGCGGAGCCGTCCGCGACGGCGATGCCGAACTTCTGGTCCTCGTGGGCGGTGGCGATGAACTCGTGGGTGTGTGCCTCGACGCCGACGGTCACGCGGATCTGCACCGGCTGCCGTACGCCGAGCTCGCGCGCGATGTGCGCGACGCGGGCGATCTCCTGGTACGAGTCGAGGACGATGCGACCGACGCCGGCCTCGATGGCGCGGGTGATCTCGGCGACGGACTTGTTGTTGCCGTGGAAGGCGATGCGTCCGGCGGGCATCTCGGCGGCGAGCGCCGTGGCCAGCTCGCCACCGGAGCAGACGTCGAGGTTGAGTCCCTCCTCCTTGAGCCACTTCACGACGGCCTTGGAGAGGAACGCCTTGCCGGCGTAGAACACGTCCGCGTCCGGCCCGAAGGCGTGCGCCCAGGCGCGGCAGCGTTCACGGAAGTCCGACTCGTCGAGGAAGAAGGCGGGCGTCCCGAACTCCTCGGCGAGGCGGGTGACTTCGACTCCGCCGACGCTGACCACGCCGTCGTCGCCGCGCGTGACGGTCCGGGCCCAGACCTTCTCGTCGAGCGCGTTCAGGTCGGCGGGCGGCGGGGCGTAGTGGCCCTCGGGCAGGACGTCGGCGTGGCGGGGGCCGGCGGGGTGCGCGGAACGGCTCATCGAAATCTCTCTTTGCGGGTCACAGGCGTTCAGGGGCGTCCATGCCGAGCAGGGTCAGGCCACCGGCCAGCACCGTCCCGGCGGCTTCGGCGACAGCCAGCCGGGAGCGGTGGGCGGCCGAGGGTTTCTCGTCGCCCTGGGGCAGTACCCGGTACTGGAAGTCGAGCAGGGCGTCGGCCAGCTCGACGAGCTGCCGTACGAGCCGCTCGGGCGCACGGTGGTACGCGGCGGCCTCCAGGGCGAGGGGGTGCTCGGCGAGGACGCGCAGGAGGGCGTTCTCACCCACCACCTCGCCGGGCAGGCTCTGGAACTCTTCGGGCAGGCTCTCGAACCCGAGCTGGGCGGCGTTGCGGGTCAGCGCGCGGGCGCGGGAATGGGCGTACCGGACGCGGAAGAACTCGTTGGACTCGTCCTGCGCGAGCAGCCGCTCGGCGAACACCGGGCTCTCGTGGGGCGCGACGGCAAGCATGGCCCAGGCGGCGGCGTCGACGCCGAAGCGCGCGCCGACGTCCCCTTCCCTGGCGGGGACGGGGGCGATGTTCGGAGCGGTGTCCGGGGTGGGGACGGTGCTCGGCACCGGTTCGGTGGCATTCGGCGTCGAGCCCTGCGTGGCCGCGATCCTCAGCAGCGCGTCGCGGACGACGCGCGCGCGGACTTCGGCGCGGGGAGCGGGGACGGGGGCGAGATCACGGTCACGCTCACGCTCACGGTCCGGGGCATGGTCCGGGTCGGGATCCGGGTCGGGATCCGGGGCGCATCCGTACCGGATTCCCTGGGCGTGGATCTCCCGCAGGAGATCGGCGACGGAACGCTTCCGCAGCACGAAGTTCAGGAACCCCGCCCCGCTGATCTCGACGCGCTCGATCCCGTCCGCCACCTCCAGTCGGCGCGCGAGCACCGCCGCCACCTCACCGGGTGCGCGGCGGGCCGACCTCGCCACCTGGAACGCGACGGGCGTGGCGTACTCCCCCACCCCACCGGGGCGGGTCCGCTCGACCACGACCCGGTCGGGAACGACCGCGTCCGCCGGAAGCTCCCCGTCCTCGACGGCGCAGCGCACGGCGCGCACGACGGTACGAGAGAGGTCAGCGGGGGTCACGTCACCCAGCCTAGGGGAGAAGCCCCCGGGTCACGCGAAGGGTTTCGGCATGTGAACACACACGTGAACACACACCTGGACACATAGAAGAGGACAGGACCCGCGCGAGCCGTCAGCCACGGGGTCCATCCACCCCGTCGGCCTTACCCTCGTCCTCTGCCCGCCGGTGTCTCTTTCCGCTCGCGCCGGTCCCGGCGCTCGGCCAGCCTGCGCACGACGCGCACCAGCTCGGCGGGCTCGAAGGGCTTGGCGAGGAACGCGTCCACCCCGGCGGCGATCCCGACCTCGACCTCGTACTGGGTGCACGCGCTGACGATGGCGACGGGCAGATGCCGCGTCCGCGGATCGGCCCGCAACTGCGCGGCCGCCCCGAAGCCGTCCAACCGAGGCATGACCACATCAAGGGTGATCACGTCCGGACACACCTCATGTACGACGTCCAGGCACTCGGCACCATCGTTCGCGGTCACGACCTCGAAGCCCTCCAGCTCGAGATTGACCTTGATCAACTGCCGGATGACCTTGTTGTCGTCGACAACAAGCACCCGACCCGAGGCGCCTGACACAACTCGAGAGTAGGTCCGCCACAGCCCCCGCGTCCGGGTTTTTGCCACTTCCACCCCCTGCGGGCGACGCACTCCCCACTCCCCGGTAAACGAGTTCCTGATCACCCGGTGAGAGCTGGTAGTGTTCAACCCGTCGCAGCAACACAAGCGACACGCCCCCGTAGCTCAGGGGATAGAGCAACGGCCTCCGGAGCCGTGTGCGCAGGTTCGAATCCTGCCGGGGGCACTTCGCAGGAAGTGCCCAAAGACCCCGCCATCAGCGAGTTCGCTGAGACGGGGTCTTCGCGTATGCGCAGCCAACTGCCGTCCTGTGCAACCGCATGTCAGACCCTGTGGACTATTCGTGGACAGGATCTCGACCGATCGCCCCAGGTCAACCCGGGAACCGCTGAAGGCCCCGAGACAGGTCCAGGGGCCTCGCAGCGCTTCGCCACTCACTCGCGATCACTCGTACTCGCGCGGCAGATCTTCGATCCGACGGTTGGCCACCTCCTGGCGGTCGTCGAGGCACTTCGCGAACCGACTGAGCAGCACTTCCACGCTGTTGCCGGCGCGCTCGGCAACCTCGGTCGAGTCGACCCCGGCATTGAGTCATGTGGAGGGCGCCGAGTGCCGGAGGCCACAGGGCCGCTGTGCGAGCGGCGAGGCAGCCACAGCCGGCGGCAGCGCGATCACCCTGGCTTCCCGCCAGGCCCGGTAGTACGTGGAGGAGGAGACCGCTCCCCCGCCCCCGGTGAAGGAGAGCCGCCCGTCCTGAGCGGTCCCGAAGGTGTCGAGGTGCTCGCGGAGGATGGTCACAAGCCGGGGCGGGATCGGCGCCCGCCTCACCTCTTCCGTGGGCCGGTTCTTCAGTCCGCGCTCGTCATGGCTCTCCCCCGAGTCGGTCCACTGCTTGCCCACATTCGGCCGCGTCCGGTGCGGTAGAGCGGTCCCCCATCCGGAACCCGGCAGAGTCGTATCTGTCGTATCCGCCTCGGCCGGCCCCACGACTTCAGCCGCCCGCGGTGAGTGTGGCGGCCAGCACGCGGGCGCTCGCGGGGACGCCGCGGGCCGGTGCACCGTAGGGGGCGTGAGCGTGGTCCAGGGTCGGCATGAGGCTCGGGGCGCGGTCGGTGGGGGCGCGGTCGAGGAGGGTGGTGCCGGTCTCGGCTTCCTGGGTGGGGGCGTAGCCGGCCGTGCGCAGGGCGGTGAGGGTCTCCTCCGGCGGGGCCGTGGAGATCAGGACCGTGGGGGCGATCCGGCGCAGGCGGAGTCTGGCCAGGCCGCGGGCCTGGGCCACCTCGGCGATCAGGGCCGTGTCGTCCGAGCGGATGCAGCAGGCGGAACGGACGACCTTGAGCTGTCCGTGGGTGCGGGCGGTGTCCTTGATCGTGTAGGCCAGCGGTTGGGGCAGGGGGGCGCCCTGTTCGCTTGCCGCCGTGAGGCGGTCGAGTAGTTCGTCGGCGCTCCAGCCGGCGTCCAGGGCCCGGCGCACGGAGGCGGCGGTGATCCGCCAGACCACCGCGTGC
This sequence comes from Streptomyces sp. WM4235, assembly GCF_001279725.1. Classification (GTDB taxonomy): domain Bacteria; phylum Actinomycetota; class Actinomycetes; order Streptomycetales; family Streptomycetaceae; genus Streptomyces. The sequence continues at coordinate 2,237 of NZ_LGDE01000112.1, read as the reverse complement.
CCCTCGGACTCGATGTCGCCGACGCCGGAGAGCAGTTCGGCGAGGGCGGGCGCGGGCGCACCGGTGACGGTGGCGGTCAGGTCGCTCTGGAACCGGGCCGTGTCGCTGGGCTCGGGCAGCGCCGCGTACAGCTCCTCGCGGAGGGTGGTCACCGCCTTCGCCAGGGTGGGGCGCAGGGACAGGTCTTCGTCCAGGCCCTCGGAGCCCCGGGCGGACGGGTCGGCGCCCGCGCCGGGCACTGCCGGGTAGTGGTGGGCGGCTCCCGCCTCCAGCAGTCGGCACAGGGCCCGCCCGGCGGGGGTGAGCGCGCCGTGAGCGACCACGCCGAGCAGGGCCGCCTCTGCCAGGGTGGCCGCCATGCGGTCGAGGACTCCGTCCAGGCCGGTCAGCTCCCCGGCGCCGTCTGCGGCCAGGTGGACGCGCAGGGACGGCTGGAACCATGCGGCCAGGGCGAGCAGTTCGGTGTATCCGCGCGCGTTCGCGGTCAGCCCGTGTCCGTCGGGGAGGACGGCGAGCGCTCGCAGGACCCCGGTGCGCAGGATCACGGCGTCCTCGTCCTGCGGGCTGACGAGCGCGACCGGGGTCTCGTCGGGGTCCGGCCAGTGGCTGAGCACTGCGGGGACCACGACCCAGGCGGCCAGCAGCGGCAGCAGCTTGCCCGCTGCGGGGGCGGCGGCCCAAGCGTCGTAGCGGTCGCTCGGCAGCAGCCGGGCGGAGGGCTTGGGGCCCTTGGAGTTCCTACGGCCCCGGGGAGCGGGTGCCGGTTCGTCGTTCTGCGGCGCGGCCAGGCCGGCGTTCACCGCGAGGTCCAGCCACAGCCGGGTGTCGGCCTCATCGGCCCCGGCCGCCTTGGCCAGCCGCCGGGTGTCCCGTACGGCGATGCCGCCCGCCTTGCGCATCGCGACCGGCTCGGCGGCCAGCGCCCGCAGTACCAGTTCGGCCCGCCAGGCGGCCGCCGCGGCGGCCGTGCCACCCTCGCCCTCCCAGCCGGACGGCAACGGCGCGGCGGCGGTGAACGGCTCCGGTTCCAGCCGGGGGCTGGGTGCCGCGCCCCCGTCGCGCAGCGCACGGGCGACCTCGTAGGGAAGCTCGACCAGGTCGACACCGACGGGGACCAGCAGTCCGCGTACGGCCAGCCAGTCGGTGCCATCGTCGCCGCTGCCGCCCTCCCGGAAGACGTACTTGGCGTCCGGGCTCGCGTACTGTGCCCCATTCCGGCCGACGAAGCAGTGGGTTCGCAGCACCGGCGGGCCGGGTACCAGGTGGTCCAGCAGCTCCAGCGCCCGGACCGGGGCGTCCGCCACCAGTGCCCGCACCCGTGCGGGATCGGCGAGCAGAGCGATGATCAGCTCCTGGGCCTGGTCGCGGGTGCGGGCCGCGCCCTCGCCGAACAGGTTCGCGGCGATCCGCTTGACCTCCGGGGCGTTGTAGGCGTGGGTCAGCAGCCGGGTCGCGGTGCGCCCGTAGCCGTCGAAGCCGGCGGCCCGGACGTGCAACAGCGGTGGCAGCGCCAGTTTCCCCTTGGGCGCGGGGAGCAACAGCGCGCGCTCCCGCAGTCCGGCGAGCGTGTGCTCCGCCCGCCGCCGCTCCTCCCCCGGCTCGAACCAGGCCAGTACGTCCCGCTCGGGCACCAGTCGGTCCGCGGGCTCCACGGCGGCGACAGGCATCCGCTGTTGCCAGGGATACCGGGGCCCGTCCTCGGCCTCGCCGCCGGCTACGGGACCGTGTCGCTCCAGGGCGAGGGCCGCGACGGAAGCGAGCAATTCCAGTTCTCCGGCGGTGCCCGCCATCAGTCCCTGGCCCACCGACTCGTCGGTGAGCAGGTGTTCGGCGAGCTCGCGGAGGGTGGTGATCCGTCGGTACTCGGCGGCGAGCGGCAGATCCCGCTCCTCCAGCAATGCGGTCAGCCGCTCAGGATCCAGGGTGCCCAGCCATTTCGCGAGGGCGGTACGCGCATTCACCCGGCCAGGCTAGCGCCGTCCGGTCACCCCACGGGGGTGAACCTTGCGGACCCAGCGCCGCAAGAGGCAGATCGTCCTCGACACCGCAACGGGCCACCGCCACCAGCGCCGTGCCCGGCTCCGGAACGGCCGTGGACAGCGTCCTTGCCCAACTGCCGTGGCGCGACACCCGGCGCGGGAACCGCTCCGGGAATGCCGGGAAGCGCTGGGATCGGATAGCCGCTCCGGAGGCGGGTTCCGGTGGTCCGTACGAGGGGGTGGGGGTGGGTCTGTGGG
>NZ_LGDE01000111.1 GCF_001279725.1 Streptomyces sp. WM4235 | reverse complement strand
TCCCCAAGCGGCACGAGGGGTAACTCACCTCGTGGCCGGGGGGTACTGCCATTCCGAGCCGATGCCCGGGGGCAGGGCGGTGAGGCGGCCGCCGATGACGCGCTTCTCGACGGCGGGCTCACCGCCGGGGGCGGCGACGGCGGCTCGGTGGAGCGCGATGCGGGCGTCGGGGGTGTGGGGGTGCTCCCGCCAGTGGGGGTGTTCGCCGATCCGCACGGAGAGGCGGAACAGCCGCTGGTCGAGCTCGGCCCGCCGCTCGGGGGTCGGCGTGGCGGAGGTCTCGTTATAGGCGCGGATGCTCTCCTGTTTCAGGTGGATCAGGGCGGCGGGGAAAAGCCAGTTTTCGGCCATGTCCTGATTACAACATAAAATCGAACAGGCGTATGATTGAGGAATGGCCATCGACTACCCCCCTCGTCTCGTCGCGCTGCAAGCGCAGCTGCATCGCGTCCGCTCCCAGCACGCGGAGCTCTGCGCGACGCTGTCGTGGTCGGCGGAGCCGCTGGAGGGCTGGCAGGCTCGGGAGGGCGTCTACTCCCACCGCGGCGACGTCGCGCCGAGTCCCGGCTACACACCGGAGCAGCGGGTACGGAAGGCGGCTTTCGAGCGTCGACTGAGCCGGTTGGCCGGCCTGGTTTTGACCGATCCGTTCTGGTCGACGCTGGAGCGCGGGGACGTGGTCGAGGCGCGGATGGGACTCAAGCGCGCCCTGGTCCAGGGGGCGTAGTCGTGGACCTGGCGGGCGGCCCCGCATGGCTCCCGCCGGACCTGGAGCGCCTGCGGACGGTGGAGACGCTCCTGTCGGTCCTCCTTGACGAGACCCGGGTCCGGATTGCCGCGGTGGAGGCTGAGGAGCGGGTGCGCGCGGACGCGGCCCGACACCGGCCGCCGGTGGTGGAGTGGGTCATCGAGTACGGGATCGACGAGGCCGGCCGCTCGGTCCTCGTCCACACCGGTGACTGCCCGCTGGTCTCCGGTCGCTCCCGCCCGGCCACGCGCGCCCAGGCGGTCGAGGCGCTGCGAGACTCGATGGCGCGCGCGTGCGCGATCTGCCGGGTGGACTCCGCCTTGGGGCTCCTCGACGTCTGAAGTACATGCCGGCGCGCTCCCTGTGGCGGCGGGTGTTCAGTGTTGAAACCGCGACGCGAGGGGTGTGCCCCCATGTTCAGGTGCAGTCGGTGAGCCCGGTGAGGTCCGGGTCGCACAACTTGCATGTGCGGTACCGCTTGCCACCTCGGGTGCCGGTGTGTTCCCCGATCCATGAGGCGGCCTCGTGCCGTGGCAGGGCGGTGTACTGGGTCCAGAACGCGGTGGACAGGTGGCCGTCGTGGGCGTAGTCGCGCAGGTTTCGCCACACGGGCCAGCGAGGGTCATCCCCCGCGTTGACGCTTCGCAAGTGATCACGCACGTACCAGCACGTGACGCGGTGCAGGCTGCTGCCGCTGGCGCTGAACGGGTACAGGTCCGGCTGTGCGTGACGGGCCTTCTGCTCCACGGCGTGCGCATGGTGCGCCTCGAACTCGGGCTTCTTCGCCCGGCAGGTGTCGCAGTCACCGAAGCATCGGCGTCGTGCCCGTCGCTCGGGGTCGGCTTCTCCGGGGTCGTTGTAGACGGCGATCTCATGCGCGCGGGCGGCCAGCTGTTCGCGGACGTCGTCCAGGCTCACCACACCGGCGCGGGCAAGGTCGATCAGTTCGAGGACGGCGGGCAGTTCGACGCTGACGCCCCAACCGTCGGTCCAGCAGCGTTCAGGCGGGAAGTCCATTCCCCAAGTCGTGCGGACGTCGGCGACCTGGTCGCCGGTGCTGAGCGTGACCGTCATCAGTTCCATGTTGGGCAACGCGGGTGTCCTCCGTGCTGGTGCGGGCCGGCGCCCCCCGGAGGAGACCGTAGCGGCCGGCCGGGCTCGGATGGAAACCTTCACACCCGAACCGACCGGCCGGGAGCGGTGGGACGCTCGCCCGGCGTTGCGCTCGGAAGCCGGCCCCCGGCGCCGGAACCGGCCTGCGCCGCGATGTCGGTTCCCGGCGGTCGAGTGGTGGCCGTCTTCGGCTCTGTCGCAACGAGGAGGTCGAGGACCTGCCGGGCGTGGTCCGTGGGCTCGATGCCTTCGGGCGCCTCCTCGCTTCGCTGCCCGGCCAAGCTCCACGTCCCGGGGTCGCCGGAGGCGCTGAGGTGGTAGCGGCTTCGATGCATCTCACCCGAACGTGTGTGCGGGCCTACTGGCCGGCCCTGGTTCCCCGAGTGCCGAACGCCGCGGTGGCGCGGCGGTACGCACGCCCGGTCAGTCCGCTGGCCCTGGCCGGGAGGCTGCGGAGCATGCCCGCGAGTCGTTGCCTTCCCGATCGGGCGCGACGGGGTTGTTCGGGGGCGGCGGCGATCCACTCGGCGGCGGCCTCGGCGAACTCTTCTCGGTGGCGCCTGAGATTGCGGAGAGCGGATTCGTGTCGGGCACGCGAGTTCCGGCGGATTGCCATTTGGTGCTGGGGCTCGATCATCGGCCAGATGGCCAGGCCGGTTTCGTCCTCCCAGTGCCTCGCTTCCTGCTCATGAGCGTCGAAGTCGAAGGGCCTTCTTTCCTCGAAGGCCACCATCTGCATGCGGTGCACTTGGTTCACGAATGCCTCGGCGCCAGCGAACTTGGCCTCGTGGCGCTTGCCGGTACGGGGGTCGATGGGATTGGTCATGTCGTCGATCACGGCGTGCTCCTGATTCGCCTGGTGGACGAGATTCTGCAAGGCCCTTTCCTCCGGCGTCTCAGGCATTGCGGAGTACGTCGCCTCGCATGTCCCAGGGGCGTTTCAAAGTCCCCGCAAGCGCTTGAGTCCGCAGGTCGCGGATGTGCAAGGGGTCGGGACTGGCCCGTCACGAACGCAACGAAGCTCCGGTTGGACGGGGTGACCTCCAAGTCGCCTCGAACCACCGGAGCTTCGATGTGCCGCAAGTCTGCCACCGTCTGCCTGATCAAGTCGCCGGTCCTGGACAAGGTGGCGGGACTGTCGCTGGTGGAGCGGCTGCGGCTGCTGCCCGATCCGCGTCGGCGCCGAGGGGTGCGTCACCCGTTCGTGGCCGTGCTGCTGGTTGCCGCCTCCGCCGTCGTCGGTGGCGCGCAGTGGTTCGCGGCCATCGGCCAGTGGGCCGCGAACGCCCCGCAGCACGCCCTGGCCCGGCTGGGCGCCCGCGTCGTTGGGGCACTCGGCGTACGGGTCACGCCGAGTGTCGCGACAATCCGCCGGGTCGTCGGCATGGCCTGCCCCGGGGGCCTGGCCGATCTGACCGGCGCTGATCCCGCCGGCTCGGAATCACTGGCCATCGACGGCAAGGCCGCCCGCGGCTCCCGGCACGGCACCTCGCCCGCCGCCCACCTCCTGGCCGCGATGGCCGACGACGGCCGGACCGTCACCCAACTGCGCGTCCCCGACAAGACGAATGAGATCACCTGCTTCGCGGCGCTGCTGGAGCCCTTCGACTTGACCGGGGTCACCATCACCGCGGACGCGCTCCATACCCAGCGCGGCCACGTCCGCTTCCTCGTCGAGGAGAAGAAGGCCCACTACCTGTTCGTGGTCAAGGCCAACCAGCCCGAACTGCACCGTCGGCTGAAGTCGTTGCCATGGAAGGACGTCACCTCGCGCCGCTACGACCGCGAGAGGGGCCACGGCCGCCGGGAGACCCGGGCGACCAGGGCACTCACCGTCACCGACCTCGGCCTGGACTTCCCCCACGCAGCCCAGGCCGTGCGCATCCTGCGCCACCGCACCGACCTGACGACCGGCAAGGTCAGTCGCGAGACCGTTTACGCGGTCACGGACCTGACCTCACATCAGGCATCGCCGCAGCGGCTCGGCCGGCTCGCCCGCTCGCAGTGGACCATCGAGAACCGGCTTCACTTCGTTCGCGACACCACCTTCCGCGAGGACGCCTCGAAGATCCGAACCGGCCACGGCCCCGAGAACATGGCAACCCTGCGCAACCTGGCGACCAACACCGTCCGCACAGCCGGGCACCAGAACGTCGCCGCCGCCCTCCGACACGCCTCCTACGAACCGTTCACCCGCCCGCTCGACCTCCTGGGCATCGCCTGACCAGCACACGCACAAGATCATCAGACTTTGCTCTTTGCGAGCCCTCGCATTGCTGCGAGCCTTCGCGTCCTGAGATGCGGCGGTTTCGAGGTGCGTGCATTGTGGTAATAGGCCGAGCTTCGATCACGAACCCGAGGACTTGCACGTCGCGGGCCCTCAGGTG
>NZ_LGDE01000110.1 GCF_001279725.1 Streptomyces sp. WM4235 | reverse complement strand
GGCGGCGGTGGAGGGGGCGGTGACGGCGCTCCAGCACAGGAGGGCGAGGGCGCATAACGCGGTGGCGCGCAGGGATGTGGTGCGTGGGGGCACGGGATCACTTCACTTCTTGTGGGGGCGGTGAGGGGGGACCAACAAGCCATGCGCATGACAACTTCCCACACGGAGGGAGCGTGGGGCGTCCGTGCGCTGCTTAGTTCAAGACTTGATTGAAGTCGCGTGGGCCCGGGTGCGTCAAGACGCGCGCGTCGACCCGCCGGTGCGTCGGTCACCGGATCGCAACCTGGCGGGGGTGTTGCGCATTGTTACCCGTGGGTCAGAATCTACGCGCGTTGTTCACGCCTCAAAAGGGGAGATGGCATGGCGTTCGACCGTAGGACTTTCATCGGCAGCACGGCGGCGACGGGTGCGGCCGTGGCGTTGGCGGGGGCCACGAGCACCCCGGCCGCGGCCGCCCAGCAGGGATCGAAGGGGTCCGGTCCGCGGACCTACTCCTTCACGGTGATGGGTACGACCGACCTGCACGGAAACGTTTTCAACTGGGACTACTTCACGGACAAGGAGTTCGACGACAAAGCGCACAACGACGTCGGTCTGGCGAAGATCTCCACGCTCGTGAACCGGGTGCGGGCGCAGAAGGGTCGGCGCAACACGCTGCTCATCGACGCCGGTGACACGATCCAGGGCACCCAGCTTTCGTACTACTACGCGAAGGTCGACCCGATCACGGCGCGTCGCGGGCCGGTGCACCCGATGGCTCAGGCGATGAACGCGATCGGCTACGACGCGGCGGCGCTGGGCAACCACGAGTTCAACTACGGGATCCCCGTACTGCGCAAGTTCGAGGAGCAGTGCGACTTCCCGCTGTTGGGGGCGAACGCGCTGGACGCGAAGACGCTGCGGCCGGCGTTCCCGCCGTACAGCATCCACCGGCTGCGCACCCCTTGTGGGCGGGACGTGAAGGTGGCGGTGCTGGGGCTGACGAACCCGGGCATCGCGATCTGGGACAAGGCCAACGTGCAGGGGAAGATGACGTTCCCGGGGCTGGAGGAGCAGGCGGCGAAGTACGTGCCGAAGCTGCGGTCGATGGGCGCGGACGTGGTGATCGTGTCGGCGCACTCGGGTTCGAGCGGTACGTCCAGCTACGGGGACCAGTTGCCGCACATCGAGAACGCGGCGGGTCTGGTGGCCGAGCAGGTGCCGGGGATCGACGCGATCCTGGTGGGTCACGCGCACACGGAGATCCCGGAGTACCGGGTGAAGAACAAGGCGACCGGCAAGGACGTGGTGCTGTCGGAGCCGTTGAAGTGGGGGCAGCGGCTGACGCTGTTCGACTTCGAGCTGACGTGGTCGAAGGGCTGCTGGTCGGTGGCGAAGGTGTCGGCGCAGGTGCTGAACTCGAACGAGGTGGCGGAGGACCCGAAGATCGTCCGGCTGCTGTCGGACGAGCACCGCAAGGTCGTCGGCTACGTGAACCAGGTGATCGGGACGTCGACGCAGGCGATGTCCTCGGCGGACGGCCCGGTCAAGGACGTGCCGATCATCGACCTGATCAACCACGTGCAGGCGGAGACGGTGAAGGCCGCGCTCGCGGGCGGCGAGTGGGCGGCGCTGCCGGTGCTGTCGCAGGCCTCGTGCTTCTCGCGGACGGCGGCGATCCCGGCCGGGCAGGTCACGATCAAGGACGCGGCGGGGCTGTACCCGTTCGAGAACACGCTGGAGGCGCGGCTGCTGACGGGCGCGCAGGTGAAGGACTACCTGGAGTACTCGGCGCGGTACTACGTGCAGACGGCTCCGGGGGCGCCGGTGGATCCGGCGAAGCTGACGAACGCGGAGAGCATCCCGGACTACAACTACGACGCGGTGTACGGGCTGACGTACGACGTGGACGTCGCGCAGCCCGTGGGGTCGCGGATCACGGGGCTGTCCTTCCAGGGGAAGGCGGTGGACCCGGCGGCGCGGTTCGTGCTCGCGGTGAACAACTACCGGGCCTCGGGTGGCGGCAACTTCCCGCACGTCCCGCAGGCCAGGCAGTTGTGGGCCAACTCGGACGAGATCCGCAACGTGATCATCCAGTGGGTGAAGGCGAAGGGGACGGTGGACCCGGCGCAGTTCGCCTCGGTGGACTGGCGGCTGACGCGGGCCGGGGTGCCGGTCTTCTAGTCGGGGGTCCGTGAGGGCGTTCTACGGGTGTTCGACCAGTGGGAGCAGTTCGCCCGCGGGATGGGGGCGGGTGTGCTCCCGCTGGTCGAGGCCGAAGGTGGTGAAGGCGGTGCGGGCGGGCTGGGGGTAGGGGTTCTTGCCCGTGAGGGTGTTGAGGATGCCGGCGCTGCGCCAGGCGGCGAGGCCGAGGTCGGGGGCTCCGACGCCGTGGGTGTGGCGTTCGCCGTTCTGGACGAAGACGCTGCCGGTGACGGCGGGGTCGAGGATCATGCGGTGGTGTTCGTCGATGCGGGGGCGGCCGGAGGAGTCCTTGCGCAGGTAGGGGTCGAGTCCTGCGAGGAGGCTGGTGAGGGGTCGTTCGCGGTAGCCGGTGGCGAGGACGACGGCGTCGGTGGTGAGGCGGGAGCGGACGCCTTGTTGGGTGTGTTCGAGGTGGAGTTCCACTTTGGTGGTCGCGACGCGGCCGGCGGTGCGGACGCTGACTCCGGGGGTGAGGACGGCGTCGGGCCAGCCTCCGTGGAGGGTGCGCCGGTACAGCTCTTCGTGGATGGCGGCGATGGTGGCGGCGTCGATGCCCTTGTGGAGTTGCCATTGGGCGGGGACGAGCCGGTCGCGGACCGGTTCGGGCAGGGCGTGGAAGTAGCGGGTGTAGTCGGGGGTGAAGTGTTCCAGGCCGAGCTTGGAGTACTCCATGGGGGCGAAGGCGTCGGTGCGGGCGAGCCAGGTGAGGCCTTCGCGGCCGGCGGGGCGGGCGCGGAGCAGGTCGAGGAAGACCTCGGCGCCGGACTGCCCGGAGCCGATGACGGTGACGTGTGCGGCGGCCAGGACGCGTTCGCGGTTGTCGAGGTACTCGGAGGAGTGGATGACGGGGACGGTGGGGGCCTCGGCGAGGGGGCGCAGGGGTTCGGGTACGTAGGGGGCGGTGCCGATGCCGAGGACGAGGTTGCGGGTGTGGGTGCGGCCGAGGGCCTCGGCTTCGCCGTCGGCGTCGAGTTGGGTGAAGTCGACTTCGAAGAGGTCGCGTTCGGGGTTCCAGCGGACGGCGTCGACCTGGTGGCCGAAGTGGAGTCCGGGGAGGCGTTCGGCGACCCAGCGGCAGTAGGCGTCGTATTCGGAGCGCTGGATGTGGAGTTGCTCGGCGAAGTAGAAGGGGAAGAGCCGTTCCTTGTGCTTGAGGTGGTTGAGGAAGCTCCAGGGGCTCGCCGGGTCGGCGAGGGTGACGAGGTCGGCGAGGAAGGGGACCTGGAGGGTGGCGCCGTCGATGAGGAGTCCGGGGTGCCAGCGGAAGTCCCTGCGCTGGTCGTAGAAGGCGGTGGCGAGTTCGCCGACGCCTTGTCTGGGGAGGCCGTCGGCCAGGGCGGCGAGGGACAGGTTGAAGGGACCGATGCCGATTCCGACGAGGTCGTGGGGGGTGTCGAGGTGCGCGGTCATCGGTGGGTGCTGCCTTCCAGGAGGGTGACGAGGGTGTCCAGGTCCCCCGCCGTGGTGTGGGGGTTGAGCAGGGTGGCCTTGAGCCAGAGGCGGCCGTCGGCGGTGGCGCGGCCGAGTACGGCGGTGCCGTCGAGGAGGAGGGTGCGGCGCAGGCCCGCGAGCTGCTCGTCGTCCATGGGGGTGGGGCGGAAGAGGACGGTGCTGATGGTGGGGTGGGCGTGGAGTTCGAAGCCGGGGTGTGCTTCGAGGAGTTCGGCGAGGTGGTGGGCGGCGGCGCATGTCCGGTCGATGAGGTCGGCGAGGCCGTCGCGGCCGAGGGAGCGCAGGGTGACGGCGATCTTGAGGATGTCGGGGCGGCGGGTGGTGCGCAGGGAGCGGCCGAGGAGGTCGGGGAGGCCGGCTTCGGTGTCGTCGGTGGCGTTGAGGTAGTCGGCCTGGTGGCCGAGGGGGGCGAGCAGGCGGGTGTCGGGGACGGCGAGGAGGCCTGCGGCGACGGGCTGCCAGCCGAGTTTGTGCAGGTCGAGGGTGATGGACTGGGCGCGGGAGAGCCCGGTGAGTTTGTGCCGGTGGTGGGGGCTCAGCCGGAGGAGGCCTCCGTACGCGGCGTCGACGTGGAGGTCGGCGCCGTGGTGTCGGCAGAGGTCGGCGAGGGGTTCCAGGGGGTCGATGAGTCCCGCGTCGGTGGTGCCGGCGGTGGCGGTGACGAGTACGGGGCCGTCGGCGCTGCTGAGGGCT
>NZ_LGDE01000109.1 GCF_001279725.1 Streptomyces sp. WM4235 | reverse complement strand
CGTCTGTCGTGGGGTGCACCGCCGAGGTGTTCGTGCTCGGGCGCGTCAGCGTCTGCGGCCCCATCCCGACCGGCGACCGGTGCCGCCGCCCGTGCGGGCGCTCGAACCGACGCCCCCGAAGTGCAGGGCCAGTACCGCCAGTCCCAGCAGCATGATGTTGACGGATGACAGGACGTCATTCGTGTCGATACCCGCCGCGTTGATGACGAACGCGATGAAGAACAGTACCGCCGCAGCGATGGCCAGCATGGGGACCTCCCTCTCGAACAACCGTGCCGACCGTGTGCCCCGCTTCCCCCGGCACACACCGCCCGGCCGGCCGGGAGATCAGGGGCGGGGTGGAACCGCGGTGGTGTGACGCGGCGTCCTCCACCCATCCGGAAGATCATGAACATGAGGACCTCGCCCATGACCGCGACCACCGCCGCCCGCTACCTCTACCTCGCCCGACACGGTGAGGCGTCGCCGGACGAGAGCGAGTTGACGGACACCGGCCGCATGCAGGCCGCGTTGCTGGGTGAACGGCTCGCGGGCGCCCCGCTCTCCGTCGTCCATCACGGCCCGCTGCCGAGGGCGGCGCGGACCGCGGCCCTGATCGGCGAGCGGCTCGACGGAGTCCCCGTACGGGAGTCGGACCTCGCCGGGGACTACGTCCCGTACCTGCCGCGGCGCGAGGAACTGCCGGCGGACACGGCCGACGCGATGTTGGAGCGGCTGGCGGCCTTCCCCGCCGAGGAGCGGGAGGGGGGTCCGGAGCGGGCCCGGGCGGCGCTCGCGCGGTTCGCCTGCCCGGTGGCGGGTGACGAGCCCCGTCACGAGTTGGTCGTCACCCACGCCTTCCTCGTCGGCTGGCTCGTACGGGCCGCCCTGGACGCGCCGAAGTGGCGGTGGATGGGACTGGGCCCCGCCCATGCCGCGCTGACGGTGATCCGGTACGCGCCGGACCGACCGGCGTCCGTGCTGCTGTACAACGACACGGGGCATCTACCGGCGCGGGCACGGTGGACGGGCTTCCCCGCCGAGCTGCGGATCTGAGGGGCGGCGGAAGGTGGACCGCCCGCGCATCGAGGCGTCGCGTCTGGTCGGCACGTCACCGGTGCTCACCGTGTCGGCGGTACTGCTCGCCGCCCTGTTGGCGCTGCACGGCCTGGTGCCCGACCTGCCGGGGCGGCCGGGGAGTCTGCTGGAGACGTTCCTGCCGTGGCTCGGGGTGTCGGTCCCACTGCTTGCGGGGGCCGCGGTGCTGCGCCGGTCGGCCGTCGCCTCGTTCGCGGCGTTGTTGCCGGTCGCGGCCTGGCTCGCGCTGTTCGGCGCTCTGCCGCTGCCCGGCGCGGACGGCGACGACTCGACGCCCGCCACGGGGGCCGGCCGTGCTCTCGTGGCCGTGCAGCACAACGTCGCCGACGACAACCCGGACCCGGCGGGCACGGCGAGAACGCTGGCCGCGGCGGGCGCGGACCTGATCGCCATGGAGGAGCTGACACCGGCCGCGCTGCCCTCCTACCAGGCGGTCCTGGCCGCCGGGTATCCGCACCACACCGTCCACGGCACGGTCGGGCTCTGGTCGAGGTACCCGCTGGTGGACGCGCGGCCCGTGGACATCAGGCCCACGGGGGTGGGGCCGGAGTGGAACCGCGGGCTGCGGGCGACGGCCAGGACCCCGGGTGGGGACGTCGCCGTGTACGTGGCCCACCTGCCGTCCCTACGGATCGGCGCCCACGGCTTCGGTTCGGCGCGGCGCGACGAGAGCGCGGTGCGACTCGGTGCGGCGGTCGCGGCCGAGCCGTCGCGGCGGGTGCTGCTGCTCGGGGACCTGAACGGCACGGTGGACGACCGGGGGTTGGCCCCGCTCACCTCGCGGCTGACGGCGCCGGGTTCGGGTTTCGCGTTCAGTTGGCCAGCGCGCTTCCCGCTGGCCCGGATCGACCAGGTCCTGGCCCGGTCGGCGACCGTCACCCGGGTCTGGTCGCTGCCCCGGACCGGCAGCGACCACCTGCCCGTCGCCGTGCGCGTCACGCTGTGAACCCGGCGGCCGGACAGCGCCACAGCCCTGCGCCCCGGCAGCCCCGCCTGAGGTGCGGCGGCGAAGGCCGGCGCGGCCGGGGCTCCCGGGCGGGCCCGGCACGGCGGGGGCTCCACGCAGGCCGGGCTCCACGCGGGCCGGGCTTCACGCGGCGGGGCGATGAGACGGACCCGGTGGCACGCTTCGGAGGTGGCGTGCCGCCGGGTCTCTTCGCGTGAGCTTCCTCAGCCGGCCGAGACCTGAAGCTTGTAGTCCACGGATACGGAGAAGGATCCCGATGACCCCCTGATGCCCAGGGTGTGGCTGCCGGGTGCCGGCGGATCCAGTTGCACCCACAGGCCGCAGGCCTGGGTTCGAAAGCGCCCCCCGTCCTGGGTGACTGGATTGCCGTCCACGGCACTGATCTGCACGGCCGTCGCTTCGTGTCGCCGGGGTTCCAGGGCTCGGCCGTCGAGGACGGCGCTTCCCCGCGCCGAGGCCATGAACTCGTCGCAGTCGCCTGCTTCACCGAAGCTGTTCACCAGGGGGAAGGCCACCGGCACCCCTGCGGGCACGGTGCAGGTGCGTGTCACGGCTCCGCCGAAGGTGCCGGCCAGGAACCAGATGCCGCCTGACTGCCCCTTGGCGCACAGGTGGCCGTCCTGATCCGAGACGGGGTTCGAGTCACTGGTGCTCGAAGCCGCCCAGGTCCACCAGCGGCCCTGTAGATCGGCGGCGCTGAGCTTGGCCCGCGCGCTTGGAGAGCCCGCTGCGGGCAGTGCGGACGCGGTCACCGCGCCGGCCGGGGAGTCACTTGTGTCCGTGGAACCACCGGTGCTCGTGGAAGGCGGGGCTGAAGTGGTGGAGCACGCGCTGACCAGAACCGATGCGCCGATCAACAAGGCCATGGATCTTCCGAGATGCATGAGCGAAGCGTACGAGGCCGGGCCCCCGTCGCTCGCGGGAGGGCGGGCGCCTGCGCGAGGCCCGCGAGGGAGCCGGGCCCCGTCTACCGAGCGGGGTCCGCCGGCTTCGCCTCGCCGGCGCCGAACACCTCCTTGACCAGCCTTTGCGTCGCCTGGTGGAACGCCGTTGCCATGGACAGCGCGGCGTCGTCGACGTAGTTCAGCGCGGCGGTCAGGGTCCTGCTGCCGTCGGGCGTGCTGTACATGAGTGCCGCGTGGCCCGCCATGCCGCCGTTGTGCGTGATGACGATGCCGCCGCCTTCGCCCGTGTCCTGGACGAACACCCCCAGGCCGTAGCCGACCTTGGGATGCGGCGCGCACATCTCGGCCAGCAGCGGGGCCGGCAGGAGCTTGCCTCCCACGAGTGCGGAGATGAAGGTGTGCAGGTCCCGGGTGGTCGAGATCATGTCTCCGCCGGTGGAGATCCAGGAGGGGTTCTGGCGGGTGACGTCGACCGTCTCCTGCCGGCCGGCGTCCTCGTAGCGGTAGTAGGCGTGGGTGTGCGGCTCGGGGATCTCCGGGTCGGTTTCCGGCAGCACGGTCCCCGACAGTCCGAGCGGCGCCAGGATCAGGCGCCGCATCTCCTCGGCGAGCGAGCGGCCGGTGACCTTCTCGATCAGCAGCCTGGCCAGCACGTAGTTGGTGTTGGCGTAGCTCCAGTCCGTCCCCGGCTCGAAGCGCGCCGGCTTGGACAGGGCCAACCGGACCAGCTCTTCAGGACGGTAGGTCTTGAACCGGTTGTCCACCCACTCCCGGCCCGCGTTCGTGGCGGGGATCCCGGCCACGAACGTCCCGTCGTCGTAGTACTCGCCGGTGAAGTTGAAGACCCCGCTGGTGTGTTGCAGCAGCATCCGCACCGTGATCCTGCGGTCCAGTCCGAACTCGGGCAGGTACTCGTCCGCCGGGGTGTCCAGCCCGATCCTGCCCTCGGCCACCAGTTGCAGCACCAGGGTCGCGGTGAAGGTCTTGGTGTTGCTGCCGATCCGAACGTGCCCGTCCGTCGGTGGCTTCGCGCTCTCGCCGAGCTTGCGCACCCCGGCGCTGCCGACCCACTCGCCCCGCTCGTCGTGCACGCGCATCGTCACACCGGTGAAGCCGGACTCGACCATCTCCTCCATGATCCGGCTCAACTCGGCTCGGTCCGGGAGGACTTGGTGTTCCTGCTGGTCCTGGTGGGCTTGGTGGTCCTGGCCGGTGGGGGTGAGGGACATGATGGTGTGCTCCTTGCTCGTTGTGGACTGTCTCGGTTGCCGACGGGAGGGCGGGATCGCCGGGTGTGGCGGGGTGGCCCGCTTACACGCTGCGGGCGGTGATGTCGCCGTAGGCGGTGGTCGCGTGGATGCTCAGGCCGGCGGTGGCGCCTTCGTTGTTCTGAAGTGCGTTGTGGATCCGGCCGTGGCCGGTGCCGGCGTCCAGGGAGGCGGA
>NZ_LGDE01000108.1 GCF_001279725.1 Streptomyces sp. WM4235 | reverse complement strand
GATCCGAAGACCCGGGCACCTGGCTCCACTTCGAACGCCCCACCCGGCAAGAAGAAGTCGCCCTCGCCCTCACCCTGCGCGTCCTCAACCCCAAAAGCGCCGAATGGCGCCGCGGCCTGACCGCGGCTCGCCGCTACCACCGCACTCACCACCACCTCGACGCCCCCCAGACCCACCAAGACCCCGACGGCTACCCCCTCGGCCGCTGGCTCACCTGGCAACGCCACCTCCACACCACCGGCGCCCTCGACCCCGCCCGCACTCAAGCCCTCGAACGCCTCGGCATCATCTGGAACCCCCAGCAGCACGCCTTCGACCGCGGCCTCGCCCACGCCACCGCCTACGCCCACCACCACGGCCACCTCGCCGTTCCCGTCGACCACCACCACGACGGCTTCGCCCTCGGCCGCTGGCTCGCCACCCAACGCAAACGAGCCGACACCCTCACCCCCGCCAGAGCCCAGGCCCTCCAAGACCTCGACCCGTACTGGAACCCGCCCTGGCCCCTGACCTGGCACCGCACCTACCACGCGGCCCGCGGACACCACAGCGCCGGCAACCTTCCGACCGACGTGCCCCGGGACCACATCACCAAGGACGGACACCGTCTGGGGGAGTGGTTGCACAACCAACGCCGCCACCCCGAACGCCTGCACCCCGTCCAGCAACAGCTCCTGGCCGACCTCGGCCTGATCCAGACCACCGAACCGTCCCCGGAGAAACGGAAACCGGCCGCGCGCAAGCCAGACCAGGGCTTGGCAGCCGCCCGCGCTTTCCACCAGCGGGAGGGCCACCTCGAGGTACCCCAACGCCACGTCGAATACCTCGACGCGCGACCCGTACGGCTCGGCCAGTGGATCAGCAACACCCGCCGCCGCAAAGAACGCTTGCCCACCGACCGGATCCACGCTCTCGACGCTCTCGACATGCGCTGGTAGCCGCTCCTCGCGGCGGGGCCGGATCCCGTTCGGGGTTGCCGGCCAGTCATCGGAGCAGCCGTGGAACGTCTCGCGAGCTGCGCACGGCAGCTACAGCCGAGGTCCTTGCAACCGAGCCGGCGCCCTTACCGATGGTTCCAGCTCGATTCCCGGGCGATCCTGCCCTCCGCCAATGACCAGAACTGGGACGGCTGCGAGTTGATCACCCCGGCCCGCGCCAAGAAGACCGACCTCCCGCCTGCCCGAGGCGGACTTCCCGCATCTCCCCTTCAGGCGTGCGGCTGCTGTACAAGGCTCCGCGGGTCCGCCGGGCGGGGCACGAAGACCGGGGAGTCCGACTGGTAGAAGAGGTCGATGTCGGCCTCCTCACCGCCGACGATCAGCGTGTCCCAGGCGCCGCTCTCCCGCAGGGTGCGCAGGGTGGCCGGGGAGATGGACGCGAGGTGGGAGCGGAGTTCGTCGTCGTTGGGCAAACCCGGCAGCCGGGCCTCCAGCCGGTCGCGGATCCCGGCCATCCGGTCCAGCAGCGCCTCCAGGTCGCTCCCGTCCGCTGTGCGGGAGCCGGCCCAGGCCCCCGCCGCCCCGGTGCGGGAACCGGCCCCCGCCCCGGCACCGGCCCCCGCCCCCGCCTCCGCGCTACGCGCGATGATGTCCCTGATGGCACGGGTGACGCCCTGGTCGTCCGTGGTCACCATGGCGTTCCAGGCCCGGCTCTTGTGCCGGTACTGGAGCATCGACATCGCCGCCTCGTGCCGGATGAAGTCGGCGTCCCGCAGCGGTTTCCCCTGCCAGGCGCGGCTGAGCGACCGGGCCAGTGACGTGGCCGAGGCGAGGCCGCTGTTGAGGCCGCGACCCGGCCAGAAGTGGATGGCGTTGGCCGCGTCGCCCAGCAGGAAGCCGTAGGTGCCGGGGCTGGTCGCGGTGGGCCGGTGCAACTGTGCGGTGAATCGCGGGCGCTGCACCATGTCCAGCCGGAACGAGGTGATCGCCGACAGGTCGTCCTCCGCCACCCCGAACAGGCTGAGGCCCTGCCTGATCTCCTTCCACAGCGGCGAGCCGCGCAGCAGGGCGGGGAGGAAGAGGGTGCCGTGGGTGGGGCAGCGGAACTCGTTGTCCTCCTCCTGCCGGCTCATCAGGCAGGGGCGGGCGGCGATGCATTCCTCGAAGACGTGGCGTATCGGGTCGATGCCGATGACGCTCTTGGCCTCCTCCCGCGTCAGCCGCATGTTCAGGAAGCCCTCGCCGCGCAGCGAGTTGAGCAGGAAGCGGTTCTGCGACACGGTGAGCAGCACGCTCATCGGATCCGACAGCCTCGACTTCACCCGCAGCCCCAGGACGACGTCCTGGAGGTGCTCGCCGTCGAGGGAGTAGATCGAGGCGTCGGCCGCGCCGAAGCGGTCGGCGTAGTGCTCACGCGTGCGGGAGCGGCCGCCCTCGCAGACGACCAGGACGTGCTCCTGCGTGAGCCGGTTCTGCTGCTCCGTCACGTCGAAACGCCGGGCAACGAGTCGGATCGCCGCCCTCCGGTTGGCCAGTTCCAGCAGCCGGTCCTCGATGTGGGCGATCCGGATGTTGCGGGGCGGCCGGCCGTCGACCGAGTCCGGGCCGACGGGCCACATCTCGGAGTAGGCGCCGCCGTCGTCGAACAGCGCGGAGAGCACCTCCTCGGACAGGGCGAGGTACTGCCGGCTCTGGACGGTCACCACCTGTTGGCGGCGGAAGTTGCCCTCTGTCTCGTCTTTCCAGACGACCGAGGAACCCTTCCTGGTCCAGCGTCCGTCGTAGAGGGTGATGGCGGTCCGTCCGGGCAGCATCTCATCGAGTGCCAGGGCGAAGGCAAGGCCCACCGGGCCACCGCCGGTGATGGTGACCCGCAGCATGCCCGGGTCCGCGGTGCCTGCCCGGGGGACGTCCAGGAGGGAGAGGTCCATGACCGTCTCCATGGCGTCCTGCGCCTCATACAGAAACGTTTCATCACCGATGCGGATGCAGTCGTTCGGACGCAGCACGTGACGGGTGACCCGCTGGTCGTTGACGAACGTGCCGTTCCGGCTCTCCCGGTCGTACAGGACGAACCCGGCGTCCTCCGTGAGGACCTCGGCGTGCAGCCGGGAGGCGTTGGGGCTGACGATCACGATGCTGTTGTCGCTCTTGCGCCCGAAGCTGACGGGCTCGCTGCCCAGAACCACGCTCTGTCCGGTGAACGGACCCGTGCGCCCGACGATGACCGATGGCACTGCACACCCCTTGAAATGACGCTGCTGATTGCTCGTACGACAGCAACACGTCATCGAGAACGTGTTCGGTTCAATCATTTCTTGGAATCTTTTGAGTCATGCTGAACCAGGGGCCCGGTCCGTACGTGATGTTCGCGTCGGCCGGCGTCAAGAGGAGAACCGCCCCCATGCACATCGAGGAAACCGAGACCGGGATGGAGCCCGCGCTCGCGGCCACCACCGCGGCGACCAGGCCGGATACGGTCACCACCGGGGCCACCACCGAGGCCACGATCGCGTCCACCACCGCGTCCACCACCGCGTCCACCACCGCGTCCACCACCGCGTCCACGACCGAGGTCGCCACCCGAGGCACGGCCGCCACCGCTGCCACACCCGCACCGGGTCCGGCGGCTGGGGAGCGGCTGATCGCGGGCCGCTACCGACTGCTGTCCCGCCTCGGCGAAGGCGGCATGGGCACCGTGTGGCGGGCCCGCGACGAGACTCTCCACCGGGAGGTCGCCGTCAAGGAGGTTCGGGCCCCGGCCGGTCTGCGGGCCGAGGACATCGCGCGGATGTACAGCCGGCTGGAACGTGAGGCGTGGGCGGCGGCCCGGATACCCGACCGCAACGTGATCACCGTCCACGACGTGGTCATGGAGGACGATCGGCCCTGGATCGTGATGGAACTGGTCCGAGGCCGGTCGCTGGCCGAACTCCTGCGCGACGAGGGGCCGCTCACCCCGCGGCACGCCGCGCGCATAGGCGCCGACGTGTTGAGCGCGCTGCGGGCCGCTCACGCCGTCGGGGTGGAGCACCGCGACGTCAAGCCCGCGAACGTGCTGCTCGCCGCAGACGGACGGGTGGTGCTCAGCGACTTCGGCATCGCCGTGGTCGAGGGCAGCACCGCGCTGACCATGACCGGCGAGCTCGTCGGCTCCCCCGAGTACCTCCCGCCGGAGCGGGCGCTGGGCCGCCCCTCGGGCCCCGAGTCGGACCTGTGGTCACTCGGCGTCATGCTGTACGCGGCGGTGGAGGGCATCTCCCCGTTCAGGCACGCCACCGCGCTGAGCACCCTGCGGGCCGTCGTGGACGAGGAACCGCCGGTGCCGACCCGCGCCGGCCCACTCGCCCCGGTCATCGCCGGTCTGCTCCGCAAAGAACCCGCCGAACGCACCCCCGCCGCCGAAGTTGCCATGGCCCTGAGGGACATCGCCCACGAGCCCGACGCCACGACGAC
>NZ_LGDE01000107.1 GCF_001279725.1 Streptomyces sp. WM4235 | reverse complement strand
CTCGGTGAAGGCGTCGGCTGCGGGCGCGCGCATCGGGAGGTTCGGCAGTGGGGTTCCAAGCCAGAGCGGATGCGGGATGGGCGACGGGGCTGGCTGCCGAAGGCGTGGCGCATGATCAGGCCACGAGCAGTACCGAGTGGAGCAGTACCAGCAGTTCGCGGTATCAGCAGTACAGCAGTTCCCGTAGGTAGGTAGTTGATCATCCGAGGGATGAACGGAGGAGCGAGGCGCCATCAGGATCGCCCGGACGCGGTGACAGGGTCCGGGTACCGCAGGACATCGTGAGTGAGGTGGTCTCCGGTCAAGCAACCGCGATCCCCGCATCCTCGACCGAGTCTCGGTCGGGTCAGCGGAAACAGAAGGCCGGCGCGGTATCAGGGCCGGCGGATGGTGTAGCAATTCCTTCGGGGCCCTGGCGCGACATGCGCCAGGGCCCCTCCACGCGTTTCATGAGTGAGGTGCCAGTGACAGCAGAAACCCCGACCGGCCCGCTCGGCGGCCACCTGGACGACGACGACTACCCCGCCTACACGATGGGTCGGGCCGCCGAGATGCTCGGCACCACTCAGGGCTTCCTCCGCGCCATCGGCGATGCCCGCCTGATCACACCGCTGCGTTCCGCGGGCGGGCACCGTCGCTACTCCCGCTATCAGCTCCGTATCGCCGCCCGCGCGCGTGAGCTTGTCGACCAGGGCACCTCGATCGAGGCCGCTTGCCGGATCGTGGCTCTGGAGGATCAGTTGGAGGAAGCCCAGCGGATCAACGCCGAGTACCGTCGCGCCGCCGAAGCCGCCGGCCCGCCCTCGGGAGAGTCCTGACGGGCAGGTCTCGTCGAACGGTCGACGCTGGTGGGTGGTCCAGCATGTCGCGGCGACGCCGCCGGCCGTGGTGATGAGTCCGATGAGCCGGCCGGGGACCCGCTGCACGTGGTGGGTCGCCGACGGCAACCCCTACTGCTTCCACGACATTCGCATCGCCGGCCGCGGCACCATCCGCGTCCACACCGGGACCGGCCGCGACACCCCGCACCGACGTCTTCCAGGGCAAGCGGGAGTACATCGGGGGCGACCGCCGACACCGCCACGGCTGGCGGCCGCCTGTGACCGGGCCAGAGTTGAATGCGTGATGATCCGTGTGCGGGGCGGCCCAACAGCCGCCCCGCACACACCCGTTCCGCGCTCGTCGAGCGAGTGGGCGGCCAGGGGCGTGCGTCACCCTGCGGCTGGGCCGGTGTTCCCGGGGTGCGTCACCAGCGAGCGGGGAACGGCTGTCGAGTGCGGCGCGAGGGTGGTCGGCTTCCTGGCCGGTGGCGAACGTGTCTGGGCCCCGACCTGGGGGAGTAGGTCGGGGCCCAGCGGGGTGCAGCGGCCGAGGCCGTGCGTGGGTCAGTGGCGGAAGGTGTCCTTGACGTCTTCCTTGGCCTGGCGGGCGTTGCCCTTGGCCTGGTCTGCGTGGCCTTCGGCGGTCATGCGCTGGTTGCCGACGGCGCGGCCGACACCCTCCTTGACCTTGCCCTTGGCCTGCTCGACGTGTGCCTTGCTCTTCTCCGTGCCCGACATCGGGACCTCCTCGTGACGTACCGGATTGGTCGTGACCGTCCTCCTGCTCCCGAACTCCGTCCGTAAACCCCCACCCCGAGTCCTGTCCGACTTCTCGCACAGTCCGTCTGCGTGCACCGGCCGCGATGGCAGGGCGGTGGCCTACGGCTCGGGCCCCGGAACCCGAGCGCCCGTCCGGCCTTGGTGCGCCGTCACCGCTCGGACGGGAGTGTGGTCGCCGCGCGCGTCGGCGCCGACCACACGCAACTCCGCGGATCCCTCAGGTAGTCGCCTCGCACCCCTCCTCCGGCTACGTGCACGCGGAGGGCGCGGACGTCGCGGAGACGGCCGCCCGGATGGAGAACGTTCCGGAGCACTTCAGGGTGGACGTCGTCCCGGCGCGCGCTGAGCGGTCGCGGCGGGGGCACCCGCCTTCGCCCCGCGCCCGCCCCGCCTCCCGAAATCGCGTTGTGCCGTCGGCGCACGGCAGGTGAGGATTCTGAACCATGGGACATCTGGAAGCCTCGCACCTGGAGTACTACCTGCCCGATGGGACGGTGTTGCTCGGCGATGCCTCGTTCAGAGTGGGTGAGGGGTCGGTGGCAGCCCTGGTCGGTGCCAACGGCGCCGGCAAGACGACGCTGCTGCGGCTGATCTCGGGCGATCTGCAGCCGCACAGCGGGAGCGTCACCTCCAGCGGCGGCATCGGAGTCATGCACCAGTTCGTCGGCTCGGTGCGCGACGGCCGCACGGTGCGCGACCTGCTGGTGTCGGTGTCACAGCCGCGGATCAAGAAGGCCGCGGCCGCCGTGGACACGGCCGAGCACCTGATCATGACGGTCGACGACGAGGCCGCGCAGATGGCGTACGCGCAGGCGCTCAGCGACTGGGCCGAGGCCCGTGGGTACGAGGCCGAGACGGTCTGGGACATCTGCACGACGGCGGCCCTCGGCATGCCGTACGACCGGGCCCGGTTCCGCGAGGTGCGGACGCTGTCGGGCGGCGAGCAGAAGCGACTCGTGCTGGAGGCGCTGCTGCGCGGCCCGGACGAGGTGCTCCTGTTGGACGAGCCGGACAACTACCTGGACGTCCCCGGCAAGCGGTGGCTGGAGGAGCGACTGAAGGAGACCCGCAAGACGGTGCTGTTCATCTCCCACGACCGGGAGCTGTTGGCACGGGCCGCGCAGCGGATCGTCGCGGTGGAGCCCGGTCCGGCCGGATCCGACGTGTGGGTGCACGGCGGGGGCTTCGGGACGTTCCCCGAGGCGCGGGAGGAGCGGTTCGCGCGCTTCGACGAACTGCGCCGGCGCTGGGACGAGAAGCGGGCGCAGCTCAAGCGGCTGGTGCAGGATCTCCAGCAGTACGCCGCGCGCAGTGACGACATGGCCTCGCGCTATCAGGCGGCCAAGACCCGGCTGCGCAAGTTCGAGGAGATCGGCCCGCCGCCGGAGCCGCCGCGCAAGCAGGACATCCGGATGCGTCTGCAGGGCGGCCGCACCGGCGTACGGGCTGTGGTCTGCGAGGACGTGGAGCTCACGGGGCTGATGAAGCCGTTCTCCCTGGAGGTCTTCTACGGGGAGCGCGTCGCGGTGCTCGGCTCGAACGGCTCGGGGAAGTCGCATTTCCTCCGGCTGTTGGCGGGTGAGGACGTCAGGCACACGGGCAAGTGGAAGCTGGGGGCGCGGGTTGTGCCGGGGCACTTCGCCCAGACGCACGCGCACCCCGAGCTGATGGGACGCGCCCTGGTCGACATTCTCTGGACGGAGCATGCCAAGGACCGGGGCGGGGCGATGTCGGCACTGCGGCGGTACGAGCTGGAACGCCAGGGGGACCAGCCCTTCGACAGATTGTCGGGCGGCCAGCAGGCACGTTTCCAGATCCTGCTGCTGGAACTGGCGGGCACCACCGCGCTGCTCCTCGACGAGCCGACGGACAACCTGGACCTGGAGTCGGCGGAGGCTCTGCAGGAGGGGCTGGAGGCGTACGAGGGCACGGTGCTGGCGGTGACACACGACCGCTGGTTCGCGCGTTCCTTCGACCGCTATCTGGTGTTCGGCTCGGACGGGGTCGTCCGGGAGACCTCGGAGCCGGTGTGGGACGAGCGCCGGGTCGAGCGGGTTCGCTGAGCGACCGCACTCGCGGGTTTCAACCGCACCCGGTTGGACGAGTGGGCCTACCTGCGGCCCCCAGACGTGCACGTAGTCCCGGATGCCGGTGCCGTCGCGCGTCGGGTAGTTCGTTGGCCAAGAGACCGCGTATGCACGTGGTCCGGGTGCCCGGAGGAGCCGTAGGCGTCAGGGGGACGCCCTCGGTCTTGACGCGGACGTAGCGGACGGGACTGTCGGGCATGGGACCTGCTTCCTTCCGGAACGGGGACGGTCTTCGGGGCACCGCCGCCATGCCCGCGCCCTCCAGCAGACTCTCGATCTGCGCCTGGGTGAGCCCCGGCTCGGTGGGCGGCGGCAGCGGTACGGGGGAGGGGAAGGCGGCGACGAGCGCGTACGGCGCGACGCGCACCCCGAAGGACCCCGGCGGCAGCGGACGGTCGCGGGCCGCGGCGGCGACCAGACGGGCCGCCCGTACCGCCCCCGCGACGTCGTCGGTGGCGCCGACGACCACGGCGACGGTCCGCCGGTTGGCGGGGTGCCCCGGATCGAAGACGGGCGGCAGGCGCAGCTTCACCTCGGTACGGAGGTACTCGCCGGACTCGCGCAGGTCCTCCACGGTGACGAGGCCATGGCTGCGCATGAACCCGTCCAGGTCCAGGAAGCGGAACTGGTCGCGGAACTCGTCCAGGCTGTCGTACGCGTCGGCGGCCTTGACTACGAGGGAGTCGAGGCGGGCCGTGCCTCACCGTCGATGTCGATACGGCTGCTCGGGTGGACGAAACCACCGTTGGAGCAACCCCTGCAATGAGCCTTTTCCAACCTCATGTTGAGGCGTGGTGAAGGACGAGTACGGCCTTGACGATGTCGGTGATCCGGTTGGTGCTGCAGCGGAGCTTCCGCAGGA
>NZ_LGDE01000106.1 GCF_001279725.1 Streptomyces sp. WM4235 | reverse complement strand
CCCCCACCCCCACCCCCACTCACGATCACGATCACGATCACGATCACGCGGAGATACTCGACCTGGACGCGGACGTCCTCGCCGAGCATCTCGCGTCCGTCACCGCGTGGCTGCCGGTGACGGCCGCTCCCCGGCACATCGTGGACCTGGGCTGCGGAACCGGTGCGGGCACCCTCGCCCTGCTCACCCGCTTCCCCGAGGCGCGGGTGACCGCGGTCGACTCCTCGGCCACCCACCTGAGGCGGCTGCGGGAGAAGGCCGGCGCCGGCGGAGTGGCCGGCCGCGTCCGCACCGTCCTGGCCGACCTCGACACGCACTGGCCCGACCTGTCCGGTCCCGATCCGTCCGGTCCTGATCCGTCCCATCCCGAGTTGGACCGGACCGCCCCGGCCAGTCCCGACCCGAACCGGCCCGACCTGGTGTGGGCGTCCGCGTCCCTGCACCACATGGCCGACCCCCGACGCACCCTGCGTCAGGTCCACGGCAGTCTGGCGCCCGGCGGCCTCTTCGCCGTCGTCGAACTGGCGGGCTTCCCCCGGTTCCTGCCCGCGGACGCCCCGGAGGACCGCCCCGGGCTGGAGGAACGCTGCCACCTCGCGAGTGAACGCCGCCACGACAGCCGGCTCCCGCACCGCGGCGCCGATTGGGGGCCCATGCTCACGGCCGCCGGATTCGAGGTCGAGGCCGAGCGGACGATCGCGGTGGACATCGAGGCCTCCCCCTCCAACGCGGTCGGCCGCTACGCCCTGAGCAGCCTGCGCCGCGTACGCGCCGCCGTCGACGACCACCTGTCGCCCGAGGACCTCGCCGCCCTCGACCGGCTCCTGGACACCGACGGTCCGCACGGCATCCTGCACCGGCCCGACCTGGCCGTCCGCACCCGCCGCACGGTCTGGGCCGCCCGCCGGGCCTGAAAGCCATCGCCGCCGGTACGGGCAGGGGCACTGCCGCCATGGCTACAGGGAGCGGGCGGCGCCACCGTCGATGCGGATGGACTCGCCGTTGATGTAGGCGGCGTCGTCGGAGACGAGGAAGCGGGCGAGCTTGCCGATCTCCTCGGTGGTGGCGTAGCGGCCGGCCGAGATCCGGGCCAGGAACTCGGTCCACCAGACGGGCCAGGTCGTCGGGTTCGGTCAAGGAGCCGACCGTGGCGATCCCGCCGAGTTCGCGGGCGACGTCCTCGACGGTGTCGCTGGTGCCGAGGAGGGAGACGCGGTGGCCCGCCCGAGCGAGTTCGGTGGCCATGCCCCGTCCTATGGCGCGTGCTGCGCGAATCCGGCGTGACGCGCGAACACAAGGTCGGCCGCCACAAGGCCGTCGAGCTGCGCCGCGCGGACCTCGACACCCGCTTCCCCGGACTGCTCGACGCCGTCCTCGCCGCCACACCGCCCACGCTCGACGTCACCGCCTGACGCCGCCGGAGGCCGGGTGCGGCGGCCGACCACCCCCGGCGCCCGCCGCGCGGAACTCCCCGTCACCAGGTGACGGGGAGTTCCCGCAGGCCGTAGACGATGGTGTCCCGCTGGAACACCAGCCGCTCCTCGGGCACGGCCAGCCGCAGCCCCGGCAGCCGGCGCAGTACCGTCTCCAACACGATCTGGAGCTCGACACGGGCCAGCGTGTGGCCCAGGCACTGGTGCACACCGTGCCCGAAGGCCACGTGCCGGCGCGCGTCGCGGGTCACGTCCAGTTCGGTCGGGCAGGCCGCGCCCTCCCCCTGCCCCTCCGGGCCGAAGAGCTCCGGTTGCCGGTTGGCGGTGGACAGCATGCAGATCACCCCGTCGCCGGCCCGGATGTCCGCCCCGCCGACGGTGACGTCCTCCGTCGCCGCCCGGCCGAGGCCGAGGTGGATGATCGTGAGGTAGCGCAGCAGCTCCTCCACCGCCCCCGGGATCAGGCCCGGGTCCGTCCGCAACAGGGCCGCCTGGTCGGGGCGGCGCAGCAGGGCCAGGACACAGAGCGCCGCCATGTTGGTGGTGCTCTCGTGCCCGGTGATCAGGAGCATGAAGCCGAGGGAGGCCGTCTCCTGCGCCGTCAGATCGGGCCGGACCGCGAGCCTGCTGAGGATGTCGTCCCCGGGCGCTTCCCGCTTCCGTCCGGCCAGCTCCGCCAAGTAGCCCATCAGCTCGCGGTGGGCCGCCGCGGCCCGAGCGGGGTCGGTGGTGTTGTCGAGCAGGGTCCGGCTGAGGGACTGGAACAACGCGTGGTCCTCGTACGGGACCCCCAGCATCAGGCAGATGACCAGGGACGGGATCGGGAGCGCGAAGTCCGCGACGAGGTCGGCGCCGCGGCGGCCGTCGGCCGTCATGGTGTCGACGGCGCTCTCGACCACGTCCACGATGGTGGGGCGCAGTTCCTGGATCCGGCGGCTCAGGAAGTCCTTGGCGACCATGCGTCGCAGCCGGGCGTGCTCGGGGTCGTCCATCCGGATGAAGCTGGGCTGGGCGGTGGCCAGTTGGCGCTGCCCGGCGGACAGGAAGGGGAAGCCGGGGGTACGGGCGTCGGCGCTGAAGCGGGCGTCGCCGAGCACCGCCCGCACCTCCGGATGGCCGGTCACCAACCAGCAGGGCGCGCCGTCGGGGAGTTCGGCCCGACTGACCGGGGCTGCGGCGGCGGCCGTCGTGTAGCCGGGTGGCGGGTCGTAGGGGCAGGACCCGTACGCGGCGGGCAGGGCGAACCCGGCCGCGTTCGCGGTCGGGGCTTCGGCGGCGGTGGCGGTGGTGAGTTCGGTGGGGGTGGCGGGGGTGGTGGTCACGGTCATCGTGGATCTCGTCCGGGGGAGGTTCGGCCGCCGTCGGGCGGGGTGCGGAGGGCGTCGAGCGTGGCGCACATGGTGGCGCACTGTCCGGCGAGGATCAGGAGTTCGATGAGCTGGTCGGAACGCAGTTCGGCGGCCAGTCGGTCCCAGAGCGGCTGAGGCAGCGGGTCGCCGGCCGCCAGCGCGTCGGAGGCCTCCAGCAGCGCCAGTTCGTCCTCTGGCCACGGGTGGGCGTCGAGCGGGAGAGCCGTCGCCGCGACCTCGCGGGAGTCCAGGCCGGCGCCGGCGGCGACCGCGCCGTGCCGCTCGTACACGAAGGAGCCGCGGCGCCGGTGTGCGGTGCGCAGGACGACCAGCTCCCGCCGGCGGGCCGTCAGGGTCCCGTCGTGGGTGAGGACCCGGGCGAGGGAGAGCCAGGCGCGGGCCAGTTCCGGATGGTGGGCGAGGGTCCCGAAGAGGTTGACGCGGCCGGGACCGTCCTTGGCCGAACCGGCCAACAGCCCTCGCAGCTCCGGTGTCCACTGTTCGAGTGGCAGCGGATCGATGCGCGCGGGACGTACCGGCGAGGTCGGGGGCGCGGCGGGACCGGTCCGGTCCGTGGGGTCGGCGATCACGGCGTCACCACCGACAGACGACGACGCCGGCACTCGCGCCGCTCGCGAAACCGAACATGCCGACCAGGTCACCCGCGTGCAGCCGGTCCGAATCGAGGGCGGTGGCCAGTTGGAGGGGGATGGTGTTCGTCGCGACGTTGCCGTGCGCGGGGAACGTGGCCAGGATCCGCCCCGGATCCACCCCCACCCAGTCGCACGCGACACGGGTGAACGGCACGGACGGCTGGTGCACGCACACCAGGTCGAAGTCGTCGACGGTCACCCCGATGTCGCGCACCGCCCCGCGGACCTTGGCGGGCATCCCGTCGAACGAGGCCACCAACCGCGCCGAGTCGATCTCCAAGCGGCCCATCCGGCGGTGGTTCGCGTAGGGATTGGGCAGGGTCGCGGCCTTCCAGCCCCACGAGTTCGCGAAGAAACGGGCCCCCAGGATCCCGGGCCGCCCGCTCGCCGACACCAGCACGGCCGAACCCATGTCCCCGGTGCTCAGGCTCGGCAACGCGTTCAACAGGTCGTCCGGGTCCGCCACGCTCCAACGGCTCTCCCGGGTACTCACCTCGGCGCTGGTGATCAACACCCGTCGGTACTGCCCGGTGCGGACGAAGGCGTCGGCCACCTCCAGGGCGTTGAGGACTCCGTTGCAGGCGTTCTTCAGGTCGAACACCGGACAACCCACGCCGAGCTTGGCCGCGACCACGTGGGCGGTGGCCGGTTCCTCCATGTCGGCGAGGATGCCGGCGTACAGGAGCAGGTCCACCTGACGGGGCAAGGTGCCGCTCTCGTCGAGCAGCTTGCGGGCAGCGTGCACGGCGAGGTCGGACGGTTGCTCCTCGGGCGGGGCGACGGTGCGCTGGTCCAGCCCGTACATGTGGTGGAGCACGCCGCGCGACATCGGGATGCCGGGACTGCCGGCCCGGAAGCGGTCCTCGACGGCGGCGACGCTCTGGCGTTCCTCGGGAACGTGGACGGTGGCATGGACGATGGCGCTGTGAACGGCCAAGGGTGCGAAGCCTTCTCGTGAGCGTGAGCGTGAGCGTGAGCGTGAGCGTGAGCGCGGGTGGGGGTGGGGATGTGGGGCGCGGGTGCGGATGTGGCGCGCGGGCGCGGGTGCGGCGGGGGCGGGGGCGGGGGGGACCCGGGGGGGGGGGGGGGCTGGGGGGGGGGGGGGAGCGAACCCCGCTGTGCCCGCCCCAAGCCAAGGCAAAGCTGGGGGGGCCCCCCGTCC
>NZ_LGDE01000105.1 GCF_001279725.1 Streptomyces sp. WM4235 | reverse complement strand
GTATGGGGGTGGGGGTGGGGGTGGACATGGTCGGGCGGACTGATCGGCCGCTGGTCACCGAATGCTCCTGTTCTCGAATTCGTCGAAGGAATCGAAAGAATCGGGCGCCGTCCCGCGGCGCCACGCGTGGGAACGACGTGAGGTCACACGAGCCGGTCGATCGGGCGCGGGCCCGTCCCGCCGCACGGGTCGACACCGCCGCGCTCAGCCCGGCCAGGTCCCCGTGAGGCGCCGGGCGGCCACGGCGCCCGAGCGGTCGACCGCGGCTTTGACCACGGCGAAGATGGCGCCCTGGATGGCGGCGGCGATGAGGATCTGCCGCCAGGTCCGTTCCTCGTCCGTGGCGTTGGGGGCGTCCCCGTCACCTTCGACGAGCTTCCAGATCTGCCGGAACAGGGCGCCCGCGATCATGCCGCCGGCGGCGCCCAGAGCCAGCCCCACCGGCTTGTAGGCGAGGGTGGCCGCCTTCATCGCCGGTGCCCCCGGCCGCGGCACACCAGCAGGAGGGCCAGCGGGGCCGCCCCGCCGACGGCGAGCAGTGGCGTCCGGCCGTCGGGCGCCGAGGGCGGGCGCTCGGCCGGGTCGCGCGGCTCCACCGGCGTGGGCGTGCCGACATCGTTTCGGCGGTTTTTCGTCATCGGTGGACCTTCTCCTCATTCTCGGCCGGATCGGCCTCGACGCTGTCGATGGCCCTGCTCGGGAAAGGAAGGTCGAATCGTGCGATCCGCCTCTTTCCCTGCACCGGCGGCGATCCTCCGGGAATGGACAGCCGACGCGAGAAAACGCAAGCGGTGGCTTTTCCTGTCGGAAGTCGTTTCTCGAAGGACGCGCACATCGTCGTTGTGACGCGCCTACCCGACAAACGACCGGACACCCGCCCGGGGCGGAGAATCCGGCAGGGGAATGGAATCGGCCCGGCAGCGAATGGGGCTCCATGCGGACACGTACGGTGACGACGCCGGGGCCGTCAGGCGGTGCGGGCCTCCCGGATGGGGGCGCCCGCGTGGTGGAGGCTGGCCAGGGTCTGCCGGTAGGACTCGATCAGGCCGGTCTCCAGGTGGCTGACGCCGAGCTCCTGGCAGTGACCGCGCACGATGGCCTGGGCCCTGCGCAGGTGCGGGCTGGGCATGCTGGGGAAGAGGTGGTGCTCGATCTGGTAGTTCAGGCCGCCGAGAACGATGTCGGTGAACAGGCCGCCGCGCACGTCGCGCGAGGTCAGCACCTGGCGGCGCAGGAAGTCGGGGCGGTCCGTTCCCCGCAGGGTCGGCATGCCCTTGTGGTTCGGGGCGAAGATCGAACCGAGGTAGACGCCGAAGAGGCACTGGTGGACGAGCAGGAACACGATCGCCTTGCCGGGCGGAAGCACCAGGAACAGTGCGCCGAGATAGGCCGCGATGTGGCCGATGAGGAGGGCGCCTTCCCAGGCCCGGTTCCTGAGGGACTTGTCGGCGAGCGACCGGAGTCCGGACACGTGCAGGTTGAACCCTTCCAGCGTGAGCAGCGGGAAGAACAGGAGCGCCTGGGAGCGGCCCAGGAGCCGTGGCAGCCCCTTCGCGGCGCGCGCCTGGTCCTGTGTCCAGACGAGGATGTCGGGATCGAGGTCGGGATCGAGATCCTCGTGGTTCGGATTGGCGTGGTGTCGGGTGTGCTTGTCCTGCCACCAGCCGTACCCCATGCCGATGCCGAGGTTCCCGGCGAGGCGCCCGGACACTTCGCCGGCCTTGCGCAGGCGGAAGACCTGCCGATGTGCGACGTCGTGGGCCAGAAGTGCGACCTGACCGAACACGAAGGCGAGGAAGGCGGCGACGACGAGTGTCCACCAGCTGTCGCCGACCAACACGAACGCCACCCAGCCCAAGCCGTAGAGGCCTGTCACGGTGGCGATGCGGAGCGTGTAGTAGCCGGGGCGTCGGGCCATCAGTCCGGCTGCCTGGATCTTCCTGGAGAGTCGGGCGAAATCGCTCCCCGTCCCTCCCGGGGTGGGCGCCCCCGGCTCGGGCGGAGGACGCACCCTCTGCTGCGAATTCATGATCAGAAGTCACTTTCCGTTGGCCGTCGATGCCGAAACCGGCGCACCGGCGGCTCTGTCCACTGCGCCTACCCGCATTCGTGGAGTTGACGTGCGGTTTCCCGCGCGGAAGGCGACGCCCGGGATCCCGCGGCATTCCCCGGGTCTCGCGGGGCCTCGCGGCGCCTCGCGCGGGGGTCAGCGGCCCTCGAAGTCGAGGGCGTCGGCCAGCGCGGCTTCCCGTTCCGCCACGTCCCCCGCGCTTTCGGCGATCACCGCGTACCGCCAGGAGCGGCCGTCGGGCGGAGCGTCCGCGTAGAGGACGACGCCCTCGCCGCTCGCCGGGTCGAAGGCGAGGCGGTGTTCGCGCACCCGGTCGAGGGCCGCCTCGAAGCCGAAGGGGCGCCGCGTCCGTCCCGTGGCCACCGACCAGGCCGGACGGGTGACGGGCGATGCCGCCGTCAGGCGGGTGACCATGGCGTGCGGGGTCGTGGTGGCGGTACGGCGGATGTTGCTCTCGCTCGCGTACGCCTCACCGTCCGCGTTCACCAGCGCGTCGACTCCGAACGGCCCGGCGTAGCCGTGGTCGGCGAGATGGCGGCCCAGGGCCGTCCCCCACTTCTCCAGTTCCTCGGCCGGATGTGCCGAGGACGGCGGCAGCGGGGAGAGGTATCCCGTGAAGGATCCGTCGGTGGTACGCATCGCGCCGCTGAACAGGGTGTGTGTCCCGGATGCGGTGGTCTCCAGTTGGATGCTCACCGACTCGACCACGTCGAGGCATTCCTCCACCACCCACGTGCCCTCGGGGCCGCCGACGGTGTCGAGCTCCAGGGCCGCCCCGCCCCGCAGGTCCTCGCGGGACACGAAGCGCAGACCATGCCCTCCCGCGGACCGGTCGGGCTTGACCACGACGCGTTCGTGGCTCTCCAGGAGCTCGCGGACGACGCCCTCCGTCTCGGGGCGCCGGCACACCCGTCCTGTCGGCAGCCGCATCCCCAGGTGGTCGGCCGCCTCGCGGAAGCCGGCCTTGGTGTTGAGCAGCATGGTCGTCTTCAGGGCGGCCGCCGCGGCGTCGACCGTCGGGTAGGGGTGCACCGTGAGGCCGAGGTCCCGGGCGAACGTGATCGCCGAAGCGTCGAGCGCCGTCGGCAACAGTGCCGCCCCGCGGTCGGCGGCGAGAGCCCGGACGTGTTCGGCGAGACCGGCCTCGCGCACCGCCCGCGCCAGGGGGACGGCGCCGGACGGGGGTACCTCGACGACCGTGACCGTCTCCGGGGGCACCCCCGTGAGGTCGCCCACGTACCGCAGGAACTCCCCGCTCAGGGGCACCGGGGTGACGAGTACGTCCCCGGGCCGCAGCAACCACGCCTTCCGCGGCGCCTGCTGTGCCCACCGCGTCAGCACGTGCCCCTCGCCGAGATCGACCGCCAGGTCCGAGAGGAAGTTCGCGAAAACGACGAACGGACCCGCCTCACTCATCCGGACCCGCCTCATTCATCGCCGCTCCTCTTCCGTCGCCTGTTCCACTGCTACCCGCGCCGGCCGGTCCGAGACGCGTGGGCGCGTCCCCTCACCCTTGCGAGCCACGACCCGGCCCCGGCGGGACCTCGACCTCCCCGCACACCCATTCGACTCATCTCGTACGGAGGGATCCTCGTTCCGGCGCGGGGGGCTACCGGTGAGCGGGCACGTACCTGTAGCCGACGCGGCGCACCGTGGAGATGCGGCCCCGGTGGGCGGGGCCGAGCTTGCCGCGCAGTCGGGCGATGTGGACGTCGACGGTGCGGCCGTCGCCGATGCGCCCGTAGCCCCAGATGCCCGAGATGAGGGCGTCGCGGGTGTGCACCGTGTTCGGGTGGGTCCCCAGGGGGGCCAGGAGGGCGAACCCCATGTACGGGGGTTCCAGTTCGCGCCCGTCGACCTCGACCAGCCGACGGGCCGGGTCGATCCGGATGGCACCGTCGGTGTGAACCCGTTCGTGGCGGGGCACCGGTGCCGACTCGGGAGCCGGAGGGCTCGCGGGTTCGACGGGCCGGCCCTCAGGGCGGATGCCGTGCGATCTCATCAGCGCAGCCGGGTCGACGTCCGCCGGCAGGAACACGAGGTATCCGACGCGGCCGTCGACGGTCCCGTCGACAGGGGTGCCGGGCGGACGGCCGCCGACCAGTTGGAGGCGGGAGGTCGGGGAACGGTGGGCGGAGGGTGCGGGAGGCGCGGTGGTCACGATGAGCCCCTTCGGCTGCTCGGAGTGGGTTACGGATACCGGGAGTTCGGCCGCGTCAGGGGGGCGGGCGCGGCTGCTTCGACCCGCGGGGACGGGGTCGCCGCACGCCGGGCGACCACGGCGTCACGGCGAGCCGGAGTCGACTGCCGGATCGGGGAGGGAAGGCGTGCGCACAGCGGGAGAACGACAGCCGAGAGGTCGGCGCGCGTCACGTGAAGTGCCCTGACGGAAAGCCCTAGAAGGGTCGGCAGACCGCGCCGGCGACGAGACGGAAGTCAACGTGCCTGCGGCGTACGAGCAACGGCTGCGACGGGGGCATGGTCACATCGTGAGGTGCTCGACCGGCGTGCGTCAATACTTTCCTACCG
>NZ_LGDE01000104.1 GCF_001279725.1 Streptomyces sp. WM4235 | reverse complement strand
TCGACCCGAACGGGGGCAGCTCCTGGATCGGCCCCGGTTGGTGGGATGCGGCAACGTTGACGAAGTCGCTTCGGCCGGTCACGGGGTTCAGGACCGCGACCTGAAGGGCGGGCCGTGGAGCAGCCTGGATCCGGGCCAGCCACGTTGGACCGGGCACCAAGATCGTCAGATTCCCCGGCCATCTGTCGAGGCCCTCGGGGGCCGGGCACACCACGCCGGCCAGGAGGGGATCGCTCCATTCCCGCGGCCGGGTGTAGACGAGAAGGCCGTTGCCGTGAGAAGGGCTCTGGTCTCCGTAGACGACCGTCTTGCCCGAGGTGGAGCGGACCATCTGCGTGAAGACTCGCCACATCGCGGCATCGATGCCCGCGTGCTCGAAGAAGCCTGCCAGCCGCCGTAACTCGGCCAGCCGTTCCTGCTCCGCCTGTATGGACCGGGCCGCGGCATTGCGACGCCACTCCGCCAGGGCGGCGGCCCGGGCGTCGGCTTCCCGCCGCCGCTGCTCTTCCTGCCGCCGAGCCTTCTCCGCGGCGGCCGCTCGCGCGGAGGCTTCCGCACCGGCTTCCATGCGGGCGCGGGCGACCGCAAGGTCCAGGTAGGCGGGGGCCGTCCACCACACCGTGCCGTTCAGCCCCGTGTGAACGTGCACCCGGCCCTCCAGAATCCACTTGAGGGCATCCCCGAGCGGGCAAGTGATGTGGACCCAAGCCGCCTTCGCTTTCAGCGTGCGCGGCGCCCAGACGTAGCCGGCCATCCCGTGCCGCACCTGCCAGACCCGGTCATCCCCTGTCGGAAAGGGCACACGCAGCGTGGGCACGACCCGCTGCCAGGGCCGATCCTGCGGCCCGACCCAGCACACCGCCACCCCGTCCGCGGCATACCGCTCGGTCCGCATCCGCGCCTCGTCCGGAGTCATGGGCGACAACTGTGCCTCCAGAGCCATGAACGCGTGGCCCTGCTCGTCGAATACCATCACGTCGGCCCGCCAATTGCCGGTCGCGCTGGCGACCTCAAGCTCCGCTCGCCAGCCCGCCGCCCTCGCGGCCATCACGAGTTCGCGCTTCAGGCGATGGTGCTCCGGCGACTCGTTCGCCAGCTCGCAGTTCTCCGGCCGGGCCTGGTGGTAGAAGTGCCGGGCGCGATGCTGGGAGATCCGGGCGAAGACCCGTCCTCGGCATTCCGGACAGGTCAGTTCCATCCCCGGAACGCGGTGGACGTCCCGCCACGAGCGGCCACAGCCGAGATCGTCCAGTGAGGCGTCCAGCCGGCCCCAGTCCTGATGGACAGCGGTGTACCCCATCGACGCCCCCTCGTCCGTCCCGAGGCCAGCGTCCCCGCTTTGACGGCGGCCTTGCGGCGGTTCTCCGGAGAACGGCGTGAACCGGCCTCTCCACTCCGGCCGCGTGGATACATCCGTGCGGATCGCGCCCTGACACCGATGCCGCCGAATATCCCCTTCGCCATCGATCCAACCGACGACCTGCGGCGCCGCGCGCCGTAGCCTCCTCCTGTTCCCTTCCAGCGGGTTGGGATCAGGCCGTGCCGGCTCTTGCAAACCAGACGGCACGGCCGCCGCCTCCCGCAGGCGAACGCCCGTCACCAGGGGTAGTGGTAGGGCCGCGGCAGGGTAGGCGCAGCGCCACCGACGGCGGCAACGCGCGGTCCCCCCGCAGGCTCGGGTGGCACCAGCCGGCCGGGCGCCCCTGCTCGACTGGATTGCAGGACTCCGGGCCAGCTGGATTCGGCCGACGCTGGACAAATTTCGGCCAACCCTCCACACGTGCACCCGAAATGCCCGTGAATGTCTCTTGACCTCGGTGCCTTTAGGGCGTCCGCATCACGCAATCCCCAGGAGGATCCATGACCCAGCAGAAGTTCACGTCCGAGGAGACCGCCACCGCGATCACGGTCGGCGCGGCACAGCGGCCGGGCACCGACTCGGAGGAATCGGAGAAGGCCGGCCCGGGGTCGGTGTGCGCGGACGGGTACGACGTCCAGCACCGGGGCCCGGAGGTCAGCGCCGCAGTGGTGGACGGCGCCGGGCATCACCTGGACACCGTCCGGTACTCCACCACCGTGCCGACCACCATCACGCAACTGGGCATGGTCGTCGGCGGGGTCGCCGCCCTGACGACCGCGGGCAGGATGGCGGAGGCGTACAGCCACGTTCCGCACGCCTCCGCCGTCTACGCCAACGCCGCACCCGGCCGGCCTACCGCAGTCCACTGGATCGGCGATTGCCGCGCTTACGGATGGAGGGACGGCGGTGGACTCACCCAGTGGTCCACCGACCAGACGATGGGCCAGTGGCTCCGGGTCAACGGCGGGGTGCCGGCGGAGATCGCGGCAGGCCACGACAACTGGTCACGACTGGGGTTGAGGCAGGCCTCCGCCACGACGTGCAGGCAGGTCGAGATCCCTGAGGACACCCCCCTGGTGCTGCTCTGCTCCGACGGGATCTCCGACCAAGTGGACCAGGAGGTCGCCGAGGAACTGTGTCGCAAGCACCGAGACTCACCGCAGGCCTTGGCCGACGCCCTGGTCGCCGCGGCCACACAGGACGAAGACGGATACCGCGACGACGCGACGGTCGTGATCCTGCTCCGCCACACGAACTGAACGCAGACACGGCAGAGCCCCGCACCGGCCGGGGCCCCCGGCCGGTGCGGGGCTCTGCTACCGCACTCCGCAGGGCACTGAGCCACGCCGGTCCCGCTGCGGGACGTCCCCGAGAACGCCCCGCAGGGGGCAGCGCCTGGGCCGAGAACGCGACGGTCGGAAGCCGGCTTCCGCTTCCCATCGGTCCCCACCTCCACCGACAGCGACGCGGGCCCCGCGTGCGACGGTCGGCCGTGCCGGGGTTGTGACGGCGC
Source organism: Streptomyces sp. WM4235 (assembly GCF_001279725.1). GTDB lineage: Bacteria > Actinomycetota > Actinomycetes > Streptomycetales > Streptomycetaceae > Streptomyces. The sequence continues at coordinate 1,734 of NZ_LGDE01000104.1, read as the reverse complement.
GGGGGTCGGATCCCAATGGATCACCCGCACCGACCACGACGCGCAGAAGATCAGGTTGTGCGTTCTGCGTTGCGGACGGCATCGGTGTAGAGCTCTCGGGTCAGGTCCTCGGGCGTGATGCCGAGTTCGTCCAGGACCGCGCGGACGTCGTCCAGGGCCGCGGCCACGTCGTCCTCGTCCGCGAGGGTCTCCAGCTCCAGAAACGTGCCCTCGACCTCCGGAACCCGCACGAGGGTGGCCAGCATCCGCCTGCCCCGGGCGGCGAAGTCGAAGTTGCGACAGTGTTTCTCGAACGCGATCAGCGGGACGTAGCCCAACCCGCGCAGCATCGCGTGCACCGAGTCGACGTCCTCCACCCGACTCTCGTACTCAGGCTTCGAACCGGACTCCTCATCGACCGACGCGCCCTTGTACGTGAGCACGCTGCGGGTCTCGTCCGCGCCGTGCACGGTCCGCACCCGCAGTTCCTCGCCCCGACCGTCCAGGGCGCGGGTGGGGGTGTCGTAGTAGGTGTCCACGTACACCTCGACCCGACCCGTCGCCCGCTCCTCCAAACGCCGAAGGACCTCTTCCGGCGCTTCGACGCGCGCTTTCAACTCCGCCTCGATCACGTGTCCCGTCCCCACTTCCCGCGTTTCAGACCGTGCGCACCGCGTCGGCCACCATCGCCTCGACCATCCGCCGGTAGCCCCGGTACAGGGGTCCGTGCGGTGTTTCCATCACCTTGTAGGTCGCCGACTCGTGCCCTTCCCAGCCGGTGTCAAAAGCGCCGACGAACATGCAGTCGTCCGTTCGGATCACGCGCCAGGTGGGCAGCATCGCGTACCGGTAGACCTCGATGTCGCAGACCGTCGAGAGTTCGCGAAGCCGCGCTTCGGCCAGGCGGACGCCGGAGGCGAGTGACTCGGCGGACTCTCCGATCTCCGCCGCCCGCCGTGCCAGCGCCGGGCCGTCCGGATCCAGGAGCAGCACCCGCACCCGCAGCCGCCCGTCGGGGCGGGCGAGGTGGGAACGGAGCATCGAGTCGTTGAGGCCGATCAGGCCGAGGCCGCGCACGGCGAGGATGTCGAGTTCCTTCGCCGTGCGGGTGCGCTGTTGGATCTCTTCGCGGGCGGAGGCCTGCGCGGAGTACACGCGTACGACTTCCGGGAAGGCCGCCAGGTCGAACGCGGCGTTTCCGGTGCGTTGTTCACGTCCGGCGGCCAGGCCGAGGAGGTGTCGGGTGTCGTCGGGCATGGTCAGGCCTTCGGCGATCCGCTCGTAGACGTCCAGGCGGGACACGGTGCGCCGACGGTTGATGATCTCGTTCACGCGGGCCTGCGTCATGCCGACCGCGGTGGCGATCCGGGATTGGCTGGCCCCGCTGTAGCGCTGGACGTGGCGGAACACGGCGCCGATGTCGCGGGCGCGCAGGGCCTCGCGGACATCGGGGTGTTCCCACGCCCGGTCCGCGAGGGTGATCGGTAAGAGGCTGCTTGTCACAGGGGCCCGCCTGTCATCCGCGAACGGGATGGGATCCATCCCACGGTGAGATTACCGTTCGGGTATCGCGCGATGTGGGCAGTCGCCGGAAGCTGACCCCATGGTGACGGCACGGCAGGTCAGGACGGATCCACGACGGCGGGAACACGAGTGGCCGCCGGGGATACCGCGCCGGGCGTGCGCGTCACTTCGCGAGCGGGCGGGAACGATTGCGCGGGGAAGCCGCCATCGGAGAGCCCGCAGGGTCCCCAG
>NZ_LGDE01000103.1 GCF_001279725.1 Streptomyces sp. WM4235 | reverse complement strand
TCCGCGCCCACGAACTCTCAAAAGGGGAAACAGCGGTGGCCTGATACCGCTGTCCGTAGCGGAGATACGCCGCCTCATCGGCCACCTCCTCCATCCCCAAGCCAAAGAGCTCGCAGCCCACCGCCGTATTGACTTGGCACTCCATCTCGTAGTCGTACTCCTCATCCTCGCCAAAATCGTCCGAGCGTGCCCGTACCACCCGGTAGAGCACCTTGAGCTCGTCGGAGAGCTGCACACCGAGGCGCGCTTCGACTGCGGTGATCTCTCCCCCCGTCGCGCCGATGGCGTCGGGCAGCCTTTCGCGCAGCGTCCGCTCGAGCAGTTCCAGGTCCTCTTCGGCTCCCTTCGCGGCGCCCCGCCGGGAGAAGCCGTCATCGATGGCAAGGGGGGTCTCTGATCAACCATGCGCAGACCATACGCGGAGCCAATGACAGCGGAGGTCGGTGCGCTGCTGCTCGCCGAGAGCGCGGCTCTCGGTCGGGCCGTCGGCGCGGATCTGAGCACCAACTTGGCCAGACAGGCCAATTATCGCGCTCAGTGTGCGACACGAAGTCGCTCCAGGTAAGTAAGGGCAGCCACGTGAAGGAGGTATCGATCGGCTTAACTTCGGGCCAGTGTCCAGGGTCCGTCCCCGCGCTCCCATGCGTCGCTGGTAACGGCGGGGTGTGAAGCGGAGCGTTCAAGCCCAAGAGTGTCCCGGCCATCGGGGTGCAACAGGTGAGGGGAAGGCTGGACGGGCGAACGTAGGTGAACCCTTGATGATGCCCCGTGACGATACGACCGTGCCGATGGCGTGCTGGCGGCGGTCACAGGACCCGGTGCTGCAAGGCACCAAGCGACCTCCGGGTAACTGAGCCCGGAGGGAGGACACCGCTGGTTCCGGGGTAGAGGGGGCGCCCACCCCAGTCGCGTCTTACTGGTCGGAACGTGGAAACCCCGTCGGGGTCCAAGCTTCGGCTTGGTAGGCCGACCGCAAGGCAGGTTGAAGTCCCCGGCGGGAGAAGGAAGATCCAAGAAGCGAAGGCCGGCGGGCCGAAAGGTCAGAGGAAACCGGGAGTTGGGACCTTCACCCGCTCTCGGATAACTCGCCGGATACGGGTCCTGATGGCCCGGCCCGAAAGGGTGCCCACGTGGATCAGGTGAGCCTTTAGGTCTTGTCGAAGAAGATCGGATCCACCTCGTCCAGGTCGACGAACCCGCTGATCTCCAACGACCCGCGCGTGCGTGCGCGAGGACGGCGGCCCGCTGCGCGGGGAACGGAGGCCCAGATCCCTGAATGTCCCAATGACGGATCACCCCCGCGTCGGCGGGGAGCACTCCGGCACCCAACGTCGCTGCCTGGTCCGCCGGTCTGGACGACTCGCAGGCCGTTGCCGCGGTTCTCGTCCACGTCCGGGAAACGCTCCAGGTGACAGCCCGGAAGGCGGTGGACGACTATCCGGGCATTGAAGGCTCGCCGTACGGGCGGTTGATCCGCTGCCGCTCACCAAGACCGGACCCAACCGGATGGGCTCGGCACCTGCCCTGGTTTCTGCTATTCAGCCAGATCCGTCATGGTTACGGGACAAATGATTCACGTGATCCCCGCCGGGGCCGGGTGTGCCGTATACACGCTGGGAACCAGTGAACCTGATCCCGGGGGGGGGACCCTTTGCGTGGAACCACACTGTCTTTACGCACTGCCGGCGCTGCGATCCTGGCTTTGGCTTCGTTGGGTGTCACCGCTCCCACCACGAACGCGGAGCCACATGCCGCGCTGTCGGCCTCGGAACTGACACGTCTGGTCCAGATGGCTGACGCCTATCTCCAGCGTCGTGCCGACGCCGTCACCACGGGGGGATCGCGAAGCCGTTTCGCGTCGACGCCCGTTGCGATGACTGCGGCCGCTGCGGAAGATCTGGCAGATGACCTGACCGCGTTGCAGCACAACGGGCGAGCCCTGGAGAAGGTCAGCGGAGGGTATGCCCGCGCGGAAGTGACCGTGACGCCAGGCGAGAGCAGCATCAGCGGGGACACCGCGACGATTGTTGCCACCGAGGACGCCCGCCTGTACTACCCGAACCCCCAGGAGGGGGTGCCCGCCTACGAGGAGTACTCCCTACCGCACACGCTGACGTTCACGCGCTCCGTGGATGGGTGGGAGCTCGCCGGTGACCGGGCGCAGATGGACCCTTCATCGCTGCAGCCGACCACGCAGATAACCCATCCGATCGGCGATCCCGGTCCCATCAACGAGCCCGGCCCGGCTGGCGAGCCGGCACCCGACTCGCAGGACGAGGGCCCCAAGGAGCCGCCCAGCAGCACGGAACTGCCCGCAGCGGGCATGTCGTCGCAGACTGCGAAGCCGACGCTCTCCGCCTCTTACAGCTACGACAAGATGGTTGATTACGCGAATCGGTACTGGAAGGACTACAACGGCGGCTACCGCTCCTACGGCAACGACTGCACCAACTTCATCTCCCAGGCAATGAGAGCCGGCGGCTGGAACACCACAGCAGGCAGTCCTTCCTCCCGCGCAGACAACAGCAAGTGGTTCTACGCAAGCTTTACCTGGTCAACCAGCTACACCTGGGCCGGTGCAGAGAACTGGTACTGGTTCGCCCAACGGCACTCGGGCAGGACGCAGCGGATCGCCAACATCTGGGACATGTTCCCGTCCGACGTCGCCCAAGTGGACTGGGCAGATCCGAGCCCCGACGGAAACATCAACCACACGATGATCGTCACCGCCAGGGGAGGCGGCGATCTTTACATGACCTACCACTCCAGCAACACGCACAACAAGAAGCTGAGCATCATCCGGGCCCAGACCTCAGGAGCCTCGTGGTACGCCCATCGCACCTGACCCGAAAGGGAAACACGCCGTGAAGAAAGCCCTGGCACTGCTGACGGTTCCCGTCCTGTGCGCGGTGCTCGGCGCCTGCGCCTCCGAGAAGGACGGTAGGAGCGAGCGGCAGACCGCCGAGCAGTACATCGCCGCGCTGAACGCCCGCGACCCCCAAGGGCTCATCGCCCTGACCGAGCCCGACGTGCCAGGGCGCACGGGCATGAAGGAGAGTGCCGACAAGATCATCGCCGAGAACGGTGGACGCGACCTCAAGACCACAAAGATCGACGTGCTCAAAGAGTTCGAGCCGACTTACGCCAGCGTGCATGTGACCGGCACCGATGGCAGCGGCAAGCAGTTCAGCATCTACCTTCAGATGGGCGAGAAACAAGGTAATTGGGTCATCGGTCTGGGCCAGACCTCGATCAAGGGCACCCCCAAGACACCATCCACCTAGACAGGGTATGGCAGGCTTGAGGGCCTCCGCGGCGCCGCCAGGCGGGCGACCGCACGGATCCTCAGCAGGGGGCTCGGCCGGAAAAGCGGGGTGACTCGCGTGTGCCGGTGGATCGGCCGGTTCTTCCTTTGCGGCGCGTGCTTACAGACTCATCCGGCGAGCTCACTGCCGTGACGGAACTGGACGAGCCGGGCCCCGCTCAGTCGCGTGCTGCTGTTGTCGGCGCCCAGGTCTGGCTAACGGAACAGGCCACGGTCCGCGAGCAGCTGTTCGCGAGCCAGTCGAGGCACGCGATGTAGAGGCGGTGCGCACGTTGTCGGTGACGGCGAACGCAACCGCGAGCCACGTCCGCACCGGCGAGGAGAACGCCATCGCCGCCGCGGCCGGTGCGCTCTGACTGCCGACGCGCAGGAGGCGGGATGCCGAGCGGGCTCGGCGGGCGCACGGACCGAGCTGGCCGCGTTGACGGTGGAAGCCCCGCATTCGATGGCCGGGTACTCCCGGGCGAAGTTCCCGCACTGGGCCCAGCAGGGCGAGCGGTGCGACACCCGCGAGGTCGTCCCGGCCCGCGACGGTCAGGACATCCTGCGCGACGACGAGGGCCGGGCCGTGTCGGGAACCTGGTTCAGCCCGTACGACGACAAGGTGCTGACGGCCGCGAGCCAAATCGACATCGACCACATCGTCCCTCTCGCCAACGCTTGGCGCTCTGGCGCCGATCTCTGGGACACCCCCAAGCGGAAGAGCTTCGCCAGCGACCTCCAGGGCCCGCAGCTCCTCGCGGTCTCCGCGGCGTCGAACCGCTCGAAGGGCGACCAGAGCCCGGACCAGTGGAGCCCCCCGTCCCGCGCCTACTGGTGCACCTACTCCCGCGCCTGGACCCACATCGAGCACACCTACCAGCTCACCATCACCGAGGCCGAACGCGACCAGCTGAACACCATGTTCGACACCTGCATCTGAGTACGGCGCAGCCGGTCGGCTGACGCCAGCCGCCCGCCCCAGGAGTCCCACCCGCCCCAGTTTTGTGAGAAGTAGCCACATCCTGCCGCTCTTGTTCCCCGGCAGGCATAGGTATGGGGGCGGGCGGTGGCCCGTACGGGTGGCGGGACGAAGGAGATGGACATGACCGAGACGATCGAGCAGAAGGTGGACAGCGTTGTGGTGGGCGTTGCCCAGAGGCCGGGGACGGAGCCGCCGTGCGCGGACGGCCATGACGTACAGCGACGCGGAAGCAAGGTGTGTGCTGCGGTAGTCGACGGGGCCGGCCATCACGAAGACGTCGTCCGGTACTCCTCGGTCGCGCCGGCGGCGATGACCCACATCGGCATGGCCCTGGGCGGACTGGCCGGACTGATCACGGCCGGGCAGATGGCGCACGCCTACGGGACCCCGCCTCAC
>NZ_LGDE01000102.1 GCF_001279725.1 Streptomyces sp. WM4235 | reverse complement strand
CCCCTCGCCTCCGCGTGCGTGCCCCTCATCTCCCCGTGCGTGTCCCTCACACGTCCCAGACTCCGGTGGCCGCCGCCTCCCGGGCGAAGTCCGCGAAGTCCCTGGGCTCCCGGCCCAGGACCTCCCGTACCCCGTGCACCACGTGCGCGTTGCGCCCGTCGAGGATCAGCGTGAACAGCTCGGCGAAGTCCTCCGGCAGGTCGTTGGTCCGCAGGACCGCGCGGTAGTCCGCGTCCGAGACGGGCACGTAGGAGATCTCCCTCCCGGTGGCCTTCGACAGCTCCGCGGCGACGTCGGAGAAGCTGAGCAGGCGCGGGCCGGACAGTTCGTACGTCTTGCCGACGTGCCGGTCGTCGGTGAGCGCGGCCACCACCACGTCCGCGATGTCGTCGGCGTCCACGAAGGGTTCGACGGCGTCCGCGGTCGGCAGGGCGATCTCCCCGGCCAGGACCGGCTCCAGGAAGAAGCCCTCGTCGAAGTTCTGGTTGAACCAGCCGGCCCGGACGACCGTCCAGTCGGCGCCGGAGGCCTTCAGGTTGTCCTCGCTGCGCTCGGCCCCCTCCTCGCCGCGCCCGGACAGCAGCACCAACCGGCGCGCGCCGGCCGCGACGGCCGCCTCGGCGAACGCGCCGACCTGCTCGGCGGCGCCCGGGAAGGCCAGGTCGGGGTAGTAGGTGACGTACACCCGGTCGACGCCCTCCAGCGCCGCGCCCCAGCCGGCGGGCTCGTGCCAGTCGAAGGCGGGCTCTCCGGTACGCGATCCGACCCGGACCGGGCGGCCCTGCGCCCGCAGCTTCTCGGCGACGCGCCGTCCGGTCTTGCCGTTGCCCCCGATGACGAGGGTGAGGGGCGCGTCCTGCGTGTCCTGCGTGTTCTGGGTGTTCTGGGTGTTCTGGGTGTTCCGTGTCGTTGTCATGCGACCAGTCAACCGCCGGGCGCCGAGACGGAACATAGCCGAAAAGCTCAGCCCCATACGCGAGCGTCCAGCCCGCTCCCGCACCCCGCTCAGCGGTTCACTTGCCCTCAGCGGTTCACTTGCCGGCGTCCTCGGCGAGGGTGTGCGCCACGAGGGCGTTGGCGTGTCCGTGGCCCAGGCCGTGGTCGGTCTTGAGCCAGGTGACCAGCTCCATGTGCCGGGTGAGCGGCGAGGACCGGATGAGTTCCTTCCACTCCGAGATCGGGCGACCGTGCTTCTTCTCGATCGAGGGGAAGTAGCTCGCGGGGCCCTTGACGGCGTCGGTCATGTCGGGGTTCCTCTCGTACGGAGACGGGTGCGTGGGTTCGTGGGTGAGTGGTGGTGAAGGGTGGGGCGGACTCAGCCGCCGGTCACCGGCCGGTACGTGCACACGTTGACGCCCGCGGCGCTGGTGACCGTGGAGACCAACTCCAGCGTCCGCAGGCCGCCGTCGTCCGGGAAGATCGACTTACCGCCGCCGAGCAGCACCGGCATGATCATGAGTCGCAACTCGTCGGCCAACCCCTCGCTCAGCAGGGTGCGGACGAGGGTGGGGCTCCCCATGACGACCAGGTCGCCGCCCTCGGTCCCGCGCAGCTCCCGGATGCGGGCGACCGCCTCGCCACCGGGGATGCGGGTGGTGTTCTCCCAGGCCGGCTCGGAGTCGTCGAGCCTCTCGGACACGACGTACTTGCGGATCGCGTTCATCCGGTCGGCGAAGGGGTCCCCCGCCCGCTCCGGCCACGCGGCAGCCATGGTCTGCCACGTCCGTCGCCCGAACAGCAGCGCCTCGGCGCCGCCCAACGCGTCCGAGAAGGCACCGCCCACCACCTCCGGGTCGAAGAACGGGTGCGACCAGCCGCCGTGCGCGAACCCGCCGTCGCCGTCCTCGCCCGCTCCGCCCGGGGCCTGCACGACGCCGTCCAGGCTGATGAACTCGCTGACCACGATGCGCATGTGTTGACCTGTTCCCTTGTCGACCGCCGGTGCCCGACGGTGTCGCGCCTCCATGTGGACGGCGTCCACATCTCCACGTCCCGCAGCGTACAAGGCATTGTGCACACCGTCCACATTCTTGTTCCGCCGCGTCACAGGGATAGACGGCCCGGCCCCCCGAAACTCATCGCACCGCGCGGAAGAAACTCGCGAGAAACTCGCGCCGGCCTCTCCGCCCGCGCTCCACGTCACGCGGGGTCGCGGCCCGAGGACGGGCCGTCTCCACCCACCGCGTTCTTTGTGCTCTCGGCAATGACTTTCACACCTCAAGTCCGCTTGAGGTGGAGGAATATGATCACATGGCGGTATGACGAGGACCTTGTATCTGCTCTGCTCCGCCGCCCCGCCCGTCTTCGACGTGGCCCACGTGATCGAGAACGCCCAGTCGCGCGGTTGGGACGTCTGCCTCGGCCTGACCCCGACGGCCGCGCACTGGGTGTCCGAGAGCCTCGACGGACTCGCCGCCCTGACCGGGAACCCGGTGCGCTGGCAGTACAAACTGCCCGGGGAACCCGACGTGTGGCCCGCGGCCGACGCCGTGCTGTTCGCCCCGGTCACCTTCAACTCGCTCAACGCCTGGGCTCTCGGGCTCACCGACCGGTTCGTCGCCGGGATCGCCGCCGAGGCCATCGGCAAGGACATTCCCGTCGTCGCCATGCCCTGCACGAACGCGGCGCTCGCGGCGCACCCGCGCTTCGACCTCTCGCTGGCCGAGCTGCGGGGAGCCGGCGTGGAACTCCTCCACGGCGAGGGCGGGTACACCCCCGGTCCGCCGGACGAGGACACCCCGGCCCCCTTCCCGTGGGCGGTGGCCCTGGACGCCGTGGACCGTCAGGGCACCCCGGCGGCCCCGTAGCCACCGGCTGCCCCCGACGCCACGGCCACCGGCTCCCCGACCGTCCCCGGCTCCCGGCCGACAGCCGCCGCTACTCCCCGGTGACCCCGTCGATCACCTCGCGCAGCAGGTCGGCGTGCCCGTTGTGGCGGGCGTACTCCTCGATCATGTGGGCCAGGACGTAGTGCAGGGAGTAGGTCTGGTCCTCGTGGTGCCCCCGCATGTCCAGGGACTCTGCCGCCGCCACGATCGCGCGGGAGCGCTCGCAGCTCTCCTCCCAGATCCGGAACGCCTCCGCCGAGTCCGCGTCCTCGACGTGGAAGTCCGTCCGCTGACCGGCCTCGTTCCTGGGGAAGAAGTTGCTCACGCCCTCGGCATCGAGCACATTGCGGAACCAGCTCCGCTCGACTTCCGCCAGATGCCGTACCAGCCCGAGCAGGCTCAGCTCGGACGGCGCGACCGCCTTGCGGCGCAGTTGCTCGTCCGTCAGGCCCGCGCACTTCATCATCAGCGTGTCCCGCTGCCCCTGCAGGACGCTGGTGAGCGTGGCGCGTTCGTCACCCGTCAGAACGGGTTGGGTCCTCTGTTCGTCTTTCATCGGCTGATGATGACAGCCCTGCCCTCCACCCGCCGACCCCTACACAGGGCGGACACCGCCATCAGGACGCGGACTCCGGGCTCAGCTGCCGGAAGAAGGCCCGTACGTCCTCCACCAGCGACTCGGGCACCTCCATCGCGGGGAAGTGCCCGCCCCTGTCGTACGAGGTCCAGCGCACGATCCGGTCGGTGCGTTCGGCGATGTGCCGCAGCGGGATGAAGTTGTCCCGGGGGAAGTCGGCGAGTGCGGTCGGCGTCTTCGACACCTCGGGCGGCTGCCCGTGGTGGTCGGCGTGCGCGCGCTCGTAGTAGATCCGGGCGGCGGAACCGACCGTGCCCGTCAGCCAGTACAGCATGACGTTCGTCAGCATCCGGTCCCGGTCCACGGGGGTTCGCGGATCGCTCCACTCGGCGAACTTCTCGCCGATCCAGGCGAGCTGTCCGACGGGGGAATCGTTCAACGCGTACGCGAGGGTCTGCGGCCGGGTCGACTGGATGTCGGCGTACCCCTGGCGCTCCCGCGCCCACACCCGGTACCGCTCCCAGGACGCCAGCGTCCGCTCCCGCTCGGCGGGGTCCAGCGCGGCCAGCTCCTCCGGCGGGGGTTCGGACGTCGCCCCGGCGCCGGGCAGCAGGTTCAGGTGGACTCCCACCACGTTCCCCGGCCGCGCCCGCCCCAACTCCCGCGAGACCGCAGCGCCCCAGTCGCCGCCCTGTACCCCGTACCGCTCGTACCCGAGCCGCTCCATCAGGGTCCCGAAGGCGCGCGCCACCCGCTTGAACTCCCAACCGGGTTCGGTGGTCGGCCCCGACAGGGCGAACCCCGGGATGTGGGGAAGTACCAGGTGGAAGGCGTCGGCGGGGTCCCCGCCATGCGCCCGCGGATCGGTCAACGGCCCGGCGACCCGCTGGAACTCCACGAACGACCCGGGCCAGCCGTGGGTCATCAGCAGGGGTGTCGCACGCGGCTCGGGCGAGCGGAGGTACGCGAAGTGGACGGTGGCCCCGTCGATCTCGGTGGTGTACTGCGGCCACTCGTTGATCCGCGCCTCGGCGGCCCGCCAGTCGTACTCCTCGCGCCAGTACCGGACGAGTTCCCGCACCTCGGACAGCGGGATGCCGTACGCCCACCCGACCCCGCTCAACTCATCGGGCCACCGCACCCGCTCCAACCGCCCGCGAAGGTCGTCCAGCTCCCCTTCGCCCACATCCAGCCGGAACTCCCGAAACCCCTGCCCAAGATCACCCATCCCCCCACCCTGCCACCCGGCCCCCATCCCCCGAGCCCCCCCCCTACCCGGG